>JBGSBI010000016.1:0-35991 GCA_041730685.1 Aliarcobacter sp.
CCCGAATCCATTCGTAAAATGGGCGATAAATCTCTCGCCCGCGAAAATGCCCGCAAAGCTGGCGTCCCCATCCCTCCAGGTAGCGATGGCCCCGTCGCTACCGAACATGAAGCCATCAAAGCCGCAAAAAAAATCGGGTACCCCGTGATGATCAAAGCCGTCGCTGGTGGCGGCGGCAAAGGCATGCGACCCGCCCATAACGACGTCAGTCTCGTCAAGGGATTCCTCGCCGCCCGCATGGAAGCGGAAAAAGCCTTCGGTAACCCCGACGTCTACCTCGAAAAACTCATCGAAGAACCTCACCATATCGAATTCCAAATCCTTGGCGATAAACGCGGTAAAATTATTCACGTCGGCGAACGCGACTGCTCCATCCAACGCCGCCACCAAAAACTCCTTGAAGAATCCCCCTCCCCCCTTCTCGATAACGATCTGCGCAAACGGATGGGCAAGGCCGCCATCAAACTCGCCGAAGCCGTCCACTACGAAAACGCCGGCACCATGGAGTTTCTCGTCGATAACTCTGGCCACTACTACTTCCTCGAAATGAATACCCGCATTCAAGTCGAACACCCCGTGACCGAAGAAGTCTACGGCATCGATCTCGTTCGCGAACAGATCCGCATCGCCGCAGGCGAACGCCTTGGTGCGGAGTTCGATAATCTCCGACCCCTCCGCCACGCCGTCGAATTCCGTATCAATGCCGAAGATCCCGCCAACGACTTCCGCCCTTGCCCAGGCACCATCAATCTCTTCTACCCCCCAGGAGGCATCGGTATCCGCCTCGATTCCCATCTCTACGGCGGCTACACCGTACCCCCCTTCTACGATTCCATGATCGGCAAACTCATCGCCTCTGGACCCGACCGCTCTACCGCCATCGCGCGGATGCAACGCGCTCTCGACGAAACCATTATCCGCGGAGTTAAAACCACCATCCCCCTCGGCCAACGAATCGTCCGCGATCAAGACTTCCGCCGAGGTAAGTACTCCACCAACTTTCTCGAACGCTTTTTTGAACGTAAAATCGAGACTCCCGCCTGATTCATGTTCCCTGCTCTCGATCCCGCCCGCGCTCACGCCGCCCTCCAGCAAGCCCGCCTCTACGCTATTCTCGATTCCACCTACGCTGCGCCCTCCGCGTGGCCCGACCTCGCCCTCAAACTCGCCCAAGGTGGCGCCACCATCTTCCAACTTCGTGCCAAAAATCTTTCGAAAGAAGAAATTCTCTCCGCCGCCCGTACTCTCGTCCCCCTCCTCGCCCAACTCGGCCTCCCCCTCATCCTTAACGATCACCCCGACCTCGTCGTTCCCTCTGGCGCCGCCGGCTGTCACCTCGGCCAAGACGACCTCCCCATCCCCGAAGCCCGCCGCCTCCTTGGCTCCTCCATCCTCCTCGGCCTTTCCTCCCACTCCCCCTGCCAAGCCATCGCCGGCCAAGCCCTCGGCCCCGATTACCTTGGCTTCGGTCCCCTCTTCGCCACAGGCACAAAACCCGACTACACCCCCATCGGCCCTGCCAAAATTCGTGAGATCGTTCGCCAAGTCACTCTGCCGTTCTTTTGTATCGGCGGCCTTACCCCCGATCGCGTAACCGAATCAGCCCAGCACGGCGCCACCCGCGTCTGTCTCGTCTCCCATCTCCTCCTCGCCCCTGACCCCACAGCCGCCGCTCGCGAAATTCTTTCTCGGCTTGGCACAGCCTCCTCTTTCAAGGAGTCTATTCGCCCATGAGCGTTCTCGTCGTCGGATCGGTCGGCATCGACCGTGTGCAAACCCCCAAAGAAGATCGCTCCGATCTCCTTGGCGGCTCCGCCTCTTTCGCCGGACTCGCCGCTAGCTTCCACGCCCCCGTCAGCCTTATCGGTATCGTCGGCAACGATTTTCCCGCCCACCACCGCGCCGTCTGGGAAAAACGAAATATCGATCTCACTGGCCTCCAAGTCGTCCAAGGGAAAACCTTCCGATGGCACGGACGCTACGAAGAGAACATGAATAACCGCACAACCCTCTCCACCGATCTCAATGTCTTCGCCGATTTCAAACCCCAACTCGCCGCCTCTCACAAAAAACTCCCCTTCGTTCTTCTAGGAAATATCGCCCCCGACCTCCAACACCTCGTTCTCGATCAGATGGAGAAACCAAAATTCACCATCGCCGACACCATGAACCTCTGGATCGATATTGCCCAACCCCGCCTTCTCGAGCTCCTTCCCCGCATCGATATGCTCATCCTCAACGACTCCGAGGCCAGCCTCCTTTCAGGCGAACCCAATCTCCTCCGCGCCTCTCGCTGGCTCCGTGACCGCGGCCCCCGCTACGTCGCCATCAAAAAAGGAGAACACGGTTGCTTCCTCATCGGACCCGATGGCGCTTTCGCCGCCCCCGCCGTTCTCCTTGATCAGGTTGTCGATCCCACTGGCGCAGGAGATACTTTTGCCGGTGGCCTCACCGGCTACCTTGCAGGCCAAAAAGAGGTGAATCTATCCTCCCTCGCTTTGGGCGTCATCGAGGGAACCCTTCTTGCCTCCTTCAACGTTGAGGATTTCAGCCTGAACCGCCTCAAATCCCTCTCCACTCAAGATCTCGCTACCCGACGCAAAGAACTTTTGCGTCTCATCAATCCTCATCCCTGATTTCGTGCTAAGGTCTTCCCCGTGGAAGAATCTGAAGAAATCACCCTCGTCCTTCTCCTGCTCGTAGTCATCGGTTCCGTCGCCCTAACCTTAATTCTCTCCTTTCTCCACCCTCGCTATCGCCAACTCCGCCCCCGCCTCCTCCTCTCCGCAAAAATGCTCGGCATCCCTCTCGCCACCTACGGCATCCTTCGCGGATTAACCTCCCTCCCCCTCGCCCGCTTCGACTTTTTCCTCATCGTCCTTCTGGCCGTCTACACTCTCGAACTCCTCTTTTTCTTCACCGTAATGCGCCACCCCCCTAACGGTCCCACCTAGATTCCACCCCCGCCTAGCATAATAAAATCCAGTCAAACTTATCTTAAGTCACTTACTAGCAACACTTTTTTTGCGACGTCCTACATATTAAAGAAACTTACTCCTAAGCCTTGCCCTCAAGGAAATATAGCGCAGTCTTCTCCAATGTCTTCATCCATCTCCCACGCCCAAGCAACCGATCCTCTTACCAAAACCATCCTCCTCGCCCTAGTCTGGCTGCCCATTTTCGGGGTGATCTCCGCCATTGTTCTTCTCTGGAACTCTTATGTCACCTGGGTCGATCTCGCTCTCCTCCTTACCTTTTTCACCCTTTGTGGTTACGGCATCACCATCGGCTACCACCGAATGCTTACCCACAAAAGTTTCCAAGCCCATCCTTGGCTGAAAACCTTCCTCCTTATCTGCGGCTCCATGGCCATGCAAGGTCCCGCCCTTCACTGGGCCGCCACCCATGTTCAACACCACGCCAACTCGGACGAAGAGGAAGATCCCCATAGCCCTCTCAAAAGTCTTTGGCATGCCCACGCGGGTTGGATTCTCGACAACTTTAAGCCCGACATCCAACGCTACGCTCCCGCCCTTCTCAAAGACCCCATCATCGTTGCCATCAACAACACCTGGTGGCTCTGGGTCTTTACTGGTCTCCTCATCCCCACAGGAGTGGGAGCCCTCGCCGCCTTCTTTTTCGGAAAATCGATCCTCGTCGGCGCCTTCGGTGGCTTAGTTTGGGGCGGCTTCGTTCGCCTCTTCATGAACCAGCACATCACCTGGTCGGTCAACTCGATCTGTCACACCTTTGGCCGTCGCTCCTTTGAAACCACCGATGCCAGCCGCAACAACTTCCTTTTCGGAATTCTTGCCATGGGCGAAGGCTGGCACAACAACCACCACGCCTTCCCCCGCTCCGCCCGCCACGGCATGCACTGGACCCAGCCCGACTCCTCCGCCTGGCTCATCTGGCTCCTCGAAAAACTGGGTCTGGTCAAAGAAGTCGTCCTTATCTCCCCCACTCGGATCAAAGCCCGCCTCGCCTCACAACCCGATCCAGAGCCCGAATCGATTATCCTCCCCGTCCCCGCCAGCCAGCAGGACTAACTCTACCCCACCCCAAACCCGTCGGGCGTGTCTGGGCTTCTCGCCTCCAAACCACAACACCGGTAGGGACGACCATCCGTGGTCGTCCTAGTTCTTTTCTAAACTGAAAAGAACGTAAACAAGCGTTGAATCCCCCCACCCGTAAGCGTGTCCCGCTACTGCGGGGAACATCAAAAATCCCCATCCGCCCCAGGCGCCCTCCGCCAATCCAAAATCCACGCGTGAGCGTGTCCCGCAACCGCGGGAAAACATTTTAAAATTAAGAATAATCCCCCCCTTTTCCTACCTCCCCCCTTTCCGTCCCAAGCGCCCTCCGAAGCTCAGCGAGGTTTACCGAGACCGAGCGAAGGAGGGTTTGCCTCTCTACCCCGACCAGCGTCGGGGCCGCAACCGCGGGACCTTACCTTGATCCCCAAAAAACTGATCCGCTCCGCGTCTAGCACTACTTCATGCCCTACGGCGTATAACTAACCTCAATCTTCATGAAGATCTTCGAGTTCGATGCTCGGCTCACCGTAAATATCTTTCTTTCGCATCCTGTCCCTACCCCTGCCTGACTCACCCCATCAATCTTTCCAGTCGTCGTTACTGGATAATTCCAAGTGTCGCTCAGACTGGTTGTCGCCATCGGAATAATACTCAGCTTTGAAGAATCATCGGTACGGACAACTGCCGTCATCGTGAAGGTCGATGCCCCCAGCGAACTCGTCGTGGCTTCACTCACCCCCGTCGAACTGCTCGCTCCCCCCAACGCATATTTAAGAAGAAGAGGCGAGGTCATAGTGGCACTTCCACCATTCCAACTGGTGAATCCGCCTGGACTCACCGTCAAACTCACGCTCACCGGTACGGCGGCCTCATAGTTTCCATCACCCGTTTGCGTGGCTGTAATAGTGGCCGTCCCTACTCCCACAATGTTCAGTGTGTTCCCGCTCGTGATCGTCGCCACGTTGAGATCCGAACTAGTCAGTGCCACCGTCAGCCCGGAAGAAGATGTTGCAATCAACGTCCTCGGCAAATCCCCAACGGTGGCGGTTGCCGGATCCATCCCGAAGGTGATCGTCTGCGGAACCTTGGCCATCCCCACCACCGTGAGAATCACCTGACCCGCTCCCCCCGTCCCTCCCAAGGTTTGAGATGCAACTGAGGATCCTCTGGCTCCACCACCTCCTCCGCCGGGTGAGCCGCCCGGCGAGCCATCACCGTTTCCAGTGGAATCTTTTCCGTTTCCGCCCGCACCGCCGCCGGTCACAGCGGTTGCACCCGAGTATGATGTTGCGGTGGTGCCTGCACTGGCCGTTCCGGCACTTCCTCCACCGCCTCCTCCCGTGTTGATCGGGCTTCCTTGGCCGGCGAGACCGCTACCGCCGGCATAAACGACATCTCCTAGGCTTCCCGCGGAACTTCCCGCTCCTCCGCTACCGACAATGCCGGAACCGGAACTTATGACACTCTGTCCTCCCGCGCCGCCTTTGGCCAGGCAGCTGGTGGCGGAACCGAACCAAGTATCACCGCCCGGGATAGTCGTCAGGCTTGGAGAAAGAACGCTCACCCCACCCGCTCCGACGGTAATGGTGTAACTCGACCCGGGCGTGACCGGGACCGTGTTTTTCTTGGCATAGGCCCCACCTGCACCACCTCCACCAAAGGCATTTCCCGAAACCGGTTTAGATCCGCTTCCACCAGCCCCACCCGCACCCCAAGCCTCTACCTGAACCGCCGTCACATTTGCTGGGCAAACCCAGGTTGTAGAAGCTCCAAAAGTGCTCGAAAGATTGGATAGGCTGGATCCAACTTGAATCCTTAAAGTCGTCCGACCTGTTCCTCCATCTGGATTGGTTACATAAAGAGTAGTTGTGTAAGTGCCACTTACTGTTGGCGTCCCGTAAATCAATCCAGACCCGTTCAATAATAGCCCGGATGGAAGAGGCCCAGTCGTATAAGTAGCAGTAGCCTGCAACGCATCGGAGGTGATCTGATAGGTAAGCGGTTTGCCGGTCAGCGCCGCCAAGCTGGGATTACTCGTGATGGTTAAACTATCGGAAATCTGAAACGTCAAAGTCGCATATCCAGTCTTTCCCGAAGAGGTCGCCGCAAGGGTGGTGAAGAACATTCCACTCTCCGTCGGTTTTCCAGAAATTATACCTGTAGGGCTGCAGACAAGTCCTGCGGGAAGTCCGCTTGCCTCATAGGTGGCATCCGACTTATCTGAAGTGATCTGATAATTGACCGCTGTTCCGGTCTTGCCCACTTCATTGAGACTACTGGAGATGACCGGGGCTGCGGCCACAGTGAACGAAGCGTTGAACGACTTCCCTTTGGATCCATTCACATTCACGGTAAGCGTGATCGGATTGATTGCTGTGACTGTCACTCCAGAATCTACCGACAGTGTGCCAAGCGATGCTCGACCGCTGAGGGTGACCACGATCGTACCTGTGTTGCTCTGGGTGGGATCGGCCACACCCACCGAAATACTGTTATAGGTTTCTTTAACGATGACCGAGCACTGCTTGCTCACCGAAATAGAATCTATGGTTCCGCCGTTATCGGGACCCGAGGTTTTCGCCCAGAAATTCGCCGCCAGCACGCCAAGTATCGGACTCTTCACCGCCTGAATGCCAGAGGTCGTGCCCGTGGGTTCGGTATTCGAAAGAATCGTCACATCTGGGTTGGCCGCGTAAGCCTTCGTACTGCTCGCCGTTCGGTTGGGAAGGATTACGTACGCATACTTCGCTCCCGTCGGACTCACCCCATGCTTCAAAAGTAGTTTGAGATAATAATCGGTGTGGGTCACAGAGTCAGAATCGGTCGGATTAATCGTCGTCCAAGCACCGGACTCGGATACGAATTGCGCCTGTAGGTTGGAAGCTCCCACCGGGAAGTAGTACCCGGCGACACCGTCCAACGCACACCAAGTTGCGCCCGTGCCTGTCGTGACTGTCACGGGGTTAGCCCAAGTCGTTGGTGCAGCGAGAGAATAAGCAGTGTCCGCTATGTTGAATGTCGTCGTGCCCGTCTTTCCGAGTTTACGGTTCTCCACGGTAGTATCGACCTGACCGCCACTGGTGCAGGTGATCCCGGCTCCAAGGCATACAATTTTGTCATCCAACATGAACCAAGACTTTTTGGCATAAAGTGCGGTGTCCGCCGGATGCGCTGACATTCCAGCCACCCCGAAGGTCTTGCTCACTTGGGCCCCACCGACCCAGTTCTGGTCGGTGAGGCCGGCGACGGCTTCGCTTGGGATCACACTCAGCGGAGTCAAATCTGCCGTCGTGCCAGGCAGATGATACCAGTCCACCGTCGCCCAGTAGGTATCCATATACTGAGTGTCCGGATTACCCAAATAAAGATAGGTCACCCCCGCTCCGGTGTACCACCCCTTCAAATTAGTCGGTGATGTCGTATTGATTTCATATTCGCCCACTCGGGCAGAGGACATGCTCAAACCAAAGCTGAAGGCATCGCGATGTGCCACCACCCGATCCATGGACGCGAAGTGATATTGGCCCGGTGCCACTTGAGGCGAATCCGCAAACGCCAGCAATTGAGCTGCTATATCGGTCGGGGCAGTCGGGGCAGTCGGGGCAAAGGTGGCGACCGATCGGATATTAGCAATCACCTTGGCTCCCACTTTAGACTCATCCGAGGACGACGAAGCGATGGCCCGACCGCGTACCATGTCCATCATTGCTCCGTGATACATCAACGGGGCAAAACCATTCGTGATCCAACCATAGAGATTGGAAATCTCGGGATCGGTAATCTCCCAAGTCGAGCCATCGAGAAGTTTGACCAGAATCGAAACATTCTCCATCAACTCCTGACCATACGAACCTGTGTAGGGAATGTTGTAGTGGAAGATGAAAGAACCATCGGCGTACCATCCATCCCCGCTTGTGACTGGCGTAAAGACGCTGTCGCCAGACCAATCAAGCGGGTTGTCGCCACTCAGATTCCCCTGAGCCTCTTCCAGTAAAAGTCTCCCACTGACCACGTAATCGGTCTGGGTATTGACGTATGCACCGGTGCCACCGCCACCACTAATCGTCACGCTGGGTATGCTCGTGTAACCCGATCCGCCGTCCACCACAGCGATTGCGGTAACCTTGCCCCCTGAGATAGTCGCTGTGGCAGTTGCACCGGTGCCACCGCCACCACTAATCGTCACACTGGGTAAACTTGTGTAGCCCGATCCGACCCCCACCACACTGATTGCGGTAACTTTGTTGTCCACTGAGAGCTTCACTGGGGCAATATTATGCCAAAAGCGGCTGACCGTCGTCGTGTTGTTGCCAAGCAGAATTCCTTGAACCGCTGTAGTCAGAGCCACATTGGAAGTGTTCGCCCCCGTCAAGGCACCCCACCAAAAATAGTCTTTGAAGTTCACACTATTGGGTCCGAAATTATAAACCGCTTTGACGTAACTCGCGATTTGGGTGGAGGTCAGCGCACTGGGATTGGACAGGAGCAGAATCGCTGCGTTGTTCAGCGATTGCGGAGCAGCGATCTCCCAGTCGTACCAGTTCGCAAATGCTGTGACCGTTGAGGTGTAAACATTCGAACTCAGCCAATCCAATCCACCCGTAATGGCCGCCAGCAAAGATGCGTTTTGGTACAAAGCACAACCGGATATCGCGTAGGCTTGGGCCATGTACTCCAATCGCTTAAAAGAGTCCGCGATGTTTCCTGAGGCAACGTCCGCGCTCACCCCCGTCTGCGCAGCAAGCAGCAGGTCGCTCCAAATGGCAACGAGCGGCGACGCGGTCGCACCAGTGCCACCCCCACCAGTGATCGTGACGCTGGGAGTGGTGGTGTAACGCGATCCGCCGCTCACCACCGTGATCGCCGAAACTTTCCCCGCTGAAACCGCCGCCGTCGCAGTGGCCCCCGTCCCTCCTCCCCCGCTAATAGCCACAGTTGGCACACTTGTATAACCCGAGCCCCCATTCACCACTTTAACTCCCGTCAGGGCGTAAAGCATCGTCGTTTGATAGCCAGACGATCGGGAGTTAATGCTATCGGTTGTTTTTGAACTTTTTACGTCATCAATCAGTGTTGTCCTCCACTTCAACCTTAAGGCATCGAACTCATCACTGATCGTCAACGTGAGAGTTTTCGTTCCCGAACCACCCGAGTTCGTAGCCGAAAGCGTAATAGAAAAAGTTCCCCCAGCCGTTGGAGTTCCCGTGATGGCTCCAGTGGAAGTATTGATATTCAGCCCTGCAGGTAAGGGAGTCGCGTTATAAGAAGCAGGAGAGCCAGAGGCCGTGATGGTGTAACTGAAGCCCGTGCCCTTCGTGCCAGTCGCACTGTCCAAACTACTGATGACCGGAGCCGCAAGGGGTGCCACCACAGTCAGAGAAGTGGATATCTCCGCGTAACTTCCGTTCGTATCGGTCATCCGAATCGTCACGGGATAGGTTCCTCCACCAGAAGCCGTCCCCGAAAGCAGTCCCCCACTGGTAAGACTCAAACCCGTGGGCAAAGTTCCAGTGGCCGACCAGCTTAAAGTCCCCGTGCCAAAGGAAGCACTCAACTGTTGGGAAAAAGCAACCCCCTGAGTGATGCTGTTCACCTGAATTGAGTTCGGATAAGTGGCGGCGACAGCACCGACTTCCGCTCGCCGAAGCGGTCGGTTTCCGGCACCGGTAACCTCCACCTCATAGTTACCGATATCCCTCCCTGTTAAGGGTCGGGACAACCCACGGATATCCAGCGCTCCGTAAGTGGCCACCGTCCCCGCCAGATCAAAAGGCGTGCCCGTGGAAGAAACCGATGCGGACGTATCGCTGATGGCGGGCAGGGCTGACGCCCTGCCGAGAAGAGGACTGTTTGCATCAGGAACCGTCAGCACATCGTAGATGCCGCTCATGAGCGGATTTTCGCCTGAAGAACTACTAATCGTGTTGTTGGCCGCCCCAGCAAAGATGTCGTCAAATGAGAAATTGATCGTACCAGTTGAGGCGGTGCTAAACCCGATTTTTCCGATGTTTAAACTAGTGCCGCTGGCACCTGTCAAAGGGGATCCTGAGACCGAAGGAGTGACAAGTATGCCGCTAAGGTAAACGACAAAGCTGTTCGTGGACAAATTTTGGGTGCCTCCCGACGGATCCGTGTATGCCATGGGAGTCGTATCATTGTCATTAAACCAAATCTCCACCTTGGAAAAAGAGGTGGATTTGGTGTTGGTGAAGGTATTGCCAATGGTTGTCCCAGCAGATGACACCACTATTGTATTATTGGTGGTGCCACTCTGTTTCAATGAGAGTCCGATGAGCCGGTTCGCTGAACTAGAAGTTGTGGTGGAGCTCACGTTATTTCCAATTCCTATATCGAATGCGTTGGCGGTCGGAATATTTGTGTCAATGTTCTGCTTGATCCTGAACGAAACGTAGCCATTAGTCCGTGCCGTCATGGTGTTTGTCGGAGAAAACGCGAACATCACTTGTGATCCGTTGTTCGTGGTCGACTTCAGATATTGAGCCACATTGCCGCCGTCGTTGGTAATCTTCGTGTAATACGTGGGATTGCCGCTACTGGTGATCAGTGTGGGCGAAAGCGTGTTGGTAAGGGTCTGGCCATTCGTGTAACCGGCAAAAGTTTCACTCATCCACATGGTTCCCAAAAGAGACGTTGCACTCCCCAACTGGGAGGTCGTGGCCGAATAAACATAGTTTCCGACGGCTCGTCCGCCATGGTCGCTCAGGAGAGGACTTCCATAGCCCGCGGTGGTGTTTCCGATCAGACCACTACCACTGATGTCGGCGCTATAGTAGACCAAATTATTGAAGAAGGTCGTGCCATACACCGGATAAAGTTCGCTGTTCGGATTATCCAAAGTGAGTACTTTGCAATCGATGAAGCTGTTCCCGATTACTTGAGCATAGTTGGCCGTTTCATAGGCGGCTCCGTTGGCTCCATTATTCAGACTGGAAAGCGTTCCTGTTGGAGTGGCGCCAGAGCCTAGGATGAGCGCCGAACGAATCCCGCTCCCGTTCAGCTTGTAGAAATAGTTGTTCGCGATCATATGGCCAAACCCGAAGGCCCGAACGCCGCCCATTTGGTTATTCCTACTTTCCGTAAAAACAATATTTCCATTTCCATCATAAACTCCGCCCGCAAGGAAGTAGTTACCCTGAATCGTGCAGTAGTCTCCTTGCCGCAGGCAGAGCTGCCCGTAGTTATTAAGAAGAGTGTTGTAACGGTAGATGTTCCGTCGGGACTTGTTCGAAATCATCTCCGGTTCCCCGGTATTGTCGTCTGGTCCGCCGATGACAGGCGTTCCGCTGGCACTGCTACCCCCTCCTCCAGTAAAACTCACCGTGGGTGCACTGGTGTATCCAGATCCCCCACTTGTCATGGTCACCGCACTCACCCTCCCCCCCGAGATCGCCGCGGTCCCCGCCGCTCCAGATCCCCCACCCCCGCTGAAGGTGACAGTAGGTGCGCTGGTAAAGTTTGATCCGCCGTTGTTCACGGTCACGCTGGCCACCGACTGATAGTCCACCGACTGGATCGCCTGATAGAAGGTGTTTTTCTCAACGGTGCAATTAAAATCGACCTCCACGAAACTGCTGTTTCCCACACGAATACATTCCCATCCGTTGGAAAGATCCGATGCCACTTCACCATCCAGTGCTGTGGGAAGGCGAGGATCGCTACTTTTGGGGATTCTTCTCGGGCCGAAGTAGTTGTGATGAATAGAGTGGTAACCATATTGAGTATCCAGGCTTGGAGTGCTCGTGTCCTTATAGATCACGACTGTCGCCTGCCGGATCGACTTACGCAGGGTGGGATCAGAAACATTGATGTCATTTGGGTAGAAGTCCCGGCCCTCCATTTCACAGTACTGAATCGTATTGCGGTAACCTTCGCTGTAAATCCACGCACCATAGTGATCGTTATTGAGAATATCGACGGTATCCCTTCCGCAGTGGTCGAATTTTAAATGGGACATCACCATGTATCGCGAACCCCCATCCAGCGAAATCATGTAAGCGGAGGAATCGTTTCCGCTGTAATCGTTGTAGATGCCGGCTTTTTTCATGCCGCTATATGGGCTGAAGGTGACCCCAGAAAAAGTGATCCCCGTTCCTTTGAAATTGATGGCGGTAAGTCCATTGACAGTCACCCCACCCACCGTCGGGCTATAAATTCCATCACACGCCAGAATTATGGCCGGATTCGCTTGAGCCTCCGCATCGGTCATCGAACCGGTCAGCGTGCTAACTAATCCATCCCATGAACCGCCTTTGAGATAAACCCGATCTCCAGCCCTTAATGTGGAAAAACTAGCCCCACTCTTGTCCTTACATGAATTAAACTGGGCAGCGGTATCGACATAGTAGCTTGTTGCGATTGCCCCAGTAACCGAAAAGAGAGCAATCGATCCAGCGCAAATGAAACGGAAAAATGTGACGACCTTAGATCGATAGCAACTTTGGCTAAATATCTTCTTCACCTCACTTACTATTATAGCCCCATAAATAAAATATTGCTGATTTATTTTACTTAACCCGTTATTTTCTTATAAAGCTATAAATTATTCTATTCTAACTACTTACGCCACCTAGTTGGCGCGAGACCTGTCTGCTTACGAAACCACCTAGAAAAGTAGTTCTGATCGGTAAAGCCCGCCCTACCAGCCACATCGAAAACACGTAGCCCTTTTTTGATGTCCGCTTCCACCGATCGCAACAGTTCACCCGCCCGCCACTGCCCTAAAGTTAATCCAGAAGAGAGCCGTACCATCCGATTCAAATAATCTTTCTGCAATCCCACCCGCTTAGCCAACTCTCCAGGTCTCGGCCACTTCCCCTCGCCATCCATCCTCCACACCCGCTCCAGTCGCCGAATAACTGGCGAACCCACCTCGTTTTTTACAAGACCGCCTCGACACGCTTGCCGACATACCTCCAAAACAAGCAAAGCCGCACTCCCCGCCGAAAGTTCCAACCCACTCGATCGACCCACCCCCATCCCCGCCACCCTTTGTCGCACCTCCGCCATTCTCTCCGCTGGAAGAAATCCATGCCGAAAACCCCACCGCCTGACACCTCCCCCCGCTAAATCCACCACCAGACAAATCGCCCTCCTCGGACCCGTCTCCCGAAACGCATGTTTTTTTCCTGGAGGAATAAAGAAAACCGCCCCCGCTCCCACCGACCACTTTTTCTGATCAACCTGCTGCTCTCCCCTCCCTCGCAAATACAAAAGCAGCTGCCCATGGATATGCGTGTGAGGTGCCACCCGGTCGAACGGCTGCAGATGGCGGTTGACCCGAAGCGATCGGATCGACCAGTCTCCACAGCGCAACTGCAGGTTCCTCAATAGCAACGGCTGCAAGGGAGCATCCCGAAAAGGGCTTTTAGAGCGAATTTTCATTAGGACATAAAATAAAGTCGTTTTTGTGCTAAAGAAAGCGCTTTCTTCCATCCCCTCTCTTTCCCCACTGGGGTACTCTTTTCCCCATGCCGAGACCTGTCATTCTTATCACCGGTGCCAGCCGTGGCCTCGGTCGTGGAGTCGCCCTCTCTCTCGCCCCCGAAGGCTACGACCTTGCGATCCACTACGCCTCCAATCGCCAAGCCGCCGAGGAAACCGTCACCGCCTGCCAAGCTGTCGCCAAAACCAAAGACCAGAAGTTCCTCGCCGTTCCCGCCCAACTTGCCTCTTCCGAAGATCGGACCAACCTCATCCAGCGGGTTCTCGAAGGGTTCGGTCGCCTCGATGCCCTGATCAACAATGCAGGCATCGCCCCCCGTGAACGGGCCGACCTCCCCGAAGCCAAAGAGGATATTTTCGACGAAGTCATCTCTGTCAACCTCAAGGGCCCTTATTTCCTCAGCCAACTCGCCGCCCGATACTGGCTCGCTAACCCAGGAAAATCCCTTCTCCCAGGTGGCTATAAACTGATCTTCGTCACCTCGGTCTCCGCTAACACCGCCTCGGTCAACCGCGGGGAATACTGTATCTCCAAAGCCGGTCTCGCCATGGCCGCCCAACTATGGGCTACCCGCCTCGCCGCCGAAGGCGTCCAAGTCATCGAGCTTCGCCCAGGCGTCATGGCCACCGACATGACCAGTGGCGTAAAAGACAAGTACGACAAACTCATCGCCGAAGGCCTCGTCCCACAAAAACGTTGGGGAAAACCCGAAGACGTCGGCCTCGCCGCCAAAGCCATCTGCCGCGGCGATTTCCCCTTCAGCACCGGCGATATTATCAACATCGACGGCGGGTTCCACCTGCGTCGATTTTAATTTTATGATCCAAAGCGATACCTCCCTCACCCCGAAAAGTCTTCAAGCTTCCGCCAAAAGGGTTTTTGAGGCCTCCGCTCCAAAAATTCTCTCCCTCCAGAAACGCTGGAAAGAGTCGGACGGCACCCCCGTCTTCACCATCGAGGGAAAATACACCTCCCGCGGGTGGACCGAGTGGACCGAAGGCTTCGTCTACGGCTCTGCCATCCTCCAATACGATGCCACCGGAGATGAATCCATGCTCCAGATCGGCCGGGATGCCACCCTCCGCCGAATGGCCGTCCACGTCACCCACATCGGGGTCCACGATCACGGCTTCAACAATGTCAGCACCTACGGCAATCTACGCCGACTCCTCCGCGAAGGTCGGCTCCCCTCGAACGATTGGGAATCCCACTTCTACGATCTCGCCCTCAAAGCCAGCGGCGCCGTCCAAGCTTCCCGTTGGACCCAACTCACTCCCGACCTCGGCTACATCCGCTCTTTCAACGGCCCCCAGTCTCTCTTCTCCGATACCATCCGCTCTCTTCGCGCCCTCAGCCTTGCCCACATTCTCGGTCATCGGCTCATGGGAGAAAACGATGCCAAAATCAATCTCCTTCATCGCTCCCTGCAACACGCCGAAACCACCGCCCGTTACAATGTCTACTACGGCAAAGGCCGCGACACCTACGACGTTCCAGGCCGTGTTGTCCATGAATCCATTTTTAATGTTACCGACGGCGCCTACCGATGCCCCTCTACCCAGCAAGGCTACTCCGCCTTCACCACCTGGACCCGCGGTCACGCCTGGCTCCTCTGCGGTTTCCCCGAACAGTACGAGTTCCTTGAGCTTCTCCCCGAATCCGAATTCAAAGACTTTGGGGGGAAACAAAAGATCCTCGATCGCTACCTCGAAGTCGCCCGCGTCACGGCCGACTTCTACCTTCGCGAAACTCCCACCGACGGCATTCCCTACTGGGATACGGGCGCTCCTGGCCTCGTTCATCTCGGCGATTACCTCAACCGCCCCGCCGATCCTTTCAATGAACATGAGCCCGTGGATAGCTCCGCCGCCGCCATCTCCGCTCAAGGTCTTCTCCGCCTCGCCCGCATCCTCGAGAAAAAAGGAGATAAAAAAGCTGCCCAAACTTATCTCTCCGCTGGACTGACCACCGCTCGGACTCTTTTCTCCGAGCCCTATCTCTCCTCCGATCCCAAGCACGAGGGCCTTCTCCTCCATACCGTCTATCACCGCCCCAACGGCTGGGACCACATTCCGAAAGGACGCAAAGTCCCTTGTGGCGAGGCCGCCATGTGGGGCGACTACCACCTTCGCGAACTCGCTCTTTACCTACTTCGCCTCGCCGAAGAAAAACCGTACCTCACCTTCTTTGGAGATAAACTATGATCATTGCAGACCTCAACGAAATCCAAGGCCGTACCTACCCCGCCCGCCGTCGTACTCAGAACCTCGTCGGCGGTGTCTCTCCCGTCCAAGCAAAAAACTTTTCCATGGGCAACGTCACCCTTGAACCCAAAGGAGGCCAAGTTCCTTGGCACAACCAAGAACAGGAAGAAGTTTACTTCATCGTCGAGGGAGAAGGAGAAATGTGTCTCGGCGAGGAACGCCGAGCTGTTCGAACGGGCCAAGCCGTCTTTATTCCTTCTAAAGTTTTTCACCAGCTGACCAACACGGGAGATCAACCCATGATAATGATCTACGTTTACGGCCCTGCAGGAGATGTTGCCCACTGGAAACAAGAGCTCGAAGGCACCCTTCCCAAAGCAGGCATCGATGTTCCCGCCCTTCCGGCGGGTGCCCAACCCCAGTGCACAAAAAAACCCTGACCCAAAAAACACTAACCAAAGGAAAATATGAAAGAACATAAAGTCGGTATTATCATGAACGGCGTCACCGGACGCATGGGCACCAATCAACACCTTATCCGCTCCATCGTCGCTATTCGCAAGCAGGGCGGCGTCCAGATCAAACCAGGCGAAGTCATTATGCCCGATCCTATCCTCGTGGGTCGCAGCGAGGAAAAGCTCCGCACCTTGGGCGCTGCCCACGGCATAACCCGCGTCTCCACCGACCTCGATGCCACCCTCAAAGATCCCGCCAATCAAATCTATTTTGATTCCACTCTCACCGGCCAGCGCCCGATCGGAGTCCGTAAAGCCATCGCCGCCAAAAAGCATATCTACTGCGAAAAGCCCACCGCCACTACCTCGGAGGAAGCTCTCGCCTTGGCTAAAGAAGTCACTGCCGCAGGACTTAAGAATGGCGTAGTCCAAGATAAACTCTGGCTCCCTGGGCTCCTCAAACTTCGCTACCTCATCGACACTGGCTTCTTCGGCAAAATCCTCTCCATCCGAGGAGAGTTCGGCTACTGGGTATTCCCAGGGAAGTTCGAAAAGCTCCAACGCCCTTCTTGGAACTACCGTAAGGAAGACGACGGCGGCATCATCGTCGACATGCTTTGCCACTGGCAATACGTCATCCAAAATCTTTTTGGCGACATCAAATCCTTATCCTGTCTTGGCGCCACTCACCTGCCTGAACGCTGGGACGAAAACGGAAAACCATACAAGTGCACAGCCGACGACTCCGCCTATGCCACCTTCGAACTCAAGAACGGAGTCATCTGCCACTTCAACTCCTCATGGTGCGTCCGAGTGAAACGCGACGACCTACTGACCCTCCAAGTCGACGGAACTGATGGCTCCGCCGTCGCAGGTCTTCGCAACTGCACAGTCCAGGACAACTCCGCCACTCCCCGCTGCCTCTGGAACCCCGATCAAGATAGTCCCGTTGCCTACATGGACGGATGGACCGCCCAACCGACCAATGCAATCTATGATAACGCCTTCAAAGTTCAGTGGGAACTTTTCCTTCGGCACGTGGTTCTAAACGATCCATTCCCCTGGTCGCTTCACGAGGGCGCTAAAGGTGTCCAGCTAGCGGAACTCGGCCTGCAATCGTGGGCCGAACGGCGCTGGCTTGATGTACCCAAGCTGGCTTAATCTAACTTCCCATGAGCGTTGACCTCACGCACCGCCTTCTCGAACGCCGACTCGTTCCCGTGGTGGTGATCGATGATGCTTCACGTGCAGTGGATCTCGCTCAAACCCTTCTCTCCGCAGGTCTCGGAGTTATCGAGATCACTTTTCGGACGGCAGCGGCAGAGGAATCGATCCGCCAAATCGCCAAGCAGTGTCCCAAGATGCTCGTAGGCGCAGGCACTCTGCTTGACTCCGATCAGGTCAAAAAAGCTGCCGATGCAGGTGCACAATTCGGATTAGCCCCAGGCTTGGACGAAAAAGTCGTGCTCGCTGCCCAGAAAGCAAAACTCACCTTTGTTCCTGGCATCATCACACCCAGCGAAATCCAAAAAGGTCTTTCACTCGGCTGCTCGATCCAAAAGTTTTTTCCAGCTGAACAGGCAGGCGGCGCCGCCTACCTCAAAGCACTCGAAGGACCCTACGGCCACACTGGAGTGCGTTTCATTCCTACGGGCGGGTTACAGCTCAACAACATCGCTCCCTACCTTGCCCTTAAATCCGTCGCCGCGCTTGGAGGATCTTGGTTTGTCGACAAGAAATACATTCAAGCGGCAGAATGGGAAACCATCGCTCGACTCACCAAGGAGGCTATCCAAATCACCACCGGAGCCAAATCATGAGCCTTTTCAATCTTAAACCCGCCGAATCATGTCGGTTCGATGAGATTTCTATGGGCGAAGTCATGCTCCGTCTCGATCCGGGCGAAGGCCGCATCCGCACCGCCCGCTCCTTCCGAGCTTGGGAAGGAGGCGGGGAGTACAATGTGGCCCGTGGACTCCGCCGCTGCTTCTGTCTGCGCACTGCCCTGCTCAGCGCCTTCGCCGATAACGATGTCGGCCGGCTTGTTGAAGATTTCATCCTACAAGGTGGTGTCGATACCTCCCTGCTCAAATGGAGCTCTTACGACGGCATCGGTCGGACAGTTCGCAACGGACTAAACTTTACCGAGCGCGGTTTTGGAGTCCGCGGAGCCGTCGGTTGCTCTGATCGCGGTCACACCGCCGTCTCCCAACTCAAGCCGGGTGATTTTGATTGGGATCTGATTTTCGGAAAGCACGGAACCCGTTGGTTTCACACCGGGGGGATCTTTGCCGCCCTCAGTCAAAGCACCGCCGAGCTTGTCATTGAAGCCACCACCGCCGCTCGTAAGCACGGCGTGGTTGTCTCCTACGATCTCAACTATCGTCCCTCTCTCTGGAAAGGAATCGGCGGCCAGAAAAAAGCCCAAGAAGTGAATAAGAAGATCGCCAAGAACGTGGACGTGATGATCGGAAACGAAGAGGACTTTACCGCTTGTCTTGGCCTCGAGGTGAAAGGGACTGACACAAATCTTACCCATCTCGAAAAAGACAGCTTTCACAAGATGATCGAACAAGCTGCCAAGGAGTATCCTAATTTCAAAGCCATCGCCACTACCCTGCGGGGAGTGAAATCGGCCACCATCAACGATTGGAGCGCGATTCTCTGGGCCGGCGGGAAATTCTATGAATCTCAACAACGCCCAAATCTAGAAATCATGGATCGAGTCGGGGGCGGAGATAGCTTTGCCTCAGGCCTCATCTACGGCTTTTTAAAATTCGGAGACCCACAGAAGGCTGTCGAATATGGCGCCGCCCACGGGGCTCTTGCTATGACTACTCCTGGCGACACCTCAATGGCCTCGTTGGCCGAGGTTGAAAAACTTCTCGGTGGCGGTGGCGCAAGAGTCGATCGCTAAACTCTTGCTGTGAGCCAAACCGCTTCCTCACCTGCTCCTTCCTCTTCCGCCACCCGTGGAAAATGGCAGGTAGGAACCCTCGCCTACACTGGCATCGGACTCGCCACCCTCACCTTCTGGCTCCTTTGGGGCGACGTCGCCTGGTCGATGCGCGACCGCTCCGTTCCGAGCGTCATGCAACTTCTCTTTCAAAAGTTTGGCGCTTCTAATTTTGTCTCCAGTCTACTCATCGCCACCTTGCCCTACGGTCTCATTCTGCTCATCGGACCGATTGTCAGTTATCGGAGCGACCGATATCGCAGCCGTTGGGGGCGCCGAATTCCCTTTTTGGCTATCCATATCCCGTTCGTTGTTCTTTCGATGGTTGCGGTTGCCTTCAGCCCCATTCTCGGACAAGGCCTGCATCAAATCCTTGGAACATACTCTCCCGGTCTTTCCACCTGCACTCTAATCATAATTGCCCTGGGCTGGGGGGTCTTCGAACTCGCTACTGTCGTGGCCAATGCTGTTTTCTATGGCTTAATCAACGACGTAGTCCCGAGCTCCCTCCTGGGAAGGTTTTACGGCGTCTTTCGAGCGATCAGCCTCATTGCCAGCATCCTCTTTAACTATTTTATATTCGGCAAAGCCGAAGAACATTTCCCAATCGTCTTTCTTGGCATCGGTCTGGTTTATGGCCTCAGCTTTACCATGATGTGCCTCAAGGTGAAGGAAGGGGAATACGCTCCTCCCCCCGAACCGAAAGCTGGTGCTGGCAACTTCTTTACGGCCGCTCGCACCTATTTCCATGAATGTTTCAGCAAGCCTTACTACCTCTGGGTCTTCGTCTCCATCGCTCTTCCTTGGATCGCCTTCATCGGCGTAAACCACTTCAGCGTTTACTTCGCCAAAAGTCTCGCCATGGATATGGGATTCTACGGAAAATGCCTCGCCCTCACCTACGGTTGCTCCTTAGTCCTCTCCTACCCACTGGGAATGCTAGCGGATAAGTTTCATCCCCTCCGCACTTCCCTCGTAGTGATTTCACTTTACGCACTCGTCACCGCTGCTGGCGCTATCTTCTCTACCAATCCAGAAACCTTTGCCGTCTTTTTCGTGCTTCATGGGATTCTTTCCGGAGCTTGGTTTACCAGCTCTGCATCGCTTCCACTCCGAATGTTCCCCAAGGAAAATTTCTCTCAGTTCTATTCCGCCCTTAATATGTTTATCGGTCTGGGCATTATGACCGCAGGACCCATCGTCGGAAAACTGATCGATTTCACAAATAAGTTCTATCAACTCACCTTTATCGCCTCCTCCACCCTAGCGTTCCTCGCCATCTTCATCGGGCTTATCGTCCACTCCAAATTCATGAAATTAGGCGGACCCAAGGACTACGTCCCTCCCGCCTAACCCCTATTTCTCTAACTTTGTACAACTCCCGTGTCTGGCGCACTAGTCCCACACAATACCTCCCCAGAAGTAAATACTAGAGCTTTGTCTGAACGACCTGACCTTTGACTTTAGCCAGCCAATCGCCCACTTTTTCAACCCCTTTTGTCGAGTGAATGAGGATCTCCATATTGTTATCTAATACTATTTTAGCTGCATCATCCGCTGCTTTTCCTACCACTGGATTCGCAAAATCAGCAAACCAATAGATCGCCTGCACTTTTCTCCGGGCAAACTGTTCAAACGCCAAACCACCAGCGTGCGCATCTTCATAGCTCGTAACCATCCAGGTGTTACTCCGTTTAGCTAGTTTGTCATACAATTCGGGGTAATCCTTGCGAAATCCACCCATCGATTGCGTTCCGCGAATCGGCGGGCAATCCGATGCCTCAGCACTATTAAATCTTACCACCTGAGGTTTCGGCATACTTTTGGGACCAATAAACTTAGTTTTATTTTCTTTGGCTGTTTTTTGCTTCAGATCGTTCGTCGCCGTCCAGTTTTTCAAGGCCTCATCCCAATCCTCCACACCACATCCGTTCATAAAAACTACATCGGCATCAGGAAAGCTTTTAAAGATTTCGTCCATCACCTTAGGAATGTACTTCTGCATCGATCCTGAAATATCGACCAAGACCCCCAATTTCTTGGCTTCCACTGTAATTCCAAACAACTTCACCCCAGCCTGCCCCGTTCCTTTTGCCGCCCCTGCCCCCGACCCACTCACACTCCCCGTCAGGGATGTTTTTATATCCTTCGGTATCGCAGGAGCCCAGCTCGCCCCACCTGGGACTGTCATCATCTCCAAAGGAGGAGCCGATTCCTCCGCGACCGATGTATCTTTGGGCATCATTTCATCTGGCCGAGCCTCCTCTGGCACGACCTCATCTATTGGGGGTGGCGCGACTGTCACAGCCTGTTCACTCGGAACATTTTGCGCCGCAAAGGGCATGGTGGGCATTTTACCCTTAAAAATGGCAACTCCACCAAACCCCACCAGTAAGAGAACGTGCACCGCCAACGAGATGAGAAACACCAAGACGATCGTTCGCTTGAAAAAAGCCTTCCAATCCAACCCTGACAATCTCCCTCCACTCGGAGGCGAATGATCCTTCTTAGGATTCTTTTGTAGGGTACTCACAGGAGGGCCTTTTATTTTGCAGTCTTCTCGGAGGACGTGTCCAGCTTCAAGCGGATATCCTTCGCCCGAGCCAACTCAGTCAAACGACTCCCCGTTCGCTCCTCCGCTTCCCGAACTAAACCACTACTCGACGCCACTCTTCGTGCCTCCTCGGAAAGCTTTTGCATGGCTCCCTCCCGATCCTTCTCGGTCAACTTATTCCACCACCCCTCTTCGTCGCGATACGAAACCACCCCCACGGGACTCACCGCCAAAATCTCCGCTGGAGGCAAGCGAGCCGTCACCTCCCCACTACCCTGTCCAATCTCCACCACAAATGATTTTTGTAGATCAAACCCCGCCTTCACTAAATAAGACTGAGTTAAATGAATCACTTTGCGACTCCCCAACCACACGTGTTCCCAATCGTAGCCCACCTCGATCTTCTTTTCGGCGACGACAATCTCCAAAAGAGCCGAAGTCTGACCCCACACCACTTTCGTGCCTTCTCGAACCTCGGGACGAACATGCAGCAGATCCACAAATACCTCCGCAATCCCTTCCCTTACCCCGCTCGCCGTTCTTGAGGCCAACTTCGTCGGCAGATTTAGACATGACCGCACCCCAACTCCCAAAGCCATCACCACCCCCAAAAAGAACACCGCAGAACCCCAACCCCCGCGCTTCAATTAAAGCCTCAACCCCTCGTCCGTTACCGCTCCATGCGAAGCATCTGACACCAAATGAACAAACTTCGCTAAAACTCCTCGCGTATACCGCGGCTTGGGTTTCTTCCACCCCTTCCTCCTTTTCTTCATCTCCCCCGCGGATATCTCGAGTCGAATCTCTCTCGCCCGCGCATCAATCACAATCCCATCTCCATTTCTCACCAGCGCTAAGGGGCCCCCTTCATACGCTTCAGGCGTAATGTGCCCCACCACAAACCCGTGCGTTCCACCCGAAAATCGCCCATCCGTAATCAAGGCCACCTCCGAGCCCAGACCCCGTCCCATGATCGCACTAGTCGGAGCGAGCATTTCCCGCATGCCCGGCCCACCTCGAGGCCCCTCATAACGAATCACCACCACATCCCCCTTTCTAATTTTCCCAGCCAAAATCGATTTCATCGCCTCCTCCTCCGAACCAAATACCTTCGCCTTACCCGCAAACCTCTCCCCCTCTTTCCCACTAATCTTCGCCACCGCTCCCCCAGGCGCCAAGTTGCCCCTCAAAATCACTAGATGCCCCGTCTTCTTAATCGGATTCGAAAACGGCCGAATCACATCTTGTCCCTTCGGATAATCCCCAACAAACTTCAGATTCTCCGCCACAGTTTTTCCCGTCACCGTCATACAATCCCCATGCAGCAGACCCCGATCTAACAAACGCTTCATCAAAGGCACCAACCCGCCAATCCGCACCAACTCCGCCATAACATACTTTCCGCTTGGTTTCAGATCCGCCAAAACCGGAACCTTCTGACCAATTCTGTGGATATCATCGATCTCTAACTTCACCCCCCCAGCCCGAGCGATCGCCAAAAAATGTAAAACCGCATTCGTCGATCCCCCCAACGCCGTAATCACCACAATCGCATTTTCCAAAGCCTTCCGCGTAAGAATATCCCGCGGCCGAATCCCTTTTCGCGCCAATCCCATGACCGCTTTGCCAGCCTCCCTCGCATCCATTTTCTTGTTTGGAGAAACCGCCGCCATCGCCGAGCTATTCGGCAAACTCAGTCCCATCGCCTCAATCGCACAAGCCATCGTGTTCGCCGTGTACATTCCACCACAGGAGCCCGGTCCAGGAATCGCACAACGCTCAATCTCCCCCAACTGCGCCTCACTAATCGAACCCTTCGCCCTCTGCCCCACCGCTTCAAAGACACTCACAATATCCAACTGCTTCTTCCCTATACACCCAGGCAGAATCGTTCCCCCATAGACAAAGACCGAAGGCCGATTCAACCGCAACATCGCCATCACGCAACCAGGCATGTTCTTATCGCACCCACCGAGCGTCACCAGCCCGTCAAATCCCTCACATCCCGCCACCGTCTCAATCGAATCCGCAATTACCTCTCTCGAAACCAGAGAATACTTCATCCCCTCCGTCCCCATCGAAATACCATCGGAAATCGTAATCGTATTGAAAATTACCGCCTTACCACCCGCCTCGTCCGCCCCTGCCGCCGCTTCCCGCGCCAACACATCAATATGCGAATTACAGGGAGTCACCTGACTCCACGTCGAAGCGATTCCGATCTGTGGTTTTTTAAAATCAGACTGCGAAAATCCAACCGCATGCAACATCGCTCGACTCGGCGCCCGCTCCATTCCGTCCACCAGCGGACCCGACCATGCCCGAGGATTAGCAACGTGCTTCTTCGATTTCATTCCAGTCATCCTGCCACATTCAATACTACCCTCAAGCCCTCACGCACCCTGCCCATCAACCGTGCTTTTCCCGCCAATCTTCGCGCAACCCTTTCGGTTTGCCCGTTTTTAAATCCACCGAGACCAACTCTTGCTTCGCCCGACAAAGTAGTTCTCCCTTTTTCCCCACCACCTCCGATTCCACCCAAAATCGAACCTTCCCCACCTCCCCCAATCGCGAAATAACTTTTACCCTCCCGCCCAGTCGCGCCGGAATCAGATACTCCACCTCCGTCTTGGTCAGGACGGGGCACCCATGCTCCCCTCCCACCATCTCCCCAATTCCCCACCCCATCGCTTCCGCCAAATCAGTTCGCGCCGCCTCAATCCAACGCAGATAAGTCAAATTATGCGCCACCCCACCCGCATCCGTATCAAAAAAGTATACCGTAAACTCCCGCTCTGCCTGAGGTCGAATCTCGCTCACAAGGAACCAAACTCCTGCTCCAATCGCTTCACTAAAACCTTCATCACCTTGATTCGGGTATACCACTTGTAATTCCCTTCGATCAGATTCCACGGAGAAAATCGGGAACTGGTCCGAGCAAACATCTCCTCCGCCGCCGCCAAATGCTCATTCCATTTTCTCCGATTCCGCCAATCCTCCTCGCTGATCTTCCAATGCTTGTACGGATCCGCCGCCCGCCTCTCAAATCTCCGCAACTGCTCCGACTTTGTAATATGAATAAAAAACTTCATCACGATCGCCCCAGAATCGGCCAGCGTCCTCTCAAACTCATTAACCTCGCGATAGGCCCGCTTCCACTCCTCTTTCTTGGCAAAGTTTTCCACCCGCTCCACTAACACACGTCCATACCAACTCCGATCAAAGATCGCCGTCTGACCCGCCCCTGGAATCTTATTCCAAAACCGCCAGAGATAGTGATGCCCCTTCTCCTCCTCCGTCGGCTTCACCACCGACCACACCCGCACCAACCGCGGATCCAATCGCTCCGTCAACCGCTTGATCACCCCCCCCTTCCCCGCCGCATCTGGACCCTCGAAAACCAAAATCAAACTTCGCGGGCTGTCCTGCAATAACCTCTGCGCATGCAAGAGCTTCAGCTGTAGATAACGCAACTTCTCCCGATAATCCGATTTCTCTCGGATCTGCTTGTCCAAATCCAGCTTCTCTAGACGACTTTTCACCCTCCCTGCCTACCTCTTCCCCAGCCAAACTGCCAGCCTCATCCCACCCATTTGTGAGTCGCTTCTGCAGAACATTTCGCCACTCTTTCATCTTATGCTTTTGCATGAATTTGCCGACTCTTCCCAATGGCTCGATGCCATGATCACCGCATGGGAAACCCTCGGTGGTCCTGCCCTCAGCGAGCGTGGCACTTTCAATATCTCCCTTTCAGGCGGATCTACCCCCAAGCCCTTCTATGAGCGCTTAGCCTCCCTCAAGTGGCCCTGGGCCGCCACCCGCCTCTATCTAGGCGATGAACGCTGGGTCGATCCCAATCACAAAGATAGCAACTTCCGCATGGTCCAAAAAATCTTCCACAGTACCGGCGTCCAGATTGAACGAGTCCGCACCGAAATCGCCACCGCCGAAATCGGTGCTCGCGAATACGAAAAACGGGTGCGTACCCAACTGGGCGACCCTCCCCGCTTCGACCTCGTACTCCTCGGTATCGGTGATGACGGCCACACCGCATCCCTCTTTCCCGATACCGCCGCCCTCAAAGAGGAAAAACTCCTCATCGCCCCCAACTTCGTACCCAAGCTGGGAGTCTGGCGCGTTACCTCTACCTACACTCTCCTCCGTTACGCCCGTGCCATCTGGTTCGTCACCCGTGGACCCACCAAGGAACCCTATATCCGTGCCCTCGCCGCCGACGACCCTACCGCTACTTTCCCTGCCGCAAAGGTTCGTAGTGACCGCGGAACAGTCGAAATCTACCATTGTACCCAACCATGAGCCCCGCCGCCGCCCCCAAAGGCCACGCCTCCACCATCCCGCGTCCTCCCACCATTCGTCATGGTCATCTTTGGAGCCAGTGGCGATCTCACCACCCGCAAACTCGTCCCTGCCCTTTTTGGCCTACAACACGAAGGAGCTCTCCCCGCAGACTACTCCATTATTGGCTTCGCCCGTCGCCCGAAAGCCGACGACGAATTCCGCCAGGAAATGAAAGCAGGCATCGATAAGTTTTCCCGCCTTCGCCCCGTCGACGCAACCGATTGGCAAAACTTCACCCAAAAACTTACCTACCACGCAGGTAACTTCGACGATCCCGCCGCTTACGCCTCCCTTAAAAAGATCCTCGCCGACCTCGCCAAAACCCGCGGCCTCACTCAACATATCTTCTACCTCGCCACTTCCCCCGACTACTTTGCCCCAGTCGTCCAGCAACTTGCGGCCGCAGGATTAGTCGGTCGCCATCTTCCCGCACGTGTCGTTGTGGAAAAACCCTTCGGCCACGACCTACCCTCCGCCCACCAACTCGTCACCGACCTTCACGCCTGCCTCGACGAAACCAACCTCTTCCGTATCGATCACTACCTCGGCAAAGAGACAGTCCAAAATCTGCTCTACTTCCGCTTTGCCAACTCGATCTGGGAACCAATCTGGAATAGTAATCTGATCGACAACGTCCAGATCACCGTGGCCGAGCAGGAGGGCGTTGGTACCCGCGGGGCCTTCTATGACGGCGTCGGCGCCATGCGCGACATGGTGCAAAACCACATGATGCAACTTCTCTCCATCACCGCCATGGAACCCCCCGCCAATCTCAGCTCTCAATCAATCCACGACGAGAAAGTTAAAGTGCTCCGATCGATTCCGACCCCCAAAGTGGAAGTCGTTCGTACCAGCACGGTCCGCGCCCAGTACGAAGGCTACCGCCAAAGCGACCGCGTCAATCCACAGTCCACTACGGAAACCTACGCCGCTCTCAAAGTTCAGATTGATAATTGGCGCTGGTCTGGCGTCCCCTTTTATCTTCGCACCGGCAAAGCCCTTTCCTCCCGTGCCTCCGAGATCGTTATCGTCTTCCGTCGTCCACCCGCCGCCCTCTTTCGAGCAGAATTCGGCGATCTCCTCAGCCGGAACGCCATGCACATCCGCCTGCAACCGGACGAAGGAGTCCACCTTTGCTTCAACGCCAAACAACCAGGACGTAGCTCAGTGCAGCCCGTCGATATGGAATTTTGCTACGCCAGCGAGTTCGGTTCCTACTCTCCCGAAGCCTACGAAAGATTACTCGGCGATGCCATTTTTGGTGATTCCACCCTCTTCACACGAGCCGACGAGGTCCTCGAAGCTTGGCGCATTGTCGATTCCATCCGCCAAGGTTGGCAAGAGAGCCCCGTCGCCCTCTACCGCACAGGATCCTGGGGCCCACAAGAATCCGATCAGATGCTTAAAGCCGACGGCAACCACTGGGTAGACCTCGACGCTCGAGCTAAAGTTTAAAACATCCTAATACGGCGAACCGAATCGTCTGCCCGCTGGCCTCAGTCGCTTTTCTTATTCCCTTCTACTTTGATAAACTTTGCCAAGAACCATTCCAATTGTTCGGGGGTGGATTCTTTTTGAAGTGCGGAATTCGTGTCAGCATTTCAAAGGAAGGTCCGTCTTCACCCCGAATTTCTAAACAACGCCGAAATCCGACAGTCGCCTCATCCCATTTCTGACTCCGATAGTGAGCCAAAGCAGCGCCATAAGCCTCATTCAGAGCGCGAGTCCCCGCATCCACAACTCCTGTCCGTCCCAATAACTCAAAAACTCCTACAGCATCCTGCTTTCCCTTCACCGCCAGAAGATCCACCTCCCGCGATTCCATCTCCTTATCGACCATCCTCTGTGTCATTTCCGAAATCAGAATCCGCGTGCCGTACATCGTGTTGGATGACTCCAACCGCGATGCTAAATTCACCGTATCACCCATCACTGTATAACTTCGCGCCGTTTCACTCCCAATATTCCCCACCACCACTTCCCCTGTCGCAATTCCGATACGCAGATTAATCTCAGGAAGATTTTTTCGTAATCCCATCAAATCGGGCAACTCCGCACGGAAACGAGTTAAAGTCTCCACCTGCGCCAATGCCGCCCGACACGCCGTCGCCGCCTGCTCCTCTTCCGAGACAAAAGGAGCCCCCCAATATGCCATAATCGCATCCCCAATATACTTATCGATCACTCCCCGCTCCTTCTGCACACACTCCGACATTAAGGTGAAATAACGATTAATCACTTGCACCAACCCACCCGCCGTCAAATTCTCTCCTAAAGTTGTAAACCCCACCAGATCCGTAAAAAGAACCGTCATCAACCTCTTCTGTCCCATCGTATCCTCTGATCGACCTGGCAAAATCACCTTTTCGACGATCCTTGGATCGATGTACGAACTAATCGCCTTTTGCAAATCCTGTTTCCGCCGAAGCTCGTCCACCATCAGGTTGAAGCCTTCACCCAACTGCCCAATCTCATCCTCTGGGAGTTTGCCAACATAGGCCGATAAATCCCCGCCCTGTACCTTCTTCGTCCTGGTCAAAAGAGCTATTAAGGGTTTGGCCATATTGTGAGAAATAATCCAAGCTGCCCCTAAGCCCAAGACAACTGCCAACAACGTCGTAGCCGTGCTGCTGAAAAGCACGCGGGCTTTTCGCTTTTCTGCACTGACCGCAGAAAGCTCCGCCAAATTGAAACCCACATCCTGCAACTTTGATCGTAACGCCCGCAATTCCGTTTGTCCTTTGACTGTATAATCTAATAACTCTCTTGCCTTTGGCCGATCTCCCGCTTGCCGAGCCGCCAAAGTGGAACGGGCTAGATCCGTAGTCGAACGGAAGCAGCTTTCGATCCGACCAACATCTTCCCGAATTTGAGCATTTAGCTCCCTCTCCTCGACCTCATCCGGCAAAACGCGAAGACTCTCGCGGATCTTCCCGATCAATTCGTAAACACGGGTTGTATTTTGCTCAAAATTTTCCTTTGCCTCTGCAATTGTTTTTGCATCGGGCTGCGGCTCCCCATATTCGCGATACAGACGCTCAAAGGCTAACCGACGGAAAAGACCCGCCTCATTCAGATCCGCGATCTTAGCTGCCAAAGGAATAGTTTTTCTGGCTACAGCTTCGACATCACCCCCCAATCCAATTACCTCAATGTTTGTCGTAATCGCCACCAGCACCGTAAGCCCAATGATCCCGACCGCTAAGGCAAAGATCTTTAGGGCAATCGAATGTTTCATATCCCCACACAATGCCTCACCCCCCTACCCCCCCCAATCAAAAATCCACGCTTCTGTGTCTCTACCCGACCTGCCCCGATCAGCGTCGGGGCCGACCTCGGGGCTTAGCGGCTCTACCCCGTACTCTTGTCGGGGCTTGGCGCTACTATCTCTTCCTCAATCCACGCGAAAGCGTGTCCCGCGAATGCGGGAAAAAATAAAGAATCCAAAATTAAAAATTACAAATCACCTCCCTTTTCCCTTAATCTCCTCCCATGACTCCTTGGTCCCCGCCCATCCCCGCTCTCATCTATGGCACAATTCTTTTAGCCTCCGCCCTCGCCTTTCTTATTTTTGGCGGAATCGCCCGCCTCCGCTCTCTCTTCCAGCCCCAAACCCATACCCAATCACCTTCCCTGAATATCGCTCCTCTGGCCATGCTCATCGGCGCATCTCTTCTCGGCTTGTGCGCTTGGCTCGCCAATCCTCTTCTTCCTGGAACCGCTCTCGCAGTCGGCATTGTCCTCACCACCCTTAGCGGCCAAAAACCGTTCATCCTCTGGGGCCTCTATCGCCCTCACCCTTTTCGCGATTTCGGCTTTTCCCTTGCAACCATGCTCACTCTTTTTTTCCCTATCCTTTTCCTACTTCTCCTCAGCACAGGTTTCTACCTAGCTCTTCATCTTCCTTTCGAACCCCAACCCGCCATGACCCGCTTCCTCGAAGCACGCGACGCTAAAACCCTCCTCCCTTTCCTTACCTACGCCCTCATCATCGCCCCCATCTGGGAAGAAATCTTCTTTCGTGGCACTCTCTTTCCTTGGCTCACCTCCCGCTTTTCCATCACCCAAGCCCAGTGGATCTCCGCCCTCGCCTTCGGCGCCGTCCATCTCCACGGGCCCACCCTCATCCCCCTTACCCTCCTCGGCGCCGCACTCGCAGGTGTCTATCGAACAAAAAATAGCCTCGTGCCCTCAATTCTTCTTCACTCTCTTTTCAACGCCAACACCTGCATCCTGCTTCTCCTCTCTCGCCCTCCCCTCCCATGAAAAAACTTCCACTCTCATCCGAAGACCTCTGGATCCAACGCTGGACCTCCTCCCTCTCCCATCAATCCTCCGCCAACTTGCGGCACGGAATCGGCCACGACTGTGCCGTCCTCTCCTCTTTTTCTAAAAACCTCGATCTCGTTCTCAAAACCGATGCCGTGGTCGAAGGCGTCCACTTCACTCGCTCCACCCCCGCCTCCCTCATCGGTCGCAAAGCTCTCGCCCGCCCCCTCAGCGATCTCGCCGCCGCCGGAGCCACTCCCCGAGCCGCCCTCCTCACTGTAGGTTGCCCCAATCCCCGCTCTGCCCAACTTCTACGCCAAGCCTATTGCGGACTCTCCCTTCTCGCCAAAAAACTCCGCCTCCCCATCGTCGGTGGCGAAACCATCCGAACCCGCCAACTCCTTATCTCCGTCTCCCTCCTCGGCACTGTAGCAAAACACCACTCCCCAAACCGCTCCGGTGCCCGCCCAGGGCATCTTCTTTTCGTCACGGGAAAACTCGGTGGCTCTTGGCCCCGCCGCCATCTCACCTTCACCCCACGCCTCGCCGAAGGCCAATGGCTCGTCCGCCACAAATTACCCTCCGCCATGCTCGACCTCAGCGACGGACTCGGCGCCGATCTCCCGCGCCTCGCCCGTGCCTCCCGCATCGGATTTAAAATCCACCCAGACCAAATCCCTCTCTCCCCCCGCGCCACTCCCAAGCTCGCCTTCACCCGCGGCGAGGATTACGAACTCCTCTTCTCTATTCCTAAAAACCGCGTTCCCTCCCTCCTCCGCCGCTGGCCCTTCTCCACTCCCCTTACCCTCATCGGCCACTGCCTCCAACCCCACCAAGGCTATCACACAGGCGGCCTTCCCCTCCTCGGCTATGACCACCTCCGCTAAACTTTCCCCAGACACAATCTGCGCCGACGCCACCGCCACCCGCGCTCACGCCGCCCGCCATCTCCCTCTCCTTTCTGCTGGTACTATCCTCCGACTCCACGGCCCCCTCGGAGCGGGAAAATCCGAATGGGTTCGCGGCCTTGCTCACGCCCTCGGCGTTTTAGGTGAAATCCCTAGCCCCACCTTCACCCTCTGCCAACCCCTCCATGGCGGTCGCCTCCCCCTCGAACACTGGGACCTCTATCGCCTCGAAAATGCCCGCGACTGGATCTCCCTCGGCTGGCCTGACTGCCTCTACACCGTCGGACTCGTCGCCGTCGAATGGCCTGAACGCTACCCCGGACCTTGGCCCGCCCAAACTCTCGATTTAACCCTTACCCCCCAATCCGACGGCTCCCGACTCCTCTCTTGGACTTAATGCCGGAAGTGGCGCCGCCCAGTAAACACCATCGCCACCCCCATCCGATCCGCCGCCGCAATCACCTCCGGATCCTTCACGCTCCCCCCTGGCTGAATCGCTGCTGTCGCCCCCGCCTTTGCCGCCGCCTCCAATCCGTCCGCAAAAGGAAAAAATGCATCTGAGGCCACCGCACTACCCTTAAGATCCAACTTCGCTTGCCCAGCTTTCCATACCGCAATCTGCGAAGAGTCGATCCGAGACATCTGACCCGCCCCAATCCCCAGCGTCCGATCCTCCCCCGCATAAACGATCGCATTCGACTTAACCTGCCGGACAATCTTCCAACCAAACCGCATCGCCCTCATCTCCAAATCGGTCGGCTTCCTTTTCGTCACCACCTTCCAGGCCGTTTCATCATCCCCCGCCCCATCACTTTCCTGCACCAGCAACCCACCACCCCGAACGCTCCGCATCTCGTACCCCCCCACCGCCTTCTCACGATTCTCGATTAATCGCAGATTCTTTTTCGCCTGCAAAATCTTTAAAGCCGCTGGCGTAAAGGATGGCGCCAATATTACCTCGCTAAAGATTTCCGCAATCGCCTCGGCCGTCTCCCCATCCATCTCGCGGTTCGCCGCTATGATCCCCCCAAAGGGTGCCTGCCGGTCCGTGGCATAAGCCTTCTCCCAAGCCGCCCGCAAACTCTCCCCTGTGCCCACCCCACAAGGATTCGTGTGTTTCAGAATCGCCAACGTCGGAGCCGATCCCCGAAACTCCGCGATCAAACCCGCGGCCGCACTCAGATCCAAAACATTATTATAAGAAAGTTCCTTCCCATGTAGCTGGTGAAAGGAATCTAAAAATGATCCATAGAGAGCCGCCTTTTGATGAGGGTTTTCCCCATACCGCAAAGACTGTGCTCTCACCCCTAGCAATCCCGCCGTCTCTTGCAACACCGGTTGCTCAGGCTCTGCTCTCTCGGTCAAGTAGGCCCCAATCAAATGGTCATAGTGCGAAGTATGCCGAAAAACCTTTGCCGCCAACCTCTTCCTCGTTGCCAAAGTCGTATCCCCATCCGCCTCCATCTCTTTTCGGACCACCCCATAGTCCGCTGGATCGGTTACCACAGTCACCGATTCATGATTCTTCGCTGAACTCCGCAGCATGCTCGGACCCCCAATATCAATATTCTCGATCGCCTGCTCCTCGGTGCAGTCCGGCCGCGCAATCGTCTGCGCAAATGGATAAAGATTCACCACCACCAGATCGATCGTTGGAATGCCATGCTTCGCCGCCTGCTCCTGATGCACAGCCGAATCTCTCCTCTGCAAAAGACCACCGTGCACCTTGGGATGGAGCGTCTTCACCCGCCCATCCATCATCTCCGGGAATCCTGTATAGTCGCTCAACTCCATCACCTTCACCCCAGCCTCCCGCAACGCCTTGGCTGTTCCTCCAGTCGAAATTAACTCCACCCCCATTCCTACCAAAAATTTGGCAAACTCCAACAACCCCGCCTTATCCGAGACGGAAAGCAGCGCCCGACGAATTCCTTTACCGTTCTTCATTTTCGCAGATGCACCTTTCCATTCCCTCGAACAATCCGCCCAATCTCAAAGCAGCGCACCGCTTTTTTGGCCGCAGCCACATCCTTACGCGCCACCACCACAATCATCCCAATCCCCATATTAAAAGTGCGATACGCCTCTTCCCTACCCAACCGACCCTGCTTTTCCAGATACTGAAAAAGAGGCGGTACCGGCCAACTCCCTAACAATATCTCCGCCCCAATCCCCTTCGGAAAGATCCGCGGCGGATTATCAATCAACCCACCACCCGTAATATGAGCTGCGCCCTTAATCCTCACCTTCTTTCCTATTTTCAAAAGAGCTGGCCGATAATTCGGATGCACCGCCAGCAACAACTTCTCCAACTTCAGGGAAGTTCCAGGCAAATTTCCTTTCACCCTCAATTTAGCTTTCTTAAACAAAATATCTCTGGCCAAAGTATAACCGTTCGTCTGCAGACCATTCGAAGCCAGCCCCAAAATTACGTCTCCCTTTCGAATCGAACGCCCATCTGTCGCCTTTTCTGCCTCCATCACCCCCACAATCGAGCCCACCAGATCGTAATCATGACCTTGATAAATTCCCGGCATTTGCGCCGTCTCCCCTCCGAGTAACGCACACCCTGCCTTCCGACATCCCCGCACCAATCCTTTCAAGATCTGACGAAAGGTTTTCGGGTTCAATTTTCCCGTGCCGATATAGTCCAAAAAGAAAAGGGGCTCCGCCCCCAACGCCGCGATGTCGTTCACACAGTGATTAACCAAGTCTTCCCCGATCGTCCCGTGCTTACCCACCTGCTGGGCCACTTTTAGTTTCGTCCCCACCCCATCAATGCTCGCCACTAAAATAGGCTTCCGATATCCACGAATCCTTCCATCAAAACACCCACCGAATCCCCCCACCGTTCCGATCACCCCAGGGCGATGCGTCGCCCTAACCAAAGCCCCAATCCCAGACTTCACTCGGTTCCCTAGGGTGATGTCCACCCCAGCCCGTGCATACGCGTCGCGAGCCATGCCCACTACAACAGGAATCCCTGCCGCGTTTCTTCTTCGGGAACCAAAGATACCGACCGCAACCTGCGCCTCTCCAACACCTCTTTATCGTCCTCCGCCGTGAACGGCACAGGATAATCTCCCGTGAAACAGGCCAAACAAAATTTGTTCGCAGGCAAGCCACACGCCCGCACCATCCCGTCCACATCCAGATACCCCAACGAATCAGCTCCCAAATACTTGGTGATCTCCTGTTTCGTCATGCGATTAGCCAAGAGATCCTTCGGATTCGGAAAATCAATACCGTAGTGGCAGGAGAAACGATGAGGAGGACAACTCACTCGAATATGCACCTCCTTCGCCCCTGCTTCCCTCAGATTCGTCACCCGCGCTCGTGCAGTCGTTCCGCGCACAATCGAATCATCCACCACCACCACCCTCTTTCCCTGCACCGCCGAACGAATTAAATTCAACTTCACCCGCACATTAAAGTCTCGAATCAACTGAGTCGGTTGTAAAAAACTTCTTCCGATATAGTGGTTCCGCACAAAAGCTTGATCCAACGGAATCCCCGCCTGCTCCGAATATCCGAGGGCCGCGTAGGTCCCCGAGTCAGGCACAGGCACCACAATGTCCGCTTCCACTGGGTGCAGCTTGGCCAACTCCCGCCCCATCCGAGTCCGAGCGTGACTCACATTGCGTCCGCTCAGTGCGCTGTCCGGGCGGGCGAAGTAAACAAACTCGAAAATACACAAAGCCTCCCGCGAAGGCTCCGCATGTGGCTTGAAACTTCGAAGTCCATTCGGATCTACCACCACAACCTCCCCAGGTTGTACTTCCCTCACAAATTCAGCCCCTACCAAATCCAGTGCACAAGTTTCGCTCGAAAAAATGTACGCATCCTCCAGCTTCCCGATGACCAAAGGACGAAACCCGAAAGGATCGCGCGCCGCAATCACCTCATTCTCCCCCATAATCACCAAAGAGTAAGCCCCGTGCACCCTCGAGAGAGCTTGCGAGAGGGAGCCCCCTCCTACAGTTGGATTGCGCCTCGAAATAAGATGAAGGATCACCTCACTATCGGTTGTCGTCTGAAAAATCGATCCGTCCGCCTCCAACTCTTCCCGAAGACTGCTCGCGTTGACCAAATTGCCATTATGCGCAATCGCAATCTGACCTCGGCTCGATTCCACCATCAAAGGTTGCGCATTTTTCAGGGTACTCGATCCCGTGGTGGAATACCGCACATGGCCGATCGCCCTCGTCCCCACCAGCTCCTTGAGATCACCCTCTTGGAAAACCTGCCCTACCAAACCCATCCCGCGCTTCGCACGAAACGGCTTTCCATCATCCCTCGCCGTCACAATCCCCGCACTCTCCTGACCCCGATGCTGCAAGGCATACAGCCCGTAATACGTCAGCTCAGCCGCGTTCGGATGATTATAAACTCCAAATACCCCACACTCATGCGTTGGGATATGAGAAGTCTTCAAGATTCCTTTCTAGCTAAGGAAACTTGATTTGAGAAGTGAGAGATTTTCATTCTCCCTCCAAAGCTTTTGGTAACGATTCGGTAAATAGTTTTTGTAACTCCCCCACCCCCCACTTTTCCTCCACCGACCCGCAAACGATTTTCAATTCCGTCCCCCCGCTCACCCCCAACCGCTTACACCCCACCCCCGCTTCCCCCGCCAACTTCTCCACCTCCCCCACCGCCCCCTCCTCCACCTCCACCAAAATCCTTCCCGCCCCCTCTCCAAACAACGCCTACTCCGCCCTCTCCCCCTGCCCACACGGAATCGTCACCTCCCCACCTGCCGACCCCTCCCCCATCACCATCTCCG
>JBGSBI010000017.1:0-35174 GCA_041730685.1 Aliarcobacter sp.
ATCAGTTTAATGACTGGTTCTCGCTCTGCAGTCGTGGTGAATACCTCGGTAGCAACAATTCCAGTGCATTTGGTAACCAAGGTGCAAACCAGACTACTAACAACGGCAACACCCATGTCACAGGAAACAACCTCTGGGAATACACCCTCACAGCTGGTTTCAATGTGATCGATAATCTCCTCATCCGTGCAGAGTACCGCATGGATTGGGGCAGCAATAGCAACAGCACAGGAACTGAAACTACCCCTAATGGTAACAACAACGGTTCCGTCTCGGGCGGACCGGCTTACTATGCGGGTGCGGAAGTTGTCTACAGCTTCTAAAGATTATTTAGAACAAGACTCTTAAACAAAACCCCTGGAGCCAGTGATTGGGCTCCGGGGGTTTTTGTTTTATGGATCGATGGTTCTTCGTTTCCAGTAGGTAGGGCGGACCATCCCTGGTCCGCCGGTGGAGAGCTTGAACAATTGAAACTTTGAATCAATGGTACGGACGCCTGTCCCAGCCGTCCGTACCGAAATCATCATGCCTTTGTGGTTGAAAATTACCAAAAAATTGATTTTCGTGGCTTGTAGTCGTATCGCATAATACTACAAAATGCTGTAGGTCAATTAGATGTAAAATATTAGAAGATTCAGAATAGTTTGCATAGATCGTGCCACTAGATATATAGCCATTTCACAATCCAGTTTTGACTAAGCCGAAAGTAATAAAGAATCTTGACGATTTTTATTTTTTTATATGAACGCTGGTGGAAAATGGGGCTAAGTTTTACAATTTTACGGCTTGGCTCCAGCTCAAAGACAAACAGGAGATAAGAAATAAAATGATCAAGAATATTACTGCCTTGCTTGGCGTACTTGCGGCCGTGGCTAGCTTGTCCCTCGCGGACTCCGCGCCGGAAGCATCCGCTCAAGATACCAAAAAGATGGTTCAGAATAACTTTGTTGAGACCGCTCAGAAGGGCATCAAGCTTAGCGGATACGTTGATGCGGGTTATAGTTACAACTTCACAGGCACAGGCGCGAACTCGACTGTCAACAGCCGAGTGAATAGCGATTCCGCCCAACAGGGTGACTTTAACCTTTATGCGGTGAAATTCGCCCTGGAAAAGGCGATGACTTCCGAGAACAAGGCTCAAGCTGGATTCCGGGTTGATGTGATGATCGGCGAGGACGCCAAGTACTTGGCGAATCCCAGCGCTGGCTATAGCAACTCTCAGCAAGATTCGAACTATCTGTTCCTCGAACAGGCTTATGTTCAACTCCGTGCCCCGGTAGGCAACGGGTGGGACTTCAAAGTGGGTAAGTTTGCTTCGATTCTCGGATACGAAGTGATGGAACGGCCCGCCAACATGAATATTACCTACGGCTTGCTCTATAACCAGTTTCCATTCTGGTACACGGGTGTTCTCTCGTCTTACAAGTTTGACGAGTATCTCGATGGCAAGCTGGGCGTGGCCAACGGCGCAAACAGCGATAACAACACAACCACTTCGGGTGCGAGCGATGGGGTGGCTCTCTTAGCCGCTCTCAACGTGACCGCCCCTGGTGGCAACGCGAACTGGAGCAACAACTTCGAGTACAGCACCGCAAGTGAAAACAACACGGGTTCAAACCCGACCTCTGCGAATGGTAACAACACGATTCAGAGTGCTTTGCCTGTCGAGGCTGGATCGACTTCAGCTGCAGGTGGCGCATGGACGATTATTTATAACTCCTTGGGTAACTGGGCTCCAAAGTTCGCCGACAATAAGCTCCTGCTTGCTTTTGATACCGTTCTTGGAAACACCGCAGGTGCCAACGGAACAAATTCAGGTGTAAACGGGAAGAATAATACCACTTGGTGGGGTGCTTCCGCCTATGCCAAGTATCAGTTTAACGACTGGTTCTCTCTCGCCAGCCGTGGGGAATATCTAGGTGGCGACAATATCGCAAAAGTAAACACCACTCCTTCAAACACCCAAGGCGGTTTGAGCTGGTGGGAGTATACGATCACCGCAGGATTTAACGTGACCGATAATGTCCTAATCCGTGCGGAGTACCGACTCGATTGGGGAACTAATATCTCTGGCTCCTTCAATCAGACGCAAAACAGTGCAGGACCAGCACACTATGCGGGTGCGGAAGTTGTCTACAGCTTCTAAAGATTATTTAGAACAAGACTCTCAAACAAAACCTTTGGGACCAGTGATCAGGTCTCGAGGGTTTTTGTTTTTACCTCAGGTACGATACAGCTTTTAGCGTTAATTCTTGGGGACCGACAAGAGAGGCCATGATGCACACCAAATGGCGGAAAATCGCCACAGATTTCTAACACTCCGATGGCAAATGAATACAGGCATATTGTAAGGCAGTATCGTGCAACGACATAAAGAACTTACTTTTTATCCTAAAAGGTGGCACGCTGACTGCTTTATCGTAGGTATGAAGTACCAAGAGAGATATGGCCCAACGCCTATATTTCCTCAGTCGGAGATTGATCTCCGATTGAAACTGGCTACAAAGAGATTTGAACTTAATTGCAGCTCTCGTACAAACACAAACACAAACACAAACAGGAGATAGAAAAAATGATCAAGAATATTACAGCCTTGCTTGGCGTCCTTGCGGCCGTGGCCAGCTTGTCCTTCGCTGACAGCGCCCCCGAAGCATCCGCTCAAGATACTAAAAAGATGGTTCAGAATAACTTCGTTGAGACCGCCCAAAAGGGTGTGAAACTCAGTGGATACGTTGATACTGGTTATAGTTACAACTTTACCGGTTCTTCAAGTGGCACCGACAACGTGGCGGGCCGATTCGGGTCTGACACTGCCGGCAAAGGTGACTTCAATCTATATGCGTTCAAAATTGCCCTCGAAAAGGCTATGACCTCCGAAAACACTGCACAGGCAGGATTCCGTGCCGACGTCATGATCGGTGAAGACGCGAATTACCTGTCCAACCGTACGACCGGACAAGACGGGCTCAATAATGACCAGAACTCGAATGCTCTGTTCTTGGAACAGGCCTATGTTGCTATTCGCGCCCCTGTAGGAAACGGTTGGGACTTTAAGGTAGGTAAGTTCGTCTCAATCCTCGGATATGAAGTTATTGAGCGCCCGGGCAACATGAACATAACCTATGGTCTCCTATGGCAGCAGTTCCCGCTGTTTTATACCGGCGTGCTGTCCTCCTACAAATTCGACGAGTATCTGGATGGAAAACTGGGCGTGGTCAACGGTTCCAACACCGACAACAACACCGCCACTGGCGGCAATAGCGATGGGTGCGCGGTTCTTGCCTCGTTGAACGTGACCGCCCCGGGCGGCAACGCAAACTGGAGCAATAACTTCCAGTACAGCACCAACTCGGAAAACGATACAGCTGTGAGCACAACCTCCAACTCGACCTTTATTGCCGGAAACAATGGCGGCTCCGGAAGTGCTTACACCTTCATCTATAACTCCTGGGGGAATTGGTCGCCCAAGTTCGCCAACGACAAACTCTTGTTGGCCTTTGACAGCGTTCTGGGAACTTCAAACGCGGGTCAGAGTGCTGCTTTAGGAAGCGCTGCCGCTAACACCACTTGGTGTGGCGCGGCTGCTTACGCTAAGTATCAGTTCAACGACTGGTTCTCGCTGTCGAGCCGTGGGGAATACTTTCACGGAAATAACTTCGACAAAATAGGGAATACTCAGGGTTACAATCTCGCCGACGGCACAAATCTACAGCCTCAAGGCACATCCGGAATGGATCTGTGGGAATACACGATCACCGCTGGTTTCAATGTGATCGACAACTTGCTCATCCGCGCAGAGTACCGCTTGGATTGGGGTGTGAACTCAGTTTATGGACTCAACGAAAACAGTGGCACCAACGGCACAGACGGCACAGTTGATTCTGTCAGTAGCGGCCCGGCACACTATGCTGGTGTCGAAGTTGTCTACAGTTTCTAAAGATTATTTAGAACGCAGTTAGTTTAAAACCCCCAGAGCCTGTGATGGGCTCTGGGGGTTTTTGTTTTTATTCCAATCACCGGTAGGGAAGACCGTCCCAGTCGTCCTTGTCCTTATCCCGAATGGTAGAGGAGGTGGAGAAACATCGATTGCGTAGCGGCCCTATCATAGCTTTAAGTTCTCAGCTCTTCTTGCCAGCGCTTAAACTTAAACTCGCTGTTGTGCTCTTCCTTGGCAAAATGGTGGTGAGATTATTTATGCGCATTCGTTGGAACACACTTGCTTGGTCTATTCTCGGAATCGTTTTTGCGGGAATGGCCATCTATCTGATCCTCAACCCTACCCGTACTGGAGTGGTCCCTGCCTACCGTTTCGCATCCACCCACTGGTGGATTTCAGAATCAATGTATCCAGGAGGAACTCATGGATTCCTCTACCTACCGCAGTTCGCCGTTCTTTTTACTCCGTTCAATCTCATCCAGCCACCCGTCCTAGGCGAGATTCTTTGGCGCGCTATGGGTTTTGGACTCTTCTCCCTCGCCCTATTCCGGCTTGCAAGTGTAGTTGGTCCGACTCACTCGCCCGTTCAACTCCCGTCCCCCCTCTTGTCTCAACCCGTTTTTTCTTTTTTCTTAATCGTTCTTCTTGCTGTCCCAGCCTCCCTCGCATCGATCAATAATGGCCAGACTAATCTTCCTCTCTCCGCTTGTCTCGTTCTTACATTTCTTGCGATCCGAGATCAGAAATGGGCCACCGCCTCTGCCCTGCTTACTGTTTGCCTTATTCTAAAGCCCTTGGCACTGGCGCCCTGGCTTCTTGCTTTCGCCGTTTTTCCATCAATCCGACTCCCGTTGCTTGCTGGGTTGGCCGCTTTGCTCCTCGTTGGATTTATTCACCCCAACCCAGCCTACGCTTGGAGTCAGTGGCTAGAGTTCGGCGTTAAACTCTTTCACTCCTACACCCCAGAGAACCTTCGCGTCAGTGATATTTTCGGAATGCTCGAAAAAGCGGGGATTCCGAATGTTTTTCCGGTGAACTCTATCTCTCGGGCGTTAGGCAGTTTCGCAGCTCTCGCCTTTGTCTGGGTCCGCTTTCGGCGAAGAGGATTGGCCCAAGGATCTTGGGCTTTGGCTGTGGTCACCGTCCTAGTTCTGACCATCCTCAATCCGCGAGCCGAAACCAACAGCTACGTTCTCGCCTCCCCGCTACTGGCTTATGTCGCCGTGAGCTACTTCCTCCAACCCAGTGGCACCAAGTTGCCCGGCTGGATTTTGTCGGTGATTTGTCTCGGCTTTATGTGCGATGGCATGGGCAAAAATATATATCTCGCGACTGATGTCTGGCTTAAACCACTCCTTGTCATCTTCTCGATTCCCATGCTTCTTCCTATGCCCAAAACGTGGGATGCACCCAGTTCCCCTCCGACCTCGAAACCGACGAAACCGATCAACATCAGCTAATAGAATATTTGGGGGTCAGAGGTCGATTTTCAAAGGCTCGCTTCTTCTCATCCCACCGCCCCGCGTAACATCTTTAAATACTCGACCCTCTTCACTTCAATCGCCCCAAACCTTTTCGTATGAGGGGTTACCATCTGTAAATCGAACAAAATGCAACCTTCGGCCTGTAGGGTCTTGGCTGCAAAAACCAAGACCGCCGAAGACCCGTCGCGCACTTGATGGAACATCGATTCGCCTGCAAAAAACCTCCCAATCTTCACCCCGTATAATCCTCCAGCCAACTTTCCGTCTTTCCACGCCTCGTACGAGACTGCGTAGCCCATGCGATGGAGATCTCCGTACGCTTTTAAAAAGCAGGGACCGATCCAGCTCTCCTCCCGACCTTTGGCCGGCTGAGCACAACCCCGCACGACCTCCTCAAAGCACTGGTTCATCGTAAAGGTAAAACTTCCGCTCCGGATGGTTTTCTCTAATCGTCGGGGCACATGAAGTTGGTCGAGGGGCAGGACTCCGCGCGGATCGGGTGACCACCAGGTGACCGGTTTTTCTGTCCAAGGGAAGATTCCCTTGCGATACGCCTCGAGAAGTTGGTCGGGCAAGAGGTTGCGAGTCATTGCCACCAACCCATCCCGACTCGCTTTTGAGGGATCTGGAAAGGGGTCGGTAGGTGAGAGGAGCGGAACGGGAAGTTTCAAAAACAAAATCCGGATTGTGGTTGAGACAGCCCCCCTGCCTAGATGACATTTCTGGGTAAGAGTGACATCAGCTTCTTGACCTCCTGGACGCGATCTTTAGGGCAAACAAGAAGCGCATCGGGCGTATCGACCACCACGAGATCTTTCGTCCCGAGTAAAGCCACCGTCCGCCCGCCTTCAGCTAAGGCGAGGGTGTTTTGGGAATCGATTGCCACCACTGATCCCCGAAAGGTGTTTCCTTTTTTATCGGTCGGAAGATGGGCAGGTAGGGCGCCCCACGATCCGACATCGTCCCAAGGAAAAGTCGCCTTCACCGCTAAGACCGATTTTGCCCCCTCCATAATCGCGTAATCGACTGAGATCTTGGGTAACTTTGGAAACTCCCTTTTCACATAAGCTTCGACCGATGCTCTTGAGCCACGCTTGGGAAAACGTTCGATAAATCGGGCTAGCTCGGGCCGTTGGCGGTGAGCTTCGGCTAGGAATGTCGAAGCCCTCCAAAGATAGATGCCTGCATTCCAAGCATACTGGCCTGATCGCAAGTATTTCTTCGCTTTCGCCAAAGCGGGTTTTTCTACAAAGCGACGCACTTTATGGAAGGGTCCGCCCTTAATCTTGGGGAGAGTTTTAGCCCCGAGGTGAAGGTACCCAAATCCCGTCGCAGGATGGCTGGGCTTAATTCCTAGGGTAATGAAAGAGGAGCTGGCCTGAGCGGCTCGTGCGGCTGCTACCAACTGGGCGCGATAGATAGAGGATTTGGCGATGACCGCATCCGCCGGCAGGAGTGCAACCGTGGCGTCGGGATGGCGGCGGAGGGCCAAAGCGGTAGCCAAGGCGGCGGCAGGGGCGGTATCGCGCTTAGCGGGTTCGGGGATAAGCGAATCTCTGGGGAAAGTGGGCAGGGATTTTTGAATCCCCGAGATCTGGGCGTGATTAGTTAAGATGAGTAGGTCGGAAGGTTTTTGGGCGAGTGGCCGAAGACGGCGGACTGTCTCTTCGAGGAGGGTTTGCGGTGAAACTAGTTTGAGCAGGTGTTTAGGTTTCGCTTTGCGGCTCAATGGCCAGAAACGCTCGCCACTGCCGCCAGCCATGATGAATAGGAGGAAAGGCGGGGTAGTCACGGAGTTTAGATTAAGAGAAAGATGAAGATGAGGGGAGGCAGAAATTTAGGTAGGAGCGAGCGAATCGGCAGGCTCGATCAAGCCGAGGCCATAAATCGCTGGTTGGGCGGAACCTCATGCTGGGAACTTCCTACTTAGCTTGAAAAGTTAGGGCTTTAGGTATGATCAGAGGATGGAACTTCTCACCGCCCTCATCGCCGATTCGGCGAGCGATTACCAAGGTAAACTTTGCGTCCTCGGCTCCTTTGATACCATCTGTGCTCGCCAATACCCTGCGGTGCACCCGCACTGTGCCATTGCCCTGAGGCTTCTCTTTCGCACGGGAGACGAGGGTAAGCATACCATCCAGATCTCGTTTATTGATCAAGACGGTAAGAAAATTCTCCCAGATGGCGGGCCGAAAATTGAATTCACCATGGGGGAACCTCCCCCGCAGTCCTTTTTTTGGAGCCAAAACTTTATTTTCAATATTGCGGGGCTACGTTTGCCTGCGCCTGGGCAGTACTCTTTGGATATTCTCTACGATGGGAAAATTGTTTCCCGAATTCCGCTGCAGGGGGTCGAACTGCAACCAACGGCACAGAGCTAGGTAGAGCAAAACTTCTCTCCGTCTCGATTGGGAATCAATCCCGCATCAACTTCGCTGGATTGATGATACCGCAGCCATACAGCGGATCGAAACCAGCTTTCCCTGCATCGTCTGCGCTACGACAAAGGTGTTCAATCAGATCCTGCTGAGTCTCAATGGGGGTTTTCCCTCCTAATTTGCGGTGCTTCGCCAGCATGAGAGCAACCACTCCGGATACGAAAGGGGTAGCCATCGAAGTCCCGCTGAGCACTGCATAACTTCGGGGTGGGTAGCACGAGGTGATCTGATCTCCAGGCGCCACTATATCCACTTGGCGTCCGCGGGAAGAAAATGAGGAGAGTTGTTTCTGGCGATCGATCGATCCCACGGCCACCATTTCTGGAAAGCCGGCTGGGTAGCCCACGGTATCCAACTCGGGACCCTCGTTGCCGGCGGCGGTGATGACAAAGACACCTTTAGAGATGGCGAGGAGGAGTGCTTGATGGATCTCTTCGTCCGGTTCTGGGCTGCCAAGACTCATGGAAAGGATGTCGGCTCCAGTTTCTACCGCCCATCGGATCCCCGCAACGATGTCATCGCTGGTACCACTGCCTTCGTCATTAAGGACCTTGGCCATGATAATTTTCGATTCGGGAGCCACGCCGACAATTCCGTTGGCATTGCGTCGTGCCGCAATGATGCCGGAGACGTGGGTACCATGACCTTGGGCATCGTAGGCTTGGGAAGGACTGCGGGTGAAGTCGCGGGCTTCGAGAATGGCAGACTTTAAATCGGGATGCTCAAGGGCGATCCCTGTATCGAGAACTCCGACCTTGATACCTTCTCCTCTAGTTTCACGCCAGAGGGAGGGAACGCCGAGAAGCTTTACACCCCAATCGATCGTTTCGGCCGTGGCCAGTAAGAGCTTCTCCACCTTGTAGGGTGGCAAGCGATAGATCGGCCCACTCATACCGATAGCTCCGCAGGGTGAGCGGCAGGGTTAGAGGTGGGGTCAGACCCCATCCAAATGGCAAAAAGATCAGTAGGAAGCTCGATTTCACACAAAACAGGCGAATCCAGCCAAATAAACGATAATTTAGAAGAATGTAGGCTGTGTCTTGCCATTTTAGACTCATTCCTAGTATCTTTATCGATATAGTCTATAAATACGTTGTCTGGTTGTCCGTAGATCTTATCATTAACGACTGGGCATCCGATATGTTCGAAGTGGGCACGGATCTGGTGAAGGCGACCTGTCTTTGGGGTAGCTTCGACCAGACTAATCTCGCCCATTGTGGGGTGGGTACGGGTTTCGATTGTTTTGTACTCGGTTTGGGCTGGGTAGGTGCCGGCGACGACTCCCTGCCGCATGTAAATTCTGCTGAGCTGATGCTTCCCGAGTCGATCGAGGGGTTGATCGATCAGACCTGATTCGGGTGGGCGACCGTGGACGATGGCGAGGTAACTTTTATGGATTTCGCGGCGTTGCTGCATTTTGCCGAGAATGGAGGCATTTTCTTTGCCACGACCGACGAGAAGTAGGCCACTAGTTTCGCGGTCGAGGCGGCTGATCAGACTGAGAAACTCGTTGGGATACATCTCGCGAAGGTGATCAATGAGGGTGATGGTGCCATCGGGTCGGGTGGGATGAACTAATAGACCGGCCGGTTTATCGACGATCAGCCAATCCACATGCTCCAGAACCACGGCTACACTCATCGATTTAGTTTGGGCCAGAAGTGTGTATTAGCCAGATCTTACGAAGTACATCCATCGTCTTAAATCCGAGATAATCTTTCGAGTAGAGTTCGCGTGGAAAAAGAGGATCGCCGGCGATTGCGCGATGCCAAAGCAGGCCATGGGAAACTGTGGGTGCAAATGGTTAGAAGGTAGAGTTAGAGTTCTCTTGTGAAACACAGAGCAGGGACGGGTGGAAAGGCAGCTAGTTTAGCGAGGGAGTGTGATCAGATCCTAAAGACAAAGAAGTTTAGCGACTACCTGGGGGCGAGAAACGGGTTGCAGGTGACCCATGGTCGGCGGGTCAAAAAGATTGGGTGGGCAGTGGATGCAGACATGAATTCAATTCGAAAAGCGGGTGAGGAGAAGGTGGATTTCCTAATCGTCCATCACGGGTTGTTTTGGGGGAGATCGGCTTTGGACCGGAAGATACGGGTCGAAAGGATTCGGGAGGCGAAGAGATTGGGAGTCGCAATCTATTCCTCGCATCTGCCCTTAGATGCTCATCCCGAGTTAGGAAATTCGATTGGGCTGCTCAGGGCTATGGGATTGGAGAAGTGGAAAAGAAAGAGATTCGGAAGAGCGATGGGGAGGGAAATTGGATACAAGGTAGAGGGCGGGAGTATGAGGTTAGGGGAGTTGGTGAAGAGGTTGGCCCTGCTTCGCTCCGACCACGCGAGGCGCGTGGGGAGCTTCGCAGGGTTAGGAAGTGCGACCCTACTTCGCTTCGACCACGTGGGGCCCGTGGGAAGCTTCGAAGGTTTGAAAAATATAAAGGGTGTGAAGGTCAGAAGGTATGAAAGTGTGAAAATAGTAGGGAGTGGGCCGGTGATTTGTCGAAGGATTGGAATCGTGACGGGGGGATTTGGGGACCTAGAGCAGGTAGTGAAGGCGGGGTTGGACACACTGATCACGGGTGAGGTGGACTATCCGACAGAAGTGAAGGCCAAGGAACTAGGCCTGAACCTGATTTTAGGTGGCCACGGGGAGACGGAGGTGTTTGGGGTGAGGGCGTTGGCGAAGTGTGTGGGAATTTAAACGGAGCGAATTGGGATCAAGCGGGTCCCAATTAAAAGTGTAACACGTGTGCACCTTAGGAATTCAGGGGGTGCACACGCTAATTATTTGGGGAAGTGAAGTGCCTGACGGAGGTGAAGGCCAAGGAGCTGGGCATCAAGCTGATCTTAGGTGGGCATGCAGAGCTGGAGGCGTTTGAAGCAAAAAACTCGCGCTTAGTAGTAGGATTGAGATGTAATGACTGCATCGGCTCCCGGCGTATCAGTTTCTTTTTCACCGGCCTGTCTTAATAACAGGTTGTAATATTTGCGGACGACTGGGCCGACACCGATAAAAGCACCTGATGAATTTGTAGTGGCTTTTTGGGCGATGACATAAACGCGGAAATTGCGGCTGTAGACCGTCGAAAGTTGGAATATCTTCGCAAACCACTCTTCGGCGGCCTGATCGTTCCACGCGGTGACATTGGCGCTGGCACTGCTCAGGCTATTTCCAGGGGCGACTGAAAGTGCAATCGCATTTGTATTCCCAAAAACCGCATTGGTCGGCCAGGTACTTGCTACACCGTTTGCGCCTTTTGACCAATCAGTGCTGGTGTTGATAAAGGCAAGTTGGCTAGGGGAGTAGAATGGGTATTGGGCGCGAAAGCGCATGACGCCCTGAGCAAAGGCCTCGGCCATGGCTGGGGGTATGGAGAAATTAGTGCCACCCGTCAAAAGTGCGGGGTCGGAACGTAGATAAATTCCACCTGCAAGGGCACGTAGAACGGGTGCGGGTGCGGTGTTGAGATTGATCTTCCCACCCTCATCGAACTGATTGGATAGGCAAAAAAGATCGAGCAGAGCGGCTGCGGACATTTGCATATTGGGGATAGAGGGGTCTTGAGATGAGAGATTTGTCCAAGCAAATCGTTGGTGCTCAGCACGGCCGATACGAAGTGTGTTGCCCCCGCCATGTTGAACAGAAGGTATGTTTTTAGAATCTTTGAGCCCGATTATGTCTTGGGATTCTCTCGTCCACATGATGGGATCGAAAATGTTGCCAAGTTCACAGATATTTGTAAGTGGTGAATTTGCGATATGACAAGGTGCCTGATTCGTTTTCCACTGCGAAGATGGGATTTTCGGAAAAAGATTTGCGGCAGATGAGTAGGTGGCGGCCGAGGGATTGTCCGCAGTTGCGTTAGCCGTATGAGGAGAATTCGCGCCAAAAGGATTATCAGCATGACCTGAATCTAACCATGTAGTTGGGTCCGTGGCCAAGGAGGCGGCTTTGAAAGCAGAATTATTCTCTGTTATCTTACTAGTTTTAACTGCATCTGAGCCTTGTAGGTCACGTACTATGGCGCGACCGCCCCAACTTAATCCGGAGGCGTAGCTGCCCGATTTGTAGTTCCATGGTGAGCAATTGTAGAGGGGTTGATTGTCCTTAGGACGCGCAAAGTAGGAGATGCGTGGGTCTCCAGTGCCAACGCAGTTTGTGGAATCGGATGAAGTCCCAGTTGTGATAGTTCCTGCGAACAGCCTTAAATTAGGGTACCAGCATGAGCGATTTGCATCATCCTCATCTAAATCTCCAGAATTGATGTAGAGATTAGTCATGGTGCAAAGGCTGCCACCAAGCCCAATCTTGAGGTAGCCCTGCCAACAATTGTTGACGAGAGGTCTGCCGTCTCCTGTACTAGAATAGTGAGCTCCGTAATCCCAGTTCCATGGCTGACTGGCGGAGGTGCTGTCACCCCGCGTGAGTTTGATCCCGTCGCTGTTTGGGGTGTGTGTTAAATAAACAGGTCTCCATTTGGTCCCCGTCACTGATGAAGTACCAGGCCCGGAGCTTGTTCTCCTCATTCCCCATTTTGTGTTGTCCGTAGGAAGGGGTTGGCCAGCGATCCAACTTAGGTTTGTCCAAGTGTACGGGGTTGTGGAAGTAACCTCGACAAGCGCATAGGAGTTGGGGGGGATTGCGGGAATGTTAATAGTGGTAGATTTGAATTTAGGAAAAAGAGTTTCAAAGTGTTGGTAACTCCCGTTGCCAGGAATCGGGCTATTACTATTTCCTGCGATTACATAAGCTAGGCCATTTGCGGACTCAGATCCAGGAGGGCAGGTGCGGAATTCAAGTGGGACACTGTTAGTTGCTGGGGTGGTTTTATCGTAAGGATTCCAAAACTGGAGGCTCAAAGTCGCTGTCAGTGTTTCGGTGACGATATATTGGGGTGGAGGGGTGGTGGCAGTATTTGCAACCCCTGGATAGGTGCAGTTACCTCGGGCATTGGCAAGAGCGGCGCAGGTAACGACGGGGGCGAGCTCGATGCCACAGTATTTGGTGGTGCCGCTGGATCCATAGGTTGGTGTGCTGTCGGTATCGATGTAGTCGACGATGTTTGCCGCCAAACATTTGGCGTAGTCAAACTGGTTGGTAGTGAGCCCTCCTGCTCGTTCCAGGAAATTTGTTGTTAGGTTGGAGGTGATGTGGGCGGCGATGGCGTCGACGGTAGCGCCTGTAGTAAGATTATATTTTTTCTTGCCCGCTGAAGTAGTGCCGCAGTTGGAGTAGCCAAGGCCGAAGGGGATACGTTCATAGGCGTTGGTCCAGTGGCGAAGGCTGGTGGTGACGTAGCGAAGGTCATTGGTGTTGAGTCCGCCACCACCGGGAAGAACGAGCATTCCAGGGGAGAGGTATTTCACGCGGTTATTGGTGGATGTAAAGTTGGCGGCAGTTGCGGCATCGGTTAACGCAGTGCCAGTGAGGTTCGTGAGTGAGATTTCGGCGGGATTGGTGCCTTGCATGTAGCTGCTCGGAAGAGCGGTGCTTTGGCGGAAAGGAGTTCCGTTAGTAAAACCGCCCATGCGATCAGCATCGATCATACTGGATAGGTCCTGCACATAGAAGGCGAACCGGGTGACGGGAACGTTGGTGGTGTTGGTCTGGCCAGGTTTTACCCGAACGTCCTGATTGATGTAAACCCAACCCACAGGTGGGGATGTGAAGCGGTTTGCCGGGGTATCCCCGAGGAGAGGAATATTGGTGGATTGGCCGGCGGCAAAATTGATGCCCCGCTGTGCTGTATTCAACACTAAGCCTATTTGCCTATTAAACCGCCCTTGGTCATTGGCATTAGCACGATTTGTATATTCGACTAGATTCGTGCCAAGGTTAGTTAGTTCAGCGGAACTAAAACAGAAGTAGTATTTGAGCTGAAGCGGATCGCTACCTATGTTACCATCCTCAAGCGCACCGATAAGTAGGTAACCGAGTTCGTTGGTCCAGTCGTTCGTGTTCGTACCTCGCCAGTAGGTAACAACATGGTTGAACTGTTCTCCTGCACCATATTCCAGCAGTCGCATCGCGGCAACGGACCCACAATCGAGAGCCATGTCGAGCATGGTCGTTTGGGTGAGGGGCATGGTGGCTTGGCGCTCCAGCCGGGCAGAGGCGAGGAAGGCGGTGGCGGTGAGGGCCGCTAGGGAAACAAGGGCCAGCACACTGATGAGGGCAAAGCTGGGAGAGGACGAAGAGTTAGTGGAGGGACGAGGGCTTTTCATTTTATTCGCGGGGTATGTCGATTCGAAACTCGTAGGAGCGGGCAAACTTTCGAATATTTTCCGATTTCCCCCAATCTGCGTATGGGATTTTTTGAGCGAAGTCCTCTGGATAAACCGAAATTTCAACCTGAATTTTGTTCCCCGAGAAATAAGTCGCGGTTCCTCCGGATTCAAAGGAGTAGTTGAGCCCATTGGTTACCGCGTACTTCCCGCCAGGATCTTGCCTATTGTAGAAAGTAACTCTGAGATTGCAGGTGTTGCGGGCGAGGATTTCTGCGTTGGTGGGATTAAAAAGGTTCTTCGCATCTTTAGTTGTGGAGCTGAACCAGGTGTTCAAATTGTTCACAGCATTGCTGGCAGGAACGTAGTGGCGGTAAAGGTTGTAGTTGGTCGTGACGAAACCGCTGACATTGGTTGTTATAGCTGAGGCGATATAATAACCAACGATGGCAAGATCTCCGGGATTCGCACCAGAGGCTTTACGCGAGGAGATGCCGAAAAAGTAGGATGCGTTGGTCTGGGGGTTTGGTATTGTAATGAGGTTCCCTGCTCCATTACTGGAGTAGAGGAATGGAACGCCATTTTTGAGGAGTTCGGCAGGGATGCTATCTGCCGTGTCATTGTTAGTTCTGCGGAAAACAAGGCCGGAAAGATCTTGAGCCATAAGGCGGCAGGCGGCGCGGGCTTCCCGGGTGGCGTCGGTCCGGCGGTTGGAGTTGGACCAAGCCTTCGACATCTGATCCTGCATTCCGACCATCATGAGCAGAATGATAGAGAGGACGGTAGTGGCGGCCATGAGTTCGATGAGGGTGAACGCCGCCGCAGGGCGGCGAGGGGTTAAGCCCCGACGCCGGTCGGGGCGCAGACGCGGGGTGGAATTAAGGGAGGAAGGGGTTAAGCTCCCGCGTTCGCGGGACGCGCTTGCGCGCGGATTTTGGATATTAAAATTTCCCCCGCGTTTGCGGGACACGCTTGCGCGTGGATATTGGATTGTGAAGAGGTGCGAAGGTTTGAATGTGCGGAGGGTGCTTGGGGGTTGGTACGTGGAATCCGTGGCGACCTTAGCGGATGTGGCGTGACCCTGCTTCGCTCCTAACCTCGCGGATTCGGATGGAGCTGCGCAGGGCTGGGGAAAAATGTTCATTGTAGGACAGCTCCGGTAAAGAGGTAGCAGGTTCGATTGCTGACGTTTGCACTGCCTGGAGTTTCTACAGACATATCGATGCGCCGAGGGGAGCTATTGCCACCGCTGTCACTTGGGAGAGTTGGCGAGATGGTTACTTTAACCAAGGCAAAGGCACCATTGGTTCCACCGTTGTACCAGTCGGGTGCTGTAGCGTTGTTCGCTGTATATGAATATGTATATGGTCTCATCATCAAGGGATTGTTGGTGTCGGTATCGCTGCTTGCCCCATCGTTTGGCTTATAGGCAACATAGGCGGTTTGGGGGTTTGTGGTGTAGATGAGTATTTCGGTGTAGTTGGTTTTGACACCCGTAGGGTCAGAATTCGGGCTGATTTGAAGTAATCGATACCGTCCTACATTAGCTGCTATTCGAAGGTTACCGCCACCGCTTTGCTGGTCTTTGAGATCGGCCATGATAGTTTGAGCGATGAGGGCGGCTTGGGTGGCCTCGTAGCTTTCCTTACTCATGTTGAGGCCGAGGGGAAAGAGGGCGATGATGGAGGTGAAGGCGACGGCGGCCACGCCCATAGCGATGACGACTTCGGTTAAACTGAAGGCGGATTGCTCACGTCCCGCATTCCCGGGACGCGCTTTCGCGCGCAAAGGTCGCCAAGCCCCGACCGAGTCGGGGTAAAGACGGGAAGGGGGGATTTTATTTGGAAATGCGAAATGCGCCGCGCGGTTGCGGGACGCGCGTACGCGCGGATTTTGGATTTTGGATTTTGGATGGTGAAATTTTAACACGCGTGAATCTTGTGACTGCCCGGAGGGTTTACATGAGGGGTGCGGGAGTAGTAATCCGTGCCGAGACGCGGCGTGACCCTGCTTCGCTCTTAACTTCGGCGACTCGGGGAGAGCTAGGCAGGGCTGGGAAAAAAAGTTCATTGTGGGGCGGGGGCGAGGGTGGGGATGGTGCGGCCTGTGTAGCGGGTGAGGCGTACGGTTTCGAAATTGGTCATTTTTGAGGTGGGGTTCGTGGTGGTGCCGGTGACGGTTCCCTCAAAGAAGGCGATGCCGTTGGTGGGTTTTGGAGAAAAATCCTCGGATAAACCACCATCGGCCTGGAAAACGATTCCAGGGAAACTCGCAGTTTTATTCGTGGTTAGGATGCGCACGGATATATTTGTGGTGGTGGGTAGGTTTGCGGTTTTCAGCGAGTTGGGAAAAAAGGCGACTCCTTGAGGGAGGACGATCCATGAGCCGACCATGGTGGCAGGGGTGGCCGAGTTAGTGGCGTTCCATGCCACGACAGCCATCGAGCGATATTTATAGGCCTCGCCTAAGGCGAAGTCTTTATCGGGGAAGATAACCGCGGCGTTGGTGCCGTTTGAGATGGCGGTATTGCGGGCGATTTCGAAGGCGCCCATTAGTTGGCTGAGAGCCTGTTTGCGGCCTCCACTTCCAGTGAGGCCTTTGAGTGCGGGAACACCGACGGCGGCGAGGAGGCCCATAATTCCGATGACGGCGAGAAGTTCGACGAGGGTGAAGGCCGCCGCAGGGTGGCGAGAATGCTGTAATTTTTGATTTTGGATTTTGGATTTTGAATTGTGCAGAGGTGAGAAAGTGAGAATGTGCAAAAGTTTGAATTTAGGAAGGTGAGTAGGTGGTTCTGAAGTATGCGTGGCGGGCTTAGTGGGGGAGGGGGTAAAAGTGATCACGGTTAAGATAAGTACGCCTGTGATTTACATTGTCAATACTGGCTTACAAAGTAAATATTAGAAAATGCTAATAAATAGTATAAAATACTAGTAGACAGTTATTTACATCTTCGGCCAGCTTGTGATCCACTTATTTATTCCGTTGGTTGTTGTTTGTCCAGCGGTGGACCATATGAGGGGTGCGTTGGTGCCGTCGGAATTGTAGCCGTAGGCATATCCCCAGGGGTCGATGAAATACGGGTTGGCGCTGGTGGCGCTACTGACCATCTTAGGTTTCGGCTCGAAGTAGCGTTTAGTGGATGGTGGTCGATTGTACTGGTTGGTGCCGAAGAGTGAGTTGAAAAGGACTTTCCCGGCGGTTGAATAATTGACGGAAGTGCTCGGGTTTACATTTGCAGTTGAGGTGGAGGATGGATCGGGCATCGAGTTGGTGGTGGGGTAAAGGTTGTAGTCGGCGTAGTAGCGGTCGCAGGCGGCTTGGAGGGCGGCGACTTCGGCTTTAGCGGTGGAGGTAGTACCGTGACGGCGAACAGCGCCCGCGGCGCCGAGGGTTAGCCCTGCGAGGATGCCGATGATGGTGATGACGGCGAGGAGTTCGATCAAGGTGAAGGCAGCCCTGCTTCGCTCAGTCTCGGTAAACCTTGCTGAGCTTCGCAGGGTTTTAATGTGCGAAGGTTTGAATGTGCGAAGGGTGCTTGGAGGTTGGTGCGTAGAATCCGTGGCGGCCTTGGCGTGAGAAAATATTTTCTGGTGGAAAGGGGTGAGAGTGGGTGTAGTCATAGTTATGACCATAACTTCAGTTCGCAAATTTCCAAAGGCAAAAAGCAGTTCGTTCACATTGGTGGAGTTATTGGTGGTGATTTCCATCATTGGGTTGCTGGCTGGGTTGGGTTTGCCAGCGATTAACGGGGCGATGAAGGCGGGGAAGAAGGCGGAGGTGTCGGCGATGGCGGAATCGATCAAGACAGCGGTGAACGCATTTTATGCGGAGTATTCGGCGTATCCCACTAACAGCAGTGGTCAATGCTATACAAATACGAGCTTAGAATTTCTATATCTGATCAGCACGACTACCAACACTAATGGGGGGAACTATCGGGGGATTGCGTTTTTAGAAGTACCGCCGAAGTTTACAAATGCGACCGGGATTGTTACACCCAAAGGTTTTGGCACGGGCCAGAGTAACTTTTTTATTCTGATCGATACGGGGGGCTTGGGTTATGTAAATCCGAAATTGGTTTCCACCACGCTTACGAATTCGAATGTGGCGAGTTCGGTAGCGGTATGGGCGATGGAAAAACCGACGAACCAAACAGCTGTTGGGACATTTAAGTAGGAAGGTCTGTGGCTGCGGGATCATGGGATCATGGGATTAAGGGGTTAGGGGGTTAAGGGGTTAAGGGGGTGCGCGGCGATTTTGGATGTTAAATTTTGCCCCGCATTCGCGGGGCGCGCGTACGCGCGGATTTTTGTTTTTTAAATTTTGATTTTTTATTAAGGAGGGCAGAGCACGGAAAGGAAAATTGGTTATTGGAGATTGGGGATTGGAGAGCGGATTGCTCACGCCAAGGTCGCCAAGGGGGTGGGGGAATTGGATTTGGGATTTCGGGTGTTTAATTTTTCCCCGCAGTTGCGGGACACGCTTACGCTTGGATTGAGGAAGAAATACTCACATCCCGCATGCGCGGGACATCGAAGGGCTGAGAAATTAGTAGCGGACTTTGAGGAGATAGAGTCCCTCAGCGCCCTACTTCGTCCCGCATGCGCGGGACTTCTAAGGGCTGAGAATTTAGTATTTTACGCGTAAAAGATATAAGCCCTCAGCGGGGGCGGTGGCGGGAGCGGTGGAGCGGGAGTGGGCGTGGAGGATTTTTTTGAGCTCGGCGGGGGTGAGTCGGCCTTGGCCGATTTTTACAAGAGCGCCGACAAGGTTGCGGACCATACGGTAGAGGAATCCATCGCCATCGAAGGTGCACTCCAAAACACCGCCGTTTTTCTTGACGATGCGGATGGAGCGGATTTTTCGGATGGTGGATTTTCGTTGGTAGCCTGGGTTGGAGGTGAAGGAGGCAAAGTCGTGTTTGCCTGTGAGAATTTTGGCGGCTTGGTGCATAGCGGGGAGGTGGAGGGGACGGGGGACGTGCCAGGCGCGACCGATTTCAAGAGGGTGGAGGGGGTCGGTATTGGCGATGCGGTAGAGGTAGGATTTTCCTTTGGCGGAGAAGCGGGCGTGAAAGCCTGGTTTCTCGCGTCGGACGGAAAGGACACGGACTCCTGGGGGAAGGTGGAAGTTGAGGGCTTTGGCGAGAGTGGCAGGAGGGTAGGTGGTGGGGATTTCGCAGGAGGCGACTTGGCCGAGGGCGTGGACGCCGCGATCGGTACGGCCTGAGCCTGCGACGGGGACGGGGTGGGAGAAGATTTTTGCGAGGGCGGTTTCGAGAGCGAGTTGGACGGTGAGTTTAGGATCCTGGCGTTGCCAACCGTAGAAGTCTTCTCCGCGGTAGGAGAGCAGGAGACGGTGGGGAACCGTCGCCATGGGTGGGATCAATGCTGGCCGTTGTCGAGCCAGAGATTATCGAAGTAGTAGGTGAAGCCAGCAAAGCCACCGACGGCGTTGACGCCTAGGTTACGAGCGGAGGTGCCTGCGTTGGAGATGTGTTGGAAAGCGCACTCCATGTTGAAGGTAAAATTATCCGCGATGAGAATTTTAATCCCGCCTGCGCACTGGGGGGTGAATTCCATATTGGCGCCGATGGCCTGCTGATTGGAGGCGTTACGGGCGTCGGTGTAGATGATGCCTGAACCGCACTGGAAGTAGGGGACGACGATCCAGTCGGGTTGGACGAAGTTGTAGCGGACGAGGGCGGTGGCTCCGACCATGTAGTTACCGAAGCTGTACCAGACGTAGGAGCCAGTGACTTCGAAGATGGCCTCGAAGTTACCGCGCAGGGGGCTATCGATATCGGAGCAGGGGCCCCAAGAGTTGGGGGAGTCGAGCATCCAGCCGAGGCGGATGTTATCTTGCTGGTAGTTGTAGACGGGAACGGTGGGACCGACGCCGCAAGGGGAGAACATGGCGCCTGCCATAAATTCGAGGGTGATGCGGTCTTCGACGAAGAGGCGGGCTACTTGGTCGCCTGTATCGGACATAGGGGATTGAACGACATTGTTGGTGTTGGTGGCGACGCTATTGGGGATGGAAGAGGTGGAGGCAGCTTGCTCAACTTGGGCCAACGAAGTGGCTGAGATTGTGAACAGAGTGGTGAACAAGAGGAGAGCTGTCTTGGAGATACGACGGAGTGAGAGGGACAATAAATTTAAGTGCATCGTTCTGTACTAGAGAAGTGGTTGCTGGCGGTCAAGGAATTGTTGGAGAATAAGGCAAGCTGATGAGCTGTCGACTTTCTTGCGTAACTCTTTGTGGCTAAGTCCAAAACTAGATAATTCCTTAGTGGCTTGGGCGGTGGTTAGGCGTTCGTCGATAGTTTGGATGGGCGTGGTAAAAAGGGGTTGAATGAGTGTTATAAAATCGCGAACTTTCTGGGCGGAGGGTCCGTAGGAGCCGTCCATATTACGTGGGAGGCCGACGATGAGCTGTTCGACTTGGTGAGTTTGGGCGAGTTGGGTGAGGGCGGAGGAGATTTGCTGGGGGGATTTATTTTCGAGAAAGGGGAGTGGGGAGGCGAGGATGCCTGAGGGGTCGGAGAGGGCGAGGCCGATGCGGACGGTGCCGTAGTCGATACCGAGGAAGCGGTTCACGCGGAGTGGACGGCTTGGGCGATGGGGCGAAGGAAGGAGGTGATCTCGGGGATGAGTTGGGGGGAGCGGCCGAGTTGGGCAATGCGGTCGACGATGGCGCTTCCGACAACAACTCCATCGGCGAGGGCGGCGACTTGGGCGGCTTGGGCAGGGTTAGAGATTCCGAAGCCGACGCAGATGGGGAGGGGAGTAGATTTTTTGAGGAAGGAAACTTTTTCACCGAGGGTGGTGGGAAGGTTTTGTTGCATTCCGGTGACGCCCTCACGGGAGACGTAGTAAACGAAGCCTGAGGCGGCGGAGACGAGGGAGCAGACGCGGGTTTCGGGGGTGGTGGGAGCGACGAGGACGATGCGGCGGAGGGCGGAGGGGGCGGGCAGATCATGGGCGGCTTCCTCGGGTGGGAGATCGAGGAGGAGGAGGCCGTCGGCGCCAGCGAGAGAGGCGGCGGTTTCGAATTTTTCGCGGCCGTAGGCGAAGACGGGGTTGTAGTAGGTGAAGAGGACGATAGGGGTGGTGCATTTTTCTTGGCGGAGGCGTTGGATGAGTTTGAGGACACCTGGGAGGGTGGTGCCTGATTCGAGGGCGCGTTGACAGCCGAGTTGGTTGACGATGCCATCGGCGAGGGGATCGGAGAAGGGGACGCCGAGTTCGATGAGGTCGGCGCCGGCGGAGATGAGAGCGGGGACGAGTTGGGCGGTGGTGTTGAGATCGGGATCACCTGCGACGAGGTAGGCGACGAGGGCTTTGCGTTTCTCTTGGCGGAGTCGGATAAAGAGTTGGTCGATGCGGTTGGGGGCAGTCATAGCGGTTAGGGGGATTCTGACAGATTGGGGTGGGCTATCACGCGGGAAAATCGGTTTCGCCTGAGGTGAAGATGCGGAGGGATCCATCGGCCAAGCGGAGGTGGAGGTGTCCTGAATCGTCTAAGGATTCGGCGGTGCCGATAATTTCTTCGGTGGGGGTGCGGACGCGAGTGGACCGGCCGAGATGGAAGCAGAGTTGGCGCCAATCTTGGAGGGCATCGGGGATGGGCTGGGCGAGGCGGGTGGGGAGTGATTCGAGGAAAGCGGCGAGGATTTGGGTGCGGGGAATGATGCGGCGAGAGGCTTGGCGGAGGGAGACGGCGGATTTTTTTAATTCGGCGGGAAAATCGGCGGTTTGCTGGTTGAGGTTGAGGCCGAGGCCGAGGAGGGCGAGGGGGGGGTGGTTGGGGCGGGCGATGGTTTCGACGAGGAGGCCTGCGAGTTTGCGATTTTGTAGAAGGAGATCGTTGGGCCATTTGAGGGAGGGTTCGATTTCGGTGAGGGCGCGGACGGCGTCGGCAGTGGCTAGGGCGCCGAGGAGGGAGAGAAGGTGGAGGCGATCGGCGGGTACTTCGAGCAGGATGGAGACCCAGAGGCCGAGGGGTTTATCGGAGAGCCAGGGTTTGCCTTGGCGTCCGTGGCCTGCGGTTTGGATTTCGGCGGCGAGGACGGCGGGCAGGGAGCTGGGCGGGGAAGATGGAGTGGGGCGGAGGAGGTCTTGGGTGGAAGTGGCGGAGGGTAAGATGGTGATACGGTGACGGAAAGGGTTATCGGGGGAGAGGAGGAGATCGACTTGGTCGACCTCGAAGGGGTCGGAGTGGCCTGAGGGGGCGGTGGGTTTAGAGTGAGAAATTGCCGTAGTAGTTGATTTTGGGTTCTTTCAACTTACGACGACGGCGGACGCTGGGCTTTTCGTAGGAACGGCGGGAACGCGCGTCGCGGAGGGTACCTTCGCGATCGAGCTTCTTCTTTAAGCGGCGAAGAGCCTTATCGACGGATTCACCTCGTTTGAGTCGGATTTCAACCATGGAAGCAAAACCCTATCGGAAAAGTGGTTTGGGGGGAAGGGTATTATTCCCGCGGATTTTTGCTCACGCCAAGGCCGCAAAGCCCCGACGCGGGTACGGGGCGCAGACGCGGGTCGGAAAGGGGGGGTCCCGCGTTCGCGGGACGCGCTTTCGCGCGGATTTGGGATTTTGGATGTTTAATTTTTCCCCGCAGTTGCGGGACACGCTTACGCGTGGATTGAGGAAGAGATGCTCACGTTCCGCATGCGCGGGACTTCGAAGGCCAAGGGACGGTCAGCCCTGCCGAGCGTGGGATTATTATTTTTTGCTTTTGGGGAGGGGGAAGCGGGACGGGGGTTCGACGCGACGTTGTTCGACGTAGATGGGGATACCTTCGTCGGGGAGTTCGCGCATAATAATTTCGGGGTCGAGGGCTTCGGGCATCATGACGCCACGTTCTTTGAGTCGGCCTTCGGCCATGAGGCGGCAGATGAGGGCAGGGGGCAGGCCGGTTTGGATGACGGTGAGGGAGTAGCCGTAGCGGAGGTAGGTTTCGCGGTGGTCGTCCATGGTGTAAACGAAGTATTCGGTTCGGACGCCGTCTTTCATCCCACGGACTTCGGTGCCGACGCAGGAGTAGCCGTCGACGGTAGAGCCGAGTTGGGCGGGTTTGGGGAGGCGGCCGGTGGCGACGCGGACGGGGGCGACCTCGACTCCGTCGACTTTCATTTTGCGCCAGTTATCAAGATCGAGTAGGGCAAGAGATTTGGCGATGTTGACCACTTTATCGGAGAGGGTGTATTTGAAAACGGAGTAGTTCACGCCTTTGGCGACGAAGGGAGGATAGATGCCGAGGCTGACCCCTTCTTCGTGGGCGACGGCGTAGGTTTTCATAAAGCCGATGGGATCGGGGAAGCGGAGGACTTCGACTTCGGTTTCGAGGGGTTTTCCTGAGACGATGCGACCGTCTTTGACAAAGTAGGGGACGGCGCCGAGTTCTTCGAAGAGGGTTTCTGGGCTGAAGAGGACGGCGAAGCGGTAGCCCTTGACCTCGGCGTTATCGGCATCGAGAACGCGGATAGAGGTGGCGATGTCGAGACGATCAACGGCCCAGCGGGCGAAGATGTTGACGGCTCCAGGGTCCATACCCATGGAGAGAACAGCGGTGATATCTTTTTTAACGAAGGTGTCGTGGTACTTTTCGATTTCGGCTTCGAAGGAACTTTTACCGAATTTTTTTACGCCTGGGGGGACGTAGCAGTCAGAGGCCATATCGATATAGTTGGAGCCAGCCTCGGCACAGGCGGTGAGGACGGAGGGGTTGACGAAGCTGGGGCAGGCGTTGATCGTGACAAAAATTTTCTTTTCTCTGATGAAAGTGGCGAGGGCGACGGGATCGTTAGCGTCGAGTTTGACGACTTTGAAGCGACTATCCTCGGTTTTAGCGTGGAGGATATCGGCGAATTGGGTTTCGACATCTCCGAGATAGATATCGCCGTAGCAATCGTAGGTATGGAGGCGCTGACCGATGACCGAGCCAACCCCGCCGGTCCCCAAAACAAGGGCGTTTTTCATGGTCGTAACCTCCTAATTAATAATTGCTTACGTTTTAGGCGGAACCCGAGCTCGCGCAAGGGGTCACCTAATAAGAAGGTTAGGCGGAAGAAGGAGTTCTGGCAAGGGGGGGGAGGCGGCGAGGACGCCGCGATTTTGCCCCGCGGTTCTGGGTTTAAGCGATGATTTCGATTCGGGTGTTGATGGGGGTGAGGTCGTAGAGTTCGATAACGTCGGTGTTTCGCAGGCAGATGCAACCGGCGCTGGCGGGTTGGCCGATGAGGTCTTCGCGATTGGTACCGTGGATGTAGATGTAGCGGTCTTTGCTGGTGCGGTTATGGTCTTCATCGCCGTCGAGCCAAAGAATGCGGGTGAGGACGAGGTTCTTTTCTTCGACGGGGTCGGTCGATTTCCAAATACGGCCGGTGGGTTTGCGGCCAACAAAGTGAGTGCCGGATTCGGCGTTGTCGCCGATCTTTTGGCAGATGCGGTGCCAGCCGAGGGGGGTTTTATTACTGTTGGGTTCGGAGCCTGTCCCTTTTTTTGCGGTGGATATGGGGAAAGAGCGGGAGACGGACCCGTCGTCGGAAATGATATCGAGTCTTTGAGCGGAGATGGAGACGCGGAGGTGAGGCATTTGCTTTAGGTTAAAGTTGGACGAGATGGCTTAACGAGAAGTTTCTGGGGAGAGAACAAGAAGGACGGGGCCGGGGGTAATTTTCCACCAGTGGCCAGTGGAGGAGTGTTCGGTGGGTGTGGAGAAGTGGTACTGATCGAGGCGGAGCCGGAGGTAGGTGGGGCCTGAGGGGTAGGGGGTGGAGGAGAGGAGGTGCCAAACTTCGGGAGAGCCTTGCTGAAGTTTTTTGAGAAAGGGGGTGAACCAGCCTGGGAGTTGGCCTTGCTCGGCGGAGAGAGCGGCGAACCACATTTGCCAGTCGAGGCGAGGTTGGAAGGGGGCGATCTGGGGAGGGAGGCGATCGGGGGGGCCGGCTTTGCAGGGGAAAAGGATGGGATCCCAGCGGAGTCCGTCGGGACTGCGTTCGAGGGTGATTTCGGGGCGGCGAGTGGTCATGACGGCGAAGAGTCCGTAACCGGAGGTGAGGTGCCAGGGGGCGAAAGAGTTTTGCCATGGGGTGCTTGATGAGCGGGGAAAAAGTTGGAGAGTGGAAAGGAAGATAGGAATAGCGAGAGAGAGTTGGAGGAGAGCGGCGAGGTAGGCGAGATGTCGCCATGGGACGGGGATCAAGGGAAGGGGGATGGTTTTTGGGCGAAGGGAGAAAGGGTAGAAGCGGTTTTCGATGAGAGGTAGGCAGAGGGCGACGGTGAGGAGATTAAAGAAGGCATAGTTTCCAGTGAAGGTGATGAGGAGCATGAGAAAGAGAAATCCGAGGGAGACGGTGAGGCGGGCTTTGGCTTGGGGGAGGAGAAGTGCGAAGGGGAGAAGGAGTTCGATGAGCAGAGTGAAAAGGGTGGAGAGATGGAGAAGTGGAGTGGGGAGTTGATGGATGAACCAGGAGAGGGGGTTGGGGATGGGTTGAGTTTCGAAGTGGTAAGTCATGGCGGATAGGTTGGGCCAAGTGGGGTCGCCGCTGAGGAGTTTGACGATGCCGGAGCTGAAGATGAGGCGAAATAAGAGGAAGGTGAGTGCGAGTCGGATGAGGAGGGGTGGGATATCGAGGCCGGGTGGGCGGGGGAGGAGTCCGGGTTTTTCGACGAAGATGAGGAGGAAGCCGACTTCGAGGAGGAGGGTATCCCATTGGAAAGAAAGAAAATCTTGGCCGATGTTGACAAAGGAGAGCCAGCAGAGCCATGCGAGGATTGCGCCGAGGGGTCGAAGATAACCTGTGATGATTAAAATGGAGGCTACGATTCCGAGGAGAGCGATGAGTTGGAGGGAGAAATCGGAGTTGCCACAAAGCCAGGTGAAGGAGGGGAGCGAGAGGGGGGCGGAGTTTGGGCCGACAATTTCGGTGACACGAGAAAGTAGGTTTTGAGCGGGAAGAATTCCGTGCGGGCCGAGGAGGCCTGGGAGTTGGGGCAGGAGGGAGAGAAAAGCGAAGAGGTAGGTGAGGCCCGTGATGCGGGCGAAGAGCCAAAAGCCAAGGGAGTAGTTCATGGCAAGGATGCGTAGTGAATATATTGGAGGCTAGTTCGCGACTGTAAACTCTTGTGAATACGGCGGGTTTTTGGATTGAGAGTGAGTGAACGTGGAGGTGGAAAAATATATTTTCAAAAGACCGCAACTTTTTGCCTTGGGTCCAGTTTAATCCTCCATGAAGACAACCACACCAGATAATCGATGGAAACCCCAAGAGAAAGCAAACGTGAGCACACCCAAGAGTGTGGCTCCTGCACAAGAGGAGAGAAGGGGGCCGGACTTGTCCGACCGTCTGCTTTCTTTTACGGCCAACTTACTTGGGTTGGCGGGGAGCCTGCCAGAGGATCGAGCGGGAGGACATCTGGCGGAGCAGTTGCTCCGTGCGGGGACGTCCGCTTACTTCCGGCACGGGGAGGCGGAGGGATCACCTTCGGCGAAGGAGTTCACGGAGAAGTTCCGAGCGAGTCTGACAGAATTGCGGATCTCGCGCCGAGCTCTGCAGCTGTTGGAGAAGGCGGGAGTGCCCTGTGATGGGCAAGCGGTGCGTACCGCTTTGGAAGAGGTGGACATCCTGATCCGGATATTCTTTTCCAGCATCCGGACGTTGGAAAATAAAGCAGCCGTCTGAGGAACGGTTGCGCTGGGGCGCGACTGGCCCGGCCCCGCAAGGGAATCCCGGGCTGGTCGCCCTCGGCATTGTCGCTGTGGGGGAAGCAGGGTAGGGTGGGGAAGGAAAAAGAAATGGGACAATTTGCTATTTCCATGCCTCAGTTGGGGGAGTCGATCGCGGAAGCGACGTTGCTTCGGTTGAAGGTGAAGCCTGGGGATGAGGTGAAAGCGGATCAGGAGGTGGCGGAGGTGGAGACAAGCAAAGCGGTGATGAGTATTACGACGAGCTATGGAGGGATCTGGAAGGCTTGGAAAGCAAAGGAGGGAGTTAGTTATCCAGTGGGGTATGTTTTGGGCCACATCGAAGTGGCGGGGAGAAGCGAGGAAAAGCCGGTGAAGAGGGCGATGAGTTCCCGTGCAAAGAGAGATGGTTCGGGAGAGGCCTTATCGAATGGGCATGCTGTGGTTGAAAATGGAAACGGAAATGGCCGGGCGGTGTTGCCGACGGTTGAGGGATTGCCTGTGCCAGCGAGGGCGGCGGGGGCGAGTTATCTGTCTCCGAGGATGAAGGCGCGGATTGAGGAGTTGGGTTTACATGCGGCGGATCTGGCGGGATTAGCGCCAAGCGGGGCAAAGGGGAGAGTGACGATTGAAGATTTTGAGCGATTTATTACGGATTTAGAAAAGCAGAAATTGACTCCGGCTTCGTCGATGCGAGTGGCGGTGGCGGATGCGATGCGCAGGAGTTGGACGCGGCCCTTGGCCACGGTGGGAAGATCAGCTCGGATGGATGCGTTGATGGCTCATCGGAAAAAGCATCCAGAGAAACCAGGGCCGACTCTTTATGCGGTGCGTGCTTTGGGGATGGCGTTAGGAGAAAATAGTTTGCCGGCGGGTAGGTTGGTGGGAAATCGGATTGTTCATCCGGGCTCGATTGATATTGGATTTGCGGTGGAGGCGGACGATGGGGTGCTGGTGCCCGTTTTACGGAAAGTGGATCAGACTACCTTGGATAAGTTAATCGGGCTTTATGCGGAGCGAATGGAGCAGGCCAAAGCGCGCAAGTTGCCAGGGGAGGCGGCGGGCGGTTCGGTGGCGGTGGTGACGAATTATGGGACCTTTGGGTTGGAGTGGGCCACGCCAATCCCTTTGCCTGAGCAGAGTTTGGTCTTGGGGTTGGGTGCGGCGAAGGTGGTGCCGGTTTGGGATGAGGCGACAAAATCTTTTCAGCCAGTGAGGCAAGCGCCTTTAACTTTAAGTTTTGATCATCGGGTGATTGACGGCGGGGCGGCGGGACGACTGCTGGCGCGGGTAGCGGAACTTTTAGAAAATCCGGAAAAGTTGTGAAAAGGAGGGGCGCCCGCAGCGGGCGGGTGAGAATGTGGGAATGTAAGAAAGTGTGAAAGTGGTGGTAGAGCCGAGGGTCCCCACCGGCCGATAGAATGGCTTAGGTTTGGAGCGTTGAATGGATCAATCGGACGACCGAGGATGGTCGTCCCTACCGGTGCTGTGGTTTGGAGGTGAGAAGCCCAGAAGTGCCTCGCAGTTGCTGGACGCGGCACTGCGGTTGGGCGCAAAAGACGCAAAGCCTAGAAAGGTTATGCAAGGGGCCGCGTCTTCTTCTTATTCTTGGAAAGCGACTTACAGAATTTAGACTCTGTATTGGTAAGCTTTGCATATATGGTGCATTAGAGTGAATAAATTTACCCTTGCGAAACTGGGTCTGCCATGTACGTTGTAATTATGAATAAACCGAGCATTAATAAGATTCTTGCATTGATTATGGGTATTGGGTTTTTCGGGATAGGGCAAGGGCGTGCGGTTACAACTTACACTGGGTTTAACTTTTCAGATCGGGTCGAGTCCGCCATTTCAAATCAATATAATGGGTTGACGCAGAGTTTTAGAAATGTTGCCACGGGCGTTGATATGAGGATTACGACGTCAACTTACGGGGCGGCGACGTATAATTATACCGTAAAAACAACTGCTGGTGGAGATCTCCAGGCGCGGTATACCTCTACAGCGGGTTGGAATTCGGCAGTTGATCCTGTCGCGGGTAGCAATCCGCTGGGGATAAACTACACCCTAAACTTTTTTGAAGCGGATGCGGGTCATACTTTCAGCATCGCCAAGGTGCTCAGCGATTTCAGGCTACTGACCTACGATGTGGACGGATCTAGTAATACCTCCACTAGCTCGGGCTCAATCAATGGCGTGCCTTATTCGAACACGACTACAACGATAATCCAAAGTGAAAGGGTACGGGTGCTTCCCGGTTCGGGTTTTGTTTCCTATCAACTGACGCCAGATACAAAATTGACGGTCACCGAGAATGCTGGTGCCTGGGAATTTAATGGTGACAATGTGGACGTGAATTTCACACTTCCGAGCATGGCTATGATGAACTTTGCCAATACCTCGGTAGTGAAATTTCAGTTTGAAGCGCCGTATTCTAGGGATGCGAATGATCCCGTCGCAACCTACCTAGACGGGGATCTGACCTTTATCACTCAGGCTCAATTCGATACGTTTGCGGCTCCTACTCCTGCGGGAGTACCAGAGCCTTCCAGTTTGGCTTTGTGTCTTTTAGCTTTGGGAGGTTTGGGGTTGGTTCGTCGACGAAAGTAAATTGGGTGGATCAGGGGGGTGCAGAATTTTCCGTAGGGAAAGGGGGAGTTCGACCACCTTTTCATGAACATCTGAAGGCGCTCGGGATGGTGGAAAGGGCGCTAGGAAAGGATCATCCAAACGTCGCGCTTACACTGCTGGTGATCGGGGATGCGTGTGCGAGTTCGGGGGATTATCAGGATGCGAGGAGTTATTATGAGCGGGCGTTACTGATCCGGACGAAACATTTCACAGATTCGAGTCAAGAGTTGGTAGAGTGCAAAAAAAGGATCCAAGAGTGTAGAGTGAAAAAGAAGGAGTAGGGAGGGGGGGGATTTGTAATTTTTGATTTTGCCCCGCGGTTGCGGGACACGCTCACGCGTGGATTCTTAATTTTACCTGCAGTTGAGGGATGCAGACTGCTCACGCAAAGGCCGCCAAGGACGCAAAGGTCGGAAAAGGGAGAATTTGTAATTTTTGATGTTGGATTCTTAATTTTTCCTGCAGTTGCGGCCCCGACGCCGGCCCCGACTCTGGTCGGGGCAGGTCGGGGTAGAGACACGGTATGCGTGAATGAGGTTTTAAAGTTGGAAGCTTAGGTAGGGGCGGCATCTCCGAGGCCGCCTCGGTGGGCGAACAAAGTTGGAGATGCAAGGCTTGTTTACGTTCTTTTCCGTTTAGAAAAGAACTAGGACGACCGGGCCTACTACGTTCCGCCGACGTTACTTCGAAGGGCAAGGGATGGTCGTCCCTACCGGTGTTGTGGTTTGTGGTAGGGCCGATGGTCTCCATCGGCCGATTGAGTAGTTCAATCGGCGCATCATGGATGATGAACCCTACCGAGGAATGGTTTTGATCCCGTGGTGGACTGAATTATAAATCAGCCTCAGGCTGCGAAATTCTCGACTTTTTCTATTTGAGTCGACTGGATACCCAATCGGGGTTCCGGCGCAGGTCGATTACTGCCCAAACTGTTACCTCATTAGATCCGACAGTGTAAAAAATGCCGTGTGGAAAGACTCTGCTTAAAAGTCGATGAAATCCCTGCACCTCTCGGTGGATTCCTGCGGTGACTTTCAGGCCTTCGATATCAGCTCGCAGACAGGCGGTAAAGTAATCGCCGAGTCCGAATTCCTGTGCCTCGTAAAATAGGAAACCCTCATTGAGCTCGCAAAATGCACCCTCGGAAACGAGGATTCTTTTCATCCACGCCCGACGGCAAACTTCACCTTGTCCCACTCGAGAAGTCGGGTTTCGCCTCGCTCGGCGCACGCTCGTCGTTCTTTTAGAATATTGATCACATCCTGGGGGATTGCGGCACTCTCGTAGTGATGACGCATATCTTCCCAGATTGCCTCCATAAGCCGAATCTTCTCGTCGGTTGGGAGTGTCTGGATCTCTTGAGTGGTCATGAGATGAATTTATCCTGAAATTGGGAGCAGGCGATTATTTTCTGTTAAAAGTAATTGGAAAGTAAACCTCCGACCGTGGGTTTGAAGATTCAGCGTGGGGTGTAGCGGAGAAGTCTTAGTGCATTTCCGGTAAGAAGAAGGCTAGAGAGACCCATCGAGGTGGCGGCCCAAGTGGGTGAGAGAGCCCAACCAGTCGAGGAAATGAAAAGGCCAGCGGCGGCGGGGAGTGCGATGGCATTGTAGGCGAAGGCCAAGAAAAGATTCTGGCGAATGACTCGGATGGTGGCTTGGCCGATGAGGAAGGCGCGTGCGATGCCTGCGATATCCCCTTTTAACACGACGACGGCGGCGGCTTCTTTTGCAGCGTCGGTGCCTGAGCCCAATGAAATTCCGAGATCGGCGGAGGCGAGGGCGGGTGCGTCGTTGGTGCCGTCGCCTGCCATGGCGACAAGGCCGGGAACGGTGCCGACGAGGGAGGAGACGTGGGCGGCTTTGGCTTCGGGTTTGACGCCTGCTTGGAGGCGGGTGATGCCGAGTTGGGTGGCGACGACGCGAGCGGCTTCGGGTTGATCGCCGGTGAGGAGTTCGAGATCGATGCCGAGATTTTGTAAAGATTGGATGGCGGCGGGGGTGGTGGAGCGGATGGGATCGGCCATATTGAAGCGGGCGAGGCACTGATTTCCTTGGGAGAGCCAGACGGCGGGTCCTGTCTGGTGATGAACTCCTGTGGGGGCAGAGGTGCGGAGGGTGGACGGGATATTGATTCCTTTTTGTTCGAGGAAGGAGAGTTGGCCGAGAAGAAGTTCTGTTCCGTTAGTTTTACCTGTGATGCCTTGGCCTGGGGTGTCGTGGATATCGGAGATTTTTTCAAGGGATAGATTTTTCGAGAGGGCGGCTTTGACGATTGCTTTGGATAGTGGGTGGAGGCTGGAGGCGGCGAGGGAGGCTCCGAGGGTAAGGGCGGATATTTCGCAGGTTTCTGGTGCGGTGATGATTGAGGTGATGGCGGGGTTTCCTTCAGTAAGGGTTCCGGTTTTGTCGACGACGAGGAGTTTGACGCGAGAAAGTTTTTCGAGGGAGGAGGGGTTGCGGATGAGGACGCCGAGCCGGGCGGCGCGGGAGAGACCGCAGGCGGTGGCGACGGGGGCGGCGAGGCCCAGGGCGCAGGGGCAGGCGGCGATGAGGACGGCGACGGCGCGGTTGATGGCGGTGCCGATTGTTTCTCCGGCGAGGATCCATCCGACGGCGGTGGCGAGAGCGAGGAGGAGGACGAGTGGGGTGAAAAGGGCGGCGATTTTATCGGCGAGGCGTTGGAAAGGCGGGGGATTTTGTTTGGCCTCGTCGACGAGCTGGGAGAGGTGGCCGACGAGAGATTGGTTGCCCGCCTTTTCGGCGAGGATGAGGAGTCGGCCTCCTGAGAGGAGAGTGCCACCGAGGACGGAGTCGCCTGGGAATTTTTCGATGGGGAGGGGTTCGCCGGTGAGGATGGATTCCTCGACGGAGGAGTGGCCTTCGAGGATTTTCCCGTCGGTGGGAATAGTTTCGCCTGGGAGGACGAGGAGGTGTTGGCCGGGGTGGATATCGGCCCAGGGAATAATTTTTTCTGTTGTTCCGTTGAGGAGGCGTGCGGTGGGAGGGGTGAGGTTGAGGAGATTTTTTAGGGACTGGGCGAGTTTATTTTCGGAGTATTGTTCGAGCCATTGGCCTGCGAGGACGAGAGTGGTGATGGCGGCGGCGGCATCGAAAAATAGAGAATTGTGGGAGAGGGGCAGGAAAAGGGTGGTGAAGAGGCTGTAGAGGTAGGCGGTGAGAATGCCGCTACCGAGGAGGGTAAACATATTGGGGTTGAGATGTTTGAGGCTAAGGGAGAAGGATTTGAGGAGTGGGAAGCCGATCCAAAGGACGACGATGCTAGATATAAGTATCTCAAGGGCAGGGCGATAAGGAATATTTAAATGATCGGAAGAGAGGAAGTGTAGGGGGATAGAGAGGAGGAGGGAGAGGAGGAATAATTTTCCGTAGGGGGTGGGGTGGGCTGGGGTGTGGTGGCAGCAGTGGGGGCTATCTTTTTGGGGTGGGTGAGCGTGGTCCATGGGCAAATATGGGTAGGGAGAATGGGATAGCAAAAAATAAATAAATTTATTTGAAATAGATGTTGACCGAACCGTGTGGGGGCGTATGTTTTGTATCCCCTTAATTTCAGTTCTGAATTTTTTTTGGATCTGTGGGGAACCAGTTCTTTACCAACGTGGTGTTCTTTTGTCTGGATACGGACAAAGGGATACAATCGACAGCAGTAGTTCAAAGGAAGATTGAATTGTGCGGGTTACCGTTCTCGCTCGGGTTGACAGCCTGAGGTGAGAATGCCGGTTCGGGTGCAAGCTCGAAGCGGAGGTGGTGACCAAAACATTTTGTCGGCCAATAATATATTGGCCAGAATTTAAGGCCTTTTTTCTTGGGGCAACCTGGGGAGATTGGCTCATATTCTCTATTGGAGAGTTTGATTCTGGCTCAGAACGAACGCTGGCGGCGTGGATAAGACATGCAAGTCGAACGCGATTTTCTCGGTTAGCAATAACTGAGGAAATTGAGTGGCGAATGGGTGCGTAACACGTGGGAATTTATCCGGAAGTGGGGGATAGCTCGTCGAAAGGCGAATTAATACCGCATATGCCTGTAAGGGCAAAGTGGGGGACCGCAAGGCCTCACGCTATCGGAGGAGCCCGCGCCCTATCAGCTAGTTGGTGAGGTAATGGCTCACCAAGGCTTAGACGGGTAGCTGGTCTGAGAGGACGACCAGCCACACTGGAACTGAGACACGGTCCAGACACCTACGGGTGGCAGCAGTCGAGGATTTTTCTCAATGGGGGCAACCCTGAAGGAGCGACGCCGCGTGGAGGATGAAGGGCTTCGGCTCGTAAACTCCTGTCACCGACGAACAAGACATCCGGATTAATAACTCGGATGTTTGATGGTAGTCGGAGAGGAAGGGGCGGCTAACTCTGTGCCAGCAGCCGCGGTGATACAGAGGCCCCAAGCGTTGTTCGGATTTACTGGGCGTAAAGGGTGTGTAGGGGGTTAGGTTAGTCTGACGTGAAATACCGTTGCTCAACAACGGAACTGCGTCGGATACTGCCTAGCTAGAGGTTCGGAGATGAGGGCGGAATTCTCGGTGTAGCGGTGAAATGCGTAGATATCGAGAGGAACGCCGATGGCGAAAGCAGCCCTCAAGACGAAATCTGACCCTGAAACACGAAGGCCAGGGGAGCAAACGGGATTAGATACCCCGGTAGTCCTGGCAGTAAACGGTGCTCATTAGATGTAGGCGGATTCGACCCCGCCTGTGTCGAACCTAACGGATTAAATGAGCCGCCTGGGAAGTACGGTCGCAAGATTAAAACTCAAAGAAATTGACGGGGGCCCGCACAAGCGGTGGAGTATGTGGCTTAATTCGATGCAACGCGAAGAACCTTACCTGGCCTTGACATGCTTAGTTCAGGCGTAGAAACACGCTGGCCCGCAAGGGCGATTTGCACAGGTGCTGCATGGCTGTCGTCAGCTCGTGTCGTGAGATGTTGGGTTAAGTCCCGCAACGAGCGCAACCCCCGTGTCCTGTTGCCAGCACGTAATGGTGGGAACTCTGGACAGACTGCCTAGTTCAACTGGGAGGAAGGTGGGGATGACGTCAAGTCAGTATGGCCCTTACGCCCAGGGCTGCACACGTACTACAATGCCCGGTACAATGAGAACCGATACCGCGAGGTGGAGGAAATCTGTAAAACTGGGCCCAGTTCGGATTGGAGGCTGCAACTCGCCTCCATGAAGTTGGAATCGCTAGTAATGGCGCATCAGCTACGGCGCCGTGAATACGTTCCCGGGCCTTGTACACACCGCCCGTCACACCATGGAAGCTGGTTATGCCCGAAATCATTACTCTAACCGTTTGGGGGAGGGTGCCTAAGGTAGAATTAGTGACTGGGGTGAAGTCGTAACAAGGTAACCGTACTGGAAGGTGCGGTTGGATCACCTCCTTTTAAAGAATATTTATTTTAGATTAATCTTTAAGTGATAAGGTCGATTACTTCAAAAATAAAAGGGGCTATTAGCTCAGTTGGTTAGAGCGCGCCCCTGATAAGGGCGAGGTCTCTGGTTCAAATCCAGAATGGCCCAACGGGGGTATAGCTCAGTTGGTAGAGCACCGCCTTTGCACGGCGGCTGTCAGCGGTTCGAATCCGCTTACCTCCACATGAAAAAATAAAAATTTTTTTTGATTTAACAGAACAAAATTAAGATTATAGAAGTCTTAAATTCAAGGAATTAAGAGTTTATGGGGGATACCTTGGCATTCAGAAGCGATGAAGGACGTGGTTACCAGCGAAATGCTTCGGGGAGCTGGAAA
>JBGSBI010000018.1:0-34083 GCA_041730685.1 Aliarcobacter sp.
GGCTATGTGGAGGTGGAAGAGAAGGCCTTTTTGGGTGGGGCGGTGGTGGTGCATCAGTTTGTCAGAATTGGAAAATTGTCGATGGTGCGGGGTCAGAGTCGGGTGGGCATGGATCTGCCGCCGTACTGTATGGCGGTGGCGACGAATGCGGTCTGTGGGCTAAATCTGGTTGGGATTCGACGGGCGGGAGTGGGGGTTGAGGAGAGAAAAGCGTTGGAGAGAGTGTATGAGGAGTTTTTTTTCGGAGGGAAGAACAGGATCCAAGCGATGGAGCTGATTCGAGGAGGGAAAGATGCGCAAACGAAAGAGGTAAAAGAGTTTTGTGATTTCATTGAAAAGACCAAGAGGGGAATCTGCCACGGGTTGCGGGCAGGAGATCTGCGGGAAGAGGAGAACTAGAAACGGGACTGAATGCCGACTTCGAGGGCGAAGTTGTAGCTATTTTCGAAATCGTAGTTGCCGATGCGAGGATTGAAAGCGCCGAGGAGTTTGAAGGCGCCATAGAAATCGACTCCTGGGGTGACGGTGTAGTTCGCGCCAAGCTGAAAGTTAAAGCCGAACTGGAAAGCGCTTCGGCAGTAGTTGCCTTGAACGTCATTAGAACCAAAGTAGTAGTTATTCACGTCGAGTTGTTGCCAGATAGCGCCGATGCCCCCACCGATAAATGGCTTAAAGGCGGTGGCTCCAGGCCAACGGAGAATGCCATCCAGCTGAACAGGGACTTGAACGAGTTCACCATTACAAGAATTGTGGTAAGATTCTCCACTAGTAAGAGTGACGTTGTACTGGTTAATTGCATTGTAGATGATGCCGGTCTGGAGGCTGACACCGAGCCAGTCGTAAATATTATAGCCAAACTCTGTGTCGAATCGGAAACCTGGCTGGAAGGTGAAGTTTTCTGATGAAATTCCATTGTAAGGATAGGCCTGCATATTGGTTCCATTATAGACGCGGTGAGCGGTCAGTTGGCCTTGGATCGAGCCACCGATGGCGGCGTTCATGAAGAAATCGTCGTAGGTGCCGAGGTCGACACTGTTTTCAATGGAGGAAACTGGGGCGGCTCGGCCTGAAACGGTTTGGAGCGGGGGAGGAGAGCCTTTGGGGGGTGCACCAGAAAGAGGATCGACGGGGCCTGAACCACCCATTGGATCGGCTGAAGAGCTGACTGAACCACCCATTGGATCGGAAGGGGCGCTGCCACCCATGGGGTCGCCTGCGCTAGTTGGGGTGGCGGTTAGAGGGTTGGGTGAGGGAGGAATTGTGGCGGGTACGGAGGATGGAGAGCCGTCAATGCCGATGGGCGCAACGGAGAGTCTTTCGGGAGAGCTCTTTTTATCGTTGCTGGGATTGGAGTAGACGGAGAGTAGGGGTGGACCACCGAAGGCGGCGCCATCATCGCGAAAATTGAGAGCCGAGATGGGGACGATTCTTTTTGTCCCATCGGGATATATTTTTAAGATTTGTGCTTGGTCGGTGCTGAGAGAATCAGAAGAATATGCACTTGTTGCTGGCGATGGTTGAGTAGGGGGAACAGCTGTGGCAGGTGGGAGAGTTAATCGCTGCGCGTGTGCGGAAAAAGTGAAGAGGAGAGCGGAAGGAATTGCCGTGAGAAGACAGAGGTGGAGTCGAATGCCAAATGGGTAAAACATGGGGTCGAGGCAGAGTCTCTACACAATATGTAGGGCCCGCAAACAAAACACCCCTACTTGTAGTGAAGTTATTCACATAGTTGTTTGTAGGGTCAGACCCTGGGAAAGAGGTAGGGACCGACCTAGCGACGGGGGTAGGGTCAGACCCCGACTAGAAGCGCCAGACGAGGCCGAGCTCGGCGGTGTGGTTGAAGAGGGGTTTACTGGGGCCGAAGCCGTTGAAGTTGGTATTGGGGGTGGAAAGGCATTTGTAGCCGAGATCGAGATCGAGTCCTGGGATGACCGTCCAGTTGACGCCGAGAGTGCCTTGCCAAACAAAGTTCCAGTTGGTGGTGGAGTAGGCAGTGATATCGGTTCCTGTCTGCAGGTGTTGCCAAGCTCCGCCTGCTCCGGCTCCCCAGTAAGCACTGAATGGGGTATCGGAGACGTAATGGAAGGTGGCGTTAAGAAGGAGGGGAACTTGGTAGAAGCTGCCTGTTCCGTAGCGGGTATCATTGCCGAAAACGGAGGAGTGGACTGAGTTGTAGATAAATGCGGCCTCGGTACCAAGTCTGAACCAGTCGGTAAAGTTGTAGCTGGGTTGAAAATCGTAACGTGCACCTGGGTTGAATACGGTTTTGCTATAGATCGTCTGATTGCCGAGTCGGGCACTGAGGGGTTGTTGGAGAGTGACGCCAGCCGCGGTGCGGAAGCTGAATCCCTCGTGTGACCCAAAGAACTCGTCCATATTTCTGGGTTCCTCTGCGGTGGGAAGGAGGGCAGAGGTGGAGCTGGTGAGGGAGGGTTGATCGGGGGCGAGAGGGGAGGGGGCGCCGATGGAGACGATGCCTGGATCTTCGGAGCGAAGTGAGGGTGCGGTGGGGGGGATAGTTAGGTTTGTGGAATCATTTGGAGCAGTACGGAGAGTGACAACCTCGGAGGTGGTTTGGGCATTTGCCGGCGGGATCGATAGAAGAGAGGAGAGCAAAAAAAGAGCCCCCCAAAATGGAGGGCTCCTTTTACAGAGCGGAAGGGCTATTTTCAGAAGCGATACGCCAGACCGATTTCGGCAGTATGATTAAAGCTGGCTTGATAGTGCCCTTGTCCGTCAAAATTAGGATTCGGGGTGGATAGAAGTTTGTAGGCAATATCGAGATCTAATCCCGGCATTACATTGTAGGTAAACCCAGCGGTTACCTCCCAAACAAAGTTCCAGTGATAACTTGTGTAAGCGCCCCTCGGGTCACTTGATGCTTGGAGAATGTCCCAGGCGCCTCCTATGCCTCCGCCCAAGTAGCCACGAATGGGTCCATCGGATGGATAGGTAAAGGTTACATTTGCTAGAACTGGAACCTGATAAAAACCACCGTTCCCCAGATTTTTAGCCCCGTTATAGAGCATCGATCCGCCAGTGCTGACCGAATGGAGCTGGTTATAGATAAACGAGGTTTCCAGTCCTGCGCGAAACCAGTCGTTTACGTTATATCCAGGCTCTAAATCGAACCGAATACCTGGCTGAAAAATAAATTTATCGTAAGTTCTCCCACTTCCGCTCCTTCCGCTCAAAGGCTGTTGGAATGAGGCCCCTACTGCGCTTCGCAGTACAAAGCCTTCTTCGGGTCCGTAAGATTCGGTGTCGGACATCGGGGCAGGAGTAGATTCGATACTTTTAGTTGATTCTGGTGCCACTACTGATGAGGAGGTTGGTAATCTTGAAGAAACAGGCTCGCTAGCGGGTTGAGCCGGAGCGGCTTGACCGATCGGCACGATCCCCTCTTTCCCTGGATCGTAGGCGATGATGCGGGGGGAGCCACCGTGTTTCTCTCCGTTATCGACTGCTTTTCCAATTTCGCTCCAACGAACGACAACTTTGGTGCCGTCGGGATATATCTTCATCACCATCGGATCGTTGGTGGAGGTTGTGACCGATGGATCTGCGGCGTGAACGGAGCCAACAGCCATAGCGAGTATTGAAATTAAAGTTATTACGTATTTATACATGATTATTCTCCTTATTTAGCACTCCTATTTAGAGTCGGTTTATCCCTCATTCTGCGGTGCATAGGTGTTCTTTATTACTAGGGGTTGTATGTGTCAATAAATATGTTAATAACTTTATAGCAACTTATTACTAAAAATAAGTAATAAGTATATTCTCTGGATTCCTGATTGTTAGCTAGAGCAGGGGATCGATTGGTCTGATTTCGGTTTACGCGCCTTCGAGAGGGAGCGGGGAGCGGATCAATTCGCTCTTTAGCTTGAAAGCCAATTCGATAAAAACAGAGGCTAGTGATGTGTAGGTTTAATCGATTCGAGCGATTTTGAAGGGGCGTAAAGCGGTTGATAGATCGGTCCCTGGTGGGAGGTGAATGGTTTTCCATCCTGCTTTGGCGGGAGTTTCAAGGTTTTCGGCAAGGTCATCGATAAAGAGAGATGTTTCGGCTTTCGCTCCTGTGGCTTGGAGGGCTTTGTCGTAAATATCGGGGTGGGGCTTGCGGCAACCGACCACATGGGAGTAAATCCGATGGCGGAAGAGAGGAAAAAAGTCGTAGGTGGCTTCGAGATGTCGGATATGGGAGGCGCATGTGTTGGAGATCAAGGCAAGTGGGTAGTGGAGGGCGAGTTGGCGAACGAGAGCGACCCGTTCGGGTAGGGGATAAAAGATATCGCAAAAGGCTTCTTGGACTTCTTTCTGTGCATGGGCGAGGTCAAGGTCTTCGGCGAGAAGGGCAAAGTACTCGTCGCAGGTGTGGTGACCGCGTTCGTAGTCGTGGGCGCGCTCGTGGTTCCAAATCTTTTCACAGAAATCGCCCACACTTTGACCTGCGCGGAGGGCTAGGGCTTTAAGTTTCTCTCCAGAGCGAAGTCCGACTAGAACATTGCCGAGATCGAAAAAGATGTGAGTGATCGGAGACCTCATTTGAGGATCTTACACAAATCGTAATCTTTCGGCGAATTTCAATCGTGAAACTTCGACCTAGGTCGGTTCGACGCGGTAACTCTACTAGATATTAGAGAAACAGCACCTATCGCGGGGTGGGCAATTAAGTGAAACCGGGTTCTGTCTGTAATTCTTAAAATGTAACACGTGTTACATTTTAAGAATGGGGTGGAGGGCTATTTGGAAGTTTGGATGTACTCGCCGGCCCAAGAGTCGGATGGCGGAGACTTAATGAAACCTTCGCAGATCTTTTTATAGGTTTTAGAGGGGCCATCGTGCTCGTCGAGTGAGAGGGCCTGATCGAACTTGGCAATGGCGGCGGTGAAGTTTCTCGCAGCATGGAGGTGCCAGCCTTCTTCAAAGATCTGGACTACCTGGCGCTTGGCTTCGGGGAGTTCGCCCTTTTTGGCGAGGAGTTCGTAGCAAGGGACGGGCTCGGTCTTGCCTTTGACAATCATGTTGGCCAGGAAACGGGCTTCAATTTTTTCTTTGGCCATTTCATAGGTTTTGCCTCCGATCATGATGTGGGTGTCGAAGGGTTTGTTGGCGGGTTCGAAACGGGCGGCTTGGTTCACGGCATCTCCCATGACTGTGTACTGGAACTTTTTGTCGGAGCCCATGTTGCCCGCAGCGACTTCGCCAGTGTTGATGCCCATTCGGGCGTCGATGTCGCAACCGTATTCGGCTTTGAGTTCTTCTTTGAGGGTTTGGAGTCGTTCCTGTTGTTCGAGAGCAGACCAGCAGGCTTTCCAAGCGTGGGAGTCTGGATCGGGATCGGCCCAGACGGGAACGCCGAAATCGGCCATGATGGCGTCTCCAGAATACTTATCGATATAACCACCGTACTTGGTGACGAGATCGCTCATCGGAGTGAGGTAGCGGTTGAGGATTTTGGCAAGGTCCTCGGCGGAGACGGATTCGGAGATGGTGGTAAAGCCTGCGAGATCGGAGAAGAAAATGGAGACCATGCGTTTTTCCCCTGTGAGGCGGAAGCGATCGGGATCGGCCTGCATATAGGAGAGGACCTCGGGACTGACCATGGTGGAAAACATGCCGCTGACTCGGCGTTTGTCCCGCTGTTCGAGAACGAACTCATAGCCGAGGCAACCGATGCCACCGAAGAGGAGGGTGAGGCAGGGGCTGACGGCGGGGAGGATAAGGCTGAGTTTATCTTGGACAAAGAAAGTAAGGACGGCATATCCCAGCCCAAGAAGAACGAGTAGAAAAAGGCGGAAGATGGGTTGCTTGGTGGTGAGAATGAGAAGAAGAGCGAGCAAGGCGCCTGCGAGAATGAGGGCGGGTTGAGTCCAAAGAGGGGGCATTTGTAGGAAGCTGTTGGAAAGAGCGGCACCGAGGGCCGCGAGATGAACTTCTGGACCTGGCATGGCGGTGGTGTAGGGGGTGCGGATGACGTCTTTGGACCAGTTGCCGTAAGGACCGACGAGAACGATTTTATCTTTAAGCATCTCCCCATTTTTAAAAACCTTTTCCCAAGTGGAAGGGACGAAGAGTTGATAAACTGGAATGGATTTGTAGTTGAAGTTTGGGGGGCCAGCGAAGCGAAGGAGGCCCGAGCCACTGGCGGGAATGCGATCGGAGTAGCCCGCCTTTTCCAGCATGCGGCAGGCGAGGGAGACGGCGGGGATGGATTGGAACTGGCGATGGTAATCGGCACGGCGAACAATGCCGTCGCTATCGGGCCAGAGGTTGACAAAGCCCACCCGACCTGCGGAGTTTTCCTGAGAGATTTCCGTCGATCCCGAAGAGGCGAGGGCGGCGGGGAGGGTGAGTTGGACGGAGGTGCGGCCTGCGTTGCTGACTTCCTCAAAAGTGCCGCCGAGGACGGCACGGTCTCCCTTGTCGGTGACGGCTTGGAGGAGTTCCTCGTCACCTTCTTTGGGGGTGGGAAACATTAAATCTAGGCCGACCACTTTGGCTCCAGCGTCGGTGATCCGCTGGATGACACTGGCCCAGACGGAGCGACGCCAAGGCCAAGAGCCGGTGGACATTTCGGCGAGGGCGGGATCGGCGGCGACTTCCTCCTCGGAGAGGATGTCTTTGTAGGTAGCTTTATCGATGGCGATGAAGACGATTTCGGGAGAAATGGGAGCGGTCTGACCGAAACGGACGCGAAGGTCGCGGGTGTAGAGTTCGGCCTCAAGAAGAGGTTTGAACTGGATGAGTCCGAGGAGAGCAAAGAAAACCCCTGCGGCCAGACAGATGCCGGTGAGGATTAATCGACGACGGACGGCCTCTTTCTTGGCGGTTTTGGCCATAGCGAAATATTAGTTGGCGGGAGCGGGACGATTCAAGGTGGATTCCTGTTTGGTGCCTTCTTGGGTGAGCTCGTTCTCAAATTCACGCATCAGTTTGTGTTCATAGTCGACTACTTCTCGTTCGAGGGCGGCGATGGCGACACGGCGGGCAGCTTTTTCTTGCTCGATCCGTTTTTCTTGTTCTGAGTTGGCAATGATGGCTCCGATGAGAGCACCAGCGAGGGCGCCGGCTCCTGCTCCGATGGCGGCACCATCGCCACCGCCAGCCATGGCGCCGATGCTTGCACCCGTGGCGGCGCCGCCGACCATGCCGATTCCTGCACTGGTAGGGACCCCGCTCCCTGCGCCGATTCCTTTGCTTTTCGAGGCGGAGGGGGCGGAAGATATAAGTTGGGATCGGTACTGTTTTACGTCTTCACGGATAGCGGTGAGCCGGTCGTCGAGGGTTTGGGTGGCGGCGCGGCGTTTGGCTTCTCCATTTTCCAGCTCCCCGCGGGAGCGGAGAAGGGCGGGAGGAGGGGTTGTGGCTTCGCGGACGAAAATGGCTTCGAGGGCGGGGATGCGGGTGAGGGGAAGGAGATCGGCGCTGGTGACCTTCCAAGTTCCAGAAGAGCGATCGGCGCGACGGACAGTCCAACCACCCTGAAGAGTGGTGCCAGCGGGGAGAATGGTTTTGGCGGAGGCTAGATCGAAGACTTTGCCTGGGGGAAGATCGTAGGCGTAGACGATTTTTGGGATGAGGCGTTTATGATTAGAGGAAAGATCTTTGGGAACGGTTACGGGCACAACGGGAGCGAGGAGAATATCTTCCTTCGCCCGGAGAGTGATGGCGTAGTCGACGGAGACTCCGTCGTCGGAGGGGATAAGGCGACGTGGGGTGAGTTCGACACATTCGACCTGTTGGGGGAGGTGGCGGGAGAGAACGGAACGGGCGAGGGCATCGGGAGGGAGATTTTGTCTGCGGTTCCACCAACCGAGGGTGGATTGATCGAGGGGAATAGCGGGTGGGAGGAGGGGCAAGGCCGGGGCATTATTTTGCGTGGTGAGCTGGGAAAGTTGGCGAAGAGAAGAGCTCCAGCGGGCGTAGTCGGCTTGAAGAGCTTGGGGGGAGCGGATCTCGTCGTCGTTTTTCGAGTAGGATGAGCCTCGGAGAAAAAAATAGAGGATGGCCGATCCAGCGAAAAGCAGGAGGAGTGCGCCCGAGATCCATTGGACAAAAGGGCGCCAGATTTTTGAGGAGAAGTTTTTTGTGGTGGAAGCAGGAGGTGGAGGAGGGGTATGGGGCTGCGGGGCAAGAGAGGGTTGCGAGGAAATTTTTCCCGTGGGCGGAATACGGCGGGGAGGGCCGGATCGGAACATAAGGAGATGCTATCAGTGCCGAGGTGCGCGAGGAAGAGGAGTGGGGGGTTGGCAGAGGGGGCACCAGCAGGTGGTACGGCCGCCGATGGGCGCGCGCTGAAGTAAGTGGTGGCAGCGAGGGCAGAATCCTCCAGATTTCCAGCGGTGAGGGAAGAGCCAAGATCGGGGCGGATTGGATCCGCCCTTACCGATGATGCGGAGAGCATCGTGGCAAATCTTGCGAATTTGGGTATGGAGATTGGAAATTGTTTTTTGAGTTAGGAGACCAGCGTGGGTTCGTGGGCAAAGGCGTGTTCGCCAAAGAATTTCGTCCGCCATCCAGTTGCCGATACCGGGAAAGAACTGCTGCATGAGGAGGAGGGCTTTGAGTGGGGCACGGGAGCGGCGGGAGCAGATATCTTGGAGTTTTTTCTTACTGAATTTCGGGGAGTGGAGCGGGGGAGGGAGGGTGGTCCACCAAGGAGGCGGTTGAGGGGAGAGGGCGAAGCGGATTCGGCCGAAGAGGCGGGGATCCTGAAAAATGAGCGAGTGGCGGGCGGTGCGGAGAACTAGGTGATCGTGGGGGCGGGGTAAGTGGGAGGCGGCTGCGGTGGATAGTTTGCCTGTCATTCCGAGGTGGAGGCCGAGCCAGCCATCGGAGCCAAAGCGGAAGAGCATCTGTTTGCCGTGAGCGTGGGAGGAGCGGAGATGGCGACCTTGGATGGTGCGGGAGAGGAGAGTGGTGGAAGTTTCGCGGAAGATACGTTTCTGTGAATGGAGATGAACGGAGATAATTTTCTGACGGAGGCCAGGATTCCACTTTTGGCGAAAGAATTCCACTTCGGCGAGTTCGGGCATAGAAGAGAAAAGGGTGGCTTGAATTAGGTCGGAAGCAAGGCGAGGACCGATTCAAGCTTGGGCGCGGAGCTATTTTGGGACAATCTTTCGGGATGGCAGTAAAGCTTACGGGTCATCAGATTGAGGTCGTCCTGACGACGTTAGAGGGATGGACGCAGGATGCAGGGCGGATCAAAAAGGAGTATAAGTTTATCGATTTCACGGCGGCGGCGATGTTTATTACGGGAGCAAACCTTGAGGCGGAAAAGATGAATCACCACCCCGCAATCTTCCATTCTTACACAACGGTCAAGGTTGAGATGACGACCCATGATGTGTGCGGTATTAGTGAGTTAGATTTGCGCCTAGCTAAAAAGCTAGACGCTCGGGCGAAACCTCATTTGGCTCAGAATTAAAAATTATGGCTAAGAAAGCACTAATCACGGGGATTACGGGGCAGGACGGTTCGTATCTGGCAGAGTTGCTTTTAGGGAAAGGGTACGAGGTGCATGGGATTATCCGGCGTTCTTCTAGTTTTAATACGGAGCGACTGGATGCGATTTATCGGGACCGCCATGAGAAGGGGGCAAAGTTCTTTTTGCACTATGGCGATTTAAGTGATCCGAGTTCGATGATCAAGATTCTGGGGGAAACGCAGCCTGAGGAGATTTATAATTTAGCGGCGCAGAGTCACGTCAGGGTAAGTTTTGATATTCCTGAGTACACTGGGGATGTGACGGGGTTGGGGACGATTCGGATTCTGGATGCGATGCGGCAGGTGACGCCCAAAGCGCGATTTTATCAGGCTTCGAGTTCGGAGATGTATGGATTGGTGCAGGAGGTGCCACAAAAAGAGACGACGCCATTTTATCCAAGAAGTCCGTACGCTGCGGCCAAGGTGTATTCCTACTGGATCACGGTGAACTACCGAGAGAGTTACGGGTTACATGCCTCGAATGGGATTTTGTTTAATCACGAGAGCCCGCGCCGTGGGGAGACCTTTGTCACAAGAAAGATTACGCGGGCGGTGGCTAGGATTCAGGCGGGATTGCAGGAGAAATTGTTTTTAGGGAATTTGGAGTCGAAGCGGGATTGGGGTTTTGCGCCGGAGTATGTCGAGGGGATGTGGCGAATGTTGCAACAAGAGAAGCCGGATGACTATGTGATTGCGACAGGTGAAACGCATAGTGTACAGGAGTTTGTTGAGGTGGCATTTGCGCGGGCGAAGTTGGACTGGAAAAAGCATGTGGCTTTTGACGAACGGTATTTAAGGCCGGCTGAGGTGGATTTGCTCATTGGGGATGCTTCGAAAGCGAAAAAACAGCTGGGGTGGGTACCAAAGGTGAAGTTCAAGGAGCTTACAGAAATCATGGTGGATGCGGATATTTTACAATTGGCGGAAGAGCGGGCAGGGAAGCGGATCCGGGATTAGCGATGAAAATATTTGTGGCCGGTCACCGTGGGATGGTGGGCTCGGCGTTGGTGCGGGCGTTGGAAAGAAAAGGTGGGTGTCAGATTTTGACGAGGACGAGGGCGGAGTTGGACTTAACGGATGCAGGAGCGGTGGCGAAGTGGTTTAGCAAGGAGAAGCCAGATCAGGTGATTGATGCGGCGGCGAGAGTTGGGGGAATTTTAGAGAATGCGAAGCGTCCGGTGGAGTTTCTTTTGGATAATTTGCGGATGCAGAACAATTTGATGGAGTCGGCTTTCGGGACTGGGTGTAAGAAATTTCTATTTCTGGGTAGTTCCTGTATTTATCCGAAGCATGCAGAACAGCCGATTCGTGAAGATTCGCTCTTGAGCGGGCCGTTGGAACCGACGAACGATGCTTACGCGTTAGCAAAAATTGCGGGGGTGAGGTTAGCGCAGGCGTATCGGGATGAGTATGGAAAGAGTGCAATTTCGGCGATGCCGACGAATTTGTATGGTCCGGGAGACAACTTTGATCCGCAGAGTTCTCATGCGTTGCCTGGGATGATAACAAAGTTTCATCGGGCGAAAGTGAAGAGAGAGAAAGAAGTGGTTTTGTGGGGCACGGGTTCGCCGAGGAGGGAGTGGTTGTATGTGGAGGATTTGGCTGAGGGATTACTAATGTTGTTGGAGCAGTACGATGGGCGGGAGATTGTAAACGTGGGGGTGGGGGAAGACTCGACGATTTCGGAGTTGGCGGAGAAGGTGAAAAGGGCGGTTGGTTTTGGAGGGAAGATACGATGGGATATGAGCAAGCCAGATGGCACGCCAAGGAAACTTTTAGATGTGACGAAGATACGTGGGATGGGGTGGAAGCCGAAGGTGTCGATGGAGGAGGGGATCGGTTTGGCTTACGACTGGTTTTTAAATAACGTACCTGAGGCAAAGGAGTAGGGAGTCGGTAAGTGTTCGCTCACTGTCAACTGCAAGCACGATTGAGTAATGAAATTGTAAAATTAAGTTTTAGGCAGTTTGCGACCGAACCAGAGGGTGTAGAGAACGGGGTAGAGGAGTAGTTCGAGAAGAGTGGAGGTGATAACACCTCCAAGCATGGGGGCGGCGATACGCTGCATGACATCGGAACCTGTGCCGTGGCCGAAGAAGATGGGCATGAGTCCTGCAACAATGGTGAACATAGTCATGACTTTCGGGCGGAGCCGACCGACGGCGCCTTGATGGATGGCGGCAAAGAGGTCAGCACGATTACGAAGTTGGTTTTTTGCGCGACGCTCGTCGACGGCATGATCGAGATAAAGAAGCATGACGACACCGGTTTCAGCGTCGAGACCCGCAAGGGCAATCAAGCCGACGGCGGAGGCGACGCTAAAGTGATGACCTAGAAGCCAAGGCAACCAGAAGGCACCGACCAGAGAAAAGGGAACAGCAAGCATGATGAGGGCAGTACGAGAGATGGATCGGGTGTTGAGTAAAAGAAGGGTCATAATGAGAGCGAGGGTGGCAGGAATGGCGAGGGCAAACGTCTGGCGAGCACGTTGAATTGATTCGAAGGTTCCGCCCCATTCAAACCATGTTCCTGGTGGAAATTGGACTTTCTCTTTGAGGTAGCGGTCGGCTTTGGCGACATATCCCGTGACGTCTCCCGCGGTGCTATCGACGGTGATGTAGCTTAGAAGCTGACCATTTTCGCTACGAAGAGAGGTGGGACCTTCGCGGCTTGTGATTTGAGCGATTTGGGAGAAAGGAACATTGCCGCCATTGGGCAGAGGGATGAGGACGCGAGCTAGGTCTTCGGGATCTTGTCGGAAGTCGCGGGCGTAGCGGACGGTGACAGGGAAGCGGGAGCGTCCATCGATCCATTCGGTGACGGTTTCGCCTGCGACGGCCGATTCGAGGGCGGAGGCGGCGTCTTCGACAGAGAGTCCTTGGCGAGATAGTTTCTCACGATCGAAATCTAGGTCGAGGTAGCGCCCGCCGGTAAAGCGTTCGGCGAAAACTCCACGGGTTCCGGGGAAAGATGTAAGGGCGCGTTCCATTTCGGCGCCAACCTGATCGAGGATTTGCGGATTGGGAGCGTGGAGCTTGATGCCGAGATTGGATCGAAATCCGGTGGAGAGCATTTGGGTGCGAGTTTGGATTGGCATCCAAAAGACATTGGCCATGCCAGGGGTTTGGGTGGCGGTATCCATCTCGGCGACCAAGGACTCCCATGACAGACCCGGGCGCCACTCTTCGCGGGGTTTGAGTCGGACAACGGTTTCGAACATGGAGAGGGGGGCGGGGTCGGTAGCGGTTTCGGCGGCGCCGGCTTTCCCCATGACCGAGAGAACTTCGGGGAATTCGCGGATCTTTTTATTCTGTAAGGTTAAGAGGCGGGAGGCCTCTGGGGTGGAAAGGCCTGGGGCGGCGGTGGGCATGTAGAGAATATCTCCTTCATTGAGTGGAGGCATAAACTCTGTTCCCATTTTGAGCATAGGGAAAATTGTGGAAGCCAAGAGGAGGAGAGAAAGGGCGAGGACGCCGGTGCGATGTTGCAAAACAAAATCTAAGGGACGGTGATAGAGTTTGCTGAGAAATCGATTGAGGGGGTTAGCGGATTCGGGCCGAAGTTTGCCTGAGAGGCAGAACGGAAGAAGGACGGGAACGAGAGTAATAGAGAGGATAGCAGCTAAGGCCATGGCGAAGGTTTTGGTAGAGGCCAAAGGGTGGAAGAGGCGGCCTTCTTGGCCAGTGAGGGCGAAAACGGGCAGAAATGACACGGTGATGACTAGGAGGGAAAAGAAGAGTGGCCGCCCGACGGAGCAGGCGGCATCTAAGATTACTTCGCGGCGTTGAACAAAATCGAGAGGACCTGATTCTTCTAACCTTTTGTGAGCATTTTCCACAAGAACGATAGAGGCATCAACCATAGCGCCGATGGCGATGGCCATCCCACCGAGCGACATAATGTTGGCGGAGAGCCCTAATAGGGAGAACGGAAGAAAAGATAGAAGGAGAGCGAGGGGCAAAGTGAGAAGGGCTACGAGGGAGCTACGGACGTGGCCAAGAAAAAGGAGGCAGACGATTGCGACGACAAGGCCTTCTTCAAGGAGTTTGCTTTGGAGGTTGTGGATCGCTCGGAGAATGAGGTCGCTACGATCGTAGACGGTGACGATTTCCAAACCAGCAGGCAGGGCCGTTTTTACCTGCTTGAGTTTTTCTTTGATGCCTGAGATGACGCGGAGGGCATTTTCGCGGTCTCGCATGATGACAATGCCACCCACGGTCTCGCCTTGGCCATTGAGTTCGGCCACGCCGATTCGAAGGGCGCCGCCTTCGACGATGGTAGCGACATCTCCGAGGAGGAGGGGGCTGCCTGCACGGGTATTGCGTATGGTAAGTTGCTTAAGCTCGTCGGGGGAATGGAGGCGACCCCGGCCGCGGACAATGACTTCGGCAGAGTTCACCTCTAAGGAGCGTCCGCTGGCGTCGCGGTTGGATTTGCGAACGGCATCGGCGACTTCGGCAAGAGTGACCCCTGAGGAGGAGAGCCGATCGGGATCGAGTTGGACTTGGATTTCGCGCACAAAGCCGCCGAGTGGAGCGACTTCGGCCACGCCAGGAACTGAGGCAAGGGCGGGGCGGAGCACCCAGTCTTGCAGGGTGCGTAGTTGGCCGAGATTTTGTTTTCCAGAAGAGTCGGTGAGGGCGTACTGGTAGATCCAGCCTAGTCCATTGGCATCGGGTCCCATTTTCGGGTCGGCATTGGCGGGGAGGACAGCACGGGCAGAGGAGAGTACCTCTCCGACGCGGGTACGTGCCCAGTAGAGGTCGGTACCTTCGTTAAAAATAATATAGAGAAAAGATCGGCCATAAACTGATTCCCCGCGGACGGCCTTGATTCGGGGTGCACCGAGGAAGCGAGATTGGAGGGGAAAGGTGATCTGATCTTCAATAAGATCAGCCGAACTTCCCGGCCAATCGGTGGTGACGACAACTTGGGTATCGGAAAGATCGGGCAGAGCATCGAGGGGGACTTGGCGGAGGGCAACCCAACCCGCTGCTCCTGCTAAAATCGTCAGGAGAATAACGAGAGCTGGGTTCCGGCCGCTGGCCCGGATGATTTGGGAAACCCAGTCTTTTTGTGGGGCAGAACTACTCATGGGTGATCCACGGCAGGAGAGGCGGGAAGAACACCTTTGAGGCGGGCTTCAGAGTCGAGGAGGAAATTAGCGGAGGTGGTAACTTTCTCGCCTTCTTTGAGGCCTGAGCGAACTGCGACGTAATCCTCAAATTTTTCGCCGATAATGACGCGGCGGGGTTCTAGGTGGCCATTGCCGTGATCGACAAAGACGACATGGTCACGTCCTAAGGGTAGAAGGGCGGAAGCGGGAACGCTTAAAACAGAAACGGGTGAGAGGTCGATTGAGGCGGCGCCGGTTTGGCCTGGGCGGAGTTGGGCTAAAGGATCGGCTATTTTAAGGTGGGCAACAATCCGACGGGTCTGGGGATCGGTGATGGGATCGACATGGTCAATGGGGGCAGAAAGTTCGACTCCGGGAAGAGTGTCGATGGAAAAGGTGACAAGATCACTGGGTTTCATTCGGCTAGCGTCTTCAGGAGTGAAGGCGGCCATGCCCCAAAGTGGAGTACGGGGAGCAAGGAGGAGAAGTTTTTGGCCCGATTCGTAGCGCATGCCTTTGACGATATTTTTTTCTACGACATAGCCATCAAGGGGAGAGCGAATCTCGAGATTGCTGCTGAGGCGTTTTCGTAAATCGGCATCCCAGCCTGAGGCGTTGGTGGCGATCTGTTCGAGGTCTTGGATTTGATCCTCATTGAGATCCCAGAGGCGAAGCCGAGCGCGGCTACGGTTGAGGACATTTTGGAGGGTGTTGAGGTTGGCATTTTTTTCGTCGAAGGGTTTCCGGACTAAGGATTGGACGGAACGAATATATTCTAGTTGGTCTTGGATCCATCCTTCGCTGAGAACGGTGAGGAGGCGTTGCCCTTTCTTTACGTCTTGGCCTGGGAAACCGATATCGACTCCGACGACGAAACCGCCACCGCCTTTGATACTAATCTCGGTCAATCCAGATGGATCAGGTTCGAGGCGGAGCGGAGCGCGGGCTTCTCGGTGGAGGGAACGCACGGTGACGTCCCCGTAGGTCAGACTAAGTGCCTTCTGTTTTTCTGGGTCGATATAGATTTGAGATCCCTCGGCCATGGGTGAGAGCGATTTTTCTTTGGAGGACGGAGTGGAAGGGTTTTCGGTAGTTTTGTTTTTTGGGGAAGTTGATGCTGGGCCTGCGGGGACTAGATCCATTCCGCAGATTGGGCATGAACCTGGCTTGGGGGAGCGAATGGATGGATGCATCGGGCAGGTCCAGATTTGGCCTTCGGCCTCTTTTTCCGAATCGGCGCGGTCGGGATGGCCCGTGCAAGCTGTAAGACCGAAATGAAGAAGTGCGGTGAGGAGGATGGCAGAGAGCGAAGTGTAGAGCTTGGCTTTCCACCGATCTTGATTTCCAAATCCTGAGTTTTTTTCGAAAGGGTTCATGATGTCCTCCTAGAAGTACGAGAAACGCGCAGCAAATTCCCACCCCGATGGGGGCGGGCAAGAGATAGCTAGGAGGAGATTAAGTTAGCCAGCAACAGAGCTGGGCGAGGCGGGTGTGAGTGGGAACATTGGGGAAAGTAAGGGGAATTTGAGTGAGTAGTTGATTTTTGGGTAGAGTTTTCCAAATGAGGCGGGAGGTGGGACTGGGAAGAGTGTTTCTCAGCCGAAATGATCTTGTTTCTGTGAGTGAAAGGGCGGTAGCGCGTTCAGAATCTCGACTGGAAGAAGGAGAGGACCGTGGGGCGGGGGTCTGGCACGGAGAGGAGTTGGGGCAATGGATCTGGCCTGGGCTGGAATCGCAACAGCAGTGGATCTTGGTCTCGGCCTGAATTGGGAGAGAGCTAAAGAAACAGGCTAGGGCGAGCCAGAAAGTACAGAAGTATTTCACTAGAGGAATGTAGCATAGGTTGGACGAAGGTCAAAGGGGGGTGGAACTTCTACCGAACTTGCTCAGATTAGTGTAGATAGATTGAAGAAAGAGGATTGCGGAATGAGGCTGGATTGCGGATCGTTTAATAATGTCTGAAGTTCTGATTATCCAGCACCAAGCGGGGGAGGGTCCAGGGACGATTGAGGAGGAGTTGCTTGGTGGGGGGCATAAGGTGAGGAGGGTGCGGATCGATCAGGGAGAAAAGGTGCCAAGCGATCTCGGTACATTGGGAGGGTTAGTGATCATGGGAGGATCGATGGGGGTGGGGGATCAGGGGAAGTTGAGCCATTTAAAGGACGAGATTGCGTTGCTGAAGCAGTTTATTGTGGCGGAGAAACCGGTTTTGGGGATCTGTTTAGGAGCGCAGTTATTGGCGGCGGCTTTGGGGTCGGAGGTGGGAGCGGGGGAGAAGGAAATTGGATGGTTGCCGGTACGAAAGATGCCTGATGCTTTTAAGGACCCGGTACTACGTAGATTGCCGGAGAATTTTCCGGCGTTGCTCTGGCATGGAGACCACTTTCCGTTACCGAAAGGGGCGGCTCATCTTTTGAGCACGGACAAGTGTGGGTGCGCGGGTTTTCGTTATGGGAAGAAGTCGTATGGGTTGGTGCCACATCTGGAGATGACGGCAGCGATGGTGGACGAGATGGTGGCGGGATCGCGTAAGGAGTTGGTGGCCGCAGGGGTAGAGGTTGCTCAAATCCTTGAGGATACTTCGGAGCACGTGGAGCCGGCGGAAGAGCTGGCGCGGGTGATGTGGCGAGGTTGGGCGGGGTTGCTGGGGTAAAGAAGAGGCGCCGAGGATTCCGCGATTATTAAAGTTTAACTTCAGTGCTGAATTCTGAATTATAAAGAGGGGAAAAGGGGATCAGTTGTAGTCGTCTTTGGTGACGGAAGAGGCGTCGCGGGAACCGAGAATCTCTGCTTGTTTGCCGACCCGAACAAGGGACTCGTCGAAGCGGTAAGCGTGGCAGTTGGGGCAAAGGAGGGCTTTTTTGAGAACGATGCTCCCGCACCCTTCGCAGACTTTGTAGTCGGCGGGGTGGGCGAGGATCTTGGCGGCGGCGCCTGCGCGAGGATTCGGGTCAGTCATCTTTCGAAAACTACTGGCTGAGATGAGTTCGGCAAGAGGTTCGCGATGGAGGTGAGGTGAGGTAGGGTGGGGTGATGTCAGTTAAAGCAAGCCGGATCTCGGAATTGTGGGATGGGGTGGACGCCCGTGGGCGGGATGTGCGATATGCGGCTTATTTCGTGAGATTTAATCTGGAGGAGTACTATGAGGCGCATGATGTGCTGGAGTCGCTTTGGTTGGAGCGTGGTCGCAAGGCGGAGGGGGCTACTTTCTATCAAGGATTGATCCAGTTGGCGGGTGCCTTTGTGCACTTGAGGAAACATTTCGAGAATCCTAGCCACCGAGTTCATAGTCAACGATTGAACCCAGCTTGTCGTCTTTTGGCGCTCGCGGAAAAGAATGTCGGTGCGTACGGAGAGGAGTGGGAGGGGTTGACCCTCCCACCTATCTTACGATTCGCTGGAGAGGTGCGCCTTTTTTTAGAAAAGGGGGGCTTTAAAACGAATCCATGGAAACCGCAGTGCGGTCCCAGGCTTGAGTTGCCCAGAGAGCCGAAGTAGGCGAGTAGGCTGGTCGCAGACGGGTGGTTAGGAGATTAGTCGTCTTTGGACTTGAGATTGTGGCTTTTCATTCCGTCGGTGAGATTTTCGGCAATACTGTCGGCGATCCGCCCGATCTGCATCGATTCCTGAAGGCCAGTGGTCTTGGCAATGAAACCACCAATTTTAGCAAAGGGGCTGAGACCTGGCCCAGGGGCTACTTTCCCTTTGACGGAGCTGTTAAAGACTAGAAATGGCTTTCCATTGGGATTCGCGGAATCAGAGACTGAGGTGATGACTCCCACGACTGGGTTGTCGGTGCCCATCATTTTTTTCCCTGGATCAAGGTTGACGACGTTGCTGGCTAATTTCCAGCCATTGGGTGGGACAAGACCTGAACCTGTCCAGACGCGGGAAGGGAGACCGGCATCGTTGAGCTTTTCTAGGATGGCTTCGGTCAGATCCTTTTTCAGATCGGTCAACTTTTCTTTAGCGGCTTCTTCATCATCACTGGGGAGAATGGAAATACCCTCTGCATTTTTCTTTTTGGCATCGGCAATGGCGGCGGGTTCGATGGTCACGGGCAAAATATAGATTTGTGCGGGTGGCTTAGTGGGCCAAACAACTGAATTGGCTTCTGCAGGCTGAGCGGGTTTGACGGTTTCGTCGGCTGCGTAGGTGGACAAGCAACTCAGGAGGAGTGCCGAGAGGAGGAAGTTAATCACGAAAGTTATTAAAGGAGAGAGCAGCAGGAAAGTCGAGGCCTCTAAGGTGGGCGATGGCGGATTGTAAATCATCCCTGCTCTTGCCCGTGATGCGAACTTTGGGACCCTCGATAGTCGCTTGAAGCTTGAGGCCTGAGCCACGAATCGATTGGCTAACGGCCTTGGCGTTCTCGCCCGATAGGCCTTGCTTCAAAAGGACTTCTTGGCGGGCTCGGCCGACGGAGGAGAGTTCGGCGTCTTTCGTTTCTAGATTTTTGAGAGGGATGCCGCGTTTGGCGAGTTTGTTGATGACGATTTCGTGCAAAGCCTGAAGCTTAAAATTGTCGCTGGCCGAAAGAACGAGCTTTTCTTTCTCCTCGGCGATTTCCCACGTGATGCCTTTAAAATCAAAACGACTCGCGAGTTCTTTGCGCGCCATGAGCAGAGCGTTGTTGAGCTCGGCCATATCGATTTCGGAAACTACGTCAAAGGAGGGCATAAGAAGAATTATTTTCCAGCTTGAATTTCTAAATTGCCTTTCTTGATGTCGAGGGTCAAGGCGGAGCCGTCGAGAATATCCCCAGCGAGTAGTTGGCGAGAGAGGCGGGTTTCGACTTCGCGCTGGAGGTAGCGTTTGAGGGGACGTGCCCCATAGATGGGATCGTAGCCTTCACGCCCGATGTGTTCTCGAGCGGCGTCGGTAAGTTTGAGGGTGATTCTCCGCTCGGAAAGGCGATGGCGAAGAAGTCCAAGGAGAAGATCTACGATCTTCTTAATCTCTTCGAGGGTGAGGGGTTTAAAGAGAACGATATCATCAACCCGATTAAGGAATTCGGGGCGGAAATGTTTACGGAGTTCGGTCATGACGGCTTGGCGTGTTTTTTCGGTGATTTCACCTTTAGCGTTGAGGCCTTCGATGAGTAGGGGAGAGCCAATATTAGAGGTCATGATGATGATGGTGTTTTTGAAGTCTACGGTGCGACCTTGGCTATCGGTCAGGCGCCCGTCGTCGAGGATTTGAAGGAAGGTATTAAAGACATCGGGGTGGGCTTTTTCGATTTCATCAAAGAGAATGACGCAGTAGGGGCGACGCCGAACGGCTTCGGTGAGTTGACCACCCTCTTCGTAACCGACGTAGCCTGGAGGCGCTCCGATGAGGCGGGAGACGGCATGTTTTTCCATATATTCGGACATATCGATACGGATGACAGCCTCTTCACTATCGAAAAGAGTGGCGGCAAGGGCACGGGCGAGTTCGGTTTTGCCCACGCCGGTAGGTCCGAGAAAAAGGAACGAGCCGATGGGTCGTTTGGGGTCTTTCAGACCTGAGCGAGCGCGGACAACGGCATCCGCGACTGCTTGAACCGCTTCGTCTTGGCCGATTACGCGTTCGTGAAGAATCTTGTCGAGGCGAAGGAGTTTGTCTTTTTCTCCTTCGAGCAAGCGAGAAACGGGTATGCCGGTCCAGCGTGCGACGATATCGCCGACTTCCTCGGCGGTGACTTCTTCGCGAACGAGTTTAGCTTGGCCACCTTTTTCTTTGGCATCGATGGCAGTCTCGGCGGTTTTCAGTTTTTGTTCGAGGGCGGGCAGGCGACCATACTGGAGTTCGGCGACTTTATTGAGGTCGTAGCTTCGCTGGGCGGTTTCAATTTCTTGTCGGATTTGGTCGATCTCTGCGCGAATTTTGCGAGAGGACTCGACCCCACCCCGTTCCGCCTGCCAGCGGGCGTGGAGGGCATCGCGCTTCGCTTTGAGGTCTGCCAACTCCTTTTCCAGAGTTTTTAGGCGTTCTTTAGAGGGAGTGTCTTTCTCCTTTTTGAGAGCTTCGCGCTCGATCTCGAGTTGGAGCGTCCTGCGCTGAAAGTTTTCGAGTTCTTCGGGCATCGACTCGATTTCGGTCCTGAGTTTTGCAGCGGCTTCATCGATTAGGTCGATGGCTTTATCGGGAAGAAAGCGGTCGGTGATGTAGCGATGGGAAAGAGTGGCAGCAGCGACGAGTGCAGCGTCTTGGATGCGTACTCCGTGATGGACTTCGTAGCGTTCGCGAAGACCGCGGAGAATAGAAACGGTGTCTTCGACAGAAGGTTCGGCCACGGTGACGGGTTGGAAGCGGCGTTCTAAAGCGGCGTCTTTCTCGATGTATTTACGGTACTCGTCGAGGGTTGTGGCGCCGATGCAGTGGAGTTCGCCACGGGCGAGCATGGGTTTGAGCATATTGCCCGCATCCATGGCCCCTTCGGCTTTACCCGCGCCGACAATAGTATGAATCTCGTCGATAAAAAGAATGATGCCACCTTCGGCTTTTACGACCTCGTTGAGAACGGCTTTGAGGCGTTCCTCGAATTCCCCGCGGAACTTGGCTCCGGCTACGAGGGCGGCGAGATCGAGGGCGATAATCCTTTTTTCTTTTAAACTTTCGGGAACATCGCCCGCCATGATGCGGCGGGCGAGACCCTCGACTATGGCAGTTTTGCCGACGCCAGGTTCTCCGATGAGGACGGGGTTATTTTTGGTACGGCGAGAGAGGACTTGAATGGTGCGACGGATTTCTGGGTCGCGACCGATCACGGGATCGAGTTTGCCTTGCCGGGCGAGGCGAGTGAGGTCGCGGCCGTATTTTTCTAGGGATTCGTAGGTGGCTTCTGGATTGGCGGAGGTAACGCGTTGGCCTCCTCGAACGGTTTGTAGGGCGGCGAGAAGTTTGTCTGAGGTTATGCCGAATTCTTTGAGGACCTTGGCGGCGCCGGTGTGGGAGTCTTCTTGGAGGGCGGCAAGGAGGAGGTGTTCGACGCTGATGTAGTCGTCCTTGAGTTTGGTTGCCTCGGAAGCGGCGCGACCGAGGAGAGATTGGAGGCGAGGTGTGATGACGGTTCCGCCTGGAGATGCGCCTGGGCCAGAGACTTTGGGCAGGCGAGCGATTTCTGATTCGAGGCGTTCGGCGAAGCGGGCAGGCTGAGTGCCCAGTTTTTCGATTAGGCGAGGAATGAGTCCATCGGTTTGGGTCGTAAGAGAGTGAAGGAGATGTTCGACGTCGACGGCAGTATGACCGGAGCGGGCGGCGTCGGCTTGGGCTGTGGTGATGGCCTTCTGGGCGTTTTCGGTGAGTTTATTTATATCCACTTGTGAAGCATCGGACAGAACGTTGGATTAGGCGAAGAAAAAATAGGGGGGCAAGCGGGGTGGAAATAAAAAGCCCGGCAGGGATGGACCTGCCGGGCTTTTGTAATGAGAGATTTCTTAGTACCGATAGTGGGCGGGTTTGTAGGGACCTTCCACGGGGATACCAAGATATTCGGACTGGTCCTTTGTCAGCTTGGTTAATTTGACTCCGATTTTTTCCAAGTGGAGGCGGGCGACTTCTTCGTCGAGCGCTTTGGGGAGGACGTAGACCGCAGGTTTGTAGAGGGTGCGATTTTTCCAGAGATCAAGGGCGGCTAGCGTCTGGTTGGAGAAGCTCGCGCTCATGACGAAGCTGGGATGGCCAGTGGCGCAACCTAAATTGACGAGACGCCCTTCTGCGAGGAGAAAGAGTTCCCGTCCGTTGGGGAAAACATATTTGTCTAGCTGGGGCTTAATATTGATCTTTTTCACGCCAGGATGGTTGTTGAGTTTGTCGACTTGAATTTCGTTATCGAAGTGGCCGATATTGGCTACAACCGCTTGGTCCTTCATTTTGGTCATGTGTTCGATGGTGATGATGTCCTTGTTGCCGGTGGTGGTGATGTAGATGTCGGCACGACCGAAGGTTTCCTCGATGGTAGTGACTTCAAATCCTTCCATAGCAGCTTGGAGGGCGTTGATAGGATCGATCTCGGTGATGATGACTCGGGCGCCTTGACCGCGGAGGGACTGGGCGGAGCCTTTGCCTACGTCGCCATAGCCGCAGACGACGGCAACTTTGCCTGAGATCATAACGTCGAGGGCGCGGTTGAGTCCGTCGACGAGGGAGTGACGGCAGCCGTAAAGGTTATCGAATTTTGATTTGGTGACCGAATCGTTGACATTGAAAGCAGGGACAAGCAGTTTGCCTATCTCTTGGAGTTTATAGAGGCGATGGACTCCGGTGGTGGTTTCCTCGGCTACGCCTTTCCACTCTTTGACCATTTCGTGGAAAATGGTGGGAGATTCGGCGTGAACTTTTTTAAGAAGATTTTTAATGACCTTCTCTTCTTCGCTCGAGCTGGATGTGTTGACCCAGCCGTCGCCGTTTTCGAGTTCATAGCCTTTGTGGAGGAAGAGAGTTACGTCGCCCCCGTCATCGATGACGAGTTGCGGGCCTTTGCCCTCGGAGTTGACGATGGCCTTCCAGGTGCAGTCCCAGTACTCCTCGAGGGTTTCGCCCTTCCAAGCAAAGACGGGAACGCCAGTGGCGGCGATGGCGGCGGCGGCCTGATCTTGGGTGGAAAAAATATTACAACTAGCCCAGCGGACATCGGCTCCGAGTGCGACAAAGGTCTCGATGAGCACAGCGGTCTGAATGGTCATGTGGAGGGAGCCGGTCACACGAACGCCTGCGAGGGGCTTGGTTTTGGCGTACTGGTGGCGAATGGACATCAGTCCTGGCATTTCCTTCTCGGCGATGACGATCTCTTTACGACCGAACTCGGCGAGGGAGATATCCTTGACCAGATAATCTTTGGTCGATTTGGTGGGGCGAGGGGTGGTGGTTTTCGGGGTAAGGGTGGCGGTGCTCATAGTTATTCTCCTAGGGTTTTTGGGTTATTTTAGTCCAGCGTGGCGGCGAAGTTCGCGGACACAGTTCGTGTTCTCCCACGGGGCATAGGCTGGATTGCCCCGATGACCGAAGTGGCCGTAGTTGGTGGTTTTCGAGTAAATGGGGCGACGGAGGCGAAGATGGCGGATGATTTCGGCGGGGCGGAAATCAAAGGTTTTGTGTACGGCTTTCTCGATTCGTTCGAAGCGAACCTTTTCGGTATTGAAGGTGTCGAGGCAGACGGAAACGGGATGAGGATGGCCAATGGCGTAGGCGAACTGGATTTCCACACGATCGGCGAGGCCGGCGGCAACGATGTTCTTGGCGACATAGCGACCCATGTAGGCGGCGCTGCGGTCGACTTTGGTGGGGTCTTTTCCACTGAAGGCGCCACCCCCGTGGCGACCCGCCCCTCCGTAGGTATCGACGATGATTTTGCGACCGGTGAGACCACTGTCACCTTCGGGTCCCCCGACGACGAAGCGGCCGGTGGGATTAACGAGAAATTCTGTGCGCCGATCGAGCATCGTTTTTGGAAGAACTTTGCGGATGAGTTTTTCGATAATGAACTTTTCGATTTGGCGATGAGAGACGTCCTCACTGTGTTGGGTTGAAACCACCACGGCAGTGATGCGGACGGGTTTGTTTTGACGATATTCAACGGAGACTTGGGTTTTGGCGTCGGGGCGTAGCCAGGGAACTTTACCAGACTTGCGGATGCGGCTGAGTTCGCGCCCGAGGTGATGGGAGAACATGACGGGGGCGGGCATAAGTTCAGGGGTTTCGCGGCAGGCAAAGCCGAACATGAGGCCTTGATCGCCTGCTCCTTGCTCCGAGGATTTCTTTCCAGAAGCACGGCGAGCATCGACGCCTTGGGCGATATCGGGGCTTTGTCCGGTGAGGGCGTTCATGATGTGGACGCGGTCGGCGTGGAAGACGTCTTCGGGATGAGTATAACCAATGGCGCGGATAGTGGAGCGAACGAGCTTATCGTAGTCCAATTTCGCGCGGGTGGTGATTTCCCCTGCGATGACGACGAGGTTGGACTTAACGAGGGTTTCGCAGGCGACGCGGCTGAGGGGGTCATGGGCGAGGCAGGCATCGAGCACCGCATCGGAGATTGCGTCGCAGACTTTGTCGGGATGGCCTTCGCCGACCGACTCAGAAGAAAAGATAAAGTTACCTTTCATGGGAGTGGAATATGACATCAGTTGGCGGGCATGCAAGAATAAATATTGATATATCATGATAAGATGATGAATCTATTAGAAGGATGACTCACCAAGTACGACTTCTCGGGGCGTTAGCGGATCCCACCCGTTTGCGAATACTTGCTGCTTTGCGGGAGAATGAGCTTTCGGTGGCGGAGTTGCAGGAGGTGCTGGGAGTAGGGCAGTCGCGAATATCAAATCATTTGGCGCAATTAAAATCGGTGGGACTTTTGCGAGATCGGCGTGAGGGGCAGAAGGCGTACTACCGGCGGGCGGATTTGAGTGGGGGTGTGAGTCGCGAGGTGTGGTCTTTGGCGGAGGGTGCGGCGAATGAGTTGAGCACGCAGGCGAGGGATAGTGATTCTTTGCGGCGGGTACTGGGTCAGCGTCAGGAGAAATCAAAAAGGTACTTTGATGCGGTGGCGGGTCGCTTGGGCAAGAAGTACTGTCCTGGGCGATCGTGGGAGGCGGTGGGGCGGTTGCTTTTGGCGATGGCGCCGAGACAGGTTTATGCCGATTTGGGTGCGGGGGAGGGTTTGATTTCGCAGCTTTTGGCGGCGCGTGCAAAAAAGGTGATTGCCTTAGATTCCTCACCGAAAATGGTAGAGGTGGGAAGGGAGTTGGCCAAGCGCAGTGGGTTAAAAAACTTAGAGTATCGGCAAGGGGATTTGGAGGAGCCTCCGATTCGGCCGGGATCGGTGGACGTGGCAATTTTAAGTCAGGCCTTGCACCATGCGGTGCATCCACCTCGCGCGCTCGAGGCGGCATGGAAAATATTGCGACCTGGGGGGACGATTTTGATTTTAGATTTGGTTGAGCACAGTTTTGAAGCGGCTCGCGAAATGTATGCGGATGTGTGGTTGGGTTTTGCTCCAACGGAATTGGCGAGAATGTTGCGAGAGGTGGGTTTTGAGGGAATCTCGGTGGAGATTGTAGCAAAGGAAAAGGAGGGGCCTGGATTTCAGACTCTTTTGGCGGTGGGAACAAAATCTTCTTAGTTGGGGAGAAGACTTGGAAAGTGGCGGTGGGTAAGGCAAGATTTTCGGCGGTATGCGCCCGTGGCGAAACTGGCAGACGCGCTAGATTCAGGTTCTAGTGGGGAAACCCTTGGAGGTTCAAATCCTCTCGGGCGCACGACATACAGGCCAACGGGTTAGGGGAATCCAGTAGCAACTCCGTAGCAAACGATCCTAGTTCTACCAATTTACAGGGCGGTGAACAACTTCCCCAGCGCGGAACTGCAGGCTGGTTTTATGCGCAAGATTTAACCCACCCCCGCGCCGCCGAGGCCGGACCAGAGGCGCAGTGGATGCGTCCAATGAGGACGATCTGATGGACTATCAGCTCGCCCGTGATTTGTTTGGGATGGCGGCCGTGATTGTGGGATGGCTTGTGCTGGTCGGCGTTGCGGTGAGTGGGCTGGTGTTCGCAGTGGCTTTCGTCTGCTGGTTTATCGACAAGTGCCGGAAAGAGTGGGATCTGTGAATTTTGCTGGAAGCCACATGAGCGCCCCCGCGCTCGTAAAAGCGACTAGCAGCCTTGCCGGGGCGTTCTATCCGCTGCCGGTGGAGGTGACTTTGTGAGCGAATACCTAGCCAGATCTGTAGGCGCCGGGGAGTGGTCGTCGGCTATGGCGATGATCCAACTGCAAAAGGACTACAAAGACGCGATCAAAAGGCTGGCCGATCTAGACGCTAAAATGTCGGTGCTTTGGCAAAAGCATATGCTGGATCAAGGGGAAGCTAAGTGAGCGTCTTGTCTGCAAGGTTCGCATTTCTTTGGAAGCTTTACAAAGGCCCAGAGCTGATCGCTGAGCACAAGTTCCACCCGACTCGCAAGTGGCGTTTTGATTGGGCGATGAAGAGTGGCCGTTGCGCCATTGAAATTGATGGCGGGGTGTTTATCCGCGGCCGCCATAGCCGAGGCGCCGGGATGATGAAGGACGCAGAGAAGGGCCGAGCGGCCTGCGATCTTGGCTGGCGGGTGTGGCATTTCACGTCGGCTTGCGTAACGCCAGCGGCCGTCAAACAGACCGTCGAGTCTTTCAGATTGGCCAATAAATGAATCCGAAAAAACCCGATTGGTTGATTGAAGAAGAAGAGGACCGCAAGCGCACATACATGATTGACGATGTAATGAGCCGACGGGAACAGGAACGGGACGAGCCGGAGGACGAGTCGTGATGCCTACCCGTGCTTTTCTATTTATGGAGACGGCCACGCTACGGGCTGAGAACAAGGCGCTAAAGAATCTTAAGATCGCCGTCCAGTTGGGCGACTTGACCGAAGCGCAAAAGCTAGCCCGCCAACACGACGACGCCTGGGTGCGGGCTGAGGATTCTTTTTCAAGCACTGGTTACCCCCACACGACTGACGATTTTTGCGATGACGAGTAATCGCAAACCAAGAAACAACAACAAAGAAACCAAAATAAAAGAAAAAAAGGAAATCCTATGACAATGCAAAAACTAGAAAACATAACACCAGAAAAAGCTAAGGAGTATTACGAGAAAGCCTTGCCTTCGCACCAGCGCCCATTCCGTCAATCGCGTGCAGATAAATACATTAAACAAATGCATGGCCATCAGTGGATGGAGACGCATCAAGGAATTGCGTTTGATGAGCACGGAAGGCTCATTGATGGACAACACAGAATGTACGCAATTTGGAAAAGCGGATTGACGATTAAAATGTGGGTCTGTCGGGGTTTGCCAGAGTGCATGGTAAACGGAAGGAGACTTGAAACAATCGATGCGATTGATCGAGGTGATCAAAGATCTGTATCAGATCAGCTTGTAATTCGTTCAGGCATTAAAAATGCGTCACGGGTTGCTACTGCCTGCGTGTTGATTCAAAGCATTGCAACAAACGGCATCAAAACCCCACTAACACCAGCAGCCGCTAAGTTGATTATTTGCAAATATCCAATCTTAACCGAACTGTTTTACTGCAAGGAATCTGGATTAAGGTCTGGATATATTTGGGGGGCTTTAGCTGTAGCCTGCCGCCCTAACCCTGAATTAAAGGAGTCATTTATCCCGAAATTATTTTCTGGGGAAATGATCAAAAAGGGTGAGCCAGTATTTGCGTTGAGGGCTTGGCTGTTGGGTGGTGGAGACAAACGAGGAGAAAACGGCTCTGGAGGCTCTCAATCATCCGAAAGAATTAGGGATGCGGTCCTTAACTGTGCGTTTTCTGAGTTGAAAAAAGAAAAGGTAAGTCGAGTCAGCTTAAGCAAAGAAGGCTTGTGCTTTTTCTCAGAAAAACAACAACGAACTTTAAGCGAAATTGCTGCGTTTGTTGGCGTTTAACAAAACCAAAAAAGGAGAAAACAGAATATGGCAATAATGGCATCACGCGGTGGAACATACACTCCGGCCCCCGAAGGGTCTCACGACGCAGTCTTCTGCGACGTAGTGGACTTAGGAATGGTAGACGGCACGTACGGTAAAAAGCATCTAGTGCAGGTGGTGTGGCAGTTGGCGGTGAAGATGGAAGACGGGCGGCCGTTTACTGTCTCGCGTCGCTACGGCTTGTCCCTGCATGAGAAGGCAGCTCTTTACAAAGACCTAAAGTCTTATGGAAAGAAAGCACCGCCGGCGAACCTCGACCTCGAAACGCTAATCGGCAAGCCATGCACAGTCCTTGTGGTGCACGCCGAGCGCGACGGGTCAACGTTCGCAAATGTGCAGGCGCTACTTCCTGCCGGTGCGAAGAAGCTGACGGTGGACAAAGACTTCCTTCGTAAGAAGGACAGATCCGCAACAGGTGGAGCTCCGACTGTGGTCGGAACTGATGACGGCGACGGCAATACAGTGCCGTTTTAAGAAAGCGAAAAACCTAATTGTCGGGCTGGGTGGTCACGACTTGTGACCACCCTCCTCCGGCAGAAAGAAATCCTATGAATTATGATCTATTGATTCGGTTGGTTGGTACGGCGGCGGTGGTGGCCTTGTTCGTTATGGCATGGCCAATTTTACGGAGCTGGAAGGACTAGTCATGGCAATGCTAGTCCCAACAGCTAAAACGGAATCGGCCCACTACTACTTAAAAAGTGGAGAGAACTGTCACGGCACACTGCGGGAGGCTCGAAAGGTCGGTGCCTTTCCTAGCGTGACGACGATCCTCGGCGCTACGCTGGCTCGCCCTGGGCTTGAAAATTGGAAGGTGGCAAAGGGAATCGAGAGCTCGCTGACTTTGCCCAGGCGCGAGAACGAGCTGGATGCAGACTTCGTCAAGCGGGTGGTGCACGACATGGGCATCGAGACGTCCGCGGCCGCTGAGAAGGGGACCGCTGTACACGCCTTAGCGGAGCAGGTGATGGCAAAGCAACCGCGGCCGCAGTTGTCCTCGGAGATGTTGCCCTTCTGGTTTACCCTGGAGAAGTGGCGCGATGAGAAGATCACTAAGGTTTACAACCAAGAGTTCGTCGTGGTGAACGAGCAAGACGGATACGCCGGGCGGTGTGATATGACGGCGGAGCACAAGGACTACGGCACGGTGATCGTCGACTTTAAGACACGCGGCCGGAGCAAGCCAGTAGGCAAGAAGACGGTCGGCATTATTCCCACCCGCGAAGGGGACATCCTACAGCTCGGCGCTTATCGGCACGGCACGTTTGCCGATGAAGAGGCGAGTGACGTGGTGTGCTTGTCGGTACTGATCGACAACCAGACGGGCGAGATTACTGAGCACGCCTGGACGTGTGCCGAAGCGGTGAAGGGCTACGAGGTGTTTTGCCATCTGGTAGCGGTGTGGTGCTGGTTAAAGAAATACGATCCAAGGGAGGTACCGGTATGAGTATTGAAATCTGGAAAGACGAATCGGTGTTGGAGCAGTTGGTCAACAAGATCAGAGCGCTCGAGTTTGAGTTGGTTATCGCCAAGCGTGATCGCGACCAGGCGATGTCTGGAATGGTGGCGGCTGAAGTTAGAGAGAACGAGCTCATTGACAAAATGAGGGTGGGGCTGTGAGTTTTAAAATAAGCAAAGGAGACAGCAGGCCAACGATCCGTAGGCTTATGGCGCTTACTAAGCGCCTAAGGCAAAACTTGTTTCTGCCAAGCACGCAAAAGTTAGCGGCCGAGTTGGAGTGCTCATACAAAACGATCGCCAGAGACATCGATCTGCTGAGGGACTTTATGGGGTACCAGTTGGAATGGCACGCGAGTGCGTTTCAGTACCGGCTAGCGGCCCCGCTACCGAAGGCGGTGTTATGAATCAAACACACAAAACAATCATTATGCTTGTTCATTTTTTTGGGCTTATTGCCATGATTGCTGGAATTATTGGCACTGCCCGAAAATGGTTTAGAGACGGGATTGATCTTGAGTTTTTGATTTGGGCCACGTTTTTATACTGCATTTGCGAGGTCTTCTCGATTTTTCGCGGGGAGAGCAAATGACCCTCGCCCAACTGATTGAGCTATTCGACGCACGTATCGTCGCAACTTACACGCCAGCGCAGTACCGCAAAGAGTGCCTACGGGCACGAGCGGATCGGGTGCGCTGGGGGATTGGGCAGTGGTGAATTACACCTTTAAAGCACATGCAACGCTCTACTCGGGCGTTGCTTTTAGGTCTAGGCTTGAAGCTCGCTGGGCTGCTTTTTTTGATTTAGCAAAACTAAAATGGCAGTATGAGCCTTACGACTTAAATGGGTGGACTCCAGATTTTTTACTTACAATCCCATGTAGTCATTCTGAATGTTTTGGTAAGCACGATCTTTTAGTAGAGATAAAACCATTTTCAGAAATTGAGCAATTTAAAGGCCATCCTTGTATGGACTACCCATACGGGATTGATTCTGAATCAGTTCCTGAAAACCCTGTGCACATACCTGCACACGCATCCGCTGCTTTTGGAAATGATGTAAATACTACTTTTTTTGAGATGGCTCACGGAGCGGGAGGAGGCTCTTTTGATATTAATTATTTTATAAATGATTCCAAAGAACTTTGGATTGAGGCTGGGAACATAGTTCAGTGGAAACCTTGGCCCATTAAACCGCGTGGCATGCCTATCCTGCCACCTAAGCCAGCACCTAGATTGATTCGCCGTTGGAACAGTAAAGGAGAATTATGTCCGTAAAACGCAACGACTGGGCATTGAAGGTGCTGGATCGAGGGATGGAATACCTTGCCGAGAATAATATGCGCCTAGCTCGGCAGCAGTTCAGCGTTCTGCGACTAATCCTCAAAGAGCTGGGCGAGCGGGCGAAGTTTTACAGGAAGCGAGACATGGAGGCTAAGAAGAAATGAATTTGCCACCAAAGACACAGGCTTTGATTTTAAATGGAGCGAGCAAGGGAGAGCGGAATACGACGCTCTTCAATCTTTGTTGCCAATGGCGTGACGCTGGCATGACGCAGGATCGCGCTTACGACGAGGCGGAAGATTGGGCGCTACGCAACGGGCTTGGCCACAAGGAGGCAGAGGGATGCATCCGCTCTACCTACACAAAGCCAGCCAGGGAGCGGTGGGAGCCGCGGGCCCGCTATTCTCTGAACGGTCACAACGGATTGACGATCGTCAAAAACGATATGCCTGTGCCGCCTATGCCGACGAGTGTGGAAGAGACGCCGGTGGCCATGTTCCTTTCGGCTGCCTTTGACCTGGGCGAAAACATCAATATATGCCGATCGATTAAAGACGGCGACCGGGAGCGGCCGGATGGCTCAGGTGAAACAAGGACGCGTGAGGAGTGGCTAGAATCGTTCAAGGATGACGGTCTAGCTGATTGGCAGGGCAGTGCAGTAGGAGTTTACGTTTCGATCAATCCAAACAACGGCAACGGGCGGGCGGCGGATAATGTGGTGAGGTGGCGGCATGTGTTGGTTGAGTTTGACGAATCGACGGTGGAGGAGCAGTGGGCGATTATTAAAAAAAGCGGCCTGCCCACCACCTGCATCATTAAGAGCGGCGGCCGTAGTCTTCACGCCTGGGTAGAGATTAACGCGGAGAGTGCCGAGCAGTTTAAAGAACGGGTGGACTTTATCTACAAGCACCTAGAGCACTCGAAGCCAGACACTGCCAACAAGGACGCGGGGCGGTTATCTCGCCTACCGGGTGCGATGCGTACTGCCACTAACCAGAGGCAGGATCTGGTTGAGTGTGAGCGGCCGACGGTAAGCTATGCCGAGTGGCGGGAGCGGGTGTTGTTTGGCGATATCCCTGAAGCGTATTGCTGGGATAAGTTAATTAATTTTAAGGAGACTGACGACGTGACAACGCTACTGGGTCGGCGTTGGTTGTGTGCCGGCGGATCGTCGCTGTGGGTAGGGAGTAGTGGCTTAGGTAAGTCTGTGCTTTGCATACAGGCCGCTATTACTTGGGCGCTGGGCAGGTCGTTCTTTGGCATCAATCCACGGCGGGAGCTCAAGTCGGTGATCATTCAAGCGGAGAACGACGAAGGCGACGTGGCGGAGGCGGTGCAAGGGATTATGAAGGCTATGGCGCTAACCCCGCAGGAGATCGAGACGATAAAGCGGAACGTGGTGATTGTGCGCGATTGCACCAGCACCGGCGCCACGTTCGTAGATCGCGTAAGGAGGTTGGCTGAGAAGCATAAGCCTGATTTAGCCTGGGCTGATCCGTTGCTGGCGTTTGTCGGTGGGGATCTATCAAGCCAAGAGACGGCTGGTGGCTTCCTTCGTAACATGCTCAACCCGCTGGCTATGTCGGCGGGCTTTGCTTGGATGCTCATGCATCACACGCCTAAGCCTACCCGCGACGGCACGGGCTATGCTGGGCACGACAAAGCCTACTCGGGCTTTGGATCGAGTGAGCTGACCAACTGGGCCAGAGCGATCCTAATGCTATCGCCAAGCGGTAAGGACGAGCATGGCGTGGACTTATACAAGTTAGAGGTGACCAAGAGGGGCAAGCGCTCGAACCTAACGCCGAGGGGCGTGGTCGCGTGTAGCACGGTGCATCCTTACGTGCACTTACGCCATTGTACTGAGGGCATGGCATGGATCGAGGCCGGTGAGCCTGAGAAGAAGTCGGCAGGGCGGCCGGAGTTGCATGTGGACTTTGCGGACTACTGCGACGTGCTTAAGGCAGGCATATCGGCCGGTGATCTTCAAAGTCGCATCAGGACCAAATCAAAGGTGGGTGAGACAAAAAGCAGAGATACCACTAAGGAGTGGGAAGCGGACGGATTGATCAAAAATATAGGCACCGAGAAGGCCAAGAAATACATACTAAATGACACCAAATAATCCTATCGATACTTATTATTTTCTATCGATGGAAATAGGTGCATCGATGATGGATGGTTATCCCCCCTTTAAGGGGATAAACACCCATCGGATGCTTAGTTTCCACCCATCGAGCATCAATAGGGGTAATTTCCGAGGATCAAAATGATCGACCAACAAGCACTAGAAAGGATGCCTTGTGGGACACCCCATGTTTCCACACAGATGGACAGCTTGCAGGACTTAGTCTTGGAGGCGTGTGTGCATCTACAAGCCACCGCAACCAGCTCATCGGTGGCCTTAATGGTTGGCGTCTTCCATTACCTTATCACTAAAGCGCCAGAACATCCGGCGGTTCAGAATATGACCGATACTAGGGATCAGGCGGTTCTGGCGATTGTGCTAAATCGTGAGACTAGATCGATGACGGCGGTGGCCAAGGAGCACATCAATCCAGCCACCAACAAGCCATTCACACGGGCGGCGATATCTAAGCAGGTAAACGAACTATACGATCGACTCGGCGTAAGGAGCCGATCACAGAAGAGCGATAAGGCCAGAGAGTCTTATCGTAAGCGGGCTTACGAGGTACACGCAAAGCGGCGGCGTGAAGCACCTAAGTTTAACATGGCCGCAGTCTTGAAAGGACGAAACAAATGCAAACGCTCAAACAACTAATACCCAAACTAAACACTACACGCGACAAGGCGCTCGAGCTGGTAGGTCAGACGCTCGGGCTGGCGGCCGACGCCGGCGATCTCATAACTAAGGCCAAGGCAGAAGGCCAAGACATTGAGGACGTGTGCAAAGGTGCAGGCATCACCGAGCACACTGCTAACGGTTATGTCCGAGTGGCATCGCATAGGCTCAAGCTTAAGGACTCCGACCCCAGCAACATCCGCCAGCAGTTCCTATGGGCTGGCCTGTTGCCTGAGTCGATCAGCACCAGCACACCAGGCGATCCTAAACCATTCATGGACCCAATTATTAAGGCGGGTCAATGGCTTGCCAACCGAGGCTCAAAGTTCATCAATGCAGACAAGGAATTGCGGGCGCAGTTCCTCAAGGAGGCCGAGCCTATCGTCCGCACCTACAACGAGCTGAGAGGGGCGGAATGAACAAGGAATCTTTTAGAAAAATTAAAAAAGCCTGCGATGGTTTAGACC
>JBGSBI010000019.1:0-32698 GCA_041730685.1 Aliarcobacter sp.
GCTACGATTCCCGAAAGCTGAAATTCTCGCGTGATCGCGACCAGTTCAGGAAGGGATGAAGGTTCGATGTCTGGTGATATTTTTAAAAGGAGGGGTTTGAGCTGAGGGCAGGAACGATTAAAATCCTGGAGGGTGGAGAGAAGGCGACGCAGATCGTCGGGTTTGGCTAGATCGCGTAGTCCGGGGGTGTTGGGTGAACTGATATTGATGACAAAGAAGTCTCCTAGGTTATGAAGAAGTTTTAGGGAGCCCAAGTAGTCGAGCGGCGCTTGGTCGAGCGGGGTGATCTTGGATTTCCCAATATTGATGCCGATGGGAAAATCGTGAAGAGCATGGCGACCGCGGAGGCGCCGAAGCCTTTCCGCGATGGCCTCGGCTCCGATATTGGGAAAGCCGAGTCGGTTGATGAGAGCATGCTGATGGGGATAACGAAAAACACGCGGCTTGGGATTCCCCGGTTGAGGGTGCAGCGTGACGGTGCCTAGTTCGGCAAATCCAAAACCGAGATCTCGCCAAGCAAGCGGAGCGTCCCCATTTTTGTCAACGCCGGCGGCGATACCCAAGCGATTGCGAAACTTGAGTCCCATTAGTTCGGTAGGCTCTTGGGGGGCGGAGCGTCCCATGGTGATGGCCTTTGCCAATCCAGGAAGGCGCATCGCCGCAAGGGTGAACTGGTGTGCCACCTCAGGAGGCAGGCGGAAGAGCAGGGGGCGGGCAATGAGGGAGTAGAAGCTCATTTTCCTATGCAAAATTGGGCAAATAATCGATCGAGGACATCCTCGGATGTACCCACACCGAGAACTGATTCGAGGGATTGCAAGGCGAGGCGAAGATCGGAGGCGACCAGTTCTGGTGCGGCGCGAGCAAGGAGAGAAGCCGAGGCGGTAGCAAGAGCCTCTGCGGTATGGCGAAGAGCTTCCTCGTGGCGGGAGTTGATTGCAATTTCATCTGAGCCTGGAGCAAGAAAATCCCCTGCGAGGCGGGTGGCGATAGTTTTGCGTAAGGAGTCGAGTCCTGCCCCTGTTTTAGTGGAAATGGAAATGCCTTCACCCGAAAAAGCAGGAGGGAGATCGGATTTGGTGAGTACGCGGAGGATTTTGAGGCCGAGGCGAGGCCATTCGGTTTGGCATGGATCTTGGGCTGATGTTTTATCGATGAGTGCGAGGACGAGATCGGCGGAGTCGGCGGCTTGGCGGGTGCGATTGATCCCTTCGATTTCTACGGGTTCGACTGAGGAGCGTAGTCCAGCGGTGTCGATGAGGCGGATGGGAAATCCCGCGAGCACGATCGACTCTTCCACCGTATCGCGGGTGGTGCCTGGGGTAGGACTGACGATAGCGCGATCGGTTCCAAGAAGTGCATTGAGCAGGCTGGATTTGCCGACGTTGGGAGGACCTGCGAGGACGAGGCGGTAACCTGCGCGGAGACGGTGGCCTAAGGGAGCGGTGGCGAGAAGGGAGGCGATGGAGGTTAAAAGAGCGCTGACTTCAGAACGGAATCCTTGGCCAACTTCAGGCTGAATATCTTCATCGGGAAAGTCGATCCACGCTTCGATTCGTGCAAGGAGTTGAAGAATTCTCTCTCGCTCGGCGAGAAGCTTTTCGCCCAATTTACCCGCGAGTGCTCGATGGGCCGCTTGGAGGGCTCGTTCGGAGCGTGCGTGAAGGACATCGAGAACGGCTTCGGCACGGGTCAGGTCGATTCGTCCGTTCAGAAAGGCTCTCTCGGTGAATTCGCCAGGACGAGCGGTGCGAGCGCCAAGGGTAAGGATGGATTGGAGGATGGTCTCGACGATAAGGGGATTTCCGTGGCAGGAGATTTCGAGGAGGTCTTCTCCGGTGTAGGAGTTTGGATTAGGCCAAAAAGTGAGGACAACCTCATCGAGTTCTTTGTCTTGGAATCGGATATGGGTGGGTTGAGGAGAACGCGCGGGTATCGTTTTGCCCGCAAGCTGTTTGGCGATGGCACTGGTTTTTGGGCCACATACGCGAATGAGGGCGAGAGCCGAGACTCCAGGAGGTGTGGCGCAGGCAGTAATGGTGTCTTTTTCGAAAGCCATAAGCTTTTGATTTTTGCAAAGTGGCTCGACGGGTGCGAGTTCAACTTCTGGGGTCAGAGGTGGGGTCAGAGGTGGGGTCAGACCCCAAGGTGGGAGTGCTGGTCTGCGGTGGAGTAGGGAGGTATGAAAGATGGATGAGTAATGATAACGAGTTGATCTTAGTAACTGGGGGATGTGGTTTTATCGGATCGAATTATGTGAGGCATCTACTGTCGGTCTCGGCCAAGGTTAAGGTTGTTGTTTTAGATAAGCTGACCTATGCGGGGCACCGCCCGAATCTGGAGAAAGAGGAGAAAGGTGGGCGTTGTCAGGTGGTGGTGGGAGATATTGCGGACCCAGCTTTGGTAAGCTCCCTTTTCGAAAAGCACCGCCCGGTTGCGGTGATTAACTTTGCGGCGGAATCGCACGTGGATCGCTCGATTGATGAACCTGCGCCATTTCTTCATACTAATGTTACCGGGACTTTTACTTTATTGGAGGCAACTCGTCGGTATCTGGGAGATTCTCAGGCTCCTGCTAAAGGGTCTTTTCGCTTTGTCCATCTTTCGACCGATGAGGTGCATGGTTCTTTGGAACCCTTGGATCCGCCGTTTCGCGAGACATCCACTTTTGCTCCGAATAGTCCTTATGCCGCTTCGAAGGCGGCAGCGGACCACCTGTGCCGTGCCTATTTTCGAACCTATGGGGTTCCGACGGTTGTACTGCGCCCTTCGAATAATTTCGGGCCGTACCAGTTTCCGGAGAAGTTGATTCCGTTGGCGATTCTGCGGGCTCTGGCAGAAGAGAAAATTCCTGTTTATGGGGATGGGAAACAGGTTCGCGACTGGTTGTACGTGGAAGACACAGCGCTGGCGGTAGAATCTGCTCGTCAGCGGGGAGTGGTGGGGGCGCCTTATCAGGTAGGAGCGGATGCGGAAAAAGATAATCGGACGGTGCTTACAGCCATTTGTGACCTGTTGGACCGACTCCGTCCAAGGGCTACAGGAAAACCCTATCGTGAATTGATGGAAACCGTAGCCGATCGGCCAGGCCATGACCGACGCTATGCCTCGGATGCGACTCGTTTCAAGAATGATGCGGGTTGGACGCCAAAAACTTCTTTCGTTGCTGGACTGGAAAAGACGGTGCGCTGGTATTTAGAGAATCCCGATTGGTGTGATGCGGTCCAGGCGAAAGGTTATGCGGGTGAGAGATTGGGATTGTCCCCCAAGTAGGAGCTCTTTCTGTGTCTGAAAAGTATGATTACCTGATTGTCGGGGCGGGCTTTGCTGGGAGTATTTTGGCGGAACGACTGGCGGAGGGATCGGGTAAGACCTGTTTGGTGGTGGATCGTCGAGAGCACATCGCCGGAAACGCCTACGATGAGGTGGATCAGGCAGGAATTCTGATTCACAAGTACGGGCCCCACTATTTTCGAACCAACTCCACCAAGGTAGTCGACTATCTAAGTCGTTTCACCAAGTGGCATGAGGTGAATTATCAAGTGCTTGTCTGGACGGAAGGCAAGTACTGGCAGTTTCCGATTAATTTAAATACTTTCGAGCAGTATTTGGGCCGTCCTTCCACATCGGAGGAGATGGAGGCGACCTTAGCGAAGTGGAGGGAACCGATTGCCAATCCAAAGAACTCAGAGGAGATGGTCTTGTCTCAGGTGGGAAGAAAGTTCTATGAGATGTTTTTCAAGAACTACACGACGAAGCAGTGGAAAAGGGATCCGAGTCAACTGGACGCTTCGGTCTGCGGAAGAATTCCCGTGAGAACAAATCGGGATGATCGGTTTGTTACAGAATCATTTCAGGCGCTTCCTGAAGAGGGCTATACCGCAATGTTTAAAAAGATTCTCGCTCATCCTAAGATCACGGTTCGTTTGCAGACAGACTATCGGCAGTTGGCCAAGACGGTGATTTATGATCGAATGATTTATACGGGAATGATCGATGAGTTTTACCAGTTCTCGGAGGGGCGCTTACCCTATCGATCGATGCGTTTTGAGCCTGAGACCCTGCCAATGGAGTACTTTCAGCCAGCGATGCAGGTGAACTATCCGAATGAAAACGAGTACACCCGCGTGGTGGAGATTAAGCATGCCACGGGCCAGAAATCCCCTGTGACTACTATCGTACGGGAGTATCCCGAGGACTTCGGGCCAGGGAAGGAAGCGTACTATCCGGTGCCTGCTCCTGATTCCAAGGAGTTGTATGAGAAGTACGCGGTTAAGGCAAAAAAGGAGGAACGGGTAACCTTCGTGGGTCGGCTCGCGACCTATCGGTACTACAATATGGATCAGGTCGTCGCAATGGCTTTGACTGAGTATGAGAAGTTAAAGAAGTGCGAAAAAAAGACTTAGCGTAAACCGGCTCCCTGATAGCCGGCTGGATCAAACTCTACTTCCGCAAAGCCTGCTTGGCGGATCTCACGAACTAAATCATTCCGCAGAGTTGGTTCGTTGAGGCGGGAAACTTCGCGGGGTGCGACCTGAAGAAGAGCTTTGCTTCCGTAGTGGCGGACTCGGACAATGGTAAAGCCTCTGGCGCGGACGGCGGTTTCTGCTTTTTCAATGGAGGCGAGGCGTTCAAGGGAAACGGCTAATCCTGGAGCTAGGCGAGAGGAAAGGCAGGGGGCGGCGGGCTTTTCAGCAACATCCAGTCCTAAATCGTGGGCGAGTTGCCTAATTTCCATTTTGGTGAGACCCGCATCCCGAAGAGGGGAGAGGACGGAAAACTTTCCCGCCGCGTCTCGTCCTGCGCGAACTTCGAGGGCGTCGTCGGCGTTTTCACCGTAGGCGAGGACGGAGACTCCACGGGAGGCGGCTAAGTCGGACATTCTCTGGAAGAGATCGGCTCGGCAAAAGAAGCAGCGATTCGGCGGGTTGGCGATGTAGGCAGGGTCTGCCATCTCTTGTGTGGAAAGAACCTCTAAAGGGAGGTGATGTTTTTCGGCGAAGGCGATGGCGGCTTGATATTCGGAGCGGGGCAAGCTGGGGGAATCGCCGAGCACGCCAGTAACGCGTGCTCCTAGCACTTGATAAGCGGTGAAGAGAAGGAAGGCGGAGTCGACACCACCCGAGTAGGCGACGAAGGCTGAAGGCCAATCCTTGATGATGGATTTTAGCTTATCGGCTTTTGGTGCTTGGAGTGGGGTCACTGAATATAACTATGGTTAGGAAATATTTTTTGGCGAGCTTGGGAGACAGACGAAGATGCGAAACCAGTACGAAAAAGATGCAAATGTGCTAGTTTTAAGGAAGTTCAATGAGTGGCGAACAAAATATTGCTGATTTAAGAAAAAGCTATGAGAAGGGGGAGTTGACCGAGGCGAAGGCTTCGGCGAATCCGTTGGAGCAGTTCGATCTTTGGTTACGCGAAGCGATCGCAGCGAAGGTGCCTGAGCCCAATGCGATGACTCTGGCCACTGTCTCCGCGTTGCAACGGCCAAGTACGCGGGTGGTGCTGGTAAAGGGTTACGATGAGCGTGGGTTGGTTTGGTATACAAACTATGGAAGTCGAAAGGGGATTGAGTTGGAGGGGAATTCTTGGGCGGCTCTTCAATTTCACTGGGTGGAGATGGAGCGGGTGGTGCGGTTGGAGGGGAAGGTGGAAAAAATTAGTGCGGAGGAGAGTGACGCTTATTATATTTCGAGGCCGATCGGTTCGAGAATTGGGGCTTGGGCGTCTCCCCAGAGTGAAGTGATCTCAGGAAGAGATGTGCTGGAGAAAAGTTGGGCGGAACAGGAGAAAAAGGCAGGAAATAATCCAGCGCGACCCGCAAACTGGGGAGGGTATCGGTTGGTGCCTGAAGTTTGGGAGTTTTGGCAAGGGCGACGGAGTCGGCTTCACGATCGACTAAGATATCGAAAGGTGGAGGGGAAGTGGGTGCGGGAGAGGTTGGCGCCGTAATTTCTAAATAAAGAAATTAACTTTTGTAGGGTAGGGTCTGAAGGCCTTCGATTCGCCCGAAGTGGTCTTCGTTGTTGGTGAGAAGTGGCTCGTTTTGTTGCATGGCACAGGCGGCGATGAGGATATCGGCATCTGGTAGTAGGCGACCTTGCAGGCGGAGCTGGCGGCGAATTCGACTGGCTTGAATTGATTCCGAAAGATTCACCGCGACATAATTAAAGAGACCGAGAAAAGCTAGCTGTTTGGCAACGTCGGCGTCAGAAAAACCTTCTAGATATTCCATAGCGGTGACGGCCGAGATGCGCATGGGCTCGCTCTGATGGCTCTCGAGAAAACGGTGGCAAGGCCCGTGTTGTCTTTTTTCCCGTTCCCGCTGAAGGTCGATCAGGAAGGAAGTATCAAGATGCACGCTATTCGTCCCACTTGGATCGGGAAACCCTGGGCTGGGCCTTATCTTCGCGATTCATTCGAGCCCAGTGATCAAGCACTTGTTTTGATGGGATGGATCCATTTCCCATAGCAATGAGTCCTTCGAGTACGGCACCTGCCGTATTAGGGGCTGCCCCAAAAAGAGCCCGACGAACCACAGAGGAGAATGACTCCTTCTCGCCGAACTTGGCTGATTTCAGTTTCTCGTATGCATCTAGCTCTAGTGAAATGGTTTTTGTGGCCATGCATGGAACCATGCATGAATATATCTGATTGTCAATAGTTAGCGGTTCTTTTTTTTAGATCGATTCGCTGATATTGGCTGTCGGACAGGAGAGTGTGTGGGGTTGGATTTCTGACTATTTCAAGGGGCGGAATAACATACCCACAAAAAAGGTGACGAGGGTGCCGAAGGTGATTCGCCAGGGGAAAGCGATGAGGGGTAACCAATCGGGGCGGGGTAGTGGGGGAAGTCCTGCAAGGCGGAAGAGATCGGACGGCAGGCCTGAAAGGATGGCCACAGCAATGAATCCTAAAGCCATAGCGATGAGATTCCCGCGGTCCGATCCGCGGGTTTTTGTGAGAGCTCCGAGAAGAAAGATACCGAGAAGAGATCCGTAGGTGTAACCAAAAATTCCCAGGACGATGGGTAGAATTCGTGATGTGGGGTTCGAGATGACAACCCAAGCGGTGGCCCCACCGATGAGGATAAGAATGACTGAAAATATCGCAGTGGCCCAGCGGGCCGCTCTCAAGGAATCTGGAGAGCGAAAACGAGGGGCTAGAAAAGGTTCGTACCAGTCTCGGACCCAGGAGGTGGCCAGGGCATTGAGGGCGGTACTAAGAGAGCCCATGGCGGTGGCGAATATTCCTGCGATGAGCAGCCCGCGCAGTCCTGTAGGGAGACCGTGAAGGATATAGTAGGCGAAGACGTGGGCGTTGCGGGTGGGGAGATGGGGGTCGGGTGCGTATTGGTAGTGAACCCAAAGAAGGATTCCGATGGTAAGGAAAGCCATGACGATGGGAATGTCGGCCAAGCCTGAGGCTACGAGGGCGAGGCGGCTGCGGGAGGGATTTTTGGCGGTGAGCATTCGCTGAACCATATCTTGATCGGTTCCGTGTGTGGCCATGGTGACAAAGGTTGCGGCAAAGAAGGCGGTCCAAAGGGTGTATTCGCTTTCGAGAACACCTTTGATTTGGGTGAGGAGGCTTCCTTGGTGGATGGGGCCAAGGCTCCAGAGCGAAAGATCACCAGGTTGTTGCAGTTTTGTCTGAAAGCCCTGCCAGCCGTTGGGAATGGATTGAGCTAGATGCCAGAGGACGAAACCGAGGCCTGAGAACATAACGATGGCTTGGATAACATCGGTCCAGACGACTGCTTTGATCCCTCCGGCGACGGTATAAAGGGCGGTGAGTCCGACAAGAACAGCCAGAGCGGTAAGGGTGATGAGGAACTCCTGGGGGTCGGAAGGGTGTGTTCCCGATAGCATTTCGTATCCGAGAACGAGAATAATAGCAGCGACGTAGAGGCGGGTGCCACTGGCTAAGGCTCGGGTGATGAGGAAAATTGCGCTGGCGGCTTGGCGGGAGGTGGATCCGAAGCGAATTTCGAGAAACTCGTAAATGGAGACAACTCGATAAGTGTAGTAGGGCTTAATAAATATCCAGCTGACAAAAATGCGAGCGAGTATCGTGCCTAGGGCAAGCTGGGCGTAGGTAAAGTTGCGTAGCTCATATCCTTCCCCTGGAGCTCCAAGAAAAGTGGCGGCACTAATTTCAGCAGCTAAGATTGAAGCAAGAACAGCCCACCATGGCATCGAGCGACCGCCGAGGGCGTAGTCTTGTAGTGAAGTCTGACGACGGGAGGCGGCGAGTCCGATTCCGATAATCGCGACGAAGTAGGTAAAGATAATCAAACCGTCGAAAAGAATAGGTTGCATGGACTACCCTTAAGGAAGCCTCCATGAGGCTCGGAGGCGATAGTATTCAGAACGGGGTAAAAGGATGTAGAGGGGGTGGTCGGCAGGTGAAAATGATTGTAACAGTTGATGAAGATCCGTTTCCGTCATCGAAGTGCATCCCGTGGTCACGGAATCGGGTCCTCGGCAGATATGGAAAAAGATAGCGCTACCCGCGCCTGGCTCAGCATGAGGCGGTGAGTTGTGTTGAATAAAAAGTTTTAGGGCATGAGCTGGATCGTCTTGTCGCATGCGATCGAAAAGATGGTTTTCGGGAAAGGGTTCGTGAGGATTCAGGATGAGATGGCGATTGTAATTGAGGGAGGTGGGATCTTCGATCCAGAGGTCGCGATCGGAAACGCAGTGGTAGCGCCAACCTAGAAAGGAGAGTTGGGCGGCGTATCCGTAAAGAATGGAGCCCAAGGAAAAGATTCCTGCGGGGGATTTCTTATCGCCTTCCCGTTTCTGAATGCCGTTTTGTGCAGGGTGAATCCCTCGACCCCAAGCGAGTCCGTAGCGACCGAGGTGAATTTGCTGAGAGGGACCGATCGCGGTCCAAGAAGAGACGGGGAGAGTTCGGCGAAAGATTTGGAGAGTGGTTTGGGTGGAGTTCCAGTCGTCGGTCACGGCTAGGAGCAAAACCCGAGTCCTCTCGGGGATAGGGCCAGTGGCGGCGATGGCAGAGTGGAGTAAAAAGAGAAAGAGACTTGCGATAGTGCAGCGCAGTAGGGAGCTCAACGATGACGGAACCAGTTCCAAAGTTCAGAAATGAAAGGGGGAGCAAAAAAAGCAAAGTAGCCTGCGAGGCCTGCAAGAATTCCTGGTAGAATGACGGGTTGAAAAAAAGCTGGGAGGAAAAGCAGTGCAGAGCTGACCGCGGCGACCCATCGAACCGAAAGTGGAATGGGGATGGGGAAAAAGAAGACCTTTTGGTCAGGAAGAGTGGTGGCGAAGCCAAGGAAGAGTGAGTTGTGTAAGTAGAATGGATTCACTGGAACAGAGGGGCCGAAAAATGCGACGAGGACGACAGCGGTAACCCCCAGAAGCAGATAAAGATTCAGGTGAAAGGACCCCCAGGTTTGTTCCAAGGCATCGCCGATCGACCAGAGGAACCAGAGAAAAAGAAGCAGGAAAATAGGGTGGGCGGAAGAGGGTGGAACGAAGAGAAAGGTGAGGAGACGCCAGTACTCCCCTTGGAGGATGAGGGCGGGTTCTAATTTTAAAATGGAGGAGAATCCTGGTGAGGCGAGATTGAGGAGCCAAGCCCCGGCATTCATGGCGACGAGGCCACGGGTGAGATAGGGTACTGCCCAACGGCCAAGGTAGTGTTCGAGATTATCGGTCCAACCCGCGGGGCTCATACGCCGAGAAAGCCGGTTAGGGCTTGAGAGTAATCTTCTTCCAGTTCAGATGCTGGGCGAGGGCGTATTTTTCGAAATCCTTTTCGTAGAGGGCGAGGACCACTCGGACGACAGCTGAATCGTCCTCAAAGCTAATATTGGAAACAAAATCGGGAATAATATCGAGTAGGCGATGGGTGTAGATGAGGGCAAAGGCGGAGGCAGTGGCGGCAGAGTAGGGGAGTTCAAGGTAAGCGCCCTCGGCCACGTCTTCGACGACATCGGCGAGGAACTCGAGTTGATCTACGAGATGAGGGAATTTGGGAGCTTGAATTTGGGTGAACTCCGCCTTGAGCATGGGGAGGCGGTGTAAAAGGTTTTGCATAATCTTGGGGGTAACGCGGTTGGCTCCCCGTTGCGCAAAAAAAGACGCCTCAGTCATGAGAATAGATTGAAGGAAAAGATGGCGGACGGCAAGCGGAGGTGAAGATGGTGCGCGGTCGTATCCTGGAGCAATCTCTTTGGGTGGCATCGACAATTTCAACGGTAGTTCCCGCGCAAACCCTGAAGCAGAGGCATGAGGTGGCGGAAGTAGACACTTGGGATTTGCGTCCACTTTTCGCCACTTCGGCAGATTGGGAAAAGGATTTGGAACGGTTGCGTAGTTATGAAGGAGTCATGATCAAGTGGAAAGGGCATCTGGCTAAAGGGGAGGATTTGCTCAGCGCTTTAGAGAAAGAGAAGGAGATCGATCTAGTGGCGGAGCGATTGGGCCAGTACGCTAGTTTAAAAGTGGCTGAGGACGGAGCGGACGGCTCGGCGCGGGATCGGGCTTTGCGCTTGGAGTTCCTGCTGACTCGGTTGAGCGAAGAGATGGCGTGGTTCCTTCCTGAGCTGATGAGGATAGAAGACGATGCGTGGGGTAAGTTATTGGGGCAACCCTGTTTGGCGGAGTGGAAAGGATGCTTAGAGCGAATCCGGCGTCAGCGTCCGCATATTCTACCTGAAGGGGAAGAGCGTCTTTTGACTTTGGCGGGTCCAGCGCTGGGAGGTGCTGATGAGATATTCTCCCAGTTAACCAACGTGGATTTCCGCTTTGGGCTGGTTCAGGACGAAGACGGGCGGGAGGTGGAGTTGACGCATGGAACCTTTGCTTCCTTGTTGCAGCGGCGATCGACTGAGGTTCGGCGATTGGCTTGGCAGAAGTATTATGAGGAGTTTGAACGACATGCCTTTTCCTTGTCTGCGACCTTAGCCACCTCGGTGAGGACAGATGTTTTTCGGGCGCGGGCACGGAAGCATCCCTCGGCGCGAGACCATGCTCTTTTCCCTGATCGAGTTCCCGGTTCGACGGTAGACAACTTAATTGCGGTGGTGCGGAAGAATCTTGGTCCGCTGCAGAGGTATCATCGCTTGCGCAAAAAAATCTTAGGGCTGAAGCAACTTCGGGCGGCTGACCTGCAAGTTCCCATGGTTGCGGTGGCAGAGAAAAAGACCTCCTTTGCGGACGCCGTCGCGCTGGTCACTCAGGCCACCGCGCCGTTAGGGGAAGAGTACTCGGCGACTTTAGCTCGTGGATTAGGAGAGGGGCGATGGGTGGATCGGTATGAGAATCGAGGGAAGAGGAGCGGAGCTTTCTCCAGTGGGAGTTATGGCAGTCCGCCCTACATCTTGATGAACTATCGGGAGGATGTCCTGGCGGATGTTTATACCTTGGCTCATGAAGCTGGGCACTCGATGCACAGTTGGATGAGTCAGAGTGCTCAACTCTTTCAAGACGCCCACTATCCGATTTTTCTGGCGGAGGTGGCCTCGACCTTCAATGAGGAGCTTTTGACCCACGCCTATTTAGAAGGACCCGCAAAAAAGGACCGTACCTTGCGGGCTTACATTCTGAACCGTCAAATTGATGATATCCGAGGAACTTTGTATCGGCAGGTGATGTTTGCTGAATTTGAGCAAAAGATACATGCGGCGGAGGAAAAAGGGGTGGCCTTAACTTTGGACTTTTTCCGCATCGCTTACCGCGAGCTTTTAGAGAGTTACCTCGGGGAGGTTCTTGAAATTGAACCCCCCTTGGAGTTGGAGTGCTTGCGGATTCCCCATTTCTACAGCGCTTTTTATGTCTACAAGTATGCTATTGGACTTTCGGCAGCGATGACACTTTCCCAGCGGGTGCTTCAAGGGGAGTCAGGCGCAGTCGGAAAGGTTCATGAGTTTCTTCGTTCGGGAGGTTCAAGCCCCCCGTTGGAGACACTGCGTCGAGCTGGTGTGGACATGGAGAGCCCTGAACCGATCGAATCGGCCTTAGCCTTGTTTGCGGCGCGTGTGGAAGAGCTGGAAGCGATTCTTGGTGCAGCATCGTAGGACCCAACCGATGAAGCATCGCGTATGCGTGGTCGGTCGTCCTGCGGGTTGGGCACGGGTAGCGACGGACGAGTACACAAAAAGAGTTAATGGTTTTCAACCGCTGGAGCTTTCGGTGATTCGCGAGGGCAAGAGCGCGGAGGCGGAAATGGGTAAGAAAGGAAAAGGAATGTGGCAGGTTTGTTTGGATCCATTAGGACAGGCTCATAGTACGCAGGATTGGCGGACGGAGTGGGAGCAGTGGGAGCGGACGGGCCGAACAAAAATCGCTTGGATGATCGGGGGGGCAGATGGGCATTCAGAAAGTTTCCGAACAAGTTGTGATGTGGTGCGCTCTCTAGGCCCTCAGACCCTTTCCCATGATTTAGCTTTGGTGGTGCTGCTCGAGCAGATTTATCGGCTGGAAAGTTGGCGGGCGGGCCACCCGTACCACCGCGTATGAATCATGGGATTGGAGATTTGACGGCTCAGGCCCCCAGAACTTTTGGAAAGGCGCTGCTTTATGGGCGCAGGGCTCTAGCTTTACGCTGCCCAACTTGCGGGATAACGCCGCTCTTTCAATCTTGGAAAAAAGTCGGAAGTCTCTCTGATTGGTTCAGCCCTAGTGACGGATGCCCCTCTTGTGGGTATGCCTTTGAGCGGGAGCCTGGTTATTTTCTTCTGGCGATCTGGGGCGTGAATTACGGGGTGGTAGCTCTGGGCGGAATGGTCCTTTACTTCGCTTTGCGTCAATGGACGGAGTGGAGTCCTCGCTTGATATTTTGTTTAACGGTCTTACCTGCGCCGCTCCTCAGCATTCTTTTAGCGCGACACGCAAAATCCTTTTTTTTGGCGATGGATCATTTTTGTGATCCCCATGTTCGACACAAACATAAGCCAAAATAATTCGATTAATCTTGTCAATCTTGCTCGTTCAAGGGGAAACTCTTCCTGCATGTCTGAAGGCCCGGTTTCTAAATTTATCGACCACCACTATCGCCATTTTAATGCGGCGGTGGTCAAGGATGCGGGGATGGCTTACCGCAAACATATTGCGGATGGTGGACGGATGCTGGTCACCTTAGCGGGAGCGATGAGCACGGCGGAGTTGGGATTATCTTTAGCAGAAATGATTCGGGAGGATAAAGTTCATGCTATCAGTTGCACGGGAGCGAACTTAGAAGAGGACGTCTATAATTTGGTGGCCCACGATCACTACCGACGAATTCCTGAGTACCGACACTTAACTTCAAAGGACGAGGAGAAACTCTTGAAAGAGCATCTCAATCGAGTGACGGATACTTGCATTCCTGAGCAGGAGGCGATGAGACGAATTGAAGGGGTGATCAGTGAGCTCTGGAAACGGGATGATAAGGCTGGAGCTCGGCGTTTCCCACATGAGTATTTTTACGAGGTCCTTCAGAAGGGATTGCTGGAAAAGTTTTATCAAATCGACCCTAAAGATTCTTGGATGATGGCGGCGGCAAAGAAGAATATTCCGATTGTTGTGCCCGGTTGGGAGGATTCCACCTTAGGGAATATGTTTGCGGCGGCTTGTATTCAGAAGCACGTCAGCTCCCCCACCCTAATGAAAAGTGGTATCGAGTACATGATCTCTTTTGCGGATTGGTATCAGAAGACTCAAGAGACTCCTTTGGGTTTCTTCCAAATTGGTGGCGGGATTGCTGGGGATTTCCCTATTTGCGTGGTTCCGATGTTGCATCAAGACCTGCGGAAAACGGGTGTTCCACTCTGGTCTTACTTCTGTCAGATCAGTGATTCAACGACGAGTTATGGATCGTATTCTGGAGCGGTACCCAACGAGAAGATCACCTGGGGGAAGCTGGGCGGAAAAACCCCGCGATTTGTGATTGAATCGGACGCTACGATCGTTGCGCCGCTGCTCTTTGCCTACGTTCTCGGCAAATAAGTTTCGGCATTAGGTTTTGACGCCCGCTCGGATCTCAAACAAGGACGAAACCGACTCGCCTTCGTGAATTCGTAGAATGGCCTCGCCTAAGAGGGGGGCGACGCAGAGTACTTTGGCGGGGACTCCTGGCATGTTGGGTTGTGGAGTGGTGTTGGTTGTAATTAATTCTTTGATCTTTAGTTTCTGTAGTCTTTCGATGCCAACTTTACCTAGGACGGTGTGAGGAATGCCGACGTAGATATCCTTGGCCCCTTGTTTTCGTAGGATTTCGACGGCGGAGGAAATGGTCCCAGCAGTTTCGGTGATGTCGTCGACCAAGAGGACGTTTTTATCTTTCACATCCCCGATGAGGTGGGTGGCTTCGGTTTCGGAGGCATTGAGCCGCTTTTTGCTAACGATGGCCAGGCCGCACTGAAACATTTGGCTGTAGGCGGCGGCCATTTTCATGCCACCGATATCAGGGGTGACCACAACAAGATCAGGAATCTGTTTTTCTTGGAGGTAGCGGTAGAAGATGGGAGCACAGAAAAGGTGATCGACCGGAATATCGAAAAAACCTTGGATCTGCTGGGCATGGAGATCCATGGTGAGGACGCGGTTAACCCCCGCAGCGACCAAAAGATTCGCGACGAGCTTAGCGGTAATAGGAACGCGAGGCTGGTCTTTGCGGTCTTGGCGGGCATAGCCGTAAAAGGGAAGGACGGCAGTGATGCGGAAGGCACTGGCGCGACGGGCGGCATCGACGAGGATGAGCAGTTCCATGAGATTCTGATTGGTGGGGGGGCAGGTGGGCTGAACAATAAAAAGATCATTGCCGCGAATATTTTCTTCGAACTTCACGAAGGTTTCCCCGTCAGGAAAGGTAGATACGGTGGCCTTCCCCAATGGGATTTTCATGAAGTCTGCAATCCTTTGAGCGAGCTCTGGATTGGCGTTTCCAGTAAAAATCTGCAGTCGTTTTCCGAAGATAGAGGTCATGGACTTTTTATAGGTTTCCTGTGAGGGCGGTGAAAGGGGGAAAGAGTAGGTTATTCGCCAAGAATCTTGATAAGAACGCGTTTGGCTCGTTGACCATCGAACTCACCGTAAAAGATCTGTTCCCAGGGGCCAAAATCAAGTTGTCCCTTGGTTACGGCCACAACGACTTCTCGTCCCATGATGGAACGTTTTAAGTGGGCGTCGGCATTGTCTTCGGCTCCGTTGTGACGGTATTGGCCGTGGGGTTTTTCGGGGGCCAGATGCTCGAGCCATTTTTCGAAGTCGGCATGGAGTCCTGACTCATTGTCGTTAATAAAGACAGAAGCAGTGATGTGCATGGCATTGACTAAGCAGAGACCTTCTTGAATCCCTGAGGAGAGAAGAGCCTCGGTGACCTGCGGGGTAATGTTGAGCATCCCGCGTCGTTTCGGAACTCGAAAAGTGAGTTCCTGGCGAAACGACTTCACTTTTTCAGGAGGGAGTCGAGATGATCGAGAACGACTTTGGCTTGGTCTTTAGTGGACCCCTTGGGATCTCGCCAAATAAGTTTGCCGTCCTGAAAGAGAAAAGCGGAGCGTTGGGCAAAACCAAAGAGACCTCCTACTCCGAAGGCTTGAATGATCTTATTTTCTGAATCGGCTAAGAGGGGATAGGGGAGCTTCTGATCGGTGGTGAAGGCTTTCTGGGATGAGACCTCATCCGCACTAATACCGATGATTTTTACGCCTCGCTGGGTGAGTTCGGTGTTGCCGTCCCGCAGGCTACAGGCTTGGGCAGTGCAACCCGGGGTGTTGGCTTTGGGGTAAAAAAAGACAAGGAGGAATCCTTTCTTTCCGTAAGTGGCAAGATCGATCTGCTGATCTTCTTGGTTCTTTGCGCTAAGGGATGGGATGGGTGATCCGAGGTTCATGGTAGTTTCCGCTAGTCCTTGGGAAAGTATCAGTCCCCCGATAAGCCCTAACCAAGATTTACGAATCACTTAGTATGAAGAGCGGAAACGTCTGCCATCATCTTCTTCTTGAGAACCTCTACCTTGGCGCTGGCCGCGGCCACGTTGCCGCTGGTAGCAATCTCATCAGCGATTTTTGCAAGATCCGGCATAGTTCGCTCGAGGGATTCGCTTAATTTTCTGGCTGACTGCTTGGCCTTGGGTAGGTCGCCACGCTGCAGATCGGTTTCGAGGACTTCAAGGGTGGAGGTGACGGGGCAGACCTCAGAGTACATGGGGCAAGTGGGCATGGTAGGGCAGCCCTTGAGCAGAACAAAAGCGAGGGCGAAACCTGCGGTCCCTGCGACGAGTAGGGGTAGGTAGCAGGGTTTTTTCGGGGAAGGGGTTGCTGGGGTCGCGGGACTCTTCTTAGGGGTGGGTTTTTTGGCCATAATTAAACTTAAGCCGATTTCGTTCTATCCGTCACCCCTAAACGATATTTATGAAAAGCCTCGAACGTCCAAGGGTAGAGTTTTTCGGCGACGACGCGCATGGCGGCGGCCATTTCGCGGATCTCCAATTGAGCATGGTCGTCTTCCCGCAGTTGCAAGAAGTGGATTAGATTATGCAGATCGCAGTTGACGTAGACTTCCGTGAAAATGCTGACAGGAAGAACGGCTCGGGCGAGCTCGCGCGCTACCCCTTTCTGCAAAAGACTCTGGTAGGTGGCATAAGCTTTTTCGTGTGCTTCTTTGACTTCATGGGTCAGGGCGGCATGGTCCAGTTCAGTGGAGACTTGGCTGCCCTGTTTATTTTTGGCGTCGGCGGCGCGCCACTGGGTGGGGATATAAAATTCATCGACTAATTCTGAATAGCGACCGCTCCACTCGTTGAGGCGAAAGGTGCGGTGGCGAACGAACTGTCGCATAATGAATATAGGCATTTTGATATTGTAGGTAATGGAGCACTGCTCGAAGGGGCTGGTATGACGATTTTTGTACAGGTAACTCAGGAGTTTTTTATCCTGATCTTCCCCTTTGCTGGGACTTTTGTAGGAAATACGTGCGGATTCAACGATTCGCAGGTCCGACCCAAGGTGGTCAATGTATCGGACGTATCCATTACCTAAGATGGGAATTGTGTGGCCTGAATCCATAAGATCGTGATCAAACAGCTTTCGAGGATGAATGCCTAGCCCAAAACGAGTGGGTTTTGATTAAGTTGTGAAAAGCTTTTGCTGTTCTCGAAGTCGAACGATCTGCTCGGAGGCTTCTTTTTCAATTCGGCGCCACTCGGCTATTTTTTCTGGGGGGGCCTTAGCAGCCATTTTCGGGTCGGCCAGCTTGGCGGCTTCGCGGGCTCGGGAGGCTTCGGCTAGGGCGATCTCTTTTTCAAGACGGGTGCGTTCCTTGGCGGGATCTAGGAGGCCTTCGAGTGGTAGATAGAGATCGCCGTAGGGGGTTGGAATGAGTGGGGCCTTAGGCGGGGCAGAGGTAATCTCGACGGAGCCGACCTGTAGGAGCTTGGCGAGGGTGCGGAGGTCATCGGGGGATGGAGTAGAGTTGGCAGAAGGAAGAAGTAAGAACTTCATTTTGGCCGAACCTGAAAGACCAAACTCACCGCGGAGTCGGCGACCTGCCTCGGCGGTGGCGTAGCAAGACTCGGCTAATTTGGATTGAGTCTGATCCCATTGAATCTCTTTTTCCTTCGGCCAGTTGGCGAACTGAATAGTTTCTTGGCCGAGGCCGAGGGTTAGCCAAAGCTCTTCAGTTATAAATGGCATAAAGGGATGGAGGAGGCGCAAAACACGAGAAAGGACGTAATCAGCGGTGGCGAGAGTGCCTGCGCGGGTGGGAGAATCTGGATTACTAAAGTCCGCCTTAGCAGTTTCAATGAAGCGCGCACAAAATTCGTTCCAGACAAAAGTGTAAAGGGATTGTGCGATTTGGCTGAATTCGTAGGTGGCGTAGAGCCGCTGGAGGTCGCGTTCCAGCTGGTCGAGCTGGGAAAGAAGGTAATCGGAGAAAGGGGTGCGCGGGTGGAGTGACGGATTGGCGAGGGGATCGGACGGGCCTTGCTGTTGACGGAAGCGACAAGCGTTCCAGAGTTTGTTGGCAAAGTTTCTACCTTCCTCCATCTGCTTCTCGTCGTAGCGGATGTCGGAGCCTTGGGGAGCAATTCGCAGGAGACCGAAGCGCAGACCGTCTGCCCCGAACTTGGCGATGAGATCGAGCGGATCAGGGGAGTTGCCCAGAGATTTGGATAGTTTTCTTCCTTTGCCGTCGCGAATTAGGCCGGTGAAGTAGACATGGCGAAAAGGAAGCTCTCCCAAGTATTCGAAGCCCGCCATAATCATGCGGGCGACCCAGAAAAAGATGATATCGGGGCCAGTGACGAGATCGGTTGTCGGGTAAAACTTTTTCAGCTCGGCGGTTTTTGCGGGCCAACCGAGAGTGGCAAAGGGCCAGAGCCAGGAGCTGAACCAGGTATCGAGGACATCGGGATCTTGGGTCCAGTCCTTGCCTGGGGATTCGATTTGGCAGAGGGTTTCGTCTCCTCGATACCAGACAGGGATACGGTGGCCCCACCAGAGTTGTCGGCTGATGCACCAGTCCTGAAGATTCTCCATCCAGTGGTCATAGACTTTGCTCCAGCGATCGGGAGAAAAGCGGAGTTGGCCTGAGGCAACAACCGAACGGGATTTTTCCGCACTGGGATATCGGAGGAACCACTGTTCGGAGAGGCGAGGCTCAATGGGGACATCGGCCCGTTCACTAAAGCCTACTTGGTTGGTGTAGGGTTCTTCTTTTTCGAGAAGGCCGAGTTCGCGGAGTTGTTCCACCGCGGCGTGGCGGGCTTTGGTTCGGTCGAGACCAGCTAGAGTGGTGCCTGCGAGTGCGGTCATCAGGCCCGATTCGTCGATGACTTCAAGAGAGGGGAGTTGGTGGCGTTGGCCGATGGCGAAATCGGCGGGATCGTGGGCAGGGGTAACTTTAAGGACGCCTGTTCCAAAGGCTAGATCGACATGATCATCTCCGACGATAGGGATGCGGCGCTGGGCTTCGGGGAGTTCGGGGGGCAAGGGCCGAAGAGCGAATTTTCCGATGAGGGAGGCGTAGCGGGGATCCTTGGGATTGACGGCGAGGGCAGTATCCCCAGGAATGGTTTCCGGGCGGGTTGTGGCGATGGTAAGGAAATTCTCGGGGGAATCTGCGAGCCGAACACGGAAATGGTAGAGAAGGACTTTTTGCTCCTTCATGATGACTTCTTCGTCGGATAGAGCGGTACGGGAAACGGGACACCAGTTGACCATGCGGCGACCTCGATAAATAAGTTTCTTCTTGAAAAGATCGACAAAGACCTGCTGGACGCAGGCGGAGTAGGCAGGATCCATAGTAAAGCGTTCGCGAGACCAGTCGCAGGATGCGCCGAGTTTTTTGAGTTGCTGAATAATGATGCCACCGTGTTTTTCTTTCCACTTCCAAATCTCTTTTAAAAAGGCTTCACGGCCGAGATCGTCGCGGTGGCGAATCTTGCCTTCTTTTTTTAGAGTCCGTTCGACGACGGTTTGAGTGGCAATGCCCGCGTGATCGGTCCCAGGAAGCCAAAGGACTTCGCAACCGAGGAGGCGAGCACGGCGGGCGAGGATGTCTTGGATGGTGTTATTGAGGACGTGACCGAGGGTGAGGATTCCGGTGACGTTGGGTGGAGGTATGACGATGGCGTACCCAGGTTTTTTTGAATCGGGATTAGCCCGATAGTCACCCCGCTCGTTCCATTGGTGGTAGAGGCGATCTTCCACTTGGGCGGGTTCGTAAGCTGGGGCGAGTTCGGGCATGGCGTTGGAAGAGTGCCGTTCTTAGGGAGGCGTGAAAAGCTTTGGGCGAAGAGGAGTAGAGGTTAGTCGGCTTGGCCACCCGCAGCGGCGGCGGGAGCGGCGGTACCTGCAGGAATAAATTGCCACCAGTGGGTTTCATTGATGGCGTAGATGGGTTTGTAGTGCTGGATTTGGTTGGCGGGCCAGACGCTTTTGATCTGGTTGTCGAGGATGAGGCACTGACCGCCGAAGATGACCCCAAGAATACAGTGACCGACTCCTAGGTTTAGATCTTTGACCACAAGAACGCGGAGTTCGTCTTGGGTAAAGCCGAGCCGTTGGAGGGCGTAGTATTTAGCGATGGCGTGATCCTCGCAATCGCCACTGACCCTTCCCGAGACGATGTAGTCAGGGCTCTGGGTAAACTGGACGGGAGTATTCCAGAGGTCAGGGACTCCCCAGTTTTTCTGATCGGGTACGTAGCGCATGCCATTAAATATCTCGTTGGTTTTCTTGATCATGGCGAGACGATCATCTGATTTTGTTTTGGCAATGAACTCATCCCACCCACCTGTGAAGGGGGCTTTGATATCGGCCTTCTCTCCCAGTTCGGTCTGAACGGAAGAAAGAATACCAGTCCATTTAGGGAACTTGGCAATAGGATCCTGTTGCACGACCTGATACTCCCCGTCCCAAGCCCGCGAAGCGGACGGGAGTAAAGGAGCGCCGAGCAGGCTGATGCCCATGAGCAGATAGGAATACCTCATATATTCTTCGTACAGCAAAACGAGGGTTAAGGAAATACTTGAGCTGGAGTGGGGTCTGGTGAGATAGTCATAAGCTTACGCGAAAGGATCTAGAATATGGCTGAAGGAAATACCCCCGCACCGCAAGACCCGTCGAAGCTTAAATTAGCTACGCCAAAGATTCCCGAAGCTCCGGTGCGTCGACCTTGGAAGATGACAACAATCTTGGCGGTGGTTTTCTTAGGGGTATTTACGGCAGGAGGAGTCTTAGGAATTCTCTCTTTTGTTCAGGCAGAAAAGGAACGAACCCTACGGGATTGGCAGATTCAGATGGGCTTAGTGGTGGAAACGAGGGCAGCGGCCATTGAGGGTTGGCTGGGCTCGCAATTCGATATCTTGCGCTCGATTTCTGGAAATGAGTCGCAAAAAATCTATATCGATACCTTGCTCGATGAGGCAACAACCGCCGACCGAAAAGAGGGAGCAGAAGGGTTTCTGCGTAATTATCTAAAGCGAGTGGCCGAGCAGAACGGTTTTGTCACTCCGCCTCCTGCCTTAGAAATAAATGCCAATGTGATTCGAGAAGGGATTGCGGGAATCGCGGTGGTGGCTCCCAGTGGGCAGGTTTTGGTGGCGAGCGAGTTTCTACCTGCCTTGAAAGAGGATGGTTTTTTAGATGTCTTAAAAGAGAACGCGGCTCGTCAGCGGGGCTTGTGGAATATGCGTTTGGATGGGGAGGGGCAACCGAGTCTCGGGTTTATCGTGCCGATTTATCCGGTGGATGCGAAAGATAATGCCAAACCGATCGCCTATGTGGTGGGCCTGAAGCAGGTGGCCAAGGAGCTTTTCCCTCTTTTGAGCCAGCCAGGCGAAACCTTGAAGTCCGCAGAAAACCTAGTGGTACAGGAGAAACCTGGAACAAGCGGGAGCACGGTGCAGTACCTTTCACCAAGAAGATTGCCTTCACCAAATGGGACGAAGCCGATGACGGCAGACTCCCCGAATGACCCGATCAACTCGGCGGCCGCATTTGCCTTGTCCAAGCCAGGCGGTTTTTCGATTCGGCCTAATTATGAAAACACTTCGAGCTTGGTCTTATCGAGAAAGTTATCGGGAACTCCTTGGCTCGTGATGCGTACGGCTGATGCGGTCGAAGCGCTGGGACCATCGCAGAAGCGTCAGCAGGCGATGCTCATAGGGTTTATTTTGATTCTGGGGTTAGCTTCGGTTTCGATGGCAACGGCCTGGAAACATGGAGCGGAGATTCGGGCTTCGGCGGAAGCGCAGAGGTTGAAGATTGCGGCGGAGCGTTTTACGGGATTCTCAAAGTTTCTCCGGGTCATCACCGACAACCAGCCGACGGCGATTGCGGCGATGGATGGGGGTGGAAAGTATAACTTTGCCAACCGAACACTGGCGGACGCGGCGGGAATTACCCCTGAGGAAGTGAATGGCAAGACGATGCCTGGGGTGATTGGTCCGGTCCGGGCGGCGGCTTATCAGAAAATTAACAAGCAGGTGATCGATGAGCTTTATCCCGGCTGGCCTGCGGATCGGACTGAAGGGAAGTGGGCCCCGCAGAAGGCGAGGCATGAGTTTGAGGAGAATGGGAAGAAAAAGTATACGAAGACGGATCATATTCCTCTGCGGGCGGATCGCGATCATCCTCCTGGGATTCTGCTGATCGAGCAGGACATTACGGAGTTTATTACGGAGCGATCACGGCGGGAGCGGATGTTTCGTGGTTTGATCGAAGCATTCGTCAAGGAAGTTGATGGGCGGCAGGCGGAGGCCGCGCGGGCTAACGGAAAGTTAATTGCACGGTTGGCTCGTGGAGCGGCGGAGGAGATGGGACTGACTCCGACTGAGGTCGAGACGGCAGAATTGGCTGGGGAACTGCTAAATCTCGGAACGGTCTCCTTGCCGCACGATCTTTTAAGTAAAGGAGGGAATCGGAATGAGGATGAAAAGACGCGTCTGCGGGAGGCAGTGGTTCGGAGTGCGGATCTTTTAGCGGGGTTGGAGTTTGAAGGACCGGTGGCAGAGGTGATTCGGCAGGCACAGGAGCGTGTTGATGGGAGTGGTTTCCCGAAGCGTTTGAGTGGCGATGCTATTTTGCCGACGGCTAAGGTGGTGGCGGTGGCCAAGCGGGTGATCGACTTACTCCAAGGGCAGGAAGGTCCTGCGCAGTCTTTGGATCAGGCCCTAAAGACGGTCATGGCCGAGGCTGGTAGTTCACTAGATCGCCCTGCGGTGGCGGCGTTAGTTGATTTTCTCGATAACCGAGGCGGCCGAGCCAAGGTCGGGTTGGCCTAAGCCAAATATTAGTCGGGGATAAGGCTTTGTTCGACCGTGTCGTCGAAGCGGAGATTGAGTAGCTTCCAGTCCGCTCCGATGGGAGTGTAAAAAACAAACTGCCAGCGGAGAGGTTTTTTTGGGTGGTAGCTGAGGTAAGTAATATAGACCACACGGGTGCCTACAGTGCGTTGGTCGTAGAGCTCATATCCTTGCAAGGGGCCAAAAACTTCCAGTCCCTTGCGGATGTTTCCGACAAATTCTGGAACAGCGGCGGGGTCGGAGAGAGTGGGGTTACTCGCGACAAGAGTTTTAAAACACTCCTCGACCTTGCCTGCCTGTACGCCTTGAAAGAAGGCCTCGAGTTGTTTTTGGACAGGAGCGGGAGGTGGTTTATTGCTAGGGTTACGTGGGAGGAGTTGCGGAATGAGAGTGGAGACCTTGGGGATGTTGGTGTCGGGGCCTTTGCTGGCAGGGGCCGCTAACAATGAGGAGGTGAGAATGAGGAGTGGGATCAGGGCTTTTTTCATAAGGGGAGCTGACGAAGCTGCGTGAGAACATCATGGAGGATTGGTGCGCCGTGTGCAAAAAAAATTCTCTGGATCGGTAGATCAAGAAGTTGCTTCAGGCTGGTCCGAAGAAGCTGTGGCTCGGTGCAGTATTTTTCAGGCAGAGGCATCAGCGGATGCGGATCGAGGTGAATAAGGGCATCGCCTACAACCAGTGTGCCAGTGGATTGGTGGAAGTAGGCGGTTTCGCCTTCGCCTCCCCCGGGCAGAGGGATGGGGTGGAACCCGGGAGGATGGGTGGAAAGATGGGCGAAGAGAGGGTGGAGGAGGGCTTGGCAGTTCCGATCGTGGTTGGCGTTAGTTTTGACAATTTGAACGACCCCACTTGGCACGGGAGTATCCTTGGGCCAATCAATGGGATCAAAGAGGATGGTCAACTCATTGCCAAAGTACGCGGTAGACCAGAGTTCGGCTTTACAGGAAGGATCGTAGACGTGCCAAGTGGCAAAACCTAACCCGTTAGAGGTGAGGGGTGCGGGAGAGAGACTCAACTGGAGAGAGTGGAAGAGTAGTCGCTGGCCGAAAGAAGGGCGTGATTTTTTCCTGCATCGGCTTGAATCCGAAAGAGCCAACCTGATCCGTAGGGCTCACGGTTGATCAGCCCCGGATCAGCGGAAAGAGTGGGGTTGGTCTCGGTAATCTCGCCCGTTATGGGGGCATAAATATCAGAGGCGGCTTTGACGCTTTCCACCGTGGCGATGACTTCACCCGCTACTACTTTTCGTCCAGTTTTTGGAAGTTCGACAAAAACAACATCTCCGAGGGCGGATTGGGCATAATCGGTAATTCCAACGGTGCCGCCTTCTTTTCCTTGGCGTAGCCATTCGTGGGTTTTTGCGTAAAGAAGATCTGTAGGTGTATTCATTTTTTTAATAAAAATTTACGATTTGAAACTTTGGCGGGAACTCGCCGTCCGCGCACCTCAAATTCTAAATCTTGTCCACAGGCGGGGGCAGGAGTTGTGATTAAAGCCAGGGCGACGCCGTAACCGAGAGTGGGCGAAGGGACCCCACTGGTGATTTCTCCAATCTGTTTACCGCTTTGAAAAACAGGGTAGCCATGTCGTGGCGGGGCTTGCTTAGGCTGTCCGACGAGTCCGATGGTGGTGCGGCGCGCTCCATTAGTCTTCGCTTGCTCCAGCTGAGCACGTCCTGGAAAGGGGCGGGGGCGCGAGAGGTCCACAAAGAAACCTAAACCGGCTTCGATAGGGGTGATTTCTGGTGAGAGATCTTGACCGTTTAAGGGCAGGCCAGCTTCCAGGCGAAGACTATCTCGTGCGCCGAGACCGCAGGGCAAAATTCCCATGGGCTTACCTTTTTCGAGAAGGGCCCGCCAGATCTTTGGCCCATCTTCCAGCGAAGTAAAAATTTCGAATCCATCCTCTCCAGTGTAGCCGGTCCGGGCGATGGTGGCGGGTATCCCTAAGAGTTGACTTTCTTTGAGAGTATTGCGCAGCGGGCAGGTCTCCCCAGGGGGAAGAAGCTGGGAAAGAATTGCTTCAGCGCGGGGACCTTGCAAAGCCATGCCCGCTTTTGTTCCTGGATCCCCTTGGAAGAGGTCGCGACTGTTGTGGGCCCCACGCAAAACGCGGAGGTCTTCTTCATGGCGAGAGGCATTGACCACTAGGAGGAAATCTTCCGGGCCGAGGCGATAGAGTAAAAGATCATCGATCACTCCGCCTTGATCGTTGGTTAAGAAAGTATAGTGGCCTTCTCCCATACGTAGCTTGGCGGGATCATTGGTCAGGAGACTTTCAAGTGCAGCCAGCGCACCTGCGCCTTGGGCCCTGATTTGGCCCATATGGGAAATATCAAAAAGTCCTGCGGCTTGGCGGGTTGCCTGATGTTCGAGAAGGAGACCGCTGTATTCTACGGGTAGGTTCCAGCCGCCGAAATTAATCATGCGAGCTCCAATCTCGGCGTGGCAGGAGGCTAGGGGGCTGGAGGAAATGGGCGTATCCATAAGGATAATAAAGTAAGCCGACAAACTAAGGAGTCAACGTACTCGCGATGGAGCCTAAGGGAGGGTAGAAAGTTGGATGGCCAAAATACCGGTTCGTTTACTAGATTTAATGAGGCAGACCGAGGATCCAAACGTGATCAATCTTGCGGCGGGGATTCCATCGTCTGATTTTCTGCCTTTGGAGGCGCTGAAGGGAGCCATGGAGGGGGAGATGGCGTCTCGGGCAAGGGAGATGTTTAGTTACCATCGTCCCGAGGGGGCGGGAATTCTACGTGAGGCTATCTGCGATTATCTCAAGGTCCGAGGAATTGGTGTCACAGCGGATCAGGTTCTAGTTACGACAGGCTGCACTGGCGCCTTGGCCTCCATGATGAGCACGGTTCTTAAAAAAGGGGATACGGTGGTATGTGAGGCACCCGCCTATTATGGTCAGCTGGAGTTATTAAAAGCGATTGGGGTGAAGTTTCGCACCGTGGCGACGGGAGTGGGGCAGGAACCCGATCCGGCGAAATGGCAGAAAGCTATCCTGGCAAAGCCACGACCCAAGCTCTTGGTGATCACTTCGACCCTTTCGAATCCCAGCGGGGCCACCCTGCGTGAGGAGTGGAGGCCAAAGTTGCTGGAGATTTGCAAGAAGGCAGGGGTACCTATTTTAGAGGATGATATTTATGGAGATCTGCTCGGGCGGGGGCGTCCGAAGCCGATTCGAGCTTTTGATGATGGAAGTTCGGTTCTTTATGTGACCAGCTTTTCGAAGACGGTAGCTCCTGGACTGCGAATTGGGTTTGCCTTGCCGGGAAAGTGGATGGATGCGGCGGCGGATCGGCAGTGCCGCCAGACGATTCACGGAGGTGTTCCTCCTGAGTATGTCACAGCTTCCTTTTTGCGTTCGGGTAGGATGGACTCCCATTTGGAGATGTTGCAGTCGGTCTATGGGAAAAGGCGCGAGCTGGCGGGCGGAATCTTATCTCGGGAACTTCCAGAGGGTGTGAGGGCGGATGATCCCCGAGGTGGCTATATGCTTTGGGTGCGTGGAGGACGACCTGGGATTATGGATGAGGTGGCCAAGCAGTGTCTTGCGAGAGGTGTGGCGGTGGTGGGGGGCGGGATCTTTTTTGCGAATCCGCCCAAGGAGGCCTGTTTCCGCTTAAACTGTGCCCGTGCGACTCCTGAAGATTTGGCGCGTGGGGTAGGGATTTTTTGTGAGGTGCTTAAGGCTGAGTTGGGCCGAACTGGTGGACGTAAAAGCCGGATCTGAGTTTCGGCTCAAACCAGGTGCTCTTGGGGGGCATGATCTGGTCGGCATCGGCCACGGCGAGGATTTGGGATAGGGAAACGGCCGCAAGACTGAAAGCAGCGGACGCCTGGCCTGAATTGACCTTATCTTCCAAACTTTTAGTTCCATGAATTCCGCCCACGAAATCGAGACGGGTATCCGTCCTAGGATCCTTCACTTTTAAGATTGGACCGAGCAACCGGTCCTGCAGTGCGGACGCGTCTAACTTTGCCACGGGATCGGATTTCTCATCGGCTTTCCAGGAGAGTTGATGCCATTTCCCTTCTAAAAAGAGCCCAATTTTTCCAGTTTCATCAGGAGGAGCGGTTGGGGAGGAGGTGACTTGAAAAACCTTTTTCGCCTCTTCGAGGAATGTGGCAGGAGTGAAGGGATCCAATTTTAAGACGAGTCGGTGATAGGGAAGAACCCTAAGCTCGGAGGCTGGGAAATAAACAGTGAGGATTCCAAGTGGGCCGGGTTTTTCCTTCGCCAAGCGGGCGGCCGCGGCAGCTCGATGATGCCCGTCGGCAATGTAGGAGCGGGAGACTTGGGTAAACAGTTTCACGATTTCTGCGGGATCGGGACAGCGCCAGACAGTATGGATCACTCCACGCTCATCGGTGACCTCTGCTAGCGGTTTTACGGTGAGTTCAATTTCATTCATCTGGGCTGTCAATTCGGGCAGGTCGGGATAGGCGGCGAGCACGGGTCCGGTCAGGGCGCCGAGATGCCGGATCAGGTTGACGCGGTCATCCTCTTTGTCGGGGCGGGTGAACTCGTGTTTCCGAAGTTGGCCTGACGCGTAGTCGGCAAAGTCTGCCAGAGCGGCAAAACCGCGTTGTCGATGTTTACCCTCCATCATTCGGACGAGATAGATTGTAGGTCTTGCTTCTTTCAGGAAGGATTGATTTTGGATCAGCTGGGCAAAATTCTGGGCGGCTTTTTTATAGACTTCAGGTGTGTTGAATTTGACCGTGTCGGGAAATTCGAGGTCAGCTCGGTCGACTCGCAGTAGAGTGTTGGGATTATCTTTGGCGAGGGTGCGGCACTCTTCGCGCGAAACGATATCATAGGGGACGCAGGTGACCTGCTTGGCCTGGATAGGATTAACCGACAGAGCTGGAATGGGATGAAGTTTGATCATATTAGGATAGTAAGAACGTAGCGGTTTTCTCCTACCTTTGTCTAACCCAGCCTTTCCCATCCGCTTTGCCGTGCTCGCAGCATGCTCGCAGCATGCTGCGAGCATGGGGGGGCACTAAAGGACTAAAGTGGGCTGATCTTTTTTTGCCAGTCCATTTCGCCAAGTGGGATTTGAGAGACCAAGGAGATTTCGATTCTTTCTGTCCAATCCCCGCGAGTAGGTTCCTTCAGAATTTCCTCCCAATCAACGGGTTTGACCATTGGCCAAGGATCTAGCGGGATAGATCGGTTGTTATTTGAAAAGGCGCTACTCCAGCGCCAGGACTTGGCTTCAAAGCATAGGCCCGCTTTGACTGGGTTTCGCTCTATGTATTGGGCAACCCGAAGAAACGATTCGTTGAGTTGGACTGGATTAGCGTGGAAACGATTCTGGTAGACGGCACCAAGACCCTCGGTGTTATGACGCCGACGATAACGACGTGCTTGAGTGCTGGCGTAGCGCTGTAAACAGCGAGAAAGAGATCCCACAGTCTCCTCTTGGACAAGGAGATGCCAATGATTCGGCATTATACAGTAGGCATACAAAATAATACCATATTTCTCCAACGATTCGGCCAAGGTCTTCTCGCAGATGACATAGTCGTCCGTGTCTGCAAAGATTTGCGCCCGCATAGCAGGGAGGCAGGAAGGGAGGAGGGATGGGCAGGGTTGTCTAAAGGGCAGGAAAGTGTTTAATTGTGGGTCTGATGCGTACGGACTTCCTTCATTTGTCGGGCAGATTCTTTGCGCTTCTTACCGTGATCTGTTTTTTCCTCCCGTGGGTGAGGGTTTCTCCTGATGCTCTGAGAAAAAATACGATGGAGGTGGTAAAAAACTTGGCGCAGGGGGGTAAAGGGGTGGGGAGAACTTTGATCTGGATGAGGTCGGAAGAGTGGCAAGAGATCTGGTCGGATCCGGCAGATGGATTTTCTGGATTCCAGCTCGTCTTTGGAGCGGCTTCAGGGACTCCTCGGATGAAGGCTCAGCAGGAACTGGCCTCAGTTGTGCTTGGCGGAAAAGAAAAACGGCCTCTTTTGGGTTGGCTACTCTTGGTACCGATTTTGGCTGGATTTGGTTGGGGTTCCCTCATTTTACGCGGAGTTCCGTCATCCCTTACGGCTCTGGTTTCTCTCATGCTGATAGGAATGTATTTTGTGCTCCGCTGGAAAATAGCGGATGCCTACACGGACAGGCTTCTAGCTCAATTGCAGCTGGGACCAGGATGGTGGGGAGCTTTGTACGGAATGTTTGGGCTGGCGGTGGTTTGCCTATTTGCCGCGTTGCGGAAACACGGCGGGAGCTACAGCTCCAAGATTAAGATGTTTTAGAGGAATCTTTGTTCGAGGTTGGACTTTTTTTGTCCCCGTCTTCTACCGCATTTTTGACCTCTTTTTCGAAATCATCTTTCGCCCGCGAAAACTCGCCCAAGCTACGGCCAATGGATCGCGCAAGCTCAGGGAGTTTTTTGGCACCGAAAAGAAGAATAATCACGAGAACAATCCAAAACCATTCTGAGCCTTGGGGAAAACCAAGCGCGAGGGGGATAGGGATGAACATAAATCAAGCTTAAGCGGTCGAGAGCAGGTGGCAAGAAAGGTTCGTGGGTGAGGAGGTTGGGTGAAAAGTTAAAGGCCTAGGGCTTTGCGGGCGGCTTCCAAGGTGGGAGCGATAGCCGATGGGGCATTAGGAAAAAGGCTAAGCGCGGTATCGGGATCTTTTAAGCCGTGGCCTGTGAGCGTCATAGTGACGAGGCTGCCTTTTGGAATCCAACCTGCGGCGACGGCTTTGCGCAGGCCTGCAACGGGGGCGGCACAGGCCGGCTCGACGAAGATGCCCTCGGTTTGGGCAAGAAGTTGATAAGCGCTTAGGATTTCCTCGTCGGTGACTTTATCGATGCGGCCATTGGAATCTTTGATGGCGATAAGGGCGGCAGGACCGCTGGCTGGGTTTCCGATGCGAATGGCGGTGGCGATGGTTTGCGGATCTTTGACGATGTGCCCGTCGACAAGAGGAGCGGCCCCAGCGGCCTGCCAGCCAAACATCCGCGGCCGAGGGCCATGGGGAAGTGCCTCGCAGAATCCCTTCCAGTAGGCGGTGATGTTGCCGGCGTTGCCCACGGGAAGAAAATGGAAGTCGGGAGTCTTTCCAAGGGTTTCGAGAATCTCAAACGAGGCGGTTTTTTGGCCCTCAATTCTGACTGGGTTAATGGAGTTAACCACTTCTACGCCTGGGAGGTTGGACATTTGGCGGATTAGGTTTAAGGCGTCATCGAAATTTCCTGAGATGGGAAGAAGTTTGGCCCCATGAATAAGAGCTTGGGTAAGCTTTCCTAATGCGATTTTGCCTGCAGGAATAATCACGGCGGAAGCGATCCCAGCGCGAGCGGCGTAGGCTGAGGCTGAGGCGGAGGTGTTGCCGGTGCTGGCGCAAATAACCAGTTTGGCCCCCTTAGCGACCGCATGGGTGACGGCCATGGTCATGCCGCGGTCTTTAAAGGAGGCGGTAGGATTCATTCCCTCATATTTCAGACGTAGATCAAAGTCCCCGCGCAGAGCGGTTACGAGTCGAGGAGCAGCTAGGAGCGGGGTGTTTCCTTCGCCGAGAGTAATGACCTTGGCGCCCTCGGGAAGAGGAAGACGATCGCGATACGCCTTAATGATGCCACCCCAACTCATGATAAGTCCTCTACCCAAAGAATGTGCGCAGGGGAGCGAGAGTTGGGTAGTTTAGTGATTTGGGCGACTGCTTTATCGAGGGAAGATTCGGAGGCGGCTTCGAGCAGGAAAACGAGCGGGACGGAGCCAGCACCGTGGCCCTCGGGTTGAAGCACTGAGGAGATGCCGATTTTTTCAGAGCCAAAGATTCCCGCGACGAGAGCGAGTACGCCCGGGCGATCTTCGACTTCGAGTCGTACGTAGAAGCGTCCCACCGACTCGCCTTTCTGAAGGAGGCGGAGTTTGCCGTCGGGCTGAGGAATTTGGGGGCCAGGAGATTTGTCGCGAAGATTTTTCGCGGCTTCTGCGAGGTCAGCGAGCAGGGCGCTGGAGGTGGCATCTGGACCTGCGCCTCGGCCGTTGAGTTGAACCGGACCGGATAAATTACCGTGAAGTCCAATGGCGTTAAAGGCACCATGAACCGAGGCTATGGGGTGGCGGATAGGGAGAAGGGTGGGGGCCACCCGGACTTCGACCCGATCGGAACCGTGGGGTCGGACGAGAGCCAAGAGTTTAATGGTGTAACCGAGTTGGGCGGCAAAGGAGACATCTTGCGAAGAAATCTTACGAATGCCTTGGACAGGAATATCGGAGAATTTCGGTAGGAAACCATAGGCGAGGAGGCAGAGGATGGCCGCCTTATGGGCGGCATCGATTCCGTCAACATCAAGGCGGTCATCGGCTTCAGCGTAGCCGAGGTCCTTGGCTTGCTGGAGAGCGGTGGCGAAATCGGAGCCAGCTTCGGCCATTCGTGTGAGGATGTAGTTTGATGTTCCGTTGATAATGCCGTGAAGCCCTAAAAGTTGGTTGGCGACAAGACCTTCGCGAAGGACCTTGATGACGGGAATACCGCCCGCGACGCTGGCTTCGAAATAGATTGGAGCGTTGGACTGATGTGCTTGGGCGATGAGTTCGTGACCGCGTTCGGCGAGGAGGGCTTTATTGGCGGTGACGAGGGGCTTTCCTGCTTGAAGGCAAGCCTGGGCAATTTGAAATGAATCGTCCACGCCACCGACGAGTTCGACTACGATTTGTACCGCGGGATCGGCGATTACTTTCCGCCAATCCGTGATGGGCTTTACGGGTAAGCCTTCGCGTACTTTGGTGATGTCTTTAACTGCGGCGGCGACGATCTCCAGATCAATGTCGAGGCGTTCGCGCAAAAGGGGACTAGCCTTGGCAAGGTTCCGGATCAGTCCTGATCCGACCGTACCGCAACCGATTAGGCCAATGCCAAACTTGTTCATCCTTTGATTCAACCTAAGGAGAGGCTCATTCTCAAGCACGGGAAATGGGTCGGCGGGTAATTTGAGATGGAAACCATGCAAGGGATGTGGAGGATAGTCCGATGGATCCACACCCTGCGCCGGCTTTTCTGACCGAATTGCTTCATGCTCGTTCTCCTTCGGGGTATGAAACCGAAGCTCAGGAAGTGTTTGATCGGCATGTCAAAGGGCGGGCGGATCAGTATGAGAAAGATCCTCTGGGTAATCGAATCGCCACCTTAAATTTAAAAGGAGATCCGACGGTGATGCTGGCGGGGCACATGGATGAGTTGGGTTTTATGGTGATCTACATTAATAAAGAGGGCTTTCTTTATTTTGACACGATTGGGGGTCATGACCTTTCGGTGATTTCGGGGCGGAGAGTGGTGATTCAGACGGCGAAGGGGCCGGTGGTGGGGGTGACGGGGAAGCGGGCGATTCATTTAATGGAGGATGACGAGAGGAAAAGAGTTCCGAAGAAGCACGAGATGTGGATCGATATTGGGGCGAAGAACAAGGAGGAGGCGCTGCAGCGGGTAGCGATTGGGGATGTGGCGACGTACGATCACGAGTTTCAACGATTGGGTGGGAGTCTGGCGACGGCTCGGGCGTTTGATAATAAAGTCGGGGCGTATGTGGTGGGTGAGACTCTGGTGAGGTTATCGAAGGAAAAGAAAATTGCGGCTAAGGTGGTCAGTGTCGCGACAGTCCAAGAAGAGATTGGGGTGCGTGGGGCGACGACTTCGGCGTACACGATCCATCCACACTTGGCGGTGGCGGTGGATGTGGGGCATGCGACGGATCATCCCGATTGCGATCCCCGCAAAGTTGGTGAGACGAAACTGGGTGGTGGACCGATTCTTTGTCGGGGCGCGAATATTAACCATGAGATTTTCGCGCGGTTAAAGAAGGCGGCGGAGAAGTTGAAAATTCCTTATCAGGTGGAAGCGGAACCACGCCCAACAGGAACGGATGCGCGGGCGATTCAAATGGTGCGCGGTGGGGTGG
>JBGSBI010000020.1:0-30710 GCA_041730685.1 Aliarcobacter sp.
ACGACGCTCTTCCGATCTGCCGCGCTGCTGGTGGAGACCATGATGCGCTCAGCGGGTACGCCGAAGCCTTGGCAGATGGGGAGGTAATCAGGAAAAATAGTTTTTGGAGAGTTGGGATCGCCGAGGAAAGTATGTCCTCGGTTACTAGCGAAGAAGCGATCTTCCCACTGTACGACCATTCCGAGGTACTGGTTATTGATGATGATGGCTTTGGCGGGAATATTTTCGGCGATAGCGGTCGCCAGTTCTTGGACGTTCATGAGGAAGGAGCCGTCGCCGTCGATATCGACGACTTCGCGATGGGGGCAGGCGACTTTGGCGCCGAGGGCGGCAGGGTATCCGTAGCCCATGGCGCCGAGCCCTGCTGAGGTGAGGAAGCTACGGGGGTGGTGGAAGTCGTAAAACTGTCCTGCCCACATCTGGTGCTGACCAACGCCCGTGGTGATGATGGCTTCTCCTTTGGTAAGGCGGCAGAGCTCCTCAATAACCTGTTGGGGCATGATGCGGTCGGGGACGGGGGTATAGGAGAAGGGATACTTTTTGCGCCACACCTCGATTTTTTCACGCCATTTGGTCAGGCGTTTGGGGAGGTGAGCGTGGGACCGTTGGGATAGGAGTTTATTGAGGTCACGTAGGGTTAGGCGGATATCGGCAAGGACGGGGAGGTGGACGACTTTATTTTTGTTGAGTTCGGAAGCATCGATATCGACGTGGACAATGGTGGCTTTCTTGGCGAATTCGGAAACTTTACCGGTGACGCGGTCGTCGAAGCGGACGCCAAAGGCGAGGAGGAGATCGCACTCATCGACGGCATAGTTGGCGTAAACGGTGCCGTGCATCCCGAGCCATTTGAGGGATTGAGGATCGTTTTCGGGAAAGCAGCCGATGCCCATGAGAGTGGTGGTGACGGGAATACCTGTGGAGCGGGCGAATTTAAGGAGGTCGGCTTCGGCGCCGGAGGTGATGATGCCTCCGCCGACATAGAGCATGGGGCGTTCGGCTTTCTCGATGAGGGCGAGGATTTCGTGGAGGGTAGATTCTGCGGGGGCGGGTGGAGGAAGGTAGCCAGGGATATCCATCTTGGCGGGCCAAGAGACTTGGGCGGTGGCTTTTTGGACGTCTTTGGGGATGTCGATGACGACGGGACCTGGACGGCCGGTGGTGGCGATATGAAAGGCTTCAGCGACAACCCGGGGGATATCAGCAGGGCTCATGACGAGGTAGCTGTGTTTAACGATGGGGAGAGTGACGCCGAAGACGTCGGTTTCCTGGAAAGCGCCACGCCCGATGGCGGTGGTGGGGACTTGGCCGGTGATGGCGACCATGGGCACGGAGTCCATGAAGGCATCGGCGATGCCAGTAACGAGATTGGTGGCGCCTGGACCTGAGGTAGCCATGACGACGCCGACTTTGCCCGTGGCTCGGGCATAGCCTTCGGCCATGAAGGCGCCGCCCTGTTCGTGGCGAGGGAGAATGGTGCGGATCTTTTTCGAGCGAGTGAGAGATTGGTGGAGCATCATGCTAGCGCCACCAGGGTAGGCGAAGATGGTATCGACGCCGGCGTGTTCGAGAGCTTGGACGAGGAGGTCGCAGCCCATAGTGGGAGCGGACAACTTGGCCTTGCTTGGGGCGACCTTCTTGGAAGATGACTTCGCTTTTTGTTTACTCACAGAATTGTATAATAGTCTAAAAAAAAGGGTAATTCTAGCATAATTATCGAATTTTAGATTGACCAGTCAGACTGGTCAATATAAGTATAGATTTATGAAAGTGATCCCTTCTTATGAGGCGAAGTCGAAGTTTTCGGAGATTTTACGGGCTGCTTCAGAGGGGGAGACTTTTGTGATTACGCGGAATGGGAAGAGGATGGCGGAGTTGAGGCCTTGTCAGGGGCCTGAGATTCGGCGGAAGCAGGGGATGATGCGGGAGCAGTTTGGGCCGGTGCGGGAGAAGTTTCATGGTGCTTTAGAGGGGTTCGGGGGTGGTGGATGAAGTTACTCTTGGACACGAGTGCGCTGATCTGGTTTCTGCGAAAGGACGAGGAGATTTCGCCCCGTGCGGTTGGGGCGGTGGAGGATTCTCGCAATCAGGTTTATGTGAGTGCGGCGGCGATTTGGGAGATTGCGGTGAAGGCGTCGCTGGGTCATGTTGCGGCGCCGACGGGTTTTGGGGAGAGGTTGAGTGGAGATTTGGAGAAGGCTGGATTCATTTTGCTACCGATTGAAGGGAGACATGCGGAGGAGGTGTATCAGTTACCCAGGGTGCATGCGGATCCGTTTGATCGGTTGATGATCGCTCAGTGCCGATGCGAAAAACTGACAGCGGTGACGAATGATCCTACGTGGTCAGACCGACGCTATGAGATTGCGACGTTGTGGAAGTAAGGATTAATTACTCACGCCAAGGCCGCTAAGCCCCGACGCGGGTCGGGGCGCAGACGCGGAACGCGAAGGGGATAATTTTTAATTTTGGATGTTTAATTTTTGATTGAGAAAAGATTGCTCACGCCAAGCCCCGACAAGAGCCCCGACCGGGTCGGGGCAGGTACGGGGTAGAGCCGCAAAGCCCCGACGCGGGTCGGGGCGCAGACGCGGAACGCGAAGGGATTCCAGATTTGAGAATGTTGGAATGTGGGAAGGTTAGAAAGTGAGAAGGTGGTTTTGAGTCGTGAGTTTTGAATCGGCTGACCGAGACGGTCAGCCCTACCGGTGGACGAGTTTAAATTTCCAGCGTCCCGCAATTCTGCGGAGCTACGAAGGGTTGGAGGTTAGATGTGTTTGGAGTCGGCGTGGTCTTTGACGGCGTAGCCTGATTCTTGGCGGGCGTGATTGACTTCGTTTTTCTTCACATAGCCTTGGTAGATATCCTCGGCGGTCATGCCGAGTGTTTGGGCGAGGGAGACGAGGAAGTGAAAGAGGTCGACGACTTCGACGCGGGCGTTTTGCTCGTCGAGTTTCTGGTATTTGGCCCACCATTTCCAAGGGAAGCTATCGACGAGCTCGGCGAGTTCTTGGGTCATGGCGCGGGAGTAGTTGAGGGCCCATTTGGTTTTGTCCTCGGGGGAGAGGTTGGCGAGATCGACCCCAATCTTTTTATTGAGGAGGTCCTGCATGCGGAAGATTTCGTCGAGTTTATCGGTGGAAGTCATAAAGAATTGGTAGCGGGTGGGAGGTGAAGAAGGAGACTTTTTTACAGAAAAACGATGGGGATTGTGAAAAAGGGTGGAAGGAGGTTGGACGCAGGGGGAGGGAGGAGGTATCAAGGCGGGATGCATGATGTAGTTATTCTGGGGAGTGGGTGTGCGGGTTGGACGGCAGCGCTCTATTTGGCGCGGGCGAATCTGAAGCCTTTGGTTTTGACGGGGGCGCAGACGGGTGGATTGCTAACAACGACTTCAGTGGTAGAGAATTTCCCAGGGTTTCCGCAGGGGATTGATGGGACGACATTGATGATGCAGATGATGGAGCAGGCGCAGAAATTTGGGGCGGAGGTGGAGTTTGGGGTATTGGCGGATGAGGTGAAGTTGGGTCGGCCAGTGCATCAGATTCGGGCGGGGAAGAGGGAGATAGAGGCGCGGGTTTTGATTGTGGCGACAGGCGCGGGGCATCGGCATTTAGGGGTGCCTGGGGAAAAGGAGTTGGAGACGAAGGGGGTGACATACTGTGCGACGTGTGACGGAGCTTTGCCGATGTTTAGGGATCAGCCGGTGGTGGTGGTGGGGGGTGGAGATTCGGCGTGTGAGGAGGCGACATTTTTGACGAGGTTTGCCTCGAAGGTTTATCTGGTGCACCGACGGGGGGAGTTGCGGGCGTCGAAGATCATGGCAGATCGAGCGTTGGGCAATCCCAAGATTGAGCCGATCTGGAATGCGGAGGTGGAGAGCGTGGAGGGGATGAAGGAGGGGAAAGTGACGGGGGTGAAGGTGAAGAGTGGGGTGACGGGGAAGAGTTCGACGGTGGCGTGTGCAGGAGTTTTCATTGCGGTGGGGCACGTACCGAACACGCAGATTTTTCAGAAGAGGTTGGCGATGGATGAGGCGGGGTATTTGAAGTTGGGGCCTGGGAGTCGGACGACTGTGGAGGGAGTTTTTGGGGCGGGAGATTGTGCGGATAAGGTTTATCGGCAAGCGATCACCGCGGCGGGCATGGGGTGCATGGCCGCGATCGACGCGGAGCGTTATTTAGCTGGGGGCTGAGAGGCGGGAACTGGGGGGGTGCTGGGGGTGGCGAGAGAGGGGGCGGGGGGAAGGCTTTCGAGGAGGGCGCGAGCGTCGGGGAGGAAGGCGCTACCAGTATTGGCGGAGAGGATATCGTTGAGGACTTGTCGAGCGGCTTCGGGTCGATTTTCCTGAATTTGGAGATGGGCGAGGCCGATGGCGGCGCCAGTTCGGAAAGGGTCGACAGGCCGATCAGTGATGATGCGGAGGTAGAGGGTTTGGGCGATGGCGCGATCGCCGGCGGAGGAGAGTTGATTGGCTTGGGCGAAACGTGCGGAGGAGGCGAGGGGGTGTTTAGGGAAATCGCGGAGGAACTGTTCGTAGAGGCTGGCGGCTTTCCGAGGATCTTTTTGGGTGGAGGCCTCGGCGGCGGATTCGAGCAGAGCGAGGGCGGTGGCGGGTTGGCCTGGGTATTTTTGGATGAGGGTGGCCCAGGTGGCGGCTCCGGGTTGGGTGGCGAGGAGGAGATTCGATTCGGCCCGAGCTTTTTCGGATTTTGAGATTTGCCAGAAAAGAACGGCGATGCCGGCGCAGAGGAGAATTACGATAGGGACGATGGTGCTGGGCTTGAGCCAAGCGGGGGCTTGGGCGGGAAGGATCTGAGGTTCTTCGGCGGGGTTGCGGATGGCATCTGACATAAGTGCTGAGAATGGTAAAACTTTGGGCTCGGAGCAAGACAGGAAGAGGAGGAGGTCGGATTTAGTCTTTGGGTGGGTTGTGGGTTGGGTGGCGTGATTAGGGCAGGGGGGGGCGGTGAAGGGTTGAGGAGCAATAAATTAAGCGAAATAAGAGTTGACCTGGTGGTGCGGAGTGGGTAGAAATGGGTAAATGAGGTTAAATATGTTTGTTTGTGGCTAGCAAATACATACATCGATGAAAGAGGCTTATACGGATCGGTTTGAGTTTTCCTTGGATTCCAAGGGTCGAATCTCCGTGCCTGCGGAGTGGAGGGGAGAAGCTTTCGAGAAAAGATTTTTAGTGATGCCGTCGGCGGAAGGGTGTCTACGAGTTTACCCTGCAAGTTTTCTGGGTCGGCAGATGGAGAAATTGGCAGCGGACGGAACTTCCTCCTCGGATTTAAAGCGAAAGAGTCTGGAGAAATTGGCGAGTGTGATTCAATCGGCGGAGCCTGATCAGCAGGGAAGAATTATGTTGCGTGAAAAATTCCGGCAGCACGCGGCTTTGGGTCGGGAAGCGGTTTTGATTGGATGTTTGGATCACTTTCAGGTTTGGGAGCCGCGGCGTTGGACGAAGATGGCTCCGGCAGCGACTACCTTTGAGCAGGTAGCAAAGGATGCAGGTTTGTGATGATGATGAACCTGAGCCCAGCTTTTTCATTCGCCTCTATGCCGGTGCATCCCGAGGAGCGCGGTTTGAGCGCAGGGAGTTTGCTGACGGCCTTGAATGTCCCTTTCCAGGATTCGGAATCCCACCGCAGGCGGAAAGTCCGCGAGCAGGTGGCCCGTTGCTGGGATCTCCTCCAGATGGAGGAGGAAAGGAACCGAACCGACTGCCGGAACTGATTCCGATGGGCGGGCCCGGGAGGCACGCACCGTCGGATCGGTGTGGCCGTCTGAGGAGGAGCAGAATATGGACTGGAAGCAGATGATGAGAGGCAAAATGGCGTGCGGCTTTTCCTGCCGTCGCGATGAAACGGGTCGGGTGGAAGGGCACGGGATCGTGAAGCTTCCCAAACGGAACGCGTATGAATTAGTGGGACTACGACGACCTTTACGACGGGAAACCCTCCGGCTTCGCCCGGTGATCTAACGAGTGGAACACGTCCCTGTTTTATTGGAAGCGACTATGGAAATCCTGCAACCTGCCCCAGGCCGCACGGTGATTGACGCGACCTTTGGTCGTGGCGGGCATAGTCGCGCCCTCTTAGCGAGGGGGGCACGGGTGATTGCTTTGGATGTGGATCCTGAGGCGGAGGTTGAAGCGAAGAAATTAGCGAGTGAGGTGGGGACGGATCGGTTTTGTTTTCACCGAGCGAATTTCGGTCAGTTGGCCCAAGTGATGGAAAAAGAAGGGCCGGTGGATGGGTTGCTGCTGGATTTGGGGATTTCCTCGCCTCAAGTAGATCAGGCGGAGCGCGGATTTAGTTTCCAGCAAGACGGACCTCTGGATATGCGAATGGATCCGACAACCGGAACAACGGCGGCGGATTTAGTGAACAATCTTTCAGAGCCTGAATTGCGTGGACTGCTGCGTGAGGGCGGGGAGGATCGGGATCCAGGGAAAATTGCCCGAGGAATTATGCGGGCCCGTCCTTTGCTTACGACGGGGGAGTTGGCCACGGCGGTGGCTCGGGTGACGAGGCAACCGAGACCCGGAGCGAAGCATCCTGCGACAAGGACTTTTCTGGCCTTGCGACGTGCGGTGAACCGCGAGGGCGGAACCTTGGATGACGTCTTGGCGGCGGTGCCGAAGGTATTGCGGCCGGGAGGTCGGTTAGTGGTTTTGACTTATCACTCGGCGGAGGATCGGGCGGTGAAGGTGTGGATTCGTGAGCATTCGGAAGAGGAAAAAAGAGAGATGGGCATGGCGTTCGGGCATCCGAATTTAGAGCGATGGGTGAAGCGGTTGGATGAGGTGGTGCCGACGGAGGAAGAGATTTCAATGAATCCACGGGCGCGAAGTGCTCGGTTACGTGCTGCGGAGCGGGAGAAGGAGAGGTCCGCGTGAGTCGTAATCAGATCCGTCGGACGAATCACGTAGGGGGAACGCCGTTAATCCGTTTTATGGTGGGGGCGGGTATAGCAACCTCCTTGGTAGTGGTTTTTGCGTTACTCCATGTGACGAACATTCATGAAGCGGGGGAGTTGAAGAAGTTGGAGGTAGCCCGAGGTCATTTAGACGATTTGGTTAAATCAGCGCGATTGCAAGCGGAGCGGTTAAGTTCTCCGAGGAATCTTTCGGAACGGGCGGCGCAGATGAATTTGGGGCTGATTAGCGTGAGCCAATTAGAGATCGTCGAAGGGCCAACGCGCCGGAATTGGCAAGGAACCGATATGGCGAAGGACGGGACACGATGAATTCGCGGTTACGAGTGATGGCGGTCACCGCGGTCTTCGCGATGTCCTTTACGGTGGTGTCGGTGAAATTAATTTGGATTCAGTTGGTGAAGCAGGATGTTTATCGGGAGAAGGCGATTCGAATGCATACGAACGGTGAGCCAGTGGCGGCGCAACGGGGATCGATTTTGGATGTAAGTGGGCGGGTCTTAGCGCAAAGCATGCCGTTGATCGAAGTGAGGTTAGATGGAAAGGTGCTGGGTGAGCGTCCGAAGGAGTTGCCGATTTTGGCGGGATTGCTGGGAGTATCCGCAGAGTGGCTCAAGGGTCAGGCCGATCCCGGAAATCGGTATCAGAAGATTGCGGAGGGGTTAACACCTGAGACGGAAGGTAAGATACTTGCGGCTAAACTTAGTTGTATTCAGCTGAAGCGGAAGACGGTGCGAAATTATCCAAACGGAACGGAGACGGCTCAAGTGCTGGGGTATGTGGATTTGCGGGAGCAGACGGTGATGGGGTTGGAACGCCCCATTTCGTTTGAGGTGGGGGAAGCTGGAGTGGAAAAATCGATGGATCGTTATTTGCGGGGAGTGGCTGGCGAAAGGCGGATCACACGGGATGTGCACCGCCGGGAGATACCCTATTTTCGTTTAAGCGATCGTCCGGCGAGAGATGGGTATCATGTGGTGCTGACATTGGATCAAAGCATCCAGCACATTGTGGAGCGGGAAGCGGATGACTTACTGGAAAAATTCTCCCCCGAGAATCTGCACATTGTGGTGATGCGGCCAGCGACAGGAGAAATCTTGGCGATGGTAAGCCGACCCTCTTTTGATCCAAATCAGAGAAACACATTTGAGGCGGAGGGGGTGAAAGATCGGGGTTTGGCAGATACTTATGAGCCAGGATCGACATTTAAGGTGGTGACTTTAGCGGCGGGGTTGAACGAAGGAGTTGTCGACTTAGATAGTCAGTTTTTCTGCGAAAACGGGGAGATGTTTTATGCGGGGCGTTCCCTCAAAGATCACGAGGCGTATGGGATGCTCTCGCTGCGGCAGGTGGTGGCGAAGTCGAGTAACATTGGGATGGCTAAGTTGGCGATCCAGCTGGGTGATGAGAAATTATACGAGTATGCGCGGCTATTTGGGTTTGGGCAGAAAACACAAAAAGGGGAGGGTGCGTTACCTGGGGAGGAAGCAGGTCGGTTGAGCTCGGTAAACAACTGGACGAAACTGTCGATAACCAGAATTCCGATGGGCTACGAGATCGCGGCGACGAATTTACAAATGGCGCTGGCTTATGGGGCGATAGCCAATGGGGGAAAGCGAATGGAGCCACGGTTTGTTAAGGCGGTGGTGGATCGTGATAACCGAGTGGTTCTTCAGTTTCTGCCGAAGGTGGTTTGTCAGGCGGTGAAGCCTGAAACGGCGGCGCAGGTGGTGGAGGCTTTGAGGGGAGTTGTAGCGGAGGAGGGAACGGCGAAGGAGGCGGAGGTTCCTGGGTACGAAGTGGCGGGGAAAACGGGAACGGCGCAGAAAATATCAAACGGAGTATACGCCAAGGATAAGCATCGGGCTTCGTTCATCGGATTTTTGCCTGCGGATCGGCCTGAATTTTTGGTTTCGATATTAGTCGATGAACCGAAAGGGAAAATTTATTACGGGGGTCAGGTGGCGGCCCCAGCTTTTAGTAGAATTGCGACTCAAGTGGCGCAGCAACTCAACTTGAACCGAGGAACGGTGGTGGCCCGCCGAACGCCATTATGAAGCTAACTGAGATCATGCAAGGGGTGGTGGTGAAAGAGTGGCAAGGGGGAAAACAAGCCGAGGTTTCAGCCTTGGCCTATGAGTCGAGTGCAGTAGCAGCGGGATCCCTTTTCTGTACTTGGAAAGGAAAAGCGAGAGACGGGCATAGCTATATTCCTGATGCGATTGAGCGGGGCGCGGTTGCGATAGTGGCGGAGAAAAAGTTGATGGATTTGGCTGGGCCGAATATTCGGGTTGAAAATGGGCGAAGGGCGTTGGGTCGGATGGCGGCAAACTTTTATGGGCATCCCTCAAAAGAGGTTCAAGTGATTGGGTTGACGGGCACAAATGGAAAAACATCGACAGCGATGTTGATTCAAGCGCTTTTCGAAGCCGGCGGATTACGTTGCGGTCTTTTGGGCACGGTGGGGAATGACACAGGGAAAGGGCGGGTTTCAGCGAAGCAGACAACTCCCGAGGCCTTGGATCTACAGCAATTTTTGGCGGAGATGAGGGAGAATGGGTGTCGGGCGGCGGCGGTGGAGGTGAGTTCACATGCTTTGGAGCAGGGGAGAACGGAGGGGGTTGATTTCGCGGGGGCGGTCTTCACGAATTTGGGGAGAGATCATCTCGATTACCATGGAAGTCTGGAGAAGTACGAAGAGGCAAAGAGTCTGCTTTTTAAGGGTTTACGACCTGGATCGTTTGCAGTGATCAATCAGGAAGATCCAGCGGGAATCCGACTGATGGCGCAGTGTGCTCCTGGGGTGCGGATCTTGACCTATGGAGTGGAGAGGGGAGATGTGCATACGCGCGATCTGAAAATGGGGGTGGGAGGGAGCAGTTTTATTTTGTGCACTCCTGAGGGCGAGGTGCCAACGAGTTTGCCATGGTGGGGACGATTTAATGTTTTGAATGCGTGTGCAGCGGCGAGTGCGGCGATGCTAGGAGGACTTTCCGCAGAAAAAGTGGCGAGCGCTTTGGGTCGTGCTCCAGTGGTCCCTGGGCGTATGGAGCGAATTGCTGGAGGGGGTGAAATTTCTGTGTTGGTGGATTTTGCGCATACGGAGGAAGCAGTAGGGGCAGCGCTGGAGACAGTTCGTCCGTTGTGTCGTGGAGATCTTTGGGTGGTTTTGGGAGCGGGCGGGGATCGGGATAAGGGGAAGCGGCCGAAGATGGCGGCGGTGGCAGCGCGTCTGGCGGATCGGGTGATTTTGACTTCGGACAATCCACGAAATGAGGATCCTGAGAATATTTTAAGTGAAATGTTGGCGGGGGTGCCGAAGGGTCGGGCGGTGGAGGTGATGGAGCATCGGGCAGAGGCGATTCGGGCGGCGGTGCTCGGGGCGAAGGCTGGGGATGTGGTTTTGGTAGCAGGCAAAGGGCATGAAGAGTTTCAAGAAATCCGTGGAGAGAAGATGCCGTTTTCTGACCGTCGCGAGATTGAGCGATCGCTGACCGAAAGGAGTCGGGGATGAAGCCACTTTCTTTGGCGACAATTGCGGATTTGGCAGGAGCCCAAGTGGTGAGGGGGAAGGGGGAGCGGGTGGCTTTCGGGGTGGGGATTGATTCGCGGACGCTGAAGCCGGGTGAGCTTTTTGTGGCGATTCGTGGTCCGAAGAACGACGGACATGAGTATGTGGTGGCGGCTTCAGAAAAAGGAGCGATTGCGGCTTTAGTTGAAAAAAGCGAAGTAGGGAAAGTTCCGGCAGGTTTTACGATCCTGCAGGTAGCGAATACCCAAGATGCTTTGCAGAAATTAGCGCAGGGCTATCGAAGAAGCTTATCGGTACGGGTAGCTGCGGTGACTGGAAGTTCAGGAAAAAGCAGCACGAAGGAGATGTTGGCGGCGGTCTTGGGAACAACGGGATCGACCTATCGGACTCCAGGTAATTTGAATAATCATTTTGGGGTTCCCTTGACCTTGCTGGGAGTGGGAGCGGAGGATCGTTGGGCGGTAGTGGAGTTGGCAATGAGTGCTCCTGGGGAGATTGGACCTTTGGCCGAGTTGGCGGGACCTGAGGCTGGGTTGGTGACAAATGTGGGATGGGCGCACATCGAGGGGATGGGTTCCCGGGAAGCGACGGCGAAGGAAAAGGGCGCGCTGGTTCGGGCGTTGCCTGCTTCGGGGTTGGCGGTGAGCAATGCGGATGATCCTTTTGAAAAACTAACGTTCGAGGGATGTCAGGCGCGTGTGGTGAGGGTGGGTCGTTCGCCCCAAGCGGATTACCGATTGGAAGAGATGAAGTGTGGAGGGGAATCGACGCGTTTTGTTTGTGCCGGCCCTAAGGGGCGGATGGAAGTGTTGCTAAGGATCCCTGGAGCGCACATGGCAATGAACGCGGCGCAGGCTTTTGCGACGGGAGTGGAGTTGGGAGCAGAGCCTCAGGCGGCGGCTTCGGCATTAGAGGGAATTGTTTTACCCAAAGGCCGACTGAAACTGGAGAAGCATGTGGCTGGGTGGCTTTTGGACGATAGTTATAATGCGAACCCAGATAGTTTGGTGGCGGGGTTAGAAACTTTGGAGAAGTTGCCTGGCTCGGGCCGGAATGTAGCTCTGCTCGGAGCGATGGCGGAACTGGGTTCATTCAGTGCGATGTTACATGAGGAGGCGGGGGCGACAGTGGCGCGTGGATCGACTGGGTTGTGCTTTGTGGTTGGGGAAGAAGCGAAGTGTTTGGTGGACGGTGCACAAAAAATTCGGGCGGGCAACTGGGTTCGATGGTTTCCTAGCCGGGAAAAACTTTTACAGGCATACGGGGCGGAAGCGAAAGAGGACGACAGAATTTTGGTGAAAGGGAGTCGAAGAGAAGGAATGGAAAAGGTTGCGGCAGGATTACGGGAGGGAAAACAGTAATGTTGTACTACCTGAGCCTGCTGAGCGATTGGTTTGGCCCGCTAAATGTTTTTCAGTATGTGACCTTCCGAACGGTAGGGGCGGCGTTGACCTCGTTTGGGTTTTGTTTATGGATGGGACCCTCGGTGATTCGAGGCCTGCATCGACTGAAGCTTGGGCAACCGCTTCGGCGCAAAGAGGAAGTGCATCAGTTGGCGGATCTGCATGAGAAGAAGCAGGGGACGCCGACGATGGGTGGAGTGCTGATTTTGTTTTCGCTGACTTTGTCCTGCTTGCTTTGGGGAAAACCGACGAACCCCTATTTGTGGTTGGCCTTGGGCAGCACATTGGCCTTGGGAATTTTGGGATTCTGCGACGATTACGCGAAAGTTAAGAAAAAGACTTCGGGGGGGTTGAGTGGCAGGCAGAAACTCTTGGTGCAGGGTTTGGTAGCGGCGGGAGTATCGGGGGCATTGCTTTTGATGCCGCAGGCTCGCGAGGCAGCGCTGAAGTTACAAATTCCATTTATCCGAGAAGAGTTCTTTCTATTCAATCTACCGATATGGGGTGCGTTGCTTTTCTTTGTTTTTATTATTGTGGGCAGCTCGAACGCGGTGAATTTGACTGACGGGCTAGATGGTTTGGCCTCGGGTTGTATTTTAACGGTGGCGATGGTCTTAGGGCTGTTTGCCTATCTCTCGAGCCACGCAAGGCTTGCCTCGTATCTATTTTTACCCCGTGTACCCGGAGGGGAGGAGTTGGTTATTTTCTGTGCGGCTCTCTTTGGGGCGTCTTTGGGATTCCTATGGTTTAATTGTCATCCCGCTCAAGTTTTCATGGGGGATACCGGTTCTTTGGCTTTGGGGGGAGCGGTGGCGGTGGTGGCGATTTGTTTAAATCAAGAGCTCCTCCTCGCGGTGATCGGCGGGGTTTTTGTGATGGAGGCTGTTTCGGTGATTCTTCAGGTCCTTTCCTTTCGCCTGACGGGGAGACGAATTTTCGCAATGTCACCGATTCATCACCACTTTGAGCTCCGCGGTTGGAGTGAAACGGCGGTGGTGACGCGGTTTTGGATCCTCAGCGTGGTCTTTGCCCTAGCGGGCTTGGCCTCGCTCAAGCTGAGGTGAAAGGAATCTTGAGTTCATGGAACGGCAAAAAAATTATAGTGGTGGGGATGGGGCGCAGCGGAGTCGCGGCGGGCGAGTGGCTGCTTGGGCAAAAGGCGGAGGTGACAATGTTTGACGAGTCGAGCGATGTTGCAGTAGCGGAAGTGGGAGTTCGGATGAAAGCGCGCGGGGCGAAGGTGGTCACGGGGCAGAGGAGCGTGGTGGGGAAAGGTTTCGACCGGGCGATCCTGAGTCCGGGGGTTTCCCCTGATCGTCCGATGATTCTGGAGTTGAAGGCCGCTGGGGTTCCGATGCTGGGGGAGTTGGAATTAGGTGCGCAGGCTTGTCTTTGTCCAGTGGTGGCGGTGACGGGTACGAATGGGAAAAGCACCACGACGGAGTTGATTGCACAGATTCTACAAGCGGCAGGGAAGCGAGCCGTGGCTTGTGGAAACTATGGAAAACCTCTTTGCGAGGTGGCTCCCTTGAGTCGAGATCTCGATTGGGCGGTGGCGGAGGTTAGCTCTTTTCAATTAGAGATGATCGAGACATTTCGTCCACGGATCGCGGTTTATTTGAACTTAACTCCTGATCATTTGGATCGGTATTTCACAATGGAAGCCTATGCCGCGGCTAAGGCACGGATCTTTGAGAATCAGAAAGCGGAAGATGTGGCGGTAATCAACAAGGGGCTGGTTTTACCGAAGGGCCTAGGGAGGAAGATGGTTTTTACGGCGGAGGCGACGGGTGCGGAGTACACCCTGCAGGAGGGCTGGTTATGTGCGCATGGAGAGAAGGTCATGAGGCAGGATGCGACGAAGTTGCGGGGTGAGCATAACGCAGAAAATCTGTTGGCGGCCTTGGCGGTGGCGGACGCGATGGAAATTTCCCGAGAAGTGGTGAAAAAAGTATTTTCCAGTTACCAAGCTCTGCCTCATCGATGTGAGGTGGTGGCGGTGCGGGCAGGCGTAACCTGGATCAATGATTCGAAGGCGACGAATCTCGATGCGATGGAGCGAGCAGTCAGTGGATTAGTTGGACCGGTGATCCTGATTGCGGGAGGAAAAGACAAGGGATTCGATGTGAGGACGAGCCGTCCGGTTCTGGAGGGGAAAGTGCGTGCGGTCTTCTTGCTCGGGGAGATGGCAGAGAAAATGGAGAAAGCTTGGAGTGAAGGGATCCCATGTCGGAGGGTGCAAGATTTAGGGGAAGCGGTGCGAAGAGCAGCGGAGATGGCGCGTGAAGGGGAGAATGTTTTACTGAGCCCGGGATGCTCCAGTTACGACCAGTTTAAGAACTTCGAGGAAAGAGGAGAAAAATACAGGCAGTGCGTCATCGCTCTGCCACAGGAGGAAAAGAAACCATGAGTGATGAACTGCTAGAATACTCAACGAAACGTACGAACCCCACGGCGATGGAAGGTGAGCCAACCGAGCGCCCAGCGAAGACGGGAGGCCTCAACCGGCTTTCCACTATCTTCTTGGTAGTACTGGGACTGCACGTGGTAGTGATCGTAGGCATCAGTGCCTATCACCTGTTACGGGGTAATCCCGAAACAGGAATGACGGCGGTCCCTGAAACGATGCCTGCCCCTCAGGCGGAAGTGGCCAAAGCGCCCGAAGCGGCAGCGGCTCCCGTGGCAGAGGTGGCGAGCACGATGCCAAGCCCTGACGATAAAGTCTGGCAAACGCAGGGGTCAGCCCCGAGCGAAGCCATGCCCCCCGTCGCGGTGGCACCCGCACCGACTGCAGAGCGCAGTCACGTGGTGAGCAAAGGAGAAACAGTCGCAAAGATCGCCAAGGCGAATGGGGTAACCTCCGCCGCTTTGATTCAGGCGAACGCCCTCAAGGGGACGACAGTAAAAGTCGGCCAGAAATTAATCATCCCTGAAGTGGCGGGAGCTGGGACAACGAAAAAAGCAGTGGTGACAGCCACAACGCCGGTGAAAGCGGTGGTGGCGGCGGCGGCGAAGCAAGAGTCGAGTCCAGCAGGCAGCTATAAAGTGGCTCCTGGAGATACTCTGGCGAAGATCGCAAAGAAGTTCGGAACCAAAGCGGATACCCTAGCCAAACTTAACTCCATCACCGACCCGAAGAAATTAAAGGTTGGAATGAAGATTCAAGTTCCTGGGGAAGCCTCGGCAAAGGCGGCGGTTCCTGTGGCAACGCCCGCTCCTGCCGGTCCGACCGATATGGCGATGTTGCCTAAGCCGACTACGAACTGAGTTTAGTATGGGACGAAACACTGCGCGCACCCTACTCGTCTGCGTGGCCTTATTGATCGGGGCAGGCCTGATCATGTTGACCAGCGTAGGCGCGTTCTCAGCCGAGAATCGGGGCCAACCTCTTTTTTTCCTCCAAAGACAGCTGCTCTGGCTTGCGGTGGGAATTGGGGTGTGCGCGGTGTTGAGTCGTTTAGATCCGAAGATTCTGCTTACTCGCGGCGCTTGGATTCTTGGACTGGCGACTTTGTTAGTTGTGTTGTGCTTGATTCCAGGATTAGGCAAGTCGGTTAAGGGTTCGGCGCGATGGATTCCAATAGGTCCTTTCGCAGTACAGCCGAGTGAGTTCCTTAAGCTGGCTACGGTGATTGCGGCGGCGGGGTGGGTTCGGTTTCAAGGAGCCAAGATGAAGAGTCCTTGGCACGGGCTGATCTTGCCCATGCTATTGCTGCTCTTGCCGGTAGGTTTATTAGTCAAGCAACCTGATTTAGGCTCGGCGTTGTTCGTGATTGCAGCGGCATCGGTCGTGCTTTTTGTGGGTGGCGCACCGATTTTACCTTTAGGAATCTTGGGTCTCCTGGCGGCTGGGGGATTGGTGGCGGTAGCTTTGACCATGCCGGAGCGGCTGGACCGATTGGTAGCGTTCATGGATCCAGAAGCCCACCAGCAGTCGGGAGGGTACCAGGTTTCGCAGGCACTGGTGGCGCTGGGATCAGGAGGAACCCGTGGAGTGGGTATCGGGCAGAGCATTCAAAAAATGTTTTATCTACCAGAAGCGCATACCGATTTTATTTTTCCAATTCTGGGGGAAGAGTTTGGTTTGTGGGCAACCCTATCTGTGGTTTTTATTTTCTTACTTTTCACCCTTCTGGGAAGTTACATCGCTTGTCATGCCTCGGATCTCACGGGAATGGCGTTGAGCATGGGACTAACGACCTTGGTGGCGATGCAGTCGGTGGCAAATCTCGCGGTGGTCACGGGCTTATTACCGCCGAAAGGAGTGGGTTTACCCTTTATCAGTTACGGTGGATCGAATTTAGTTCTTTGTTTGGCGGCGGTAGGGCTTCTGCTCTCGTTGCATCGGCAAGCCCATTATGAGGAAACGGCCAAAAGTCGGCGTTTGGTAGGAAAGCACACGTGATCGGACTTATGGGACAACTAGCGATCGCTTGCGGGGGAACGGGAGGGCATCTCTTTCCAGGATTGGCAGTGGCAGAGGCGGTGCGGCGGCGCGGGCATGAGGTGTGTTTCTTTATTTCGAATAAGCAAGTGGATCATCGGGCCTTATCGGGGGCGGGAGAAGCGGCGCATGGAGTGGAGATTCCAGCGGTAGGGTGGAGCGGGGTGTGGGGAGCGGGTCGTTTTGGATGGAGTCTGGTTTCGGCAGTACGGAAGGCAGGGGTCGAGTTGAAAAAATTTAAAGCTGGAGCGGTTTTAGGCATGGGAGGATTTGTCTCGGGAGCGGCGGTGGGGGCAGCACGGTTGGCGGGACTTCCTTATTTTCTTCATGAGTCGAACGCGATTCCTGGACGGGCGACCCGATGGCTATCGCGTGGGGCAGAAAAAGTATTTCTGGGGTTTGAGGAGTGTAGGTCTCATCTGGTAGGGACGAAGGTGGAGGTGACCGGGACACCAGTGCGGGCGCGTTTAAACGGAATAGGCAAAGAGGAGGCGTTGAAGAGACTTGGACTCCACCCTAGACGCCATCTGGTGGCGGTAGTGGGAGGAAGCCAAGGTGCGCGGGGCTTAAATGAAGCGATGCTTCGCGGATTGGGGGCGCTGGAGAGCCAAGCGCAGACCATACAGATTTTACATGTTGCGGGAGAAGCGCAGGTGGAGAAGGTGCGAAAGGGTTATGCTGGCCGGGGTTTTCATGCGGTGGTCGTAGGATTCTGCGATGAGATGGAGTCGATTTATGCGGCAGCGGAGGTAGTGGTTTCGAGGTCAGGGGCGGGAACCTTGGCGGAATTAGCAATTTGTGGGGTACCTGCGATTCTGGTGCCATTTCCCGCAGCGGCGGGGAATCACCAAATGGCAAACGCCAAGGCATACAGCCAAGCAGGAGCGGCGGAGGTGATCGAAGAAAAATATTTAGTAGGGACAGAGTTGGGACAGAGGATCGCTCGGTTGTTGATGGAGAAAACTCGGCGTGATCGGATGGGTCAGTTGGCTCATGAAAAACAGAGTTTGGCGGCGTCAGAAAAAATTGCGGAGGCGATTGATCATGTCCTTTGATACGCAATGGTGGACAACAGGACGACGGCGGATCCATTTAATTGGGGTATCGGGATCTGGGATGACACCGTTAGCAGAGATTTTAATTGATCTGGGGCATGAAGTGAGTGGTTCTGATTTAAAAGAAATTCCTGAGCGGTTAAAGAAGCGTGGGATGGTGGTGGCTTTGGGTCATGATGCGGAATCGATCGAGAGTGCGGAGGTGGTCGTGGCGTCGGCGGCGATTCCCGATAGCAACGCGCAGTGGGTGGAAGCAAAGCGGATAGGTATGGCGCGGGCACGTCGTTCGGAAGTGTTGGCGAAATTGGCGGGGGCACGGAAGTTAGTCGCGGTGCTTGGATCGCATGGAAAAACCACCACGGCGACGATGCTGGCGCAGATTTTTCGGGAAGCAGGGCAGGATCCTTCCTTTTATCTGGGAGGATACGCGCCATCGCTGGGGGCGTCGGGGGCATGGAGAAAAGGAGAGTGGCTGATTGCGGAAGTGGATGAGAGTAAAGGTGCCCCGACAGAATTACTATCTTGGGCAGCTCTTCTGTTGAATGCAGATCACGAGCATGCGGATCGGTATTCGGATGGGGCGGCGGTGATTCAAGCGTATGGCAAAGTTCTAGGGCAGGTGGCGGGTGGTTGTGTGGTGGTGGCGCGGGAGGAAAAGGAGGCGATGGCAGCGGCAGAAAAGATTTCAAAGAAGGTGACTTTTGGCTGGGAGAAGAGTGGGGCGGATTATCTGGGTGAATGGAAAGGGGAGAGCGCGGAGGGGCAAAAATTCTCTGTGACTAAAGCGGGAAAAGAGTTGGGAGTATTTCGAGTGGCGGCGACCGGAAGGCATAATGCGGGTAATGCTTTGGGCGCTTTAGCAGTGGCGGCGGAGATAGGCTTGAGCGTGGAAAAGATAAGGCAGGGATTGGCCGCGTTTCGAAGGGCGGATCGTCGCTTTGAGATTTTAATTTCGACCCCTGAGATCGAGGTGGTGGACGATTATGCTCATCATCCTAAAGAGGTAGTGGCAACGATTGGGTCGGCGAGGGCGAGGGGCCGAGCGAGAGTGGTGGCGGTATTTCAGCCTCATCGTTACACCCGAATGGCGACATTTCTCCAGGGTTTTGCGGAAGCGTTAGCCTTGGCGGATGCGGTGGTTTTACTTCCAGTGTATGCGGCCGGAGAAAAGCCTTTGGAGGGGTCGGGTTTGGCAGAGTTAGCCACGCGATGTGTGGCCCTGGGTAAGCCGGTGGAAGTGGCGAATTCGATGGCGGAGGCGAGGACGATTTTGGGTCGGATTTGGCAAGAGGGTGACCTTTTTCTGGTGATGGGTGCTGGGGATGTGACGGACTTAGGGCGGCGGATGGCGAAAGAGGTGGAGCTCTTTTTACAGATTAAGAAACTGGTAGCGGGGAAGGGCGAGGTGCGTTGGTACGAGCCGATGAAGAAGCACACGACGATTCGGATCGGGGGTCCTGCACAAGTTTGGTTTGAGCCGGATAGTGAAGAGGTTCTGGGCAAGGTGGTGCGGTTTTGTACGGAGCAAAAGGTACCGCTGACGGTGGTGGGTCGGGGGAGTAACATGCTGGTTCGGGATGGGGGGATTGCTGGAGTGTGCGTTCATTTTGGAAGACCTGGGATGAGTAAAATTGAAGCGGTGGATGGAAAGATTCATGCGGGTGCAGGGGCCCGGTTGAAGCAGATCGTGGCGGTGGCGAAGGGGGCGGGGATTGGTGGGTTAGAATTTATGGAGGGAATTCCTGGGGCATTAGGCGGGGCGATGAGAATGAATGCGGGGGCGATGGAATCATGGACTTTTGAAGCGGTCGAGAGTGTTCGGGTAATGGATCGGCAAGGGAAGGTGGTTGAAGTAGCCGCGAGTGAATTCGAGGTGAAGTACCGCAGGGTTCCCCGTTTGATGGAAGAGATTGCGGTGGGGGCGGTTCTAGTAGGTAAAGCGGTGGACCCAGTGGAGATTGCGGAGCGTTTAAAGAAGTACAGTCGGAAGAGATGGGATTCTCAACCGGCGGCACCGAGTGCGGGATGTATCTTTAAAAACGCTGAAACGATCCCAGCCGGAAAACTGATTGAGGAGTTGGGGTTGAAGGACACTTCGGTGGGTGGAGCGAGAATATCTCCAGTGCATGGCAATTTTATAGTGAATCAGGGTGGGGCTAGGGCGGTGGATGTATTGGCGTTAATGGAGAAAGTGCGGATGCGGGCGAAAAGCGATCGTGGAATTGATCTTGAGGCTGAAGTGATTGTTTTGGGGGAAGACGAATGAAGCCTGAAAAAATGAAAGTCGCGGTACTCGCGGGCGGAGTCTCGGGTGAGCGTGAGATTTCTCAGCGGAGCGGGGCGGCGGTGGCGAAAGCGCTGCGCTCGATGGGAGTTCGTTTGGTCGAGGTGGATGTAAAGTCGCGCCAGGTGGAGGTACCCGCAGGAACCGATATTTGTTTTCTCTGTTTACATGGAAGCTACGGGGAAGACGGAACGTTGCAGGCTGAACTGGATGCGATGGGCATGGGTTACACAGGAAGCGGGGCGGTGGCGAGTGCGCTAGCCTTCGATAAGCTTCGGGCGAAAGAAGTGATGGGGGCGGCGGGCATCCCTTTGGCGGAGGGTATGGCGTGGACGAAGGAGAATGATTGGCTACCACCGTACGTATTGAAGCCTGTCTCGGAGGGATCGAGTTTGGGGGTGCATTTGGTACGAACAGAGGAGGAAGCACAGAAAGCACGGAAAGCGGCTGGGCAGTGGAAGGGTCCGATGATGATTGAGCGTTTGGTGGAGGGGGCGGAGTTGACGGTGGGGATTGTGGGCAAGCAGGCGTTGCCGGTTGTAGAGGTGCGGCCAACCCAAGGTTTTTACGATTATCGGAATAAATACACCGCGGGTTCGACGAAGTATCTTTGTCCCGCCCCGTTGGCGAAAGAGAAGGCCTTGGAGTTGCAAGAGTTGGCCAAGAAAGCACATGAAGCCTTGGGATGTGAAATCTTATCGCGGGTGGACTTCCTGGTGGACGCTGAGGGGAAGGCGGTGGTTTTAGAGGTGAATACTATTCCTGGCATGACGGACTTGAGCCTTTTGCCGAGGGCTGGGCAAGCGGCGGGAATCGATTTCGGGAATCTGTGCTTGAAAATACTAGAGTTTTCCTGGGCAAGAAATCGGAAAGGGGTACTGACATGAAATGGCACTTAGAAAATATCTTCGGAACCAAAAAAAGAAAAACTAGGCATCGGCGGGCACGGCATGTGCTGGCAGCGAGAATGTCTGGGAAAGGTCAGGCGAAGGCGTTGAGTCGGCGGGTCGGTGGAATTCTTTTAATAGCGGGATCACTCGCACTGGTGGCGATGGTGACATCGGTGGGGATGGATGTGATCTTGGGAACGCTTTTGTATCAAAATGCGGACTTCACTTTGAGGCGTTTCCAGATCGAGCCGCAAAATAAAATCGGTAAGGGAGAGTTGGTGTCGGCGAGTGGGGTGAAAATTGGGCAGAATCTTTTGCGGTTGTCTCTGTCGGAGGTGAAGGAGTCGCTGCAAAGACTTCCGAATGTCGCCAGCGTGCGGGTGGAGCGACATTTGCCTGACACGTTGTTTATCTACGTGGAGGAGCGGCGTCCGGTGGCATTGCTATGCCCGACGGCGAGCGTGGGGATGCAGTTAGCTCAACCGATGTACTACATTGATAGTCGTGGGTTCGTCTTGAAGCCGAGGCCTGGCGAAAAGCTAATGTCCTTGCCGACGATTCGGGGTATTTCATCCGACGAAGTGGTGGAGGGTGAGCAAACGACGAGTGCGGATTTGCGAGCGGTCTTAGTCTTTTTGCGGGAGGCTCCACTGGCACCGATCCGCGACGGATTAGATTGTTCGAGTCTCCTTTTGGAGGGTCCGGGCCGATTTCAGGTGGCGACCCCACGGGGCGGTAAGATTCGGTTCCGGAGTAGTTATCTTCGGGAGCAGTTCGAAAGATTGAATGTGATTTTTGAGTACGCGGAGTCAAAGGGGAGAATCGTGAACACGGTTGATTTAACTCCCGAGCGGAATGTCCCCGTAACTTTCATTAACTGAAAAGGAGAAAAGCCAAATGATCATGCGTAAAACATCGAGCAACGAAATTCTGATTGCGACCGATCTGGGGACGCAGAAAATGACGGTGGCGGTTGCGGAGATGGCGGAAGATGGGTCCTTGACCTTGTTGGGGGTGGGGGAATCGGCCTCGGCTGGTGTTCGTAAGGCGGAGGTGACGGATTTCGGGCATGCGCAGGCGGCGGCGCGGATGGCGTTAGCGGAAGCGGAGCGACGGACGCAAGCGGAGATCACGGAGGTTTACATGTCTTTGAGTGGAACGCATCTCTGTTCGCGGAATGAATCGGTGCGCGGGGCGACGCTGGAGGAGGATGAGCATCGGGTTACGGAAACAACCTTAGAGGAGTTGAATGCCTTGGCGGCGAACTTGCCTTTGAACCGGGATCACGCGATTTTGCATGAACTTTTGCGTGGATATTCATTGGATCGTGGGGTGGGTTCACCGAGTCCGCTGGGTGTGCATACGGAGCAGATTGAAGCCCACTACCACTTGGTGACCGGGAAGCGGACGAGACTGCAGAGTGCGGTCCAGTGTGTGGCTGATCAGAAGATCCGAGTAAAGGGTTGTACTTTTTCTGGGTATGCCTCGGGTTTGGCGGTGTTGGGAGAGGAGTCGCGGAAGCGCGGAACGGTGGTGGTGGATCTTGGTGCAGGGGTGACCGATGTAGTGGTTTGGCGGGATGGGGCGGTGGTGCATTCGGCCGTGCATGGGGTGGGAGGAGATCATCTAACGCAGGATCTTTCGATTGGGCTCGAGATACCGTATGCGCGAGCGGAGAAGCTGAAGAAAGAGATGGGTGCAGTGGTAATTGAGGAAGAGGACAAAGAGGCCAAGATCACTCTGGCAAGAGAGATCAGCTTTGATGGACGGACATTTTATAAAGAAGCGATGGTCCAGATTCTGCAAGCGCGGATGGCGGAGACACTGACGATTATTCGGGATGATTTAGAGGAGCAAAATCTATGGGGTGCGGTGGAAGCGGAGGTGGTTTTCACAGGAGGCGGAGCTCGGATGCGGGGATTGAGTCGATTGGCGGGAGAGATCCTTCCTAGGCCCGTGCGGATGGGTCGGGCCCGAGACTTTCTGGGGGAGCAAAGTGATTTAGAGCGGCCAGAGTTCTCCACGGTGTTGGGGACTTTGAAATACGCTGCGGAGACGGAGCGTCAGGAATCGCGACGTACTCAAGGCTGGCGGAAACTACAGAAATCATTTGGAAAAATGGTTTCGGCAATGCGGTTTTTGGCGTGATCGAAAGGAAGAAAAATATGAAAAACCTATCCATTGAAAAAGAGAAAGTTGCAATTTTAGCGGTGGGAGGAGCGGGCTCGGCAGTTTTGGATAATCTGGCGGTGGCCTGTGAAGGAGAGCATCGGACTATTTGTATCGATACGGATGCCTTGGCCTTGAGGGGTACGGTGGCGGCTAAGAAAATCTTGGTAGCGCCCGAGCGGGTGCATGGACTGGGAACGGGTGGGGAGCCTGAGTTGCTGGAGGGATTGAGTTTGGAGGTGGGGGACAGTTTAGATCCGATCCTTTCGGGCATTCAGACGGCGATTGTGGTGGTGGCGGTCAGTGGGGGAACGGGTTCGGTATTGGCCCCGAGTTTGGTTAGGCGTTTAAAGATACAAAAAGCGGAAGTGGTGGTGATGGCGATTGCGCCGTTCACTTTTGAAGGGGGACGACGCAAAGAGAGGGCGAATCGCTGCTTGGCGGAGCTACGGAAGATGGCGGATGCGGTGTTGGTTTTTAGTAATGATCGATTGCTGGAAAGTTCGATGGCGAAAGATATGCGTGAGGCACAGCGTTCCCTGGATCGAGCGATTGCTCGGACGATTCATGGATTGGCGCATGTGATGGAAAAGAACGGCTTAGTTCATTTGGGGGTGGGGGAGTTGAAAGAGGCGGTGGGCAAAGGTACGGATGCGATGGCGGGGATGGAGAATGCTTGGGCGGCAGTGGCGGAGGCTTCGGGGGAGGGTCGGGAAGCGGCGGTAATCGAAGCGGTCTGTGAGGATATTATGTTGGAGGATGGGAAAGCTTGGCGGGAGGGAAACCGAGTGATGGTCAGCGTAGTGACCGGAGCCGACACGTCGCTGAGCGAGTTTCATGGTTTTCTTGAGAAGCTGAAGGAGCGGTTACCAGTGGATCTGCCGATATCGGCTGGAGCGGCAGTGGACCCTGATCGTACAGAATCTCTCAGTGTGACTTTGTTAGTTACGCGGCGTGTAGAAGAAAGTGTCTTGCCCCAATTGAGCGAGATAACACCTGCGAAAAAGAAGGAGGAGGTGGTAGAGGAGAAGAATTTTGAGGAGCCGAAAGCGCGAAAGAAGAGAAAACACGTGGCATCACAGACAGAGCTGGAATTCGAGCCAACGCCGAGTCGGTTTGCGCGGTCTACACCGAGTGTCCGCGGGGCGGAAGATCTGGATCGGCCAACTTATCAAAGGAGAGGGATTAAGCTGAAGGTTTAAAGAAAGGTTAAGAGGCAAGGATATCGGTCGGAGTTGACCCTACTGCGCGCCAAAACCCTGCGGGGTGCCGCTACGAAGGGCAGGGCCGAGTTTTAAGTTCGCTACGTGAAAGCGAAAGAGATGGAGGACAAAAAATCAATCACATCGACAATGGTGCTTCCATTGTATAGGAAAGTCTTAATGTTTGGTCCAAGTACTCCAACGAAGAAAAACGCATCCGTATTCGTCAGTTTAGCTTTGTTTATAATTATTGGGGGTCCATGGACTGTTTTACAAACAATCGCTTGGGCGAAAATGATCGTTGAGTATTCTCGAGACACTTCAGTTGGTGAAGCCCTTTCAAAAACGTTCGACGGAAACCATCCTTGTGGGATGTGTGAAAAGATTTCTAAAGTTCGAAGCGAAGAACGAAAATCACCTGCATTGGTCTTTCAGATCAAAAAGGATGGGTCGTTTACCTCCTTGAAGAGCGTTAGTCTGACCCTGCCCATACTAACTGAGACGATGTTATTTAATGTGTTTTCAGTAGCGTATCAAAGCGTAGGTTTCGAACCGCCGGTACCGGTTCCGAGAGCCTAAACCTCCATCTAATCCAAATATTCCATAGCTCATGAACGAGCTGTGCGAATCTTTAACTAGACCTTGGCAATTCTGCCGAGGTCTTTGTCTCAACTCATACATGGAGATTTAATGAAAAAAGATCATGGTTTTACTTTGGTTGAATTGTTAGTGGTGATAGCAGTGCTGGGATGTTTAGTTTCGGTTGCCATTCCTTCCCTGAAGGCGGGTTATGATGAAGCAGGGCGTATCAAGTGCGGTAGCAACCTTTTCCAATTGGGGAAGGGCATGTTGCTTTATGCGACCGATAATGGAATGTGCCTGCCTCAGACAGATCATCAAAGTGATTCGTGGACCAATTCCCTCAAACCTTATGTAGGGGAGTCGTTGGTCACGCGTTGTCCTTGTGATGAAGTCAAGACACGGACTCGCACTTACGTGATGAACGATTACCTGAGTGCGGTTCCTTGTGGTGCCGAGTACCTCTCAGGATTGAATCTATCCAGACTAGCTAACGTAGAGCGACCTACGCGGACTGTCTTCTTCTTTGAGCTTTCCAAGGCATATGGGACGAAGAGTGTGCCCGACCACCTTCATTTGGCGGAGTACAATGGAGAGGAGATCCCTCCTGATGCGTTCAAGTCGCTCGTCGGGGTAGAGCGACACGCTGGGAGAGCCAACTACCTCTTTCTCGATGGGCATGTGGAACCCATAAGCTGGACCAACGCAAAAACTCTGATCAACCAAACGGGCGGTCACTTTGTTGACCCCAACAAATAAAGAAAGAAAACCAATGAATAATATTATGAAAAACATGTTCGGATTGTTGTTTTGCTGGATGGGGCTGATTTCTTTAGGACAGTCCCACATCTCGTATGTGGCAAGGGATTTCGGGGTATTAGATCCATCAAGTTCACAAGCCATCGTGATATCTAGTCAAACCGTAACTAGTGACTTTGGTTGGGCTAGCGGTACCGACATAAATCTGGGGGATAGTCATAAACTAAAGGCCTTCAAATTCTCCATAACGAAAGCCGGAAATGTGCAGATCCGGGTTGATGGACTCTCTTTTATTAAGGGGAGTGTTTCCATCAATGCGTTGCTTCGTCCGGCATTCTCCATATATCAAGGTTTTGCCCACGAGAGTCCAGCTGCTCTGGATCATGATAGCAGTTCGATCAGCGCCGCCTATCTCGACACTACTTACGGTGCGGGTAATTGGCAGGGTAGCTTTCGTGCTCTAAATGGCTGGAAGATCGGCAGCGATGATGGTTTAACCTTTGCGGATCTTTCTTCTTTTACGTATGTGGCCAACGGTGCTGATGGGTCTGTCGTCAATTATGGTGGGGCGTCGGGGATATTTGGAGACGGGATAGCCGATGGAATGGTTGTGCAAACGCTGAGCCTGAATCCCGGTTCCTACTCCCTCTTTGTCGGTGGAGCACAGTACTACGACCTCATGAATTCAGGTGGTGATGCTACAGGAAGTTATGGCTTTTCAGTTACACTGAGTACGATCCCCGAACCTTCTGCTCTTTCGCTTCTCGCGGTTGGTTTAGGCGGACTGTCGTTAGTGCGTCGTCGTCGGTCGTAATCTCTCAGTCTGCCTCCCCAACAAAACCCGTAGTACCCCCAAGACTGATCGGGAAAGTTTCGGGGTAGAAGGGAGGGCGCCCGCAGCGGGCGGGCGGTTGCTAGAGGTCGGCGTTATGGGGGTCGAGGTCGGTGGTGGCGTGGAGGCGATCGGTTTTCCCAAGGTTTCGTATCACTCGGGCAAAGCACCAAATAAGAGAGCCAGTGGTACCTCCGACAGAGAGAGTAAGAATGATCCAACCGTAAAGACTCATGATTTTCGTTCCTCTCGGAGCCGCCAAACGCGGACGGCTCGGGCGATGAGCAGTAGAAAGAGAATGAGAACTGCGGCGACAAAAAGCAGAGCGATTCGAACGGAGGATTGGGTGCGGATGGCTTCGAGGTTCTCGGCTCCTTTTTGGTGTAACCAGATAACAAAGACGGTTAGGAGGTAAACGGGAGAGACGTAGCGGATAACAAAATCAAAGATGCGGGGGATGGGAAGGAGGGCTCCTCGTTCGAGCTCTTCGCGCCCGCGTTTCACGCCGAGGACCCAGCCGTAGAGAAAGGTTTGGATGGTGGCGAGAATGAAGATACAGAAGCTACCGACCCAGAAGTCCATGGCGTCGAGGGCGGCGAGATCTTTGGTAAACCAGACGACGATGCCTGTGCCCATGAGGGTAATGAAGCCGAGGAGGCTGACGGAGCCACGCCGATCAAGATCCAGGCCTTCTTCCATAAAGGCGATGGCGGGTTGAAGCATGGAGAGGGAACTGGTGATAGCGGCAATAAAGAGAAGGAAGAACCAGAGAAAGCCGAAGAGTTGGCCCGCAGGCATATGAGCGAAGACGAGTGGGAGCGTTTGAAACCCTAGGCCGAATGTCCCGCCAACCGTGCCAGCGGCTCCGAGAAAGAGAAAAGCGGCGGGGATGGTGATGAGGCCACCGAGGCTGACCTCGCAAAATTCGTTGCCTGCGACGGCGGTGGTGGAACCGAGAGCGATATCATCCCGTTTTTTGAGGTAGCTGGAGTAGTTGATGACGACTCCAAAGCCGACGGAGAGGCTGAAGAAGATTTGTCCAGCCGCGGCCATCCACATTTCTGCGTTGCTCAGCGAATGAAGTAAGCCAGCGAGACCTCCACGGATGTCCCACATGTAGGCAAGGCCGGCTAGGACGTTGCGTTCGGGATGGGTGGGGTCGGGAGTGCCTAGAGTGAGGACGCGTGCGAGGACGAGTAGGGCACAGAGGACAAGAAGGGGCATGCCCCAGAGGCAGACTTTTTCAATCCCACCACTGAGGCCTCGGTAGATAAGAAAGAAATTCAGGAAGACGCAGGCGAGAAGGGATAGGACAGGGAGGCTGAAACCGTGGGAGAGAAAGGCGCCATCGGTTTGCAGTCCCACGAAAGAGGTGAAGTGGGCGGTGTAGGTGGCGGGATCCATGCCAAGGTTCATCTGGCCGATGAGATATTTCCAGGCGTAGCCGAGGCACCAAGATTCGATCCAGAGGTAGTACATGTAGATGACAACGGGAACGATGAGGCCTAAGACGCCAAGGTAGGGGGCAAGTCGGTTTTCCCAAATTGACCGAAAGATACCTGGGCAGGAGTTGTATCCTTGTTGCCCACCGAATCGGCCCATGGCCCATTCTGACCATGCGATGGGCAGGCCGAGAAAAAAAAGAGCGAGGAAGTATGGGATAAGGAAGGCGGCTCCATCGTATTTCGCGGCGAGACCAGGAAAGCGGAGGAAGTTACCCAGACCGACGGCGCTGCCCGTGACGGCGAGAATGACTCCGAGAGAGGAGCCCCAGCTATCCTTTTTTCTTGAGGCCATGGGTAGGGCTTAAAGTCGCTCGATGAGGGGGAAGGCCAAGTCTTATTTGGGGCGATTGAGGGATTGCTCACGCCAAGAACGCAAAGGACGCGAAGGGGGGGGGGAGGGGATTTTTGATTTTTGATGTTTAATTTTGATTGAGGAAAAGATACTCACGTCCCGCGGTTGCGGCCCCGACGCTGGCCGGGGCAGGTACGGGGTAGAGACGCAGACGCGCCCTGGGTTGGGGGAAGAAAATAAAAGCGTGGTGATTTTATGAAATTGTCTCAGGGTAGGTGTATGAAGGTACGGTATCTTTGTCTCATATTGGTGGCATTGATCGGTTTGGGGGTGGGGCCAAGCAGCGGTAAGGCGGCGGTGCGGGCCTTGGCGGTGGTGACTCCGCCTTTCGTGGTGGAGCAGGGGGAGCATCTCACGGGATTTAGCATCGATCTATGGAATGAGATTGCGGCGCGGCTAAAGTTGGAGACGGAATATATCCTACTTCCTGGGGTTCAGGGTTACTCCCCCGCGATGAAATCCAAAAGTGCGGATATGGTGGTTTCTGGAATCTTTTACACGAAGGAGCGAGATATAGATTTTGACTTTGCCTATCCGATTCTCGAGTCGGGCCTGCAAGTGATGGTTTTGGATAATGGAGTTGGTTTGCCACTCAACCCATTTCGAGATGTGGCGAATTTACTTTTCTCAAAGTCGGCGATGGTTTGGTTGATGGTCGCTTTAGTGATCGCGGTGGTGCCCGCGCATCTGATTTGGTTGTTCGATCGCGGAAATGTGGAGGGAGCGAGTCCAAGGAAAAACTATTTTCCTGGAATATTTGATTCTTTTATGTGGTCGGTGTCCGCACTGGTGAATCAGGTGATGTGTTTACCGCAACATTGGCTGGCCAAAGTGATTGGGGTGCTCTGGCTATTTGCGGGAGTGGTCTTTGTGGCTCTTTATACGGCAGCGCTGACGGCGACGTTGACGGTGCAACATTTGCGCAGTGCCATCCAAGGGCCAGGGGATTTGCCTGGGCGAAAGGTGGGAACGATTGCGCTAAGCACGGCGGAAACTTATTTGAAGGGAATTCATGCGGAGGTGGTTTCCTATGACAATACAAAGACGATGCTTCAGGCGCTGATGGATAAGAAAGTGGACGCCTTGTTGTTCTCATCTGCCACGTTGCGTTATCTGTCGTTAAATGATGGGAAGGGGCGGGTGATGATGGTAGGTCCTGAGTTTAATCGGCAAAATATTGGTTACGTTTTCCAGTTAGGGGATCCATTGCGTAAAAAAGTAGGGAATACCATTTTGGCCTTGAGGGAGGACGGCACGTACGATCGAATTTACGAGAAGTGGTTTGGAAAGGATGAGTAGGGTGGTGCGCTGAGGACGCCGCGATTTTTCCCCGCGTTTGCGGCACCGACGCCGCTCGGGGTAGAGACGTGCTTCCGCGTGGAGGCGTTATTTCGAAGAGCCCATGGGGTTTGCGATTTTGGATTAAACATGGCGACCCTTGCGGACTTGGCGTGAGGAGGGGGTTAAGGGTGTTAGAGGGGGGATGGCTCGACCTAGTTAGGGTGGGGTGGGTAGGGTAGGTAATTATTGGTCCCATAGCTCAATAGGATAGAGCAGCGGTTTCCTAAACCGCATATCCCCGTTCGATTCGGGGTGGGACCAGGATGATTCGAGTGGTTAATCGATGAGGTGGGCTTGGCGGAGGGGTTCGAGATCGGGATCTTCGTGAGCAAGTTTCTCGAGGTCGTGATCGAGTTCGATGGCGCGACGGACGTGGCCTTGAGCAGAAGTGAGATCGCCACGTTGGGCAGCGTAGCAACCGAGGTTAAATTGGATGAGTGGATCGCTGGGGTGAAGGTTGGCGGCATCCGTGAGAATTTTGGAAGCGGTATCGATGGATTCGCTGCGTCGTTTGGCGAAGGCCCAAGAGATGAACCATCGAGCTTGTTCGGGGTGAATGGAGGCAAGGTGGGAAGCGAGCGTCGCGGCTTCTTGCCAAAGGTTAGAGCGTTCGAGAAGGCGTAGTTTAAATTCTTGGACTCCAGTATCAGCGCTCATAGCGGGGGAAAGTTCATCAAGCGCGCCGAGGGCATCGTAGAGCATGCCGAGGTTGGCGTAGCCGACGGCGGCTTCGGCGCTACGAAAATCTTCGCGAAGTTTTGGGAAGTGGCTCACGGAGCATATGTTATCACAAAACAGGTGAAAACTAAAGGACGAGAATTTTTGAAATTGTAAAATACTAATGGGGAATTACTTATGATTTGGAAATTATGGACTGTCGGTCGATCCAGCCGACGAGGATGGCGTGGGGGAGGGTGAGAACGGCGAGGAGGATGAGGTAGGGACCGATCCAATTTTGGCCTGCGGGGGCGGAGTTGGAGAGGAGTGGAGGGATCAGCCAGAGAAAGAGGAGTGAAAGGAGAGTGAGTGGGATGGAGAGAAGAAGAAGGCGTGTGAGGGAAGCGATCCAAAGGTGGAGAGAGTCGGTAGGGGAGAGTTGGTCACGGAAACTGCTAAGGCGGAGGAGGTGGCGCCAAGCGTGAAAGGCGACGAAGTAGGTGCCGACGGAGAGGAGGGGTGGGGTGAAGTAAAAGAGGAGTAGAAGTAGGGTGGTTTCGATAATATTTTTTGGAGTGGGGCGGGAGAGAAGGGTAAGAAAAAAGCAGAGGGGAGTAGCGATGAGGAAAAGGACGGAGGCGGGTGCGGGGCCGGCGGATGGGGCCATCTGGAGAATGACGTTCCAGGTTTCGGTGAGGTGAAAGGCGAAGGGGGCGAGCATGACGAAGGAGCCGCGGCTGAGGGCGAAAGCGAGCCAGCGTGGG
>JBGSBI010000021.1:0-20255 GCA_041730685.1 Aliarcobacter sp.
TAATATTCTTGATCATTTGTTTTACTATCTCCTTAGGTTTGTTTGTTGTTTGTTTATGTTCACGAGGTACCGTGATTGTTGCCAAAGCACCTCTTGAACTGGTTAAACGTATCAGACCTGCCAGACCCGTCAATAAATATTTTGAACGTTTTTCACATCCACCTGTCTGAATGGCTTACGTTACGAGTATCTCTCTAGGTGTTCGTCAAGAAACGCAGGCCGCCAAAGCCTGCGTTTTTTGCGTAAATATCTTATAGGGAAAACTTTACATGCTCAAATAAGAGGCTTTTGCCGGCCTAGAGCTGGGTCCCGATCAGGCAACCCTCCCTCAAGTATTTTTGCTGAGGAGGGAGAATAGACAGTCTTAAACGCGCGGATCGGCTTTGCCGAAGAACCGGATGAGCTCAGTTTTCGCCGTTTCGTGGGAGTCGGATGCGTGCAGAACGTTATGCATCTTATCTTTTCCTAAATCTCCCCGAATGGTGCCTTTGGGGGCTTTGGTGCTGTCGGTCGGCCCGAGCAGTTCCCTTACCCTTTCGATGGCGTTGCTTCCCTCAAGAGCAACCGCCACGACGGGACCAGACGACATAAACTTCTCAATCTCTGGAAAGAAAGGCAGGTGCGCCAGATGAGCGTAGTGCTCCTTGAGCAGGGCAGCATCGAGGCGAAGCATCCGACAGTTCAGGATTTTTAGGCCTTCCTTCTCTAGGCGGTGCAAAACTTCCCCCGTCAGGCCATCGGCCACGGCATCGGGTTTGACTAGTATTAAGGTGATCTCAGGGTTCGTCATAATTTTAATCCTCTTGTGGGTTGAACTTCTTACCCTGCCGAATCGCCGGCCCTTTCGCAATCTGCTCTTTCAGTTGCGCAAGCATTTCTCGAGCCTCCGCTCCTGAATCCTTCTCGTCCTCTGGGCGTGATCCCCCATCCCCCAGAGAAACTGCCTTCTCCAACTCCACCTTTGCCTCTGCCAAATCCCCTTTCCGCCAAAGATGATTTCCATAGCTCAAATGAAAAAAGGTGGAGTGCGGGCGCTGTTCCAAGCCTTGCCGATAAAGGACCCCCGCTTCTTCGTATTTTCCTTGAAGGTCGAGAATGCTGGCTTGGCGCACGCCAAAGGTATCGTCCTGCGGACTGCGCTGGGCGGCCGCGCGATACCATTGAAGGGCCGACTCCGCGAGCCGTGCCTCCTCTTTGATTCTGAGCGCACGGGCGGAGGGAGAGGTAGAGGGAGGCGCGAAATAGACTTCAAGCAGTTTCAGCCGATAGGCATCGCCCAAAATACTGGCGAGGTTAGGAGAGCGCGGATCCGACCGCTCCGCTTGCTGGGCGCAGGCGTCTAATTCCGCATGCGAAAGTTTCGCCGCCTCTTCTGGCTTTTCCGGCAGGGATCGCCAGCCCGCCCAAGTTTGCCACCCCTGCCACGCCGTGAGGCCGCCGACGGTCAGAGCCAGAACAAGCAGAAGCGGATTCGCCCACCGCGCCCCCGCTTCCCTACGTTCGGGCCAAGAGACGGTGGTGGCGAGGCCGAGGAGAAAAAAGCAAGAGATGGCGGGGGCGGGGACGTGATAATTAAAATCAACAAAAGCGTGTGCGAGCATGGTCGCCATCAGGGCCCAGCCTAGGCCTGTGCAGACGTCGGCTTTCGATCCCACTCCCCGCTTCCGAGTACGACGCCAAAGAAAACCCGCCAGAAAAATCCAAAAGAAGGCGACGAGAGATGCCCCGACCGCTCCATAATCGCAAAGCGTATTGACGTAGTCGTTGTGGGTGAAAAAGGTCCGCGAGCCGTAGGGCCAGGTGCTGACCCGTAGGTGTTGCAGATCGAAGCTGGCGGGCCCGTGACCGAACCATGGGGCCTTCTGCCAGATGGCCAGACCATCCTTGGCTAAGGCCAAACGCCATTCTCCTTCCCCGTTGAAAATTCGCTCCCATCCGACTCCTTTGCCAAATATTTTCTGCCATCGTTTGGCGATCGCGGCATCGCCCCCTGCGGCCAAGAATCCGCCTCCCATCAGGGCGGCGGCAAAAAGAACGACCAGTCCCCTTCCCAGCCAGTTGAGCGGGCCGCGGCGAAGCCAGCGAAAAAGCCATACGCCATGCCCCGCGACCCAGCCGATCCAGCTGCCTCGCGAAATAGAGAAGAAGACTCCACCCGCGCAAGCGGCGGCAGCCCAACCCGCAAAGACGCGCAGGGGCCAAGCTAGATCGGGCCAGATGACGAGGGTCAGTGCGGCGAGGCCGGCTTGAACCAGATAGTTGCCAAAATGATTTGGGCAACCAAAGGTGCCCGACATGCGCTCCTCATAGTTCGGCCGAGTCTGCACGGGCCAATCCAGCCATGGGACAGGTCCGATCGGATAGACTCCGATGCGAAAGTGGAGAAATCCAAAGCCAGTGGTGATCACGGCCACGAGGAGAAACCAGCCCAGGAGCCAAGGGATCATCAGCCGGCCAGGAAGTTGATGGCGCGCAGTAAGAAAAACGGCTCCGTAAACGGCGGCCCAGAGCCATTCGACTCGGCCGAAGTATTCGCAGGGGGCCCGGAGGACAGCCCAGGCGGCGTAGCCGAGAAAGAGAAAGACTGGCAGATCGAGAAGCCCCATCACCCTTTTGCCCGAGCGCAATCCTTCGATGGCTCTAACGCCCAAGAGAAGCCAGAGGCCAGCTCCAGCTAAAAAGGCGGGGCCTGCGACGACTTGGCGCGCCCCGCCGAGATAGAGTCCGCTGGCGGTAAGGAGAAAGAGAAGCAGCGTCCAGGACAAACCCGCGCAAACTTGATTGAGAAAAGAGAGACGAGGGCCGGAACTCGGCTCCCCAGAAGAAAGGGTGGATGGATTCAGGCTTGGACCGGACGTCGCGGACGAACCCGGATCCGCTTGAGCCGGGCGGGGCCTTCCGGACTAACCGTCTCCACTTGGGGATCATCTCGGAACGCTTGGTGGATGATCCGACGTTCGTAGGCGTTCATCGGAGAAAGTTCGATGGTTTCCCCTGCGGTGCGGACTCGTTCGACCATCTCACGAATCTCGCTGAGGAGTTCCGCTTCCTGTTCTCGTCGATAATTCTCCACGTCGACGATGACGCGGGCGGCGGGTTCGTCTCCACGGGCCAGCATCCGATTCAGAAGAAACTGCAGGTCGTCGATGGTTTCGCCGTCTCGGCCGATGAGGCGGGCTGGATTTTGCATGCGGACGTGGAGGACTGCATCGTCTCCACGTTTCTCATCTTCAAGGGTAAAGGCAAATCCGAGGTGCCCGAGCATGTTCTCGAGAAGTTCGCGAGCGCCGAGAGAGGATGGTGCTGCGCTCATCGTCGTCCCCACATTCCGCCCTTCCAGCGACCGCGTTTAACTAGGTCGGTAGGCTTGGCCACTTTTTCTAATTTGGGCATAGGCTGGCGCAAGTTGTACATCAACTGTCCGATGGAGAGGAAATTTTGCACGGTCCAGTACAGAGATAGCGCAGAACTAAAATTATAGCAAAACACCAACATGATGACGGGCATGAGTTTCATCATCTTCGCTCCTGGATTATCCACCCCTTGCGGTTGCGGAGTGATGTGCATGCTCCAGACCATGGCGGCCGTCATAATCAGGGGCATAGGATTAATTGGAATACCTAGGCCTGGGAGATAGCCGATGGTATCGGGTCGAGAAAGATCGTGAATCCAAAGGAAAGCTTGGCCTCGGAGTTCGACGGAGCTGAGGAGCATGTAGTAGAAGCCGAGGAAGACGGGCATCTGGATGAGCATAGGGAGACAGCCACCGATGGGGTTCACCCCGTAATCGCGGTAGAGTTTCATCATTTCGGTGTTCAGTTTTGCGGGGTCATCTTTCAGCCTGGTTTGCAGCTCTTTCAACTTGGGGGCGAGGATCTGCATTTTTTTCATACTGCGATTCGCCTTCGCTTGGGGAATCCAGAGAATCGCTTTAAGAAGAATAGTTAGGATGACGATCGACCAGCCGTAGTTACCGATCCACTTGTGGATGGTGTTCATGACCACTAGAAGGGGGCGACTGACGATACCCATCCAGCCAAACTCCATCACCTGATCCTCTCCTTGGGCGAGACTCCGTAGGCGCCAATCTTCTTTGGGCCCTGCGTAGAGTCCAAACTTTCGAACATTCTTTGCGCCAATTCCGAGGTCAAACCCTGCCAGCTTCATCCATGTTTCCACCGCCGGCACTTTCCCAGAACCGTCCCGCATGCTTTCCCCAGAAAGATCAACTTTGCGCGCCTCAGCCCCTGCGGCGGGCGAATCCTGAGCGGTGAGCACCATAGCGAAAAACTGGCTTTTGGCGGCGACCCATTTGACTTGGCGATCTTCTCGGCTGCTGACTAGAGCCTTGCCTGCGCTGGGAAAAAGAAAAAGAAACTTGGAGGAGAGAAATTCGGGAAGTTTGTGAGTGGTGTAGGTGGCATCGGTGGTAAACCAACCTGTGCCGACATAGGCATCCTCATCTTTACGAAGATGGATGGGAGCTCCCACCCCAGCGGAGAGAGCGTAGGCGGGTAGAGCGAGCGGGAGGGTGCCGCGATTTTCTACTTCTTGAGTGAGGGCAAGACCGTAGTCGCCCGTGAGACGAAAGGTGCGGCGGATATGAACATCGCCTCCCGTTTGGGTAGGCGCAGTGAAAACGACCTCTTGAGGGTCTGATTTTTCCAGAGTCCAGATCAGGCCTTCACCCGCGGGGGTCCAGCCACGAAGATCGAAAATCGCGTCGGGAGATCCACGGTTAAGATGAATTTTTTCTCCTGGATCGCCTGCATGGCCAACTAATTCGATTTCTTGAATCCCGCCGCCCCAAGTGGTGAAAGTCACGCGGAGAGTGCTGTTTTCTAAGAAAGCGGTTTGCTCCGTGCCTGAGCGGTGAATGGATCCTGGGGCAAGGGTCTCTTTGGAGGTTAGGCTGGGGGCGCCGACGGGTGCCGACGGAACTGGAATTGAGGAAGAAAAAGATGACGTTTGGGTCGCGAGAACTTTGGCGGGAGCGGGAGGATAGTAGTGGGCAACAATCTTGGGATAAAGGACGAGAAGGAGAAGGCAGGCCCCTGCGGCGAGCCAAGCGTTACGATCCATTCCTCCCTTTTTCACATCTTTTCCTGGAGGGGATCCCAACCAGCACCACCCCAAGGGTGGCATCGAGAGAGGCGACGGAAGGCGAGGATGAGACCGTGAGTAATGCCGTGGCGGGCGATCGCCTCCTCCGCGTAAACTGAGCAAGTGGGGTGATATCGGCAGCAAGATCCAGGGCTAGCCAAGAGAGTGCGCCAAGCGGGGGCGCAAACTCGTTGGGCCTGAATGAGGAAAAGGAGAAAGGATTTCATAGTTTTGCCGAGGCGGGATAAAGACCCGCACGTTGATAAAGGCGGAGCATTTCTTTTTGAATGGCCGCGTAACCCGCTCGGGCAGCGGGAGGGCGGGCAATCCAGACGGAATCGAGGCCAGGAGTAAGATCGGCCTGAAGATGGCGCCAAGTTTCACGCACCCAACGCTTAATTCGATTTCTCATGACCGCGTTACCACAAGCTTTGGGGACAACCACGGCCATCCGCCGAGCGGTCCGAGGAAAACAGCGCCAGTTGAGTTTGAGTGGGATGCCACTTTCGATTCCTCCCTCACGGCGAATGGCTAAGAATTCCGGCCGGCGCCGGAGAATGCGCGCCCGCGGAAGGCGAAGGTCACGCCCCGGTGTGGCGGGCGTAGTGGCGCTCCACACCTTTGGGCAGAAGGCGACGACGACCGCGCGCACGACGACGCGCAATCAGGGCTCGCCCTCCCTTAGTTTTCATGCGGGCGCGAAAGCCGAACTGGCGTTTACGCGTGCGCTTGGATGGGTTGTAGGTCGGTTTCATTGCGTATGTTTAAGAAGGGCAAAATCGTGCCGAGAAAAGGGGACGGAGTCAATGCGTTCGATACAAGGCGGGTGAGGTGGGACTTTTCCGACGCCCCAGAAGAGTCCGATGCTACTGCCCCAGCAACCGCAAGAAGGTTTCGATCTCGCTTACTGTATTGCAGATATGCGGGGAAACCCGCAGAAGGGTTTTCCCTGAGTGCTCTTTTCGCCAGGAGACCCGAATACCCTCCTGCTCCATCCGCCCGCGTATTTTTTCCCATCCCGCCGCAGGCTTCAGCAAACTAGTAATCGCCCGATTGGTGTCTTTTTCTCCTCCATAGACCGCGAATCCCTTGTGCTGGGCTCCTTCCCGCACCCGCTGGGCAAGGTCTAGAACGTAGGCCGAAACCTCGGGCTGGCCGAAACTTTCTAAAAGTTCAAGGGAGGCCCTCATCCCCTCAATCCCTGGAAGATTGAGGCTGCCGGGCTCGTACCTTCTTCCTTCCTCCTCTAGAACAATCGTAGGTTGTGCGAGAAATTCTGGGCTGACGACGTTCCAAGATCCCAATAAGGGCGGGTGAAGTTTCTCCCAGACACGGCGGCGCACCATGAAAACGCCCGCACCGGCTGGTCCAAGCATCCATTTATGGGCATCAGCAGAAAGAAAATCGGCTTCCTCCCAAGCGGTCGGAAGCACCCCGAGGGTTTGAATGGCATCGAGGCAAAGGAGAATTCCGCGGGTTTTTAATTCGGGTCCAATCTCTGCCAGATCAGGTTGAAGTCCGCTGAGGTAGTGCGCCGTGGCTAGGGTCACCAGTTTTGTTTTGGCAGTGACTAGAGGCCGGATCGTTTCCCACCGGATCGGTTCTCCTTCTTTCCGTTGCAAAGGAACGGGGCGCACGCCACGCCGCGCCAGATCCATCCAAGGATAAACATTCGCAGGATAATCGAGAGGATCGTAGATCACTTCATCGCCACCCTTCCATGCCAGCCCTTGGGCCACCAAATTGAGTCCCAAAGCGGTCGGCCCGAGCAAAGAAACCTCCTCCCAAGCACAACCGAGGAAGCGGGCCACGATTTCACGAGTTCGCCGAATCCTCAGCCAAACGGCCTCACTTTCTTGCCGCCCCTGGGTGGCCTCCTCAGACCATTGAGCCATCGCTTGCAAAGCGGGTCCACTAATAGGCGCTACCGCGGCGTAGGCCAAAAAAATTCCCTGACGAGTGACGGGGAAAAGCCGAGAACGCTCCTGAGGATCGGCCAGCACGGCGGCAAGGCTCGACCCATTTTCCTTCTTCAGTCGCTCAGCTCCACATTCCAGTAGGCAAGATCGAGAAAGTGTCGCCAAGTGTCTGGCCCGTTGCGCGAGATCTGCACGTTGAGGAAGGTCCGCAACTTCGGGCGCTTGGGCTTGCGAATTAATTTCATCGAAGCCTCCGGCGGGCGACGGTTGCCTTTGCGGGTATTGCAGGGAATACAGGAGCAGACCACGTTCTCCCACGTGGTGGTGCCTCCATGATGTCGAGGAACCACATGATCCAAGTTAAGATCCCGCTTGTCTTTTTTCTCTCCGCAATACTGACAAGTGTAAGAATCCCTTTCGAAAATGTTTTGGCGGGTTAATTTCACCTCTTTTTTCGGAATCCGATCAAAAAGCATGAGAACGATGACCCGAGGGATTCGGATGCGAAAATTGATGGTGTGAAGGGAGTCTTCCCCCTCGTAATCTTGGCTCAGATCCCGCCAGCGATTAAAGTCGAATGTGCTGAAATCGTCCCCTTGCCCATTTCCCTCCACCACCTGGGCATGCCCCATATAGAGCAGGCTGAAGGCCCGACGAACGGAACAGATGTGCACCGCTTGCCAGAAGCGGTTCAGCACGAGGACCCCTTGAGGGATGGCCATCTCCATAGATTCATGTTTAGACGATAGAAAGTTATCGTCAACGAGGGTGATTTTCTCTTGATCCGCTCCCCGTTTCATCGCCTAATTCATCCCCTTGTTCATGAAAATATCTCCATGGATCGTTTTACTGGTCTGCGCTGCTTGGTGGGTTCCGGTTATGGGTCATACCGCAGCCTCCCCCCAAGATGATTACCTCCAGATTTACGTCATGATCCAAGATGGGGACAGGTTGGCCACCGCAGGACAAAACTCCCAAGGTCGCGAAAAGTTTGAAACCGCCTTAAGTCGGCTTGAAAAATTAAAGAACGAAAATCCTGAGTGGGAACCGACCATCGTCAAATATCGGATTAAATATTTAAATGAGAAACTGGAGGCGATGAAAGCGGTCAAGGATTCTGCTCCCGCGGTGGCCCCTGCTGCCAAGCCTGCACCCACCAGTGCCCCTGCAGAAAAAACCGCTCCCGCTCCTCAATCCTCCGAATCTTTGCCTGCCCCCCCTCCCAAGGCGGCCGCCGCTCCCGTAGCCAGCGATGATCCTTCTGCCCTTCGCCAAAAAATCATCAGCTTATCGGGGGAACTCGAATCGGCCCGCACCGAGCTGCGCCAAGCCAAAAGCGATCTCGATTTGGCCGTCTCCGACAAAAAACAGCTTCAGGAAAAACTTTCTTCTGTGCCGGTCGCGCCTTCGGCGGACGCTAATATGTCTAAGTTGCAGGACGAAAACACCGCTCTCCGGACGAAACTGACCAGTGCAGAGGATAGCCTGAAAAAAGCGGCGGGTGGCGAAATTGCTGGCGAGATGTCTTCCTTGCGAGGACAGGTCGATGCCCTGGAAAAGAAACTTGCCGAAGCCAATGGAAAATCTGCTGAGCTGACCCGCGCCAACGAAGATTACAAGAAGCAGATCTCGAGCTTAACCGCCCAACTCCAGCAAACTGGTGCGGCGGGCAAATCAGACGGGGCCTTGGCCAAGGAAAACACCATGCTCCGCGGAATTTTGGATCGGCAACTCAAAGAGCAGGCACGGCGGGAAGCCGCTCGCCGTTTGGTGCTCGACGAGTTTAAGAACCTAGCTGTTTCTACGGAGGCCCTCAAAACTCAAATGGACGTCTTGAGCTCGCCCTTAGTGGCTTTGACCAACGACGAGGAGAGCATGCTGAAAGTTTCCGCCCCTTCCCTAGTGGCGCCTGAACCCGCCGCCCCCGTAGCCGCCGCCGTTGCGGGAACCGCCACCCTGGCCAGCCCAGCAGAAAAACCCGTCAGTCCCGAAAGTTTTTCCGAGAAGCCGAGGATTCCTGAGGAATTTAAAGAGACGGCAGCCAAAGCCACCGCCCTTTACAATGAAAAGAAGTTTGACGAGTCGGCTGCGGCCTATGAGCAGATTTTGGTTAAATATCCACAGTCGATCTACGCGCTTTCCAATCTTGGGGTGGTACGTTTCCAGCAGCAGAAATATCCCGAGGCGGAAAAAGCCTTGCGCGAAGCCATCCGCGTAGCCCCGAATGACGCCTTCTCCCACTCCGTTCTGGGTATTTCCCTTGTCCAGCAGGAGAAATATGATGATGCCATCCAAATCCTAAGTCGGGCGGTGGCTCTCGATCCCAACGATGCAAAAACCCGCAACTATCTGGGAATTTCCTCGTCCCGCAGAGGCCTGCAAGAGGCGGCCGAGCAGGAGTGCACCAAGGCCATTGAACTGGATGAAGGCTATGGGGATGCTCACTTCAATCTCGCGGTGATTTATGCAACCAAGACCCCCCCGACGAAGGAATTGGCGAAGAGACACTACAATCGAGCCTTAGAACTCGGGGTGCCAAAAGATCCTGAGCTCGAAAAATTGCTGAACTAAGTTTTTGGTTTTACCCAGCCGGGTAATCGCAGTTCCACTTTCGTTCCTTGTCCAGGCTTCGATTCCACCCGCACGGTGCCACCATGGGCCTCGACCGTACGACGAACTAAGGCCATCCCTAATCCCGTACCCCCAGGACGCCGCGAAAGAAAAGGCTCAAAGAGTCTCGCGGTAACCTCCTTTCCCATGCCCCGACCCGTGTCTTGAACGAGGAGTGATACGTCCTCCTGCCGCGCAAGAACCTGCAACGTCAAAGTCCCGCCTGGGCTCATCGACTCCAAGGCGTTGAGAACAAGATTGAGAACTGCTTGTTCAAGTTGCGAGCGATCTCCTCGAATCTCAACTGGTTCCGCGGATGGAAGTTTTAAGAGTAAACCAATCCGACCCAAGGAAAGCTTACTCCGAATCAAGAGGGCCACCTCACTCATAATTTCCGCCGCATTGACCGCCCCAATCAACGGATCCGCCGAACGGGCCAGATTAAGGATCCGATCTAGAATGCTATTCATTTGCCCAAGCTTAGTTTCAATCAGATTCAAGTCCTTGGTTTGTTCGGGACTGGTTTGGAGTCCGCGAATCGCGGTGTGCCAAAGCATTCGAATCACCGCCAGAGGGTTGCGAACCTCATGAGCCACCTCTGCCGCCAGCATCCCCAAGGAAGAAAGCCTCTCACGACCGCGCAGCTCTTCTTCCGTCTGATCGAGACGGGCGGCGAGCTTGGCCCGCTTCAGGGCAGCCGCGGCCAATCCCGCCAGGCCTTCGATCAGACGAATTTCCGCATCGGAAAATCGCCGCGATGCTTTTGTGCCAACGCAAAGAACCCCAACCGCTTCGTTTTTTTCAGCCAAAGGAACAGCCAAAAAGGAGATGATCCCTTCCTGTCGAATTAACTCCATGTGCGGGTCTTGTGGGCTCTCCGCCACAGCACTGACCGAGAAAGGCCGGCGCCGACGCACAACATATCCTAAAACTGTTTCAAAGGTCGAAAGAGCAGGCTGCATCTGATAACGGCGCGATCCTCCATGGGATAATTCCAGCCTTAGCTCTTGCGAGGCGGGTTCCAGCAAAAAGAGGGAGGCGAGATTTGCCCCGCAGAGACGAGCCGATTCTTGCGTCACCCGCCGTAGAATTGCCGCCGGGGTCTCCTCTGCCCCAATAGCGGCCCCAACCTCCGCCAGTGCCGCAGCCCGTAGGCTCTCTTCGCGTGTCCCAGCGACCCGCCAGGCCAAGCTGAGCCAACCCGCCGCCTCTTGGGCAAATGCCGCCAAGATGCTTTCTTGTCCCACTTGAAAATACTTTTTCTTGCAAGTCCCGACTACCAGTACCCCGAGAAGATTATCCCCTTCACTCATTGGAGCAGCCATTTCACTACCGCCCCGACCCAGACCACCTGGTATTTTTTGCAAGTCAGCCCGAGCCGCGGTCCCGCGGCTAGCCACCCACCCAACGACTCCTTCTCCTAAGCGTAGCCGCTTTTTTTTCACGGCCGCGGGCACCCCGACCGCGACTTCAATCTCCAAGTCTCCACCAGTCGGATTGAGAAGGTAAAGTGCCGCTCTCTCAACTTTAAATTCCTTTTTCAGACAGGCTAGAATTCGAACAGCGAGTTTTCTGGGGTCCTTCAAATCCTTTGGACAAATCCCCAGCGAATCAGGACCACCCCTCATCCAGTCAACCCCTCTTTCAATCGTTGCAGAAGGCGGGACTGCCGAACTGGATCTGTAATGGACAGGCCCTCTCCATCGACCAGAACAAATGTGTCTAAGGCCGCTCCTTTCTCGGTGGTGATGCGCGCTCCTGAGATATGCATTCCTTCGTCTGAAATCGCATTGGTCAAAGCGTGAAGTAAACCAACACGATCTGGAGCCTCGACGTGCATCAACGTCCGCCCAGGCTCACTCTCTAGATCCCAACGCAGACTTGTGGGAAACTCCGCCTCTCCCAGTGCTTTCTGCCAAAGGGTGGGACCATGTCCAGCCAAACGGGTGGCTAGATCGTCTTCCGTTTTCTGCAGGGACTCTGTCAGAACTCGCTCGAAGGTATCTCGATCCACTCGGTGACTGACAGGCTCCATGCGATCGCTACAAACTCGGAAGGTATCGATGACCACATCATCCTGACGCGTAAAGATATTCGCGCTGAGAATATTCAGGCCAGCCACCGCAAAACTACCCGCGATCTTGCTGAAAAGTTTTTCTCGATTCCAAGTAACCACCAAAACCTCGGTATGGCCTTCTTCGGGATGATCTGTCCACTCCACTAATGGAACGAGGGCGTCTTGTCCTGAGACCCGTTGGGCAAGAAAGTTGTGAATAGCTTGGATATGTCGTGCTACCAGTTCTGCGGAGCACTGCCGAAGATAAGAGGACCCCATTTGTTCGAGATGTTTCTGGCCTTCCTCTTGCGAGAACTGGTGGGCCAAGATCGTCTTCACCTGCTCAATTCGACTGAGGCGCTTCTTTTCCTCTGCCAGCAGAAACTCTTCCTCTCCGCCCAACATGCGTAGGGTCCGCCGATAAAGATCCCAGACCAAAAGCTCGCGCCAGCTCGACCAGTTGTTCCGACCCGCAACCGCGCGTACATCCGCAGCCGAGATCAGCATGAGGAGATTAAGTTTTTCCTCGTCTTGCACAATCCGTGCCAAAGCTCGGATTGTTTCTGGCTCATCCAGGTTTTTTCGAGCAAAGGTGCTCAAGGTCATGTGGTGATCGACAAGAAAAGTCATCAGTTTCAGTTCGCGACCCCAGAAACGAAATCGGCGCGCCACCAAAGCTGCGTTGGCTGCGCCTGCTTCTTCATGGTTTCGGGTCAACTCAGCCTTGCCCGTATCGTGAAGCAAAACGGCCAAAGCGAGGATCTCGGGAGATTCCACCTTAGCGTAAAGATCTGCGTATTTTCGTAGATCAGGCTCGGTCGAGCCGAGCATGGCATCCAGCTGTTCCAGACAAACTAAAGTGTGCTCGTCTGCCGTGTAGCGGTGAAAAAACTCGTGCTGAACCAGACAGGTCAAAGGCGCAAATTCTGGAATGATCAAACCAAGAACTCCGTGTTCATGCATCAGTCGAAGAATTCTGGCAACTTTACCTTTTTGGCGAAGAATATGCAGAAAGGTTTCCTGCACCTCTTTTTGTTGGGTTAACTCTGTCGTGATCAGGCTAAAGTTGGCTCGCAGAAGTGAACTCAGCTCACTACTCGGGATTGACCCTTGGTCTTGCAAAATACGGAATACTCGAATCAGTCGGGTGGGATCTTGCACAAAGACTTGCGGGTTTTCCGCCCCTAACTCCGCCCCCGCAAGAACAAAGCCGTCCACCGCCCGCCGAGTACCCTGCCAGCCTGCGAAGAAAGACCAAAGACCGCGAGGTTTGCCCAGGCGCTGTTGACAAAGGCGGGTCGAGGCAGAGTTACAGATCAAGTGAATCGCTCGCATGTGCCCATAAACCTCTCGCATCAGCGCCTCGCTTTTTCGCAGAATATTAGGATGCGGATAACCCATCGCTTCAGCTAACTGGCCCTGATAACGAAGGGTGAGAATATCCCCAGGCCCACTTTGAAGATGGTGTAGCCAATCTCGTAGAGTCATGAGAAATGCAAATGCTTTCTCTGCTTGGGCAACCTCCGCTGACCCCAACCAGCCTTTCTTCCCGAGCTCCTCAAGCGTAGCCCCCTCTTCAGTGACACGCCCCACCCAACGAAGATTATGAAAATCTCTCAAGCCACCCACCCCCGATTTGAGATTGGGTTCCTGCATGAAAAGGGTTCCTCCCTCTTTCTCATGACGCGCACTTTGATTTTGTAACCGCCACCCCAAGTAGCTCTCCACGTGATTCTTTAGAGAGCGCCGCAGATATTCCGCCTGGCTTTTTTCCCAAAGGTAAACGGAGCCAGCCAAATATCGCGCATCGATCAACGCCGTCTTGATCATCGGCTCCGCTTCGGCACGGTCGATTGTCTCGGGGATGGTTCGGCAAGCGTGCCCGACTTTGCATCCCATATCCCAAAGCCCATAGAGCACCCGCTTAACCACTTCTTCCGCGGCTCGGTTGGAAGTTCCTTCCCGAATGAAAACGAGGTCAATATCGCTCGCTGGACTCATCTCCTCACGACCAAAACCGCCTACAGCCCCCAGAACCAGCCCATCACCACAATCTGCACCCCCCCCGTTCTCCCAAAGACGAACCAGCACCGCCGAGAGCATCCTTGCCCTCTCATGAGCTAAAACCAGTCCAGGCACCCCCGCATGGGACTGCTCTGCCAAACACTTCTCCGCTGCCTGCAATTCCTGGCGTATCGACCCCATTTTTTCTTGAGGGGAAACCCCACCCTCCTCGTTCTGCTTGTCTTCTCGGGGAACGGGTAGGGCTGAATCGGAGCTCAACTCTGAGGTCACTCCAGGAGTTGTTCCGTGGCGGAGTTAAAGATTTTGTAATCCTCGACATTGGCATGGGGGTCCGCCTTGAAGCTGAACTGACCCGTCGAGCGACGCTGCAACTGAGCCAGAAGCTCATCGTCCTCCGTACGCAAGCGGTTCAACACATTGGGATTCACTACCACCCGAATTTCCGGCACATCAGGATGCATGCGGAAAATGCGACTAATCTCACGTTGAATTTCAACACTCATCGTCTCGAGTGATTTGACTATTCCCTTTCCACGGCAGCAAGGGCACTCCATCGTGACCGCTTTGCGAATACTTTCCTGGACCCGTTGCCGTGTCATCTCGAGCAAGCCCAACTGGGAAATAGGCAAGGTGTTTGTCCGTGCCCGATCCCGTCGCAAGCACTGCTTGAACTTTTCGTAGACAGCAATCTGATCTCGGCGGGCACGCATATCGATGAAGTCGACCACGATAATGCCGCCCAAGTTCCTCAATCGTAACTGCCGGGCCGCCTCCTCCGCCGCCTCAAGGTTCGTGCGCAATATGGTATCGTCGTGATCCTTGCCCCCGCGCGACTTGCCAGTATTCACGTCAATCGAGACCAAAGCCTCCGTTTCATCTACCACTAAGTAGGCGCCGGATTTCAGCCAAATCTGTCGACGGAAAGCGTTTTCAATTTGCCGATTCACACCATAGGCCTCGAACAATGGCTCGGGAGCCAGATGTCTTTTCACCTTGCGCAGGGAACGTTTAGAAATAGCTCCGACGATTTCACGAACGCGTTTTTCGGCGTCCTCATTATCCACGAGCACTTCGTCGACTTCTTCCGTGAGAAAATCACGCACCGCCCGCTCCACCAAATCGGGCTCTTCCAAAAGGACTGAAGGAGCATTCTTGGTTTTCATCCCCTCCTCCACTCTGCGCCACTGCTCCAAGAGAAGGGCTAGATCGCGAACGAAATAGCGGGCCTGAAGTCCCTCTCCATTGGTTCGCAGAATCACCCCCATCCCTTCGGGGACGTCCAGCTCCTGCAAGATTTTTCTTAGGCGGGACCGTTCCGCTGGATCCTCAATCTTCCGCGAGACTCCGCTCATTTCTCCAAATGGCATCAGGACAAGATAACGTCCGGGCAAACTAAGATTGGTCGTGACCCGTGCACCCTTCGTGCCAATCGGACCTTTATTCACCTGAACAATGACCTCCGCACCAGCAGGGTAAAGTCGCGGGATATCGTTGCTCGTGATTCTTGGTTTCCGCCCGCGACTGCCTCGACGTTCCACCGCTTCAATCTGCTCATCCATCGCCGCGGGGACCGCATCCCAGAAATGGAGGAAGCCATTCTTTTCTAGACCAATATCGACAAAGAGGGCTTTGAGCGAAGGCTCCACGTTGTGCACGCGAGCTTTGTAGATGCTCCCGGAGATACTCCGGTCCCCATCGCGCTCGATGGAAAACTCTTCGACCACTCCCCCCTCAAGAAGAGCGACACGTTTTTCTAATGGTTCGACCGAGAGAAGCAGGCTGCGCCGCTCCTCCCTTGCTTTTACACCGAAGATTCGTTTAATGGTTTCCAATATCATAGTTATGTTTCCTTTCCTGAGGGCGCGTTTGAGTTTCAACCCAACTGCCGCTGCCTCCAGATGCTTTGCATCAATCCCATCGCGGCCATACACACAGCCAAGAAGGTTCCCCCGTAACTTACGAAAGGAAGGGGAATGCCGGTGATCGGTACCACCTTAATTGTCATTCCCACGTTAATGAAAAAGTGTGTGAAAAGCATTCCCAAAATCCCCCCTGCTAGAAGCCGACCAGGAAAGTCTGGCGCGTGCCATCCAATCCACGCAATACAAAGAAGCAATCCTGCCTGCCCTAGAATTAGAGCCGCCCCCCCGAAAAAGCCCCACTCCTCCCCCAGCACGGAAAAGATAAAATCATTGTAGGCAATGTTTTTAGGCAGAAATCCGTAGAGATTCTGATCGCCCCTTAAATATCCCTTCCCGCTAACTCCGCCTGAGCCAATGGCAATGATTGATTGGCGAATCGTCCAACCCGCACCCAAGGGATCCAAGTTGGGATCAAAAAAAGTTCGTATCCGATTATTTTGATAAGTCTTGAGGAAAGGCAGCTCTTTACCCATCTGGCCCACATAAATATAAATGGCCAAGACCGCCGCCAAACCTACGCCCGCAGGAATCAGGAGATATCGCAATCGGGTGCCCCCCGCAAAAAGAAGACCAAAACACATCGGCATAAAAACCGCGGCCGAGCCCAAATCGGGTTGCCGTAGAATAAGGATCACTGGAATCAGGGCTAGCCCAACCAGAGCCAGAACCGTACGAAACTGCTCCATCCGTTCACGAAGAGAAACTAAGAGCGCACATGCTCCTGCGAGAAAAGCTAATTTCATCACTTCGGCAGGCTGAAAGCCAACTGGGCCCAATCGAATCCAACTTTTGGCACCATTAACCTCTCGGCCGAAGACTAGAACCAAGAGCAAAAGAAACAGCCCCGCCGCAAACCAAAACCAACCTTGAGCTACCCAACGGTGATAATCAGAAAAAGAGAGCATGAAGAAGCAGACCAAGCCCAGTCCCACCCAGGCCGCTTGTTGAACGGCCGCATTACGCAGATCCGCCGACTCGCTGGTATGGGTCGCACTATAGATAACCATCACCCCAAATGCGCACAACCCCGTCATCAAAAATAAACTGGGCCAGTGTAATCCTCTCCATCTTCGATTTTGAGCCATCATCGTCTCCTCAATCCACGACCCGCTCCGCCCCCGAAGCCTTCGTCCAACCAGTTAAATAAGCCTCCCAAGCCTCCGCTATTATCATCATCGGTACTACCAGGAGGCGCGTAGGATCCATCGGAAGCTGTCACTCCGTGAAAATGACCCATGACGGGCGCTTGATAGACCATGGCGGGAGTGATCCCTTTATCCATATCGAAAAGTTTGGCCAGAATTTCTGATGCCAAAGGTGCACAGGTCGAACCTCCAGAAACTCCCCCCTCCACCATGACGATCACCACATACCGCGGATCTTTCAGCGGAGCAAAACCAGTGAACCAAGTTCGAGTATCTTTTACCGTGCTCCCCCCGATCATCGTGACGAACTGGGCCGAGCCGGTTTTTCCCGCCACTTCGACATCTTTCACCGCCGCGTTTTTTCCTGTGCCCTCCGTGACAACTGCCCGAAGTCCCTCTCGAATGGCCGCAAGGTTTTCCGGTTTCACTCCTAAATCACTGCGCTTCGCCCCCACGGGAAATTCCCGCGTAGCTTGCGTTCCCTGCTCGGTTGTTTTGCCGATCCCTTGCACCAACCGAGGCCGATAGACTGTGCCGCCATTCGCTACCGCCGAAACCATTCCCGCCATTTGCAAGGGGGTGACTCGGACGAATCCTTGCCCGATGGAGGTATTCGCCGTGTGCCCATCACTCCACTTCTCCACCGCAGGAGGCGTCGGACGGGGTGCTGGTCTTCCCGCAGCCACCCACGCCTCAATTTTTGTTTTATAACTTTTCTTTCGCTCGGCCATCCGATTCTCCATCCACTCCCGCCCTGGCATCGTTCCAGGGTCTTCTCCCGCCAAAATAGGCTTTTCCTCGGCATCCACTAGCACCCGCTGTCCAAAACCAATCCGTCGCCCCATCTCGCTCATCGACTCGATGCCGGTGCGAACGCCGAGTTGATAGAAGAAAGTATTGCAAGACATCGCCAGTCCGCGCTTCAGACAAATATCCCCTTGGCCGTCTGGATTCCAATCGTGCCAAGTTCTCCCTGCCATTTCGATCGAGCCTGGGCTATGAATAATCGTCTGAGGGGTGAAATTCGCTTTCGGATTCTCCAACGCCGCCAAGGAGGTAAGAGTCTTAAATGTCGATCCTGGCGCGTAGGCCCCCAAAGCCCGATTGAGCATCGGCTTGGTTTCGTCGCTCATCAGCCTTTTCCAATCCGTCGACTTTCCTGTCCCTCCTGGCACAAAACTATTGGGATCGAAATTCGGAACCGAGGCCATCGCTAGGATATCCCCTGAATTTGGATCCATCACCACACAGGCACCGCGCCCCACACGGCGCATGACTCCTTCGACGATTGTCTGCACCCGAGCGTCAATCGTTAGATATACATTTTGCCCAGGAACCGGCGCTTGAAATCCCTGCTCCTCCATAATGAATCCTAGATTATTTTTTTTCAGAATCTTTCCGCCTGGCTTCCCCTCAAGCTCCACATCAAAAGCTTTCTCCACCCCATCCTTGCCGACCACTTCAGGCTGGAAGGTTTCCAAGGTCTGCTCCTCAGGCGCCCCAATAAATCCCATGACGTGCGCCGCCAAAGCCCCATAAGGATACCAGCGGACTGGACGGGCCGCTTCTTGGACTCCAGGGATACGCGGATCCCTCTCCGCCATTCGCGAGAGGGTGGCAAAATCAATCTGGGTGGCCAACTGGAAGGGAGTGTTCGGTCTTTGCTGGGCGTGCCTTCGCAGTTCCTCTGGAACATAATTCGATTGAATCCCAAGATTGCGCAATGGCTCCAAAGCGGTCTCCTCAATGATCTTTTCAATGTCGACCTGTTTTTGTCGGCGCTTCTTTTCTCCCAGCCCCACTTCCACGCTTTTCATTGGCAAACGACCCCGATGGGCTCGGGCATAGTTTCCGGTCAGTTCGCGCACATAGAGATCGACGTCATAACGGGCTCGGTTTTCTGCAAGGGGAACTCCGTTTCGATCTAAGATAAGACCCCGAGGCGGAGGAAGCAGAATCGGAATGGTGGTTTGGTTGAGCAGGGTTTGCGCGTGCTTTTCTCCTTCAAGAACCTGCACCACAAAAAGGCGCTGAAGCAGAATGCAGGCGGCCAAGGCCACAAAGATCATGGCCGCGCCCATCCGCGCAGGCACGTTCGCTTTGGGTCGGACCAGAAGCACTATCGCGCCCTCCCGGCCATCCGCACATGGGCAGGGCGAGCTGTCGTTTCCAACCACCAACCTAAGGCGACCGAAGCGAGGCCATTGACAAAACTCGCCAGCACCAAAGAAATACTTAGAGAGAACGGCCAACTCCACTGGCGCACTTCCAGTCCGTGCAAGATTCGATCGGCAACAAAGTAGGTCACCGCGGCGAGAATCGATCCCACCACCTGCTCCGCTGCAGAAGCACCCACCCACCAACCCCGCTGAGTGCAGACCAGAGTAGCCATGCCCCCAATTAAAACCACATGATGACCCAACGCAGAAAAGGTGGTCACATCCCAAAAAAGACCCACGCCCAAGGCCCAAACCACCAACGCCCCAGGAGATAAAATCAGCCCCGCCTGGATCGTGACCGCCGCCAGAAGATTCGTCGTCAGGGCCCACACGCCGCTGGCTTCAGGTCCGAGTGCACGGATACACCAGACGCCCCCGGCCAACAGCACCAGCCGACTAAAGTTCTTCTTCATTTCTTAGTGGGAGCTCCGCCCGTAAGAATAAACATTTCTCGCAAATCATTGAGCTCCGCTGCCGGCGTGACTTTGCCCTCACGGTAGAGGCCCGAGTTTTTTTCTGAAGTGAGCGAGGGAGCCTCCGTCACTGTGCCCACCAGCAAATTAGGGGGGAAAGTGCCGCCCAACCCAGTAGTCAAGACTCTCTCCCCCACATCAAACTTCGACTCCCGGGTAACGAAAGTCATCCGGCAAAGCGGACTCCCGCCATTCAATGGCGTGTCCCCTAATAAAATTCCACGGGCCCCCGCACTTTCTGTCAGCACGCTCACCTTACAATTCTCATCGGAAAGAAGCATCACTCGAGTGGTCGATCGTCCGACCGTCCCCGTTTTACCCACGACACCACGCGGGGTTACCACAGGTTGATCTTGGGCCAGATTAGGATCGTCGTTCCAGCCTCGGTCCACCAAGACACAGTTCCACCAGTTGGAAGCATCCCGCTCGATCACCCGACACGCCAGAAGACGAAAAGCCTGCTGATCGCGAAAGGCGAGCATTTCCCGAAACCGGTCGTTCTCCGTGCGCAGATAATCCATCTGCCGAATTTCTGTCTGCAGACGCACGTTCTCTGCCCGCAGATTTCGGTTTTCCTCCTCAAGGACATCGAACTGTCGCAAGCTCGATCGGAATTCGGTCCAACGATTTTTTACTCCGCCCCAGCCTCGTGCCAAGGGGGAGATCGTTTCAAGGGTCACACGCTCTGTCCATCGACTGGTGGCCGGCGCAAAGAAAATCACCAGAACACCAAAGGCCAGGGCAACGCCAGCACACGCAAAAACCCACGGTCGCGACATGGTT
>JBGSBI010000021.1:20290-26199 GCA_041730685.1 Aliarcobacter sp.
GGGGTCCTCCGCCACATGAATGGGCAGACCCGTTTCCTCACTAAGCAGCCGATCAAAACCTCGCAAGAGGGCTCCTCCTCCCGCCAATACGACCCCACGCTCCACCAGATCACTGGAGAGTTCAGGCGGGCATCGTTCTAAAGTAAGTCGGACACTTTCCAAAATAATCTGCACTGGCTCGAGCAGAGCCTCGCGCACTTCTTGCGAAGTCAGGGTTAGGGTCTTGGGCAAGCCAGCCACTAAATCTCGCCCGCGCACTTCCATGGTAATCTCTTTTTCCAAAGGATAGACCGAACCAATTTTGATCTTAATATCCTCCGCCGTCCGCTCCCCAATCATTAGATTATAAGCCCGCTTCAAATAATTGATGATCGCCTCGTCCAACTCATCACCCGCCACGCGCACGCTCCGACTAAAGACGATTCCCCCAAGAGAAATAATCGCCATCTCAGTCGTGCCCCCGCCGATATCGATAATCATGTTGCCCGAGGCATCTTGCACTGGCAGCCCTACCCCAATCGCCGCGGCCAAGGGCTCCTCAATCAAACGCACACTCCGCGCACCCGCATGGGCGGCCGACTCACAAACCGCACGCCTCTCCACCTCGGTAATTCCTGAGGGAACCGCAATGACCAAACGAGGACGAGGGCGCCACCGGTTTTGCGATTTCGACGCTTTTTCAATAAAACATTTCAACATCGCCTCGGTAACCTCGAAATCACTGATCACCCCATCCTTCAAGGGCCGAACCGCAATAATCGAACCTGGGGTTCTCCCCAACATCCGCTTCGCCTCATCCCCTACCGCTAAAACCCGACGGGTGGCCTGATCCATCGCCACCACCGAAGGCTCACGTAGAACCACCCCCTTGCCGCGGACATAGACCAGCGTATTGGCCGTGCCCAAGTCCACGCCCATGTCGTTCTCTAAAAAGGGAAAGAGCTTACTCAACATAAATAAGTAAAAACTAATCTCCACCCACTTTCTCTCCCCGTCAATACGCAAAACTCCACCCCCCCTACCCCTTTTCCTATTCCAGTGTACACTCAAGAATGGATTTGCCAGAGCAGGTGGGGATCATGGTTCTACCCCAAACCGTCTTTTTTCCCCACCACCTTCTGCCCCTTCACATTTTCGAACCCCGCTACCGCGCCATGGTGCAAAGTGCGCTTGAAGGCCCGCGGATGTTTGCCATCGCCATGGATCCCCAAAAAACCGATCCCCACACCCGCACCACACGAGTCGGAAGTCTCGGTCTAATCCGCTCGTGTGTTCTCCAACCCGACGGTACTTCCAACTTAGTTTTACAGGGAATCGCCCGCGTTCGACTCGACCACCTCGTGCAAACTCATCCCTATCTCATCGCCACCCCCGAACCTCTCGACGATCCAGAGGAAACTAGTGCAACTGCAACCGTTATTCGTGAGGCCCTTCATGCTAAAATTCTAGAAAAAGTTGAGAAATTTAACGATCCCGCGCTCCCCTCCCTCCAAGAAGTAAAAAGTTTTCTACAACACCTCGACGATCTCCACTCCTTTGTTGATTTGTTATCAGGTTGCTTCATTCGCGATCCACTCCAGCGCCAAAAGCTTTTAGAGGAAGTATCTCTCACCGAACGACTCAGGCTTCTTCTTAATCTCCTTTCCCCATGAACAACTTACAAAGAATGCTTTACCATCTGTTTGACATACGTTTATTTTTGAGGTATTATTTGTCCCCTAATGGCTATGACCCCCACAGCTGCGGATGTTTCGGAAAATGTTTCCGCTCCCGCCCGTAGATCGATACCATGGAAACACTCCCCCCTGATTGTCGGCACCATTTCCACAAACGCTGGTCTCTCCCATCTGATCGAAGCCCCTCAAGGGATTGATCTGGTCGAAGTCCGTCTTGATCTCCTTCTTTCAAATGGCGTGGCTCCAAAGCTAATTCAACAGGCCCTTGCCCAACGTTCTGTCCCCGCTCTGTTAACTCTCCGTACTCGCGACGAGGGAGGCGCCTTTAACTGGCGCTCTCGCCAACGCGTTCTCTTTTTTATGGCCTTCATTCGCTTCGTCGATGCCGTGGATTTAGAATTAACTAATTTGCCTCGCCTCGCTCGTGTTTTGCGTGCCGTCCGCCTATCCAAGCGGGATCTGATCGTCTCTTCCCACTCGCTTAGAAGAAAACTTACACCTCTGCGACTCCGCCGGCTCCTCAGCCAGTTCCGGAAAACGCGTGCCTCTTTGTACAAAATCGTCGGTCTCGCTCGTCATCATCGCGATCTGCGCGCATTGGCCGAACCGCTGCTCACCCACTCCCACATGCGTCTCGCCATCATGGCTACTGGCCCACTCGCCACCGCCTCGCGCCTCTCTCTCCCCGCCTTGGGATCACGCCTAGTGTATGTTCACCTCGATGGAGCCACCGCCCCGGGCCAACCCAGCCACGAAGACACCTACTCGTTTCCTCAGCTCCGCCCTATTTTTTCTCCTAAATAAGCACCAGCCCTCGCTTAATTAACACTGCGCTTTGGCCGTAGCGCCCCAGGCACTGAGTTCTCCACCTTGCCTACGCTGGTCGATACAACGGGAAAACCACCCATCCCAGCCCCACCGCTTCCTAAAAATCCTACAAAAAGTCCGTGTAGCCCCAGCAAAACAAAAATCAAAGCTGCCAAACTAGAGCCCCGCTGCGCTTGCCCAAGCCTCGCCTGCATAGCGGACTGCTCCCGTCCTTTCTCCTCCTCCCATGCTTTTTCGCGCCGCTCAATCTCCTCCAGCAAATGACTCCGCTCCTCACGACACTCCCCCAACTGGCGGACCCGCTCCTGCTTTTTATTTTCTACTTCTCGCCGGCGCGAGTCGGCCATCCCATCGGATATTTCAGAGCTGCCCGCCATCTCTCTTTCAATTTGGGCCATCTTCCCCTCCACTTCCCGCAAACGATTGCGCACCGCCCAGTCCTTTTCCCCCACCAACTCCGATCCCTTTTCCATCGTAAATTCTTTTCCAAGCGGAACCGAAGCCAATCCATAAACCGCCGCCGCCACGAGAAATCCAAGATTCAGCAGCTGAAAACCCGCCACCCGTGCGATACTTTTCCGCGCAGGCAACGGGCCACGCAGAAAGAAAAGCCCCAGTAAAACCAAAGGAGCCAACTGAGTCATCCCCTCCCGATTCGCCAAGAGTTGGTCCTTCGCCGCCAGCAGGCCCCCGACCTCCCCCAATTTCCACCCCGCCAGTGCAAGTAGCGCCAGACCCGTTGTCCGGAATAAAAACCCGCGATCTCCTCCCTCAACCATCTCTCCATCTTGCCACCCTCCCTCGCGTTCCTCGAACAAAAAGATTGGCCAACTCCAATCTATTCTTTCCCCTATCGCGTCTCTCTTGACCCCCTCCGCGGCTCAGTTTAAAGATGACACTCGTATGCGTGAAAAGTCTTTTGCCCAAGGCGAGATCATCTTCCGCGAAGGAGAATCAGGCGCCGAGGCCTTTCGGATTCTAGAAGGCCGTATCGAAATCTCCATTCACATCGATGGCCAAGGTGATGCCCCCCTCGGTCATCTTCTTCCTGGGGATATCTTTGGCGAAATGGCTCTCCTCGATGATAAACCCCGCTCCGCTTCCGCCCGCGCCCTTGAACCTACCCGCCTCCACCTCATGAACGGGGAGGAGTTTAACGAACTGTTTCTTCGGGACCCAAGCGTCCTCGCCCCTTTTCTCTCCTCCTTTTTTGAACGACTCCGCAACACCAACGATCTCCTCCGCCGTGAACTTGAGCAGCGACAAGTCCCTTCCTCCAAACTCCACCAGCTCATTGAAAAAGGGCTCCACTCGGGTGGCCACGAAACCTTGCATCCCCTGCCTCGCATCACCCTTACGCCCAAAAGCAAGGAGACCCGTCAGGCTGGAGCCCCAGCCTCCGTCACTCTCGATCGCTTGCCCTACCGCATCGGTCGCCGGCAAGCCACCGAAGGAGCCGATATTCTTTGCTCCAACGACCTTCCCCTGAATGACAATTTTCCCTACCAGATTTCCCGCAACCACTGCTCCATCGAACGCCTTGGGGCCGAGATCGTAGTTCGTGACCGCGGCAGCACCCTCGGCACACTGCTCAACGGCCATCCTATCGGCACCGAGGCTGAGCACATGATCACCCCCCTTTCCATCGGGGAAAACCATCTCATCCTCGGCGGAGAGGGTAGCACCTACCAGTTTACTGTCCTCGTCGAACCTGCCGTCAGCAGCTAAAGCACTACGACCGCATCGGTTATTTTCCCTTCTCCCCGAGAACAACCACCTCCTCTGCGTCATTCTCCGTAGGCTTTTTTTCCGATTCCGCCAACTTCGCTAAGAGCGCCTTCTCAATTCTCGCATAGAGGGCCGGATCTTTCTTAATCTCCTCCTTGGCCGCATCGCGCCCTTGCGCCAACTGCTTGCCTTCAAAGGCAATCCATGCCCCCCTCTTCTCCACCGCATTTTGCTCAATCGCCGAATCGATCAGAGATCCCGCCTTCGAAATCCCCTCGTTATACATAATATCAAACTCCGCCTCGGTGAACGGCGGCGCCACCTTGTTCTTCACAATCTTAACCCGCGTGCGATTCCCTACCACCGTGCCGTCAGGAAGCTTGATCGCACTGATTCGTCGAATATCCACCCGTACACTCGAGTAGAACTTCAACGCCCGCCCTCCCGGCGTGGTCTCAGGGCTGCCAAACATCACCCCGATCTTTTCACGGATCTGATTGGTAAAGATGCAAACCGTCCGCGCCCGGCCAATCAGTGCCGTCAGCTTCCGCATGGCCGCACTCATCAACCGCGCCTGCGCACCCACCGTGACGTCGCCAATCTGCCCCTCTAACTCCTGCTTCGTCACCAAAGCGGCCACGCTATCCAACACCACCACGTCTAGGGCGTTGGATCGAATTAAGGTCTCGGCAATGTTTAACGCCTCTTCCCCAGAGTCAGGCTGAGAAACAAGCAGTTCATCCATATTCACCCCCAACTTCTTCGCATAACCAGGATCCAACGCGTGCTCCACATCGATGAAGGCAGCCGTCCCCCCCATCTTCTGCGCATTGGCAATCGCCGTCAGAGTCAACGTCGTCTTCCCTGATGATTCAGGTCCAAAGATCTCCACGATTCTGCCACGAGGAAAACCCCCCGTACCCAAGGCTCGGTCGATCGTAAAACAGCCCGTGGGGATCACCGCGATCTTCAGCTTCGCCGCCGCATCACCCAGGCGCATGATCGAATTCTCGCCATACGTTTTGATGATCGATTGCAAAGCCAGATCCAAGTTGCGCTTCTCTGCCCCCTTGGCGCTGTCACTCTTCGTTTGGGTTTCCGTCTTTTCGTTTTTGTCTGTTGTTTTAGTTGCCATATAGATTAAACCTCCGATGTGGGTAAAAGTTGCGGTAAAAGTTTATTTCGTAGCAGGTTGAGAGCCACCTGGGAAGCCATTGCCTTGAATACTTTCCGTTCTGGAACCAACTTCTTCTCAATAGTTTCCACTCCTTCAGGACCCGCAATTCCAAGGTAAGCTAGCCCCACAGGTTTATTCCCATTTCCACCCCCAGGACCCGCAATTCCTGTCACCGAGACCGCCCAATCCGCCCCCGCCCTCCTCCTCGCCCCCACCGCCATCTCACCCGCCACCGCTCCACTCACCGCCCCATACTTCGCTAAACTCTCTGCGGATACCCCTAAATCCCGGATCTTTGCCTCATTCGAATAAGTCACCCACCCACCCAGAAAAACTTCCGAAGCCCCCGCCACATCCGTAATCCGACTCGCCACCAACCCCCCCGTGCACGACTCCGCCGTGGCTAACTTCACTCCCGCTCCCCTTGACAACCTCACCACCACCTCCTCCATCGTTTCCGTCCCCTCACCATAAACCGCCGCCCCTAAAATTTCCCGGAG
>JBGSBI010000022.1:0-406 GCA_041730685.1 Aliarcobacter sp.
CCGATTTTGGCCTCGGTGTCATGCTCGACAGCCAGGGCTATGGCACCGCCACGCCTCCCTATGGCTTCGGCAAAACCTCCTCCAGAGACACGTTTGGCCATGGGGGTGCATGCTCCTCCATCGCTTTTGCTGATCCTGCCAAAGATCTCGCCGTCGCCCTCTGCCTCACTGGCCAAGTTCCAGAAAACAAGCATCAGCCACGCATGCTCGCTCTTCTCGATCTTCTCCGCTCCGATCTAGCCTAATTTTGTTTCTCCCATAACCTCGAACCATGGCCCAACGAAGAATGGCATGGCTCGATGTCACCAAAGGACTCGCCATTCTTTGGGTCGTCTACTTTCACTCTTTCTCTTGCTGGATCAAACCTCTCTCCCCCATCGAAGCCGGGTTTTTCCAAAAAGTCGCC
>JBGSBI010000022.1:415-23318 GCA_041730685.1 Aliarcobacter sp.
CCGTAGGCCTTTTTCTTGTCGCCAGTGGTTTTGTCCTCGCACAGTCCGCCATTCGCGCTGCCACAAAACCAGGCGGCGTTGCTTGGGCGTCTTGGATCACCCACCGCCTTCTGCGCCTCTATCCTATGTACTGGTTCGCCCACCTCGTTTACCTACTCAGTCCCTTTGAGGCCCGCCTCGAGCCTGTCGATTGGCGCTTTGGAATCAGCTTGAGCGGATTGCGCTTTCTTTGGATCGACTACAATTTTTTCTACCTCAACGCCGCCTGGTGGTACTTCTGCCTCATCATCCAACTTTTCGCTCTTTTCCCACTACTCATCTGGGCTTTTCTCCGCTGGGGACCCATCCGCTTTCTGCTCGGTGCCGTTGCCTTGGGATTTTTCACCCGCATTTTTCTCCTATATCTTCATCCCTCCAGCGGCCAGTGGGTCCTCGGAGGTTGCGGCCTGAGCCGATTGCCTGAATTCGCCTTCGGCATGGTTCTCGGAGGTGCCTACGCCAGATATCCGGACAAGCTGGAAAACTGGCTCCTTCATGGCCGTGGCTTTCTCGCTGGCCTTTGCCTCTATCCCATCGCTCTGCTCGTCTACCAACTTCCACGCGGCTACGTCGCGGTTGATTTCCTTACCGGTGCCGCCTGCTTTCTCGTCGTCGCAGGAGCCTCAGGATTTTGGGCTAAGATTCCCTATCTGGGCCCAGCCCTTGCCCTCGCAGGATCTTTTTCCTACGGGATCTATCTTGTCCACCAACCCTACGCCATCCACTTTGCCTCCTTCCTCAAAGACAAATCCTCCTCAATCGCCGTCCCCTCCCTCCTCCTTCTCGCCATCATTCTTTCTCTTTGGGGCGCCCTGATCGAAAAACTCCTCAACTCTTGGTTCTCCCCCAAGCCCCCTTCCACCCTGCCCAATCCAAGATCCAATCGAACCATCGGTTGAAATCCACCCCTCAAATCGCTAGAAATTACCTCTGATGCAGATCACCCTCAGACGGAAATTTGACTTCGAAGCCGCTCAACACCTCCCCTCCTTCCCCGAGGGACACAAGTGTCGGCGCCTCCACGGACACAGCTTTGCCCTCGAAGTTTGTGTTACCGGCTCCGTCGACCCCAAATCAGGTCTCCTTTACGATCACGCGAAAATCGCCTCCGTAGTCCGACCCATTCTAGAAAAACTCGATCACACCTCCCTCAACGACACCCCTGGCCTCGAAAACCCAACCCTCGAAATCATCTGCCAATGGTTCTGGAAACAGCTCAGCCCTAAACTCCCCGGCCTTTCAGAAATCACCCTTCACGAAACCCCCCGCGCCTCTTGCACCTTACGCGCAGATTAACCATGGCCAGTCGCTCCTTTGTCACCATTGGCTTGGTCGGTCCAGACCGTAGCGGCGCCATCGCCGCCGTTACCCAACATCTTTTCCGCATGGGCGCCAATATCGAATCGCTCGAAGAACAGGTAGCCCGCGGAAAGTTTCGCATGACTCTTCTTGCCTCCTGGCCTGTTTCGAAACTCGACGACCTCCGAATCCGTGCCGACCTCGGATCTTTGGCCCAACACCTTAGAATGAAACTTACTCTGCGCATGTCCGACGGCACACGCACCCGCCGCCGCCTCGCCATTCTCGTCTCGAAAGAAACCCATGCCGCCGAGGCCATCCTCCGCGCTTGGAAATCCCATCGCCTCGCCGCCCAACCTGTTCTTCTCGCTGGAAATCATCCCCAACTTCGCTCTCTCGCCCGCCGCTACCGCCTTCCCTTCGCCTCAATCGACTACCGCGACCGCCAGAAAGCTGAAACCTCTCTTCAATCCAATCTAGAAAAAGCCGATGTTGAACTCATCGTGCTCGCCCGCTTTATGAAAATTCTTTCCCCCGACTTCGTTTGGCACTGGAAAAATAGAATTCTTAACATTCATCCCTCCCTTCTCCCCGCCTTCCCTGGCGCCGCCGCCTACCGTCAAGCCTACGACAAAGGCGTGAAAATTCTCGGAGTCACCGCTCACTTCGTTACCCCAGATTTAGATCAAGGCCCGATCCTTTGCCAAGACGCCCTTCGCCTTCGTCCCAACGAACCCCTCCTCAGCATCATCGCTCGAGGACAAAAATTAGAAGCCTCCTGCCTCCTTCGCGCTCTCAAACTTTGCCTCAGTCGCCAGCTCGATATCCACTGGGGCAGAGTCCACGGAGTTTAAGGCTTTACTGCCTCCTCTTTTTTATCCCCATCCGTTACTGGCCCCTCCCCCGCGGGCACCTCGGCGGGTATCGTCACCTTCGGCGCCGCTTCAGAAACCACTCGAGCAAACCTCACTGGCCCCTTACGCCCAAGCGAGTTTTTCCAAGTCCCCTCCAAAGTTTTTCCATCCGCCGCAATCCCCAAATCCAACTCCACCTTCCCATCAAATCCAGGCTTCGGCAGTTTTGTATAATTCAGCGGCAACTTCACCCGTGCCCCCTCAATCCTCCCCTTACCGTGCCAGACCCCAACTCCGCCACCCGCCCACACTCCATATCCCGCCACATGCAAATCCGCCCCCTCCTGCGAAACAATAATCACCGACTGACCTATCCCCATTGCGGTATTTTTCCAAAGCCCCGCTACGTCCGCCTCCGCCGCCCACCCGCAACCCACCGCCCAACCAACTAAGATCACAGCCCGCATCAAGAATTTCATCGAGCCAAGAGTGCTCCTCGTCTTTTTTTCGGCAAGCCGGAAACTTTTCGCAGTCGCTCGGCTGCCAACATCACTTTCCCTCCCGACTCTCTCAACGCCCGCTCCGCTTCCTCTAGGCCAACTTGGGTTAACGTCCGGATCAATCGTATCGCCCGTGCCTTCAGTTTTTCATTCGAGGGAACCACATGCACCATCAGGTTGTCGTACACTTTTCCCATTCGAATCATCGCCACAGAACTGAGGATATTGCAGACCATCTTTGTCACGGTCCCCGCCTTTAAACGCGTCGAACCAGCAATAATCTCCGGCCCAACATCCAACCGCACCACCCCATCTGGCCGAATTCCGCCCCTCTCGAACCTCCACTTCGGATGCGCCGTGACCAAAACCGTTTTAGCTCCTGCTTTCTTTCCCTCCGCCAATGCCCCATGCACAAACGGAGTCCGTCCACTCGCCGTCAACCCCACCAGCACATCGCGGGAACCCACCCTCCGCTCCCTTACCGATCGCGCCCCCGCCTCCCCATCATCCTCCGCCCCTTCCTGCGCCCGAAAAATCGCCTCAGGCCCCCCCGCTAAAATAGCCTGCACCAACTCTGGCGGCGTGTGGAACGTCGGAGGCATCTCACTCGCATCCAAAACACCCAGCCGCCCACTCGTTCCTGCCCCCACATAGAAAAGCCTTCCTCCGCGTGTTAACGCCCGCGAAACAATCTCCGTCGCTCCCGCAATTTCTTTCTTCGCCCGACTCAAAGCCCGCACCGTAAAAGCCTCCTCCTCCACAAACAACCGCACCAGCTCTCCTACCGATTGACGATGCATCCCGCGTGACCGCGGATTCGCCATCTCCGTCGGCAAAGCCTCCACATCCACCAATTCCACCCCACTTTTCTCCCTCCCTTGCCCTGTCCAAATAGACGCAGAACCAACCACCATCCGCACCGCTCCCATCGCCCCAAAAGTTTTGCACGGCTCACTCTTGGCCCGCGGACAGGTCCTCCGCAAAGCCCTCACAAAAGCTCCAGCATAAAAGCGGTTTTCAAATAATCCGCCCGTTTGCGCAATCCTCGGTCGTGCGACCTTCATCCTCTTGGCCAACTCCGCTATCCTAGTCGCAAGTTCTTCCACCCCACCTCGTACCGCTTGCCCTGCGATTGCGTCCCCTTTTTCTGCTGCCCGCAGAACGACGGGGGCAAACGAGGCCAGCCACTCTTTCCCCTTAGCCAGATAGACCGCACGCAAAAAACGATCCATATCTGCCGCCCCCGCATGCGCCAAGAGCGCCGCCACTAATTTTGGCGCTTTCCCATCCCGATCTCTCGCTCGAAAAATCGCCTCCACTGCCCTCTGTGCGATGTCGTAGCCACTCCCCGCATCCCCTAATAAATGGCCGTGCCCACCCGCACTCAACCGAACACTCCCTTTTCTCCCCACCACATTACTTCCCGTTCCCGCGATCACTAAAAATCCGTCCTCACTTCCCCACGCCGCCGCCAACGCCGAATCAGTATCCATCCCCACCACCACCCGCCTCACCCTCGGCCAAACCGAACGCAACGCCCCCCGCACCTCCACAAGCTCAGCCTGACCCCGGGCCCCCGCAAATCCTCCCCCAATCGCCACCGGCCTTCCTGGAAGAGCCGACGCAATTTGTCGAAACACCTTTTCTAACCCTACTCTTCCTGCCAACAGAACATTCGATGGCCCCGCCGTGCCTTGCGCCACAATTCGGCCTCCATCCCCCACGAAGATCCATGAGGTCTTTGTACCTCCCCCTTCGATCCCTAAAATCGGGACCCATTCTTTCAAGTTGCTCTGCTTCACTCTCTGTCCAAAATGCTCTCCTTATGTCCAATCTGCGATGGAAAAACTTACTCCCTCCCGTCCTCTACTATCTTCTCATCCTCAGCGCCTCCGCCCTGCCCGCCAGCCGAATCAAAAAAGTGGACAATTTTTTCCCTCTGCCCAATGACAAGGTCCTCCACCTCGCCGTTTACACAGGCTTCGGCTTCGTCCTCGGCGGACTTCCTTTTCCCTCTGCCGCTCTCGGCATGGCAGGATCTCTCCTCGGCGGCCTCGACGAGCAGTCCCAACGCCTCGCCCCAGGCCGCGATGTCTCGATCAAAGACTGGTTAGCCGATATCCTCGGAATCGCTATCGGACTCACCCTTCGTCGTCGCCCCAGGTGAGCAACTCCCTCACTCAACACTACGCCCACCTCCTCAAACAGGTTCGGCACCACGACCTTCTTTACTACGTCCAAGCCCAACCCGAGATCTCCGACGCCGCTTACGACCGCCTCTACCGTGAACTTTCCGAATTCGAAAAAGCCCATCCTCAACTCATCGACGAAAATTCTCCCACCCGTAAAGTCGGCGGCGCCCCCCTCGACTCTTTTCGCACTGTCCCGCACACCGTTCGCATGCAGAGCCTCAACAATACCTACAGCGAAACTGAACTGACCGATTTTCTTACCCGCGTGACCAAAGGCCTCGCAGGACAAGAGGCCACCTTCGCCATCGAACCCAAGATCGACGGACTCGCCGTCACCGTTAGCTTCCTCGACGGCCACCTCGTACAGGGCCTCACCCGAGGCGATGGGGAGCGGGGCGACGACATCACCGAAAATCTAAAAACCATCCGCAACCTCCCCTTGTTTGTTCGCGGCCTGCCAAAAACTATTGAATTTCGTGGCGAGGTTTACTTGCCCGAACCTGCCTTTGCCGCACTGAACCACGCCCGCCAGAAAAAAGGGGAAGCCCTCTTTGCCAACCCTCGCAATGCCGCTGCTGGCACCCTCAAACTGCTCGACTCCCGCGAGGTCGCTCAGCGCCCGCTCGCCGTTGTTTTTTACGGCCTCGCCCAGCCCGAGACCTCCTCCCTGACAACTCAGGACGCTCTCCACCAACAAATTCTTCAGTGGGGTCTTCCCGGGCACACCTGGTTCCGCCTCGTCTCAGGACCCGACAAAGTCCTCCAAGCCATCCGCTCCCTCGATCACGACCGCACCAAGTTTCCCTTCGCCACTGATGGAGCGGTTATCAAAGTCAACCGCTTCGATCAACAACGCGTTCTCCTCTCCACCGAAAAAGCCCCCCGCTGGGCCATCGCTTACAAATACACCCCCGAACAAGCCGAAACTCGCCTCCACGCCATCACCTTTCAAGTTGGCCGCAGCGGGGTTGTTACCCCCGTCGCCGAACTCGATCCCGTCCTCCTCAGCGGTTCCACCGTTTCTCGCGCCACCCTGCATAACTTCGAGGAGATCGCTCGCAAAGACATCCGCGTGGGAGATTTCGTTAACATTGAAAAAGCAGGAGAGGTCATCCCCGCCGTCCTCTCCGTCAATCTCCAGAAGCGTCCCACTTCTTCCCGCCCCATCGCCGTTCCTCGCCAATGCCCTGTCTGCGGCGGCCCGCTTTCCAAAGAGGAAGTTTTTCTCCGCTGCACTTCTCGCGACTGCGTCGGCCAACTCAAACGCCGCCTCCAGCATTTTGCCAGCCGTGGTGCCATGGACATCGAGGGCATGGGCGAAGCCATGGTCGGTCAACTCGTCGATGCAGGCCTAGTCCAACACCTCGACCAACTCTATGCCGTAACCGAGGAACAGTTGACCCACCTTGATCGCATGGGAGAGAAGTCCGCCACTAATCTTCTCCAAGGAATCGCCGCAAGTAAAAGTCGTCCACTCTGGCGCCTGATTTTCGGCCTCGGCATTCCTCAAGTCGGTGCGGTGTCCTCAGAATCCCTCGCCCGCCACTTTACCACCCTCGAGAAACTCTCTGCCGCCACCGTTGCCGAACTCACTCAAGTGAACGATGTCGGGCCGAAAGTCGCCGAGGAAATTGTCTCTTTTTTCCAAGAACGCTCCACCCAGCGTCTTCTGCCTGCTCTGCGTAAAGCTGGACTCAATTTCACTGCCCAAAAAGAAGAACTCGCCATGCGCGGAGGGGTTCTCGCAGGAAAGAAGTTTGTCATTACCGGTACCCTCAGCCAGTCCCGCGAAGAGTTTGTCCGCCAAATCCAAACCCACGGCGGATCGGTCGTCGGTTCCGTCAGCCCAAAAACCGATTTCGTCCTTGCAGGAGAAGAGGCAGGCTCCAAATTAACCAAAGCTCGATCCCTTCAAGTTCGCGTCATCACCGAAAAAGAGTTTGTAAAGCTTGTCGGCACAGAGTCCCCAGAGTGATAATACCGCTATGCCAAGCCTTCTCCGCATCCTACCCCTTCTTTTTTTAATCTCAGGCACTCCTCTCGTCGCTCAACCCTCAAACCCTGCCGCCGCCGAAGACGCGGAAATGGAGCGCCGCAAAATTCTTAAAGCCGCCGATCAAGTCGATCGCGTCGACGCTCAAGTGGACAAAATTCAAGCTCGGGTTAGTACCCTCGAAAAAATCCTTGATGAGGTTCGGCTCCAATCCCAATCCCTCAAAGAATCACTCGCCAACACTGCCGCCAAGGCGTCCCAAGATCGCACAGCATTACTTGAGGAAGTTTCAAAATTAGTTGCGGAGCGGAAAGAGCGGGAAAAAGAAAAGCCTGTGGAAAAAGCTCTCCCCATCGCCAAACCTGCTGAACGCGATGGCTACGAACATGTCGTGGCCAAGGGCGATACCCTCAGCTCCATCGCCCAAGCTTATAGCGAAGCCTATAAAACTAAACTCACCGTCGAGTCCATCCGCAAGGCCAACTCCCTCGCCAAAGATGCTTCCCTCAAAGTCGGCCAAAAACTCATCATCCCCACCCACTAACTTCCTTTGAGCACCCCCGCATCCCTCTACCGCCTTCAGAAAGTCCAGACCGGCAGAGTCCTTGGCCCCATGGACCTTGATCATCTAAAAGCACTCGCCAATCAATCTCTTATCGCACCCGACGACCTTATCCAGACCGATGAAGCAGCCTGGGCCAAGGCCCCCGAGATCCCTGGACTCGAAATGCACTGGTGGGTCGAGCCCCTCGACGGCCCCCGCTACGGTCCCACCACTGCAGGCACCATCGCGGAGTTCCTACAAAGCGGCCAGTTGGGTGGCTCGGAACTTGTTTCTCACCTCCGCACAAAAGAAACCTACACCGTCACCGAGTTTCTTGAGGAAATTCGTCGGCGCCGTACCTCTCGTCTTAAAAGCCGCACCATTAAATTGGAGGACGCACCCGAGCCCGTCGAAGCCCCTGAGGCCAGCCCAGCCTTCGACGCTGCCCTTCGCTTGCGGATCAAACAGCTGGAAACCGACCTCGCTCAAGCCCGCCAACTTCTCGATCAGCAGTCGCACGAATTAGCCCGCCTGCGCGCCAGCTTCGGACAGTCTGGCCCTTCGGCTTGACCCGTCCGCTCCTTCTTCGCTACTTTTTAAGGTCATTCTTCTTTTTATTTTATGCGCCATACCATATCTGTCGTCGTGCAAAACCGATTCGGGGTTCTAACCCGCATCGCAGGGCTTTTTAGCGGTCGCGGCTTCAATATCGATACCCTCAACGTCGGCCCCACCCAAAACGATAAAATCTCCCGCATGACCATCGTTGTCGTCGGCAACGATCAGGTCCTAGAGCAGGTCGTCAAACAACTCAAAAAACTTGTCGATGTCCTCGAAGTGCACGACTTCAAAGATGGAGACGTCATCGACCGCGAACTTATTTTGCTTCGCGTCAAAGCTACCGCCGCCGCTCGGCCAGAAGTCATGCAAATCTGCGACATCTTCCGCGCCAAGATTGTCGACGTCCAATCCACCAGCCTTTCCATTGAAGTCACCGGTGACGAAAGCAAAATCGGCAAGTTCCTCCAATTAATGAAATCCTTCGGCATCCTCGAACTCAGCCGAACCGGCCGCATCGCCCTCGCCCGCCGCTAACCCTTTACCCCATAGCAAACCACCAACCCGAACAGGAGATAACCCTATGCCCGCCCGAATCTACCACGACCGTGACGCCAGCCTTACCCCCCTTCTTCGCAGAAAAGCCACCGTCATTGGCTTCGGCTCCCAAGGCCACGCCCACGCCCTTAACCTCAAAAATAGCGGCGCCAAAGTCACCATCGGACTCTACAAAGGCAGCAAATCTATCGCCGTCGCCAAAAAACACGGCTTTAAAGTCCTGCCCACTGCTGAAGCCGTCCGTGGCGCCGACGTCATCTTCGTCGCCGTTCCCGACACCAAGATTCCCGCCGTCTATAACAAGGACATCGCCCCCCACCTGAAGAAGGGCAAAACCCTCCTCTTCAGCCACGGCTTCGCCATTCACTATAAAACCGTTAAGCCACCCAAAAATGTCGACGTCATCCTTGTCGCTCCCAAAGGCCCAGGACATATCGTTCGCCGCCAATATGTCGAGGGACGTGGCGTTCCTGCCCTCTTCGCCGTACAGCAAAACCCTACCGGCCAAGCCCGCTCGATTGCCATGGCCTGGGCTCGAGGGATCGGCGCCACCCGCGCTGGCCTCCTCCAAACCACCTTCAAGGAAGAAACCGAGACCGACCTTTTTGGCGAGCAGGCCGTCCTCTGCGGAGGCACTTCCGCTCTCATCCAAGCAGGGTTCGAAGTTCTCGTGAAAGCGGGCTACCAACCCGAAGTGGCCTACTTCGAAGTCCTCCATGAATTGAAGCTGATTGTCGATCTGATCAACGAATCAGGCATCGCAGGAATGCGCTTTTCCATATCCGAGACCGCCAAATACGGGGACGTCAGTCGCGGACCCCGCGTCGTCGACGCCCGTACCAAAAAATCCATGGAGAAAGTCCTCCAAGAAATTCGTAACGGCAAATTCGCCCGCGAATGGATTCGAGAAAGTCACACCGGCATGAAGCGCTACCATCGCCTGCTCAAGGCGGGGGCCAAACACCCCATCGAAAAAACCGGCGCCCGCCTCCGTGGCCTTATGCCCTGGATTCGTTCGCGAAATCTTAAGGGCGCCCAAGCCGCCTACTAACCCTCACCCCACCATCTCCACTGCCTTCGGCGGAATAATTTGGGGTCAGAGATCAATCTGCAATGCGCCTGCCGCGGGCGTCCTTTCTCCTCTTATCAGGTGCGCCTTTGACTGTTTCGGGCTAAGCTCATTCTATGTCGTCTGGCCCTCATATTCAGATCTTCGACACCACTCTTCGGGACGGAGAACAGTGCCCAGGCGCTGCCATGACGGGTCGCCAGAAACTCGAGGTTGCTCGCCAACTCGCTCGCCTCGGCGTCGATATCATCGAAGCCGGCTTTCCTATTGCCAGTCGGGGCGATTTCGATTCCGTCCAAGAAATTGCCCGGACCGTCCGCGGTCCCGTTATCTGTGGCTTGGCCCGCTGTGTTAACGCCGACATTGATGCCGCCGGCGCCGCCGTGAAGCCTGCTGGCAAAAAGGGCCGAATTCACGTTTTTCTTGGTACCAGCAAAATCCATCGCGATTTTAAGCTCGGTAAAGCCCGCCACGAGATCCTCCGTCTGACCACCGACGGAGTTCGCCGCGCCCGCCGCTTTACCTCCAACATCGAGTTCTCCCCTGAAGATGCTTCCCGCACTGAAATTGATTTCCTTGTCGAGGTCGTCGAGGCCGCCATCTCCGCGGGTGCCACCACCATCAATCTTCCCGATACCACCGGCTACGCTGCACCCGAAGAATACAGCAGCATGTTTGCCCAGGTCATCGCCCAAGCTCGTGGATCTGCCAATGCGGTTTTCAGCACCCACTGCCATAATGATCTCGGCCTCGCCGTGGCCAACTCTCTCGCCGCCGTCCAAGCGGGTGCACGTCAAGTGGAGTGCACTCTAAACGGTATCGGCGAACGCGCCGGCAACGCTGCCCTCGAAGAAGTAGTCATGGCTCTACACACTCGTGCCGATTTTTTTGCCCACGCCCACACCAACATCCAAACTCGCGAAATCGTTCGCACCTCACGCCTCGTCTCCGCCGCCTGTGGATTCCCCATTCCACGTAACAAAGCCATCGTAGGACTGAACGCCTTCGCCCACAGCTCGGGTATCCACCAGGATGGCATCCTTAAAAAAAGGGAAACCTACGAAATTATCGATCCAGAAATCGTGGGCTGGGGAAAAACCGAGCTCCCCCTCACCAAGCACAGCGGGCGTGCCGCCGTCTCTGCCCGCCTCAAACATCTGGGCTACACGCTCCGCCCCACCGAACTCCAAGCTGTCTTCATCCGCTTCAAGGAAATCGGCGATCGCAAAAAGTTCGTCCACGACGACGATCTCACCTCTCTGGTTGGCGCTCAAATCCATGTCGCTCGCGAAACCTACTCTTTAGAAAGTCTGACCTGCCAATCGAGTACGGGTCGTAAACCTGTCGCGACGATTACTCTGCGTCGCGGCCGCAAAGTTCTTTCGGCCCAAGGCTCGGGAGACGGTGTCGTCGATTCCGTCATGAAAACTATCGATCGCATCACTGGTCTCAAAGGCCACCTTCTCGATTACTCGGTCCGGGCAGTCACCGAAGGAAAAGATGCCGTAGGAGAGGTTTCTCTCAATGTTCGCTTTGCTGCGAAAGGGGAACCCGCCAGCGGTCGCGCCGCCGCCACCGATGTCATCGAATCCAGTGGCCGCGCTTACTTAGCAGCCGTCAATCGTTGGCTCGCCGAAGGTGGCCGGGTCTCTTCCAAGACCCGGCCCACCTTGGCCAGTCCCTAAACTTTTTTATTAGTCGTAACTAGGATTCCGAGGGCCGCGCTCGTAATCAAACTCGGAGGACCGCTCCGCCTGCTCACCACGAGGGGGTCGGCTATCCGCCCGATCGTGATTGCGGGGTCCGCCACCCGTCCGCTCACCCTGGGATTTAGCACCGTTCACAATCAGCAACCGCCCCATGAAATCTGTATCATGAAGCTTCTTGGCCACCTCTTGCGCTCCTTCCAGCGTTAGCATCTCTGCAAAGCCGAACCCCTTCGAGTTCGAACCACTATCGCGCACCACTTCGACATTCTTCACCCCAGCCACTTTGCTCAGGTGATCAAAGATGTCGCTCTCCGAGGCGTCGTAGGACAGGTTTCCCACATAGAGCCGAGGAGTCAGCACCTCCATCGGAGGAATCGAACGCGCCCGCGGGTGACGCGGGGCATCTCCTCGCCCATTCCGCTGACGTTGATCCGCGGACGGTGCGTGAGAGGAATGCGATGAACCGCCTCCCATTCCGAATAGTTTTTTTATGAATCCCCAGAAACCTCCGCTCGCGGGTTTACTTTCCCGGCGGGGTCCACCCCGGTTACTGCCATATCGGTCGTGGCGTCGGTTGCGTCGGTCGTGAGGTCCGCCTCTTTGGTTGGAACCGTATCGTGAATCGTGACTCATGGGTTTGATGTGCGGCGGAAAGATATGGCCCGAGCGGACTGACCAGACGCTCAGCGTCCGATCGACGAAGGATGGATCATGCCTCGTTGGCTTGACCGCAATCGCTTCCGTGAGGTTCTTATCGTTCTCTTTAGGTCTGCGAGAAGGGTGAGGGCGCTTTCATGAATCCGAAATAGATCTTTGGTCGATCACGGACACCGGATCAGCACGCCCTTTGCGCAACTCCCCGCCGAACTCCTTTCAATCCACTTATCCTATTGTGAAATGAAGACGAATGCAAGCAAATGCAATTACCTCCACCCCAACTGCTTATATAGTATACAGGCTGGCCCCACCTGCCCGAGCACTCTGTCCTACTGCGCCACGGAAGACTGCGCTTCAATCATCGCCGGCGCCTGCACCCCACCACCATTCAGGTAGTACCCAGCCCCAGCCTGCTGCGGAAGCAACATCATCGCCAACGCCTCTTTCCAGGTGCCATCCACCCAGTACGGATTCCCTAAAAAATCTCCCGTCTGCCCAAACTCGGCAAAAAACCAGGTGTAGTTTTCTAACCCCTCCGCAAATCCCCCCGTCTGCGCCACCACCAGCGTCTTCTTCCCATCCGATCCATCCTCCGCTTGGCAGATCAACTCCCCCCCATCCTGCAACGTCCACCGCACATCCCAGTAAGTCGTCTCCGCCTCCGTCCAAGTCGAACCATGAGACCGCACCATCGTGCTCAACGCCCGAGCAAAACGATTCCAATCATCCGTTGCCCACTCGCTCGGTTGTAATATCTGCTGCACCCGCTGCAGACGCGTCCGCCACTCCTGTGTGATCCGACGAAGCTCAACTCGACTAATCATCCAGTCCCTTAGCGAGAACGACGATCGCCCGAATCTCCTTCCAACATCGAGAGACGCTGCCGCACCGTCGCTACCTCCTTCTCCTGTCGACTCAACTGCGCCTTCGCCTGCTCAAGCAGGGAAAGTTGCTTTGCTAGCTGCGCCCCCGCAGCCTCCAACCCACTCGATAACTCCGCATCCCGCGCCTGCAGTGACGCAAACTCCTTGTTCAACCTCTGCTCCATCTGATCCACCGTCACACTCTGACGCTGAATCTGCTTCCACAAAACAAACCCCCCAAACCCCGAAAGCGCCGCACAACCCACAATGATCAAAAGCAAAGCCAACCCTACCCCCCCCAGAATAGAAGTAACCGCCTGCTGCTCTTTCCTTTGCCGATCAATACTTCTCTTCACATTCAGCGCTGCAGGATTCGTTGGATTATTCATATTGGGTTCCTCTCGTTGGACTTTCGATGTCGCCGGCGGAGTGTATCCACTCGGCCGCGGGGGACCCTTGATCACCACCACCTCAGGATCCACTTCCGCTCCACTCCCCGAGGAGGGCGCAGACTCCGCCCCAAGACCAAATGCCAATTCAGGCTCTGGGGGGACAGGCGATGAGCTCAAGGTTTCTTTCATTCTTCCGTTCCTCACGGATTTGAGCGTCTAACTCACGCTTGGCGAGTGATTACTTTCCTTGCCCTCAATCCGCCTGCTTCTTCATCCCCACACCTACCCCGCCCCCTACTTCTCCCTCCTCAGGCGCCCGCAGGCCCAACCCACGACGAATCAAACTCTGCGCGTTCAACTGCACCGCCTCATCTGGCCTCCTCCATACCGACTCCAAAACCAAACAAATCCCCTCCTCCCCTTGCCCCGAGTGGTCCATCGCCAATCTCAAGAAATCTGCCTCCTCGCGAATCGGATACAACCCAGGACACTCCTTCGCCCGTGCCACCAGCTTGGCCAGTAATTCCATTCGGCGGACCGACGCCACCTCTTGCCTCTCTCTCATCTGCGTATCTTCCCCGCCCCAACCCTCCATTGTCCAGCAGGCTCACTAATATTTTTAGCTCACCTCCACCAAAAATAATTGATTCTCACAGTTGCTCAACCCCTCCACGCAAGGCAAGATTCGCCTATGCAGATCGATCGGCGGTCCGTTTTAGCTGGCACCCTCTTCGGACTACTCACCGCCTTCGGGCCGTGGTTCCAAGGTCTATCCTTTAGCGCTGCCGCACTTTTCTCGCTCGGACTACTTCTCACCTACGCGTCCATCGGACTCCTCGTCGCCGTTCTCCCCTCCTTTTCTCCAGCGTTTCTCTCCGGTGCTCTCTGGGGTTTCCTCTACAGCGTTCCGGGCGCATTTTTTACCGCTGTCCCCTATCCCCTCACCGCCGATGCGCCCGCCTACTACCGAGAATTTGTCGGTGGGGGCCCCCGCGCCCTCCTTCTTACCCTCCTCTTCGGCGCTCTCGCCGGTGCCCTCGCCGGTTTCTGTCGCAAGTCCCGTCCGTGAGTTTTTTCTCGATCGTCTCCCGCCTCAACGGCCTCCTCTACCGCCGTGACCTCGCCCGCCTCGGCCCCCAAGATCGCTCCCTTGCGAAAACTTGGATGCTCCAGTTTATGAAAGCCAACCACCCCGATTGGGATGAACTTAAAATCGCCGAGGAATACGAACGCCTTCTCCACTGCCGCCCCATAGCCGTCGACGAGTGGACTCGGAGAATGCAAGGATGACTCGCTTCCTCAGACTTGGCTTCAGCCTAACTTTTCTCGCTCTCCCTATCTCCGCCTTTCCCGAATCTTTGCCCGCGCCTCAACCCATCGCCTTCCGTGTCGGCTCCCTCCGTTTCGACCGCCCAGACTCTTGGCGCTGGGTTCCCCCCTCCGACTCTCTCCGTGCCGCCCAACTCGAGAAAAAAACGCCCAACGGGACTCTCCTCATCACCTTCTCCCGCTTCCCCAATGCCTCGAGCGGATCCGTCCAAGCTAATCTCGATCGTTGGACCGCCCAGTTTTCAAAGCTATCTCTGCCCGCAAAAACCCAAGCCACCACTGGCTCCGTCTGCCCTGTCACCACCCTCCGACTCCAAGGCACCCTCAAAGGCGGCCTGCCAGGCGGCCCCGCCAAAGAGATCGTCGATGCAACCCTCCTCGGTGCGATTTTCCAAACAGAAGGAGAGCTGGTTGTCGTTAAATGCACAGGCCCCTCGACTTCCATCGGCCCGATTGAAAAGGAGTTCTACTCCCTCATCGCCATCGCAGGCGGTATCTCACCTTAACTTTTGATCCGCTTTAATCCCGCTGGGCCCACCAAATTCAACTTCCGATAAAAACAGCTCTTCTCCCCCGTGTGACACGCCACCCCCTTGGTAGGCAATCGCACTTTTAAAACTAAGCAATCCTCATCGCAATCCACCAAGATTTCCTCCACCTGTAGATAATTCCCCGAGCTTTCCCCCTTCACCCAAATCTTGTTTCGTGAACGACTAAAAAAAGTTGCCCTGCGCGTCGTCCGTGTCGCCTCCACCGCTTCCGCGTTCATAAAAGCCACCATCAGCACCTGCCCTGAATCAATCTCCACCGCGACCGCCGTCAAGAGCCCTTGGCTGTCGAACTTAGGCTGAAAGCTTTCTTCTCCCTCACCCGACGGCGCAACCTTGGAGCTCATCCGGGTTCCCCCGGCTCCTTATTTTTTGGCCGGTGCGGAAGTCGCGGGAACAGGCGGAGCCGAGACGGGAGGCGTCGTTGCCGTCACCGGCGCCGCAACTGCTGGTGCCGGTAGCAAAATCTTCACCGCCGCTTCCTTCCGCAGATCCTCTAGCAAAAGCCTCGTCGCTTCGCCCTGTTTCAACCGCTTCAAGTGGGACATGATCTCATTCTTCACGTCCTCTAACTTCAAAGTCTTGGCAGCTTCTTTGGCCTTCACCTTCAAAAAGTGATAACCAAACGGAGTCTCAAAAACCGCACTGGTTTTTCCAGGGGCAGTCGAGAACGCCACCTTCTCAAAATTCGGGGTCATCTGCCCTTTGCTGAACGGAGGAAGTTCCCCGCCCCGAGCCTTGCTCCCAGGATCATCCGAAACTTCTTGCGCTACTTTTTCAAACGCCTCCCCTTTGTTCACTCGAGCAAGAGCCGCCTCGGCCGCTTTTTTCTTAGCCGCCTTTGTCGCTGCATCCGCCGCCGGATCCACCTTCACCAAAACATGTTGCGCCTGCACGCTTTCGTTCCTCTGCCACAGCTTGGGGTTCTCTGTGTAAAATTTCTGCACTTCATCATCCGTCGGGGCTTTTAAGGCAGGCTCCACTCGTGTCCTCATGAGGTTATCCACCTCCAGCTTCTGCTCTATCTCCTTCACCATCGCCACCTCAGTCGTTTTTGCTTTGGCCAACTGCTCCTCAAAAGCTTTCGCATCAGGGAAGTTTTTCTTCATCTTCTCCAGCTGCTCCTTCGCCAATACCGCCGCGTTCGTCAGAGGAGATTTGCGAGCCTCCGTCAAGGCGATCTGCCGATTCACCATCTGATTCAGAATATTTAACTCCAGCGAGCCCAACTGAGCCGCCGGCACCTTGTCCCGCGAAAGATTAAAATTGGTTAAGGCCCGATCCACTTCCACATCCAATTGAGCCCGGGTCACTTTAATCCCCTTCCCCTCCGCCACCACAAAACGTGGATTCGCGGGATCCTTCACCGCGCAAGCTGCGACAAAAAGGGCCAAAAGGAGGGTTAAACTGAGAGTTAGATGTTTTTGCATAGAACCTGCTAGGTAAGGCGAATCCCTGCCTTTTGGCAAGCCTGCGAATACCGTCCCGATCCCGCTTGCCAATCCCCTCCTCCGAGTGAATCGTCTTTCCCATGCCCACCGGCCCCATTCTTTATGCCACCATCGGACTCCTCGCCGGCCTTGCCTCCGGCTGTTTTGGTATAGGTGGAGGTGCCCTCATCGTCCCCGCCCTCACCCTCCTTTGCGGCGTCCCCTACCATGTCGCCGTCGGCACTTCCCTCGCTCTCATCATCCCCATTTCCCTCGCTGGCTCCTTCACCAGTTGGCGCCTCCACACCGTCGAATGGAAAATCGTTCTCGCCTGCGCCCTCACCGGCATCCTCGGGGCTATCCTCGGCTCTCTGCTTATCCAAAAAGTCCCTGAACTCATCGCTCGGCGCGCCTTTGCACTTTTCCTCCTCTACGCGGCCTGGCGCCTTTGGACCAAATGACCGCCCTGCCCATCGAGTATCCCGCCGCCTGGCGCCCCTGGATCGAAGCTTTCCTCGCCGTCCCAACCTTCCAATGGAAGTTCGGCGCCTCTCTTCTCGGCCTTGGCATTTTCTTTTGGTGCGTTCTTATCTCACTCGGTGGAAAGATAGGTCAGCCCGATCCATCCTCTCCCGCCTGGCGCCAATGGATTCATACCCTCCGCTGGCCCATCGCTAATCTCTCCTTCATCCTTTGCCTTTGGACCGGATTCCAGTCCATCTCTGGGTTTCCCCCCGCCTTCTTTAAACTCAAGAGCCTCGGCCTGCATATTGCCCTCGCCTGCGTCGCCGCCGGCGCCGCCATTCGCTCCGCCAATATCCTTACGCTGTTTTTCCAACGCCGCTTCTTCCCCGAAAAATTTGCCGAGGACGCAGAGATCGCCCTCATCACCACCCGCCTCCTCCGTGGCCTCATCCTTCTCATCGCTGCCTTAGTCATTCTCGATAATTTCGGCATCAAACTCTTAGGCCTCCTTGCCGCCCTCGGATTTGTCGGCGGCGCCCTTGCCCTCGCCTCCCAAAGCACCATCGCCAATGTCTTCGGCTACTTCGAAATTCTTGCCGACGGAATCTTCCGCACCGGCGATCGCATCACCTTCCAAGACTACGACGGCTTCGTCCGCGTCCGTGGCCTACGTAGCATCCGCCTCGAATCCCTCTCAGGAGGAATCCTCACCATTCCCAACAAACAGTTCGTCGAACAGCAGGTACGCCGCCTCACCGACGACCAAGGTCGCTCCCTCCTCACCGTCGATCTCGGCCTCCTTTACTCCTACGATAAGCCACGCCTTGAGGAAGCCATCCACACCATCTGCGCCGCCCTCTTAGCCCAATTTCCTCAATCCGAACCCGTCGGCCGCTTCTATGAATTCGGTGAAAGCGCACAAAAACTCCGCTTCACCCTTCGCACCAACTACCGCGATGGCCTCGAATTTGTCCGCGACACCACCTCCGCCCACCTCGCTGTCCGCCAAGCCTGCGACCGCGCCAAGCTCTCCTTCGCCTTCCCCACCCGCACCATCTCATCCAATCCCTAACGACTCATCACCTCAAACCTAGGTAGCGGCGGCATCTCCGAGGCCGCCTCGCTCGCACTTCTATGCTGAAAACCGCGTTCTCACCTTCACACTTTCTCACATTCCTACATTCTCACATCTGAAATCCCTTAGCGTCTCTACCCCGTACCCGCGTCGGGGCTTTGCGCGCGTGAGAGACGTAGTAGGGCGACAGCCCTTCGAAGCTCCGCCCGAGCCTGCGAGGCCCGGAGCGTAGTAGGGCCAATCCAAAATCGCCCGCCCCGGGCACCCTTCGCGTCATTGGCGTGAGCAATCCCTTCTCTAATTCAAAATTAAAAATTCAACATCCCAAATCAATCTCCCCCCCTCCCCCCTCTTGCTCGTTTCTCGATCGTTCGGTACGATCTCCGAGATTTGCCGCGTGGTGCAATTGGTAGCACACCACACTCTGAATGTGGGTGTTCTAGGTTCGAGTCCTAGCGCGGCAGCCCCCTTTCCCTTCCGCCTCGCTACTCCCACCCTCCCACGGCATATTCCCGCCTAATGAATCTCGGTCGCCTCCTCGTCGTCGGTACCCCTATCGGAAATCTCTCCGATATCTCTCCCCGCGCCTGCCAAGCCCTCGCCACCTCCGATCTCATCGCCGCCGAAGACACCCGCCACACCGGCCTCCTCCTCCAACATCTCGGGCTCAAAAAACCTTTTCTCAGCTACCAGAAATTTAATGAGGCCTCCCGCGAGACAGAAATCCTCGACCGCATCCGCTCAGGCCAAACCATCGCCCTCGTCACCGACTCTGGGATGCCCTGCATCTCCGATCCAGGAGAACGGATCGTTCGCGCGGCTCGCCGCGAAAATCTTCCTGTGGAAATCATCCCTGGCCCTTCCGCCGTCCTCCATGCTCTCATCGCCAGTGGCCTCCCCGCTCTCCCATTCTACTTTGGTGGCTTCCTCCCCCCTAAATCAGGCGGTCGCCAAAATGAGCTCACCGCTGCCGCCGCCCGTGACCACACCTCCATCTACTTCGAATCCCCCCATCGCCTCGCCCGTACCCTTCTTGCCCTCACCGAAATCTTCCCCTCTTCCTCCCGAGTCTGCGTCTGCCGCGAACTTACCAAAAAATTCGAAGAAGTGTTTCTCGGCACCCCCGCTGAGGCCGCCGCCAAGTTTGCTGGAAAAACGAAAGGCGAGATCACTCTCGTGCTCTCGCCTTTCTAGAAAACCCACGCTGCGCTTCAGTTCTACGCGCCAGTCGTTCCCTTCACCTTCTGTTTGCTTTGGTTCAATGTGTCCCTTAGCGCATCCACATCCTTAATCATCTCCTGTGCCGATGCCTTCGCTTTTTCCACCATCGGCTGACTCGTTTTAATCGAATCTGGAGTGAAGGAAGAGGCAAAGTACTTCTTTAGATCCAACAATAGGGACGTCAGATCATTCGCATCCCCACCCACTTCCCTGAGCCTTTTATCCAGGGCATCAAAATCCGCCTTCGCACTATCGATCTGGTCGTTGGTCATTTTCCGCATGTCCTTGTCAGTCATCCCAGAGACTTCCTTCGTCCATGCCGCAATCCGCTTCCCCTGCAAATCCCTCACCTTCTCCACCCGATCCTTGATGTCGTCACGAATGCTCTGCAGGTCGTCCAAGTTATCTTTGTACTTATCGAAGGAGTTGTTCGCATCGTTGTTGTCCGACAACTCCCCCAGATTCGTCATGATGTAACTCAACCGCTTCTGGGCGCGTCCCATGAGATCGTCCAACTTGTTCATGCTCACCGCTTGATCCGCCGCGATATTCAGCGAATCCGAATTCTGTGCCCATCCCACCACTGGAATCAGCACCCATCCAACCAACATCGCCATCAAAAGTTTTTTCATCTTATTTTCTCCTTTTTTGCCTTTCGGGTTCCTTATTTCGATTTCAGTAGATCGTAAATCCGCGTCATGCTCGCCTTTTTTGCTTCAGGCACCACCGCGGTGTCATTCAAAATGTCCTTCGCGGAAACCATCGGTTTGCTGTAGTAGTCCGCATTCGCCTCATCGTTGATATCCACGTCAAACCCGCCGAAGTTCACCCCCAGCTTTGCCCCTTTATTCCAAATATACACATTGAAGTCCCGATCTTTCATCGAGGCATCCAATGTCGCCCCACCCTTCGGTCCCATCACCGCCGACGCCGAAGCACTGCTGAAATGATCTCCATTACCCCACTTGCTCACTACCCCGTCCTTCATCAAAAGGATGACAATATCATTATCCGTTCCACCAACATCGATTCCCAGGGTTCCACCCTGCGTGGTAATCGCCACCGGCCCGCTCCAGCCCTTATCCGTCTTCGCGATCAAAATTCCGTCCCCACCCGATCCACCGATACCGATTGAGAATCCTGTTACATTTAAAATCACGATTCCCTTAGCTTCATTCACTAACTCCATATTAATCATATCTTCCCGCTTCATCCGCCCAAGAATCTCAGCGCAGTCAGGAACTAGCTTGTCTAGCGATTCGGCCCATCCATTCGTGGTGGGAAGTGCAATCAGGGTGGCGAGGAGGAGTTGGAGGATTTTTTTCATAGAGTGTGTCCTTGGGTTAGGGGTTAAGAAAAAACCCTGCCTCTATCTCTTCCTATTCGCAAGGCTGAAATCAGTCGGTTGCTCTCCCACCCCCGCCCCGCATGAAGGTGGGAGCCACCTCCGCCGTAAACTGCTTTAGCATTTCTACCGTCTGCGCTTCGTTCTTACCCAACGGCATGTACCCCTCCGTCACCACCGCCATCACAATCACATAGGCCCAGCGATGATTTAGATTCTTCGTAATCCGATCAAAACTGGTCAAAAAGACTCGGCTCCAATGATACGGCGTCGTCACCTGATTCCCCACAAACCAATAAAAGTAGTTCGCATAAAGTTTTCGTCGGTCCCCCTGCGCCACTTCGACATCCCTCATCAAACTCAAATTCATCACCTTCAAATCCCTCCCGTCCGTCATCGCAATATCCTCCACCTTTCCACCCCGAATACTCCAGCCTTGAGCCGGCAGACACACCTCAGGACGATGAATACTCCTCTTCTCCCCCCCGCTCAAAACAATCGAAGTCATGATCCGATCCCTACCCCCATCTTGATACTCCCGCCGCACAATCTGCGTGTCCGCCGGCAAGATGGCCAACTCCCCTGCCGTCGCCGCCACCATCGGTCCCGAGAAACTTCCCACCCTTTCTGGTAAATCCATCACCACTCCCCCTTGCGGCGGCGTATTCGGCGTCGGCACTAAAACACACAGCGCCGCTGTTCCACCCCCCAGCGCCAACAACAGCGCAACCCGCAAAACCGTTCCCTTCCTCTCCTCATTCACTGCAAGCCCGCCTTCCCTTGCCCCACTGGCGTCGTCCACGTTTTCCATGTCCTCTGACATCCCCCTTGTAAAATCCACCCCACTCCCACCATTCCTCCCAGCGCCACCACAAAAACCACAAAGCCCGCCGCCAAATGAAACGTCGCAGGATTTTCTTCCGTCCCAATCGCCACCGTGTTCCCCAAAATCATCGTCCCAAAAGTTAACATCAACATTCGCGCAAAATTTCCCGCCACCGCTAATGCCGGCGAAAGAAGAAACAACGTCCATTTTTGCCAGCTCTTAGCCAACGTCAGATGCGCATACAACGCACTCACCATCATCAACGCGAAAAGCGACCGAATCCCACTGCAGGGAGTCGCAATATCCAAGGCAAACCTCTCTCCCTGCTTCAATCCTCTTGCGTAGTCAGGCGCCGAAACCAGCGCCGTCCCCACCCGCAAATTATCGATCCCCAATAAATTTAAAAATCCGTGCGAAAGCTGGCACATCAAGGCCCGCAACGGAAATGCCACGATCGTATCCAAAAAATAAAACGGGTAAGCAAACATCAAAAACGCATACGGAAAAGCCAGCTCCTTCATCATCTCCCATCCCAGAAACCAAAGAAGCAACCCCCCAATCATCAACTGCAACGACAGAAACCCCACGATCGTAATATCAATTTTGTATCCCGCCCAAAACGTTGCCAAGGCCAACCCCACCAATGGTGCCCCCCAAACACAAGGGCGAATCACCACTTTCTGCAGGTCTTTCCATCGATGCAAAATCAGCCCTACCGAAATCAAAGGTACAATCATCCCATGATGCCAATCCGTCGTCGAAGGATCCGTCCAAAATCGCTTGAGCATGTCAAAGACCGAGCGTGCCTTGCTCTCAAACCCGAAATTATAGGGAATAAAGCCGTACAACCCCACCACCACCACCACCGCCACCAATCCCTCAACCCAAAGTCCTCGCGACCGCCACTGCGCAGGCAGACTCGATCCCACCTCCACTTCGCCCTTTTGTGACATCACGCCATCCTATTACCCACCCCCACCCAACCGCAAGCCTCTGACCTCAAACTTCGGCAAGCATGATCATTCACCCCGTACCCGCCCCGACCCAGTCGGGGCCAGCGTCGGGGCTTTGCGGCTTTACCCCGACCAGCGTCGGGGCTTCGCGTGAGTAATAGCCCCGCGCGCCCTCCGATAAATCTCCGCCGTCTCTTCCGCCATCCTTGCCCAAGAAAACTCCCCCGCCCTCACCAACCCCGCTTGCCTCAACTCCTCCCGCCTGCTTGTACTCCCCAGGACCAAAGCCACTGCCGCCATCATCTCCTCTTCCGATCGCGGATCAAAATACTCTGCCGCCCCACCGCACACCTCAGGCAACGATCCCTCCTTCGAACACACCACCGGACATCCGCACGCCATCGCCTCCACAGGTGGCAATCCGAACCCTTCATACAACGACGGATACACCAGCATCGTCGCCTCTCCATACGCCTGCCTCAAC
>JBGSBI010000023.1:0-229 GCA_041730685.1 Aliarcobacter sp.
CAGTTGGTTAGGGTCAATTCATGTCCCTTCCACGGTCCGCCTACTCCGATCAGGTGATCAGCGTCATACTTGGCGGTGGTGAAGGAAGCCGTCTTTTCCCTTTAACTCAGGAAAGAGCCAAACCAGCCGTGCCGATTGCAGGGAAGTACCGCCTGGTCGATATTCCGATTAGTCTAAGTTTGAACTCTGGGATTAAGAGGATCTTTCTTTTAACCCAATATCTGAGTTC
>JBGSBI010000023.1:239-9928 GCA_041730685.1 Aliarcobacter sp.
CGATTTTATTCCGCGAGGTTTTATCGAAATCGTGGCGGCGCAGAAGACTCGTGAAGGGACGAACTGGTATCAGGGCACGGCAGATGCGGTACGACAGGGGCTGATCCATTTTGATAATCATCTGCATGAGTACGTTCTCATTCTTTCGGGGGACCAGCTTTATCGGATGGATTTTCGGGTGATGCTCGAGGCTCACGTGGCTTCGGGGTCCGATATTACGGTGGCGGCTTTGCCGGTGACTCCTGAGGAAGCTCCGAACTTGGGACTGCTGCGGGTGGATGGGCAGAGACGAATCACCGATTTTGTGGAAAAGCCGAAGGATCCAGCGGTTTTAGCTTCACTCTCCAAGGGTGAAGGAATGCCCGAGGGAAGGCCCTTCTTGGCATCGATGGGTATCTATATTTTCGGGCGGGACGTATTGCGGGAGTGCCTCGATGGCTCGACCGGAAAAGACTTTGGTCGGGACGTGCTTCCTCAAGCCATTCCTTCGAAGAAGGTTTCGGCTTTTGTTCATGACGGGTATTGGGAGGACATTGGCACGATTGGATCTTTTTACCGGGCAAACTTGGATCTGCTCGCGCCCGACCCCCGTTTTGATTTTGGGTTTCGGGCGGCACCGATTTACACGCGGGCGCGGTTTCTGCCGGGGTCGGTCGTGGAAAACAGCCAAGTTCTTCGAGCAATCGTCTCCGATGGTTGTCATATTCAGCGCAGCGTCTTGGACGAGGCGGTTATTGGGATTCGGTCTCGGATCGGGGCTGAGTGTAAAATTCGACGATCAATTTTGATGGGGGCTGACTTTTTTGAAACTCCAGCACAGCAGGCGGAGAATGTTCGGCGTGGTCGTCCGGATATTGGAATTGGAGCGGAGAGCGTGATTGAGGATGCGATTATCGATAAAAACGTGCGAATTGGCAAAAGGGTTATTATCCGGGCGACGGGCAAGCCGAAGGAGATGGACGGACCTAACTTTTTTGTTCGGGATGGTATCGTTGTTGTGCCGAAGGGGATCACGGTAGCGGATGGCACAGTGATTTAAAAACCGGTTGCACATCATCATTGAAAGAACGATAATTCGGTCACGTCAGCGGGCGTGATGTAATGGTAGCCTGCGAGCTTCCCAAGCTTGATGTGAGAGTTCGATTCTCTCCGCCCGCACCAAATATTTAGCCCAGAGTGACTTGCGACAAAAAACGGGCGAGAATAAACGTCATTTACAACATTTCCTTACAACAAAGTCCCCAAAAAATTATCGAACTTTGAGTTCGATTCCCTTTTTTCAGCGCGTGCTGTTCAAGCGACTATTCCCACGAAAATTCAGTCAGGAACAATGCTAGGCGGATAAGAATGGGCTGTGTTAAGCGGATTCTGCGTTGTGGTTTTGAACGCCTAGTTCAATCCCCCCACCGAAGCCTGAAGTCTGAGAGCCTCGTGTTGCAGATGGGCTAAGGTGAGTTTTGTGTTCCGCTGGCACCACCAGATTGGCATTGGAAGCTCTAGCCTTGAAACGGCGAGAAAGGAGGATGATGATCGGGTGATGAGGAAGTGTGCCTTAATCCTTTTGGCTTCGTTTTTATGCTCCTATGGATTTCCCCAAGCTCAGGATTTGAACTCCAAGAAACTCCGGGTGGGGGTTTTTCTGGAGGAGCCCTGTGTCATGCAAACACCGTCCGGGCTTGGGGGGCTTTGCATCGAGATGTGGGATCGGATCATGGAGGATCATGGTTGGAGTTGCGTGTACACGGTTCTGCCCAATGCCGTGACGGTTCTGGAAAAGATTCGTTCCGGTGAACTGGATGTCGCGGTGGGCCCTTTCTCTATCACCAGCGAACGGTTGAAGGTAATGGACTTCAGCCATCCTTTTCACGAATCGGGCCTACAATTGATGGTGAACACAGAAAAACGCCACTCTCTGAAGAAACTGTGGAGGGGGTTGGTAGATGACGGTCATATCAAGGTCCTGACCATTGGCGCCATCCTCATCATGATCCTCACACATCTGTTGCTTCTTTTTGAGTGGAAGTCCAATACGCGATATCCCCGCGGATATCTCGCTGGTTTTGCCGACTGTTTTTATCACGTGATGTCCATTTGCATGACCGGGAAATCCACACACCGGGGAATTCTCGGATCTTGGGGTAAAATCCTCGCGGCTCTTTGGTTGGCAGGTGGAGTGGCGGTGGTGGCGTATATCACTTCAACCCTGACCTCGGTGATGACAGCCAATAAGCTGAGGGGGACCGTTCATTGGGTGAGCGATTTAGCTAATGAACCGGTGGGATTGATCCAAGGGACGGTATCCGAAAAAGTTGCCCAGAGATACGGCTTGGTCGGTGTCCCGTTTGAAAACCTCGACCTGGCGGCAAAGGCCTTGGCCAGTCGGAAGATATCGGCCATCGCTTATGATACTTTTGCTCTTCGATATTTCGACCGAAAGCACCCCGAATTACCGCTGGGAGTGGTGGGGGGCATTTTTGAGAAAGGAACCTTCGGTTTAGCTATGCCTTTTGGGAGCAAATATCGCCAGGCGATTAACCAGTCCTTAGTTCGGATGAAAGAGGACGGCGTCTTTCAGAATCTGGATAACAAGTATTTCGAGGCGGTGGAAAATTGAGGTTACGGTAGAGCGGGACCAATAACATCCTGTTCTACAAATCTGCATATTAAAAAAGAATTTGCCTCACCCACCAGAATTATTGCGAGAAATATCGCGTAAAAGGAACTGAAGAACTTAGAAGCTGAAAACAACTTCCGCGCCCGCTTCGTGAGCTGGGCCACCACTGGCGGGGATTCCCGGGGCCGCTACGGTTCCCCCTGAACCTCCGACCATATTGGTTCCCCAATCTAAGCGGTATTCGGCACGGATCAGAAGGTTGTCGGTTAGCTGGAAACCAGCAGTAAGGGTGTAGGACCACCAGCAGATACTGCCGTTCCCACCCCCTGAGGTGGTGATCCCGGTTTTGTTTTGGTTGTCCGAAGCGAAGTACGACCCGCGGTTGGCCAAGTAAAACCAATCGTTGAACTGGTACTTGGCGTAGGTACTCCCTCCCCAAATGGTGGTAGCGCCCCCGGCTGGACCGTTGGCTGGGCAATACGCGCCTAGGATTGAATCGAATGCCAAGAGGAGTTTGTTGTCGGCAAAGCGAGGAGCCCAGTTGCCCCACGAATTATAGATGTAAGCGGGCCCATTTGGATTCGTCGCCCCGACGAAGCCATAAGAGCTAAGCGTGGCGGGGGGGGACCCCGCGCTATCGTTCGCCGTACTGGTTTCGTAGGTGAAATTATGAGTCCAGTTGGCATTTCCTCCAGGGGCGGTGACGTTAAGAGCTGCCAAAATTGTTGCCCCATCCCCGTTGCCATCAATGGTTGTGTTGTTGTCAGAGTTGGCGCCATTACCCACCCCCAACTTGGTATCCAGAAATTCGTTAAACCGGTAGGATGTCAGAACTCCGGTGTAGTTGATGGAATCTGCGTTTATAAACAGCAAACTGAAGCTGATGTTCATGTTGGCTGGGCGCTCGTTCACCTCGTAGCCGAGGATCGAGACGTACTTACCAATTTTCCAATCCCAACCGTTGCCCACAGGCACGCGTAACAGGGCAAGGGCTTGTTCTAAATAGAGTCCATTGGAGTCGGCATCCACGTTGTTGGCGTAGGCACGGGAAGTTAGATAGTTGGTGTCCTCACCAATAAACGTGTCGATGCGGAAACCGGCTTGGGCCTTATTCTCGGAGGTCAGAGCCTTTTCCAAAACTAGTTTCAGGGCATATAGATTGAAGTCCCCGCGGGCGGGTTCGCCAGTGCGCCCATTGACCACAGACTGGTTGCCCGAGCCAGTGAAGTTGTAGCTATAACCGGCGTCGACGTAACCACTCAACTTGACCGCCGACTGCTCCGTCTCCACAAAATTATCTGCCACGATTTTCTCATTTTCCGTGGCAGAAGCCGCATATGGATCTGCCTTCCCTGTAGCCGTGAAAAGGGTGATCAAGAGACAGAAAACACGGAAGGAGAGGGGACTGGATTTTTTGCTTTTGAAGTGACGCCTTCCGTTTGAGAACAATATTTCGGAGGGGATGCTGCGATCCCGTGGCGAATTCCGCAAACCCATCAATCCCTTTCGGCTCCTCCCCATCGCAGAAACTCGCCTGGTGGCCCTGTACGCACCCCAAAAAGAATGGATACGCTCCTTAGAGTCAGGACCGTCAGAAAGCCTATAAGTTGGGCAATAAGCGCCGAGACTTGGAAATGGATGATCAACGCATAGACAAATGCACCCCCAAAAGCCGCCGTTGCATAGAGCTCACCAGCAGAGAGGATCATAGGTTTGGTGTTGGTGAGCACATCTCGAATCACACCCCCGCCCGTCGCCGTGAGCATTCCCATAAAGACGGCAACGACAAAGGATGCCCCGCAAGCAAGTCCTACATGGCAACCGACCACGGCAAATGCGCCCAGGCCGATGGCGTCCAACCAGACGATGCTTCGATGATGTTTGACGGTATTTCTGATGAAAAAATAAGCGACAACAGAAGCGAGCGCGCACAGAATCAATTCCTGAGGATTACTCGTCCACCAAACCTTCCGCCCCAGAAGCAGATCCCTCATAGTGCCACCACCAATACCGGTAATGGTGCCGATCATGACATAGCCGATCAGATCCATTTTGTTGCGGCCAGCGGTCAATGCACCGCTCACGGCAAAGACAACATCACCGAAATAATTCATCCACAGGATCATCGGGGAAAGTGGCTGGTTGAGATTATCCATAATTTGATTAATTCTTATTCAAAAGGACATGCCAATGCAAGCTCCAGCCCAGCAGGTGTCAGGGGCGGTTCCTAGTGAATTGCACCCCTCATAGGAGTAGGCCCAGTGCCCAGTGAACAATCGAAACGCTAAGATTTCGAAGAACCAACTGATAGATCTTAAATCTCGATGGGACCATATTGCAAATTCAGGACCCTAGAGACCCAAAATCCCTCATCCGGCGCATCACAGGCGTCATCTTCTCATGCTCCTCACGGATGCATCTTTCTAGTGAAATCCTCACCGCCTCTCCATCGATGCCACCTTCGATTCCTATCATGACGAGTTCGGTTCCCGGAGTTTTTGAACCCCAACGACTGCCCTCTTTGAGGCTCGAGCGTTTACCGACCTTCTGCAAGATGACCTGATACTCGGGGAGTTCCTCTAGATAGACGAAGCCCTTGGCGCGATAGATCGTCTCAGGCAAAAGTTCGAAAAACGAGCGCAACTTGGGAAGTGAAAGTGGGCGATCGCATGTCCAATGCCAGGTGAAAACCCCGGCATGTTGACCGTGATCTGAATGGCTTGGTGAAACCATCGATTGGCTGTGACCCCGCTCACTAGAACCCGTGCCTAGGATCAATGAGAGAGGAACCTTCCCCAGCTTGGCATCAATTACTTGTGATCCCGGTGAAATCCCCCGAATCAGTGACCTCACTTTCTCCAATCCATCGCAGTCGACAAGATCGATCTTGTTGAGGACCAGGATATCGGCTGAAGCAATCTGCACACTGGCCAGATTGGCCGATTCACCGGGGAGCTTGGGAAACTGCTCGCAATCAACAACACAGAGGATGCCGTCCAGAGCCAAGATTTGCTGTAGTTCCGGCAAGAGGAATGTATTGGCAATCTGAAGCGGATTCGAAACACCGCTTGTTTCGATGATCAGGTAGTCGGGGGGCTCAGGTCGTTGCAACAATCCCATACAGGCACCGACAAGATCATCGCGTATGTTGCAGCAGATGCAGCCGTTGGCGAGATTGATGGTTTCATCCTCGACCCCGACGACAAGTTTGGCATCGATATTGATCGCACCGAAATCATTGACCAGAACCGCGGCCCGCAAGCCATGGTTATGACTCAGGATGTGGTTTAGTAGCGTGGTCTTACCAGCCCCCAAAAACCCGCCGATGATAGTGACGGGTATCGGCTTGGGTCGTGCTGTCAATGGCAGGTGTGACATCACTGCCTTAGCGGCATTAGATCGCTTTTACCGGATTGCGGATGGGCTTGCCCGGATAGACTCCCTTCACGACCTCGGAGTTCTTTACCACGGGGACACCGTTGACGATGACAAACGGAATGCCAGAGGAAGGCAATGCTCCGTGCTGACGGGTCGCATTGTCCGTGATGGTCCCAGGATCAAAGATCGTGATGTCCGCATCGGCACCCACCTGCATGCGTCCCTTGAAAGCCATCTGAGGAACACCGCACTCCTGCATGAACTTGGCCAGAAGATAACTGCTCTTGGCGACAGCGACCATAAGTGGCATGAGCTTCTGTTCACGGACATATCGGAACGCCCTTGCATAAGTTCCGGCTCCTCGAGGATGAGCGATCGCCTTGTCATCCGGAAAGTCGAACGGGACAGTCGTGATCCCCTCGGCATCACGTGTGCCCTTATCATCGGTATAGGGCATTGCATCGCTGCCGAGGCAGACGCTGGGCCAGGTAAGTGCCTTGACCATGTCCTGCTCCATACAGTGCTCGAACAGAATGAATGTCATTGGGTCGGCTTTAACCCCCTGCTCGTAGGTCTCCTGGGTAAGAGGCTGTCCGGTGAGGACAAGGGAGATGTCTCCGTAGCTATGACCCATCTCCCTACCGTAATTCTCGGGGCGCAAATAATCCGCTGAGATGATCGAGGATCCGTAGGTGTAGGGATACATCTCCAAGAGCACCTTGGCCCCCTTTTCGCGTGCCTGATCGACAATATTAGCAACATCCTCAACCGAACTGAGGACTTGAGCATGGAAATGATGCACCAGAAGTCCCGCTCCGAACATCGAGGCGCAGGCAATGGCCTCCAGGGTGCCTAAAAAACCTTCGGTTGGGAGCGCAAAGCTTGAGAAGCGTCCATGAACGGTCGCAAAGAGGCCATACTCGCCGGCCAGACGCCAGACTTCGGCTACTTCAACCGAGGAGAGACCATCGGTTGCATACCCGATGGGGGTACCGACGCCCAGCGCGCCCTGCTTGAGACCCTGTTCGATCTTTTCCAGAATCTTTCTTAATTCCTCGGGCGTCGACTTGTGAACAGACCACTGATCCTTGGACCTCCAAGCCTCCAAAATCATATTCCCAGTTGTGTAAGTGATGTTGCTGAAAACATCGTCACGAATGGCAAAATGTCCAACAGTGGCCCCGTAGTTGGCTTGCGATTTACCTTCCCTGCGGCTGTACCATCGATCGACCGGCCACGCACCCATTTCGAGATCCAAGTGCGTGGTCTTCCCGTCACGAAGCCCGCACTTCACCGCAAAGTCATCATTAACTGCGTGACAGTGCCCGTCGATGAAACCGGGCGCAACTACATGACCCGTGGCATCTATGGTTTCCGCGCCCTGAATCGACTGATCGGTGATCACGGCAATCTTGCCGTCTTTCACCCCCAAGTTGCGGATGGCGTCCAGCCCTGTTTCCGGGTCCATAACTCGTCCATTGTTAATTACGAGATCGAATTTGGTATTTTTAGTTGTCATTATATTGAATATTTAATATGTTGAACTCTTGCGGCTAGCAATATATTTCAGAAAAAGCTGCGTGGTATCAACGCCATCAAGCTGGGCAATCTGATCAAAGGATACTTTTTTAACCTCTTTGACACCCGCCAACTGTCGTCGGTTTGATTCCGACTCTCGCCTCCAAAATTTCTTAAACTCTCCCTTGCAAGGAGATGTGGCTTAAGGGGGGGGGGGTAGGTCTGCCGGGGCGCTCATTTGGTCCCCCTTTACCCTGTGACCTATGCCATACCCCTTAGTTAGCTCTAGTGATGTGATGTAAGGCAGAAGGCTTGCTGGGATCACTATACTCGCCCTGAAAAACGGTGGAGATAAGGCTCAATTTGAGAAAGACTCGTGGTGCGAAGCTTCAAGTTAAATGTAGACATAAAAGCAATTCCCGTAATGCTTTGAAAAAATGGTCATGATGTTTATGAGAGATATCTGTGTTCAACTGCTGTGTGTAGTTGCGTCCGTCAGCCTTCTGGTCGGTTGCAGAGCGACCTCCGCCCCAGACGCTGGATTTATCTCGGATCCACAAGACCTTGCGCCGAACTCCATGATGCCATTTGACGATGTGTGGTTCAAACAAGGCGTGGATCTTGCTTCATTCAATTCAGTGTATATCGCTCCGATTGATACCTCGCACCTTTTGAAATTAGACTGGTGGGACACTTGGAATCTAGCACCAGGAGATGAGCAGCAACAAGCTAAGCGTCTCGCAGACTATTTCTCTCAAAAACTTGCGGAGGCATTTGGGGCATACGAGAACAAAAAACTTCCGGTTGTATCAGCGCCCCTCAAGGATTCTTTGATTGTAGAGTTGGCTATCGTCGAGGTGATACCGACAAAGATATGGCTTAACGCTATCGGATATGTTGGGCTCGGCCCCCTTTCATACGGAACAACAGCTTTTGAGGGTCGCTTGCGAGATGGCGCATCGCAAGCGGTGATCGCTGAATTTAAAGATCGCGAGTTAGGACAGGTAGATGTTGTGAGTGTAGCTGACTTCGCCTGGTTTAGGCACGCGCAACACACAATCGAGGTATGGAGTGATGATATCGTGAAAATATGTTTTCGTGCTCCTAATGAATCGATTTCCCCGATGTCCACAGTTACGTTGCGGCCATGGTAATACTCGGAAAGAACCATGTGGTACTGGGCTTCTGAATCACCCGATGTGCAGAAGCAGAGTATAACTTAGGCACTTGCTTTTATAATGGTACTGGAACATTCGGAGGGATGTGGCCGACGGGGTTTTGTACGTAATTGTCCATATGGCACCCCAAGGAGTTCGATTCTCTCCGCCCGCAAATTCTTCAATTTCCTAGTCGGGCCGATAGTCTCCGTCGACCGAATTTGAATTAAGCGTGGCGGCCTTTGCGTGAAAGTATGTTTTGCTCACGCAAACGACGTTTCGACATTATGCATAAAGCCATAATGTGGCTTTAAAGTTGGAACATTAGGTAGGGGCGGCATCTACGGGGCCGCCTAGCTGGACGATTGAGTATACAGCGTTGAGCGCAGGCGTTCTCGGAGAGACCGCCCAACCTTGGTTTTGGGTGACTGGGTTCCCGCAGCGGGTGGGATTAGTTTGTGGGTTTTTTCTGAGGCAGCATGAGAGAGAGGGCAATGGAGCCGCCCACCAATCCAGTGATGATGACGAGGGACCAGGCGATGGGGAACTTCCCACCGAACAGATCGTTTAGCCAAGCCATCTTAAGACCGACGAACATCAGAACTAAGCCCAGCCCAAACTTGAGGAAGTGGAATTTGTCCACCACACCGGCGAGCAAAAAGTAGAGTGCCCGCAAGCCGAGGATGGCGAAGACATTTGAGGTCAGGACGATGAGGGGTTCCTTGGTGATGGCGAAGATGGCGGGGACGGAATCGATGGCGAAGACGATGTCGCAGAATTCGATAAAGATCAGGCAGATCATCAGCGGGGTCACCTTCCATGCGGATCCGACTTTAAGGAAAAAATTTCCTTCGTCTGTCTTGTGGGTGACGGGTAGGACGCGTTGGAGGAAGCGGAGGAAGGGGTTGGTTTCGGGGTTAATGGCGTGATCTGGGGAAAAGAAAATCTTTAGGCCGGTAAGAACTAGAAAACCTCCCAGGAGCAGATTGATCCAGTGGATCTGCAGAAGGGCAGCACCGAGG
>JBGSBI010000023.1:9938-17289 GCA_041730685.1 Aliarcobacter sp.
TGAAGATGATGCGGAAGAAAACGGCTCCAAGAATCCCCCAGAAGAGAATCTTGTGCTGAGATTGGGCGGGGATGCCAAAGAAGCGGAAAAGCACGACAAAGATGAAGAGGTTGTCGACTGCCAAAGACTTCTCGACGATGAAGCCGGTGAGGAATTCCAGGGCGGAGTAACGGGCTTGCTGATCCGGATCGAACCCGGATAGGGCCATGAGTTGCGGATTTTGCGAGAACTCATGTTTGCAGTAGAGATAGAATCCGAAATTGAACAGTAGGGCCAAGGTGATCCAAAAGACGCTCAGCCCCACAGCCTCCCGCATCTTGATGACGTGAGCTTTGCGATGGAATAATCCCAAATCGACGGCTAGGACCGCGAAGACAAAGAGGATGAACCCCGCGTAAAACCAGAAATAGTCGCGGAAAGGAAAGAGAACCATGTCGAGTGGCACAGGCGAGACACTAGCAGGCGGTTGATATTAATGCCAAGTGTGGAGGGGGAGGGCTTAAGTGAATGATTTTGGATTCTGGATTTTTTATTTTTAATTGAGAAGAGATTGCTCACCCCAAGGTCGCTAAGGGAGGAAAGGAGTAGAGGAGAGGAAATTTTTGATTTTGCCCCGCGGTTGCGGCCCCGGCCCGGGTCGGGGTAGAGACACGGTTCGCGTGGACTTTGGATTATGGATTCTTGATTCTTAATTATTTGAGATTGTGAACGTGAAGATGTGAGAAAGTGGGAAGGTAACCTAGAGGCTTAGGTAGTGGCGGCATCTCCGAGGCCGCCTAGCTGGGCGATTGGGCGTACAGCGCTTGTTTACGTTCTTTTTTGTTTGGAAAAGAACTAGGACGACCCGGGACGGTCGTCCGTACCCTGCGATCGATCCCGCGGCTGTGGGAAAATATTGACCAATGATGGGAGGAGGGGAGTTTGTGGCAATGTCTTTACCGTTTCTTATCGCTGGGGCTGTGGGGTTGGTTATTGGAGCGGGGCTGGTTTATGCATTTTATTCGAGCCGCTGTGCAGGGTTGGCAGCGCAGGCTGAAGGGTTGCGGGATCGGTTAGCTGAATCGGAGCAGGCTCGTGTGGCTTCTGAGGCGCAGAATCGGGAGGCGCGGGAGGGGCTAGTCCGAGCGGAGACGCAGCGTCAGGCGACGGAAACCAACTTGCGGGAGTTACGGGAGGAGAAGGAGAAGTTAGCGGTTCGGTTACAGGCAGATCTGCGGGCGATGACGCAGGAGATGGTGACGGAGGGTACACGGAGGTTGGCGCTGGATAACCGAACGCAGGTGGGGAGTGAGCTGCGTCCCATTCTAGATCGGATGGAGGCGTTCCGTAAGCGGGTGGATGAGGTGCACACGGCGGAGACTTCGATGCAGTCGGACTTACGTCGTGAGCTGCAGCAGATTCAGTTACTCAATACGCAGCTAGGGACGGAGACTCATGCGTTGACCCATGCTTTGAAGAATGATTCTGGGGTACGTGGTCGATGGGGGGAGATGATTCTGGAGAAAACGCTAGAGATCTCGGGGTTAGAGAAGGGGCGGGAGTATCGGACGCAGGAATCGGCGGATCGCAAGAGGATGGATGCGGTGGTTTATCTGCCGGAGGAGCGGGCGATCATTATCGATAGCAAGGTGCCCCTGGTGGATTACGAGGCCTACTGTTCGGCGACGGAGAAGGTAGAGCAGGAGCGGCATTTGAAAGCGCATGGGTTGGCGGTGAAGCGTTTTGTGGATGATCTTTCTGGTAAGGGGTATCCGGAGTTGTTGGCAGGGAAATCGCTGGATTTCACGGTGATGTTTATTCCGATTGAGCCAGCCTTTGCCGCGGCCCTGCAGTCGAATCCTGATCTGATTGAGTATGCTTTTGAGCAGAGGATTGTTTTGAGCACGCCGAGTTCTTTGATGGCTACTTTGCGGACGATCTCGAATTTGTGGAGGATCGAGCGGCAGAATCGGAATGTGCAGGAGATCGCGCGGTTAGGCGGAAAGTTGCATGACGATCTGGCGAACTTCTGTGCGGATCTGGCGGAGGTGGGCAAGGCGCTGGATAAGGCGCAGGAGGCGCATGGATCGGCGGTGAAGAAGTTATCGGAGAAGAAGGGGAATATTCTTGGGACAGCAGATAAGTTAAGGGAGCTGGGGGCGAAGACGGAGAAGAGGTTGGTGTTGGAGGAATAATTTTTGATTTCGAATTTTGGATTTTGGATTGGGGCCCCTACTACGCTCAGTCTCGGTAAACCTCGCTGAGCTGCGAAGGGCGGGGCGCCCGATACGGGCGGGCGGAGTGGTTAGGTCTCGAACAGCGTGCGATCTAATTGGCTTTGACGGATGATGGAGGCGAGGGTGCCAGGTTTTAGTTCACGGTGGATAGGGACGGGTACGGTGATAGTGGTGGAACCATCTTTTTTCTGCATAACTCGGTGACTGCCTCTTTGGCGAACGGCAACGAATCCATGATCGGCCAGTAAATCGCAAAGGGATTGGCCTGAGAAGACTTTACGCTTGGGCATACTCCGCCTCGAACTGGGTGATCCAGGTTTCGCCGCCGAGGCGGCTTCGGATTTCACCCGCTGAGGCGGTTTCGAAAAAGAGGTCGACTGCTTCGCGTAGGTTGGTTAGGGCGCTTTCTGGGGTAGGGCCTTGGCTCGCGATATCTAGATCCGGATTGAGGGCGACATATTCGTTTCCCTCCTTGTTAATGACGGCGGTGAGGCGGGTCTTCATTGGTGATTATTTTAACCTCCGAGAGTCGGAAAGCAATCAAGCGATTAGGGTCGCGCGTTCGCGGGTCGCGGTCACGCGCAGCTTAGGTTTGTTTGGGGTGGATGATAGTGAGGGCGAGGATGGCAGCGCAGGCTTGGATGGCGGCGAGGGTGAGGAGGGCAGTACTCATTCCGTGGTGGCTTTTCATCCAGCGGAAAAGTTCGGGGGCGACTAGGCCAGCTAGATTTCCGACTGAGTTAATCCAGGCGATGCCAGCGGCGGCGGCGGTGCCTGAGAGAATTGCGGTCGGGACGCTCCAGAAGCAGGAGGTGGTGGCGAGGACTCCGGTGAGGGCAATGGATAGGGTCACGAGAAGAACCCACCCTGGTAGACCTTGGAGGGCGCTGAAGGCGAAGCCGAGGGCGGCGGTGAGGGCGGAAAGGCCGACATGGAGGCGTCGTTCTCTTTTACGATCGGAGTGGCGGCAGACCCAGACCATGCCGAAGGCGGCACAGGCCCACGGGATGGCCGAGTAGAGACCGATCTGCCAGTCCACTTGAGTGAGGCTGTCGTGAACAATTTGCGGGAGCCAAAAAGAGGCTCCGTAGAGTCCGAAGACGATGGTGAATTGGGTGAGGCAGAAGATCCAGATCCGGGTTGAGCGAAAGGCGTCTTTGAGGCTGAAGGCGTGCTCGCCAGCGCTCAGTTTCAGGTGCTGTTCATGATCGAGCTTTTCCAGGAGGAAGGATTTTTCTTGGGGGGAAAGCCAGGAGGCTTTGCTGGGGTGATCGGTGAGGAGGAGGGGGACAGCTAGACCGAGGAGGATGGAGGGAACTCCTTCGAGAATAAAAAGCCACTGCCAGGATTGGAGACCGTGCCAGCCATTGGAGGCTTGGAGGATAAATCCAGAGATGGGGCTACCGACGATGCCAGCGGCGGCGACGGCGGTCATAAATAGTGCGATCATGTGGGCGCGATGTTCTCGGGGAAACCAGTAGGTGAGGTAGAGGATGATCCCAGGGAAAAAGCCGGCTTCGGCGACACCGAGGAAGAATCGAAGAAGGTAGAAGGATAAGGAGCCTTGGCTGAAGGCCATGAGGGTGGAGATGATTCCCCAACTGATCATGATGCGGGCGATCCAGAGGCGGGCACCAGTACGTTGGAGGATTAGATTAGCCGGAACCTCGAAAAGGAAGTAGCCGAGGAAAAAGATGCCCGCACCTGTGGCGAAGACTGCGTCGGAGAACCAGGCTACGTCGTGCATGGCTAATTTTGCGAAGCCAACGTTGACGCGATCGATGTAGGCGAGGATGTAGCAGCAGAAGAGAATGGGGATGAGTCGGAAGGCGACCTTGCGGTAGATGGGGGAGAGAGTCATGGGAGGAGGGTAGGGTGGGGGAATGTGATTTGGGATGTTGAATTTTGAATGTTTGATTGGTTGAGTTGACCCTACTTTGCTCAGTCTCGGTAAACCTCGCTGAGCTACGAAGGGCGCCCGCAACGGCCGGGGTGCCCGTAGCGGGCAGGTGTGAATGGCAGCAAGGAATAGCTAATGATGGGACAGAATTTGTCCCACCTGCTAGGATAGGGTTTCTGATGATGAAGCGTACTTTTCTGGGTTGGGAGGAGCCAGTGCTCGTGACTACGGCCAAGTGGTTACTGGCTAACTTTAAGGATTTATCGGACGTAAAAGTCGTGGTGCGTGGATCTCGTGCAGGCAGGCGTCTTCTGGAACGGTTGGCGGTCGAGGCGGACAAAATGAAACACCCCTTATTCCTCCCTCAAATATCGACGATCGCGCAGGTGGTGGAAGGCCTTTTCGACGCACCCGAGGGAATTCTGCCTTCGGCATCGGATCTCGTACAAAAGTTAGCCTGGATGGAGGCGCTCCGACGAGTGCCCAAAGAGGAGAAATCTAAGCTGTTTGTCCTTCCTGAGGGAATTGGGCAGGGCGGGGATCCCGAACTTCTTCTCGGCAGTCGTTTGCAGAAACTGTGGAACGAGTTGGGGGGAGAGGGGCGATCGTTTGCGGATGTGGGGCGTATGATTGAGGAAAAAATGCCCGAGGCTCCTGAATCGGAGTCGGAACGCTGGCATCTCCTGGAGGAGGTCCATCGAGATTATGGCAAAATATTAAATAAGTTAGGGTGGATGGATCCTGCCGAGCGAAGAAACCTTTTAGCGGACAAGGGAAAGGTCAAAGACGTGCAAGTAGTCTTGGTAGGGGTGGTAGAGATTCTGCCCATTTTTCTGAAAATGCTGGGGGCTCTTCCGCAGTCGCCTCAGGTTCTTATCTTTACGCCCGAGACGGAGCAGAAGGGCTTTGACGAGTATGGGAGGTTAAATGTTCAGGTTTGGGCTAAAAGAAGTAGCGGGTTGAATGGGGGTGAAATCCATGCTGTGGTGCGAGCGGCGGATCAGTCGGCCCGACTGGCAGAAATGGCCAAGAAGTGGCCTGGAGCTACCTTGGCGATTCCGGAAGAGAGTGCGGTGGCTGGGATTCGGGAGGCGCTGAGGGAGGGGGGAATGGATTCTCACTGGGCCGAGGGAAAGAGAATGGCGGAGGGTCGGGTGGCGACGTTTCTTCGGGCGGTGGTCGACTATGCTTCTCGAAAACCGGGCGAGGCGCCCTCTTGGGAGTCGGCTGCCCTGCTGATGCGCCATCCCGATGGGTTGGGAGATCAGCTCAAAGCGTCGGCAGACTTAGATAAGTATGCGGAAGAGCATGTGCCGGAAAAGATGGATCCTCCCCCAGGAAGTATTGAGGGAGAGTGGGTGGCAAAACTGGAGAGTAAGATCGGTTTCGTGCCCGCAGTGGATAGTGCCTCGAACCAAGCCAGCAAGATTACGGAGATGCTGTCGCAGGTTTATGGATCGTTGGAGGTAAATGTCGATATGCCCTCAGGACGAATGATGCGGGACTCCTTGCAGAAGGCCCGAAAAGTGATGGCAGAGCTAGGGGCGTGCTCATTGCCCTACTTAGAAAAGATTGGGGCAGCCGATTATTTGCGGCTGGTCCTTTCTGAAATGGAGGATTGTCAGGTTCCAGAGTCAGCTCGAGCAGGAGCGGTGGAGATGGTGGGGTGGCTCGAGTTGGCGGAGGAAGATTCGCCATCGGTTGCAGTGGCCTCATTTCATGAAGGGGCTGTGCCGACAAGTGTGACCTCGGACGAGTTTCTGCCAGGGAATTTGCGGGAGATCTTAGGGGTGAACGACAATGAGCGGCGGTTGGCACGCGACGCCTATGCTCTGGCGGTGATTCTAGGAACCCGAGAGGGAGGCCGTGGAATTGTGGGGTTAGTTGTACCCTCGTTTAATTCAGCGGGAGATCCTGTGAAGCCGAGTCGGCTCCTTCTCGGGGGTCTCCAAGGAGAAGGTCTGGCGGCACGAGTGCTGGCCTTAACGGAAAAAGAGAATCAGGAGAAGAAATTCGAACGGTTGGCGAGCGGACGTGGTTTTGGAGCCTTGCCTGCAGGAGAAGAGAAGATAAGCCGAGTTTCTGTAACAGGTTTTCGAGATTACCTGATGAGTCCCCGCTACTTTTATTTTTCTAAAGTTCTGAGGTTGGGGACGGTGGAGGACGAACCGGGAGAACTTTCGGCAGCTGGTTTTGGGACTCTGATTCATCGGGTGGCAGGGTCCTTTGCCAGGGAGGTGGGTCTGCGCGAGAGCATCCGAGAGGAGGAGATCTTCGCATTTCTCCAGGCGGAGCTGAATCGTCTTGCAAAAGAGCGTTTTCGAAAAGAGCCGAAAGCGGCGGTGGGTTGGCAGTTGGAGTTAGCGGAGGAGAGGTTGAAGGCTTTTGCTCGGGTTCAGGCAAGGGAGCGGGCTGCGGGCTGGAAAATAGTTCTAACGGAGGATGAGGGAGAAAAGAGAAAACCCGCTGAAATCGATCTAAAGGATTCTCAGGGTAGGAGCCTGACGGTTTATGGGCGTCCTGATCGAATGGATCGAAATGAGCAGACGGGCCGTTGGAGGATTGTGGATATTAAGACGAGCGCCACACCGAAACCCCCCGAGCGGGTGCATCAGGAAGCGGATGGGACGTGGAAAGATCTACAAATGCCCTTGTACCGGGAGCTAGCGCCGATTGTCTTGGGAGGGGAAGGTAAGGATTGGGATGCGGGGAAGTGTGATCTTGTTTATTTTCAACTACCGAAGGATGTAGATAAATCGGGTATTTCGAAACCGATGGAGGAGAGCACGGTCCTGGGGGCACTGGAGAAAGCAAAAGAGGTGGCGGGCTCGATCCTGGATGGAAAGTGGGATGTAATCGGAGAGCTGGACTCGGAGATGACTCATCCGACATTTTTAGCGTTGTGCGGATTGGCGGGCATACCGCAAAGCGTGCAGGACGAAGAGGCGGAGGAGTGATGAAGAAGCCTGCTTCGAATTCGACTCTAATTTCGGCTTCGGCGGGAAGCGGAAAGACTTATCAACTGGCGGGCCGGTTTCTTCGGATTCTACTCGAAAAGGATTTGAATGGTGGCCGAGTCGATCCCACGACTGTTTTAGCAACGACATTTACGCGGGCGGCGGCGGGGGAGATTCTTTCTCGGGTTTTAGGTTGGCTGGCTCGAGCGGTCTTTGATGCAGGAAAAAGGAGGGAACTCGGGGCGGTAGCTGGGGTAAAGAAAGAGCCTTCGGTGGCG
>JBGSBI010000023.1:17299-23155 GCA_041730685.1 Aliarcobacter sp.
GTTCTGCGGTGCTGTAGGAACTGACGCAACGAATGCATCGTCTGCAAATCGGGACAATGGACGGGATCTTTGCCAAGGTGGCACGCTCTTTCGGCCCTTCCGTCGGATTGCCTCCTACTTGGACGATCGCGCTTGGAGAGAAGTCGGTGGAGTTAGCCGAGGCAGCGGTCGACACTCTTTTGGAAGGCGGATCTGGGCTGCGAATTCGCAAAGCGTGGAGGAAGTTTAAGGGGAAGGCACCAGCACTCGGATTACGCGTTCAATTGATGGAAACCTTCGAGGAGCTGCGATTGGATTTACGAGGAATTCAGAGTGATGGCACGTGGAAAAAAGATGGTGGACCTGTTCGATTGAGTGAGGAGGAGGTGATTCGCTTGAGGACGTTTTTGGGTGGATTCGTTTCTCCTGCGACTCGCTATTGGCCAGATAATTTAGAGAAGATCAAGCAGGCGCTGCTCACACCGCCAAGGCTAGTGGATCTGCTGGAATTGAGCATTTTACGGAAGATGGCGTTGGGCGAAACGAAGTTCGATAAGGCGCAAATTCCTGGCTCGTTCGTGGAGGCTTTCTCGGTGGTAGTGCAAAAGGCAAAGAAGGAGATGGTTCGGTTACACTGCGTGCGGGAGTCGGCTCTGGTGGATTTGGCGACTGAGTATGACAAGGCGCGTTCAGCTCAGTCGTACTTATCCGCGTCGTACACCTTTCGGGAGGTGGAGGCGGCGGCGTTGCGGGCGGCAGCAGGGCGGAAGTCTGACGACCTCTATTTTCGGTTGGATGGGAGGATTGCGCATCTTTTATTGGATGAGTTTCAGGATACTAGTCGGGGGCAGTTCGGCTTCTTTCAGCCCATCTTGAATGAGACCGCTGGAAAGGGCGGACATGTTCTGGTGGTGGGCGATCGGAAGCAGTCGATTTACGGATGGCGTGGATCGGATCCTCGCTTGCTGAAGGATGTGGAGGCGTTGTTGCCGGGGGTAGAGCGGGAGTCCTTGAGTGAGAGTTATCGCTCGAGCGTGGCGGTTTTAGAGGCGGTGGATAAGGCTTTCCATGAAATCGATAAGTCCGAGCTTTTTCAAAAGAAGGATAATCCAAAACCTGAACTCGCGGCGGCGGCAGGAAGTTGGAAAGAGGAGTATAAGGCTCACCAGTCTTCTCCGTCGGCTGCGTCGCAATCGGGTCAGGTGTTGCTGTTTGTCTGCTCGGGTGAGTCCTCGGATGAGGTGAAGGCGGTTGTACGAGGTAAAGTGGTGGAGCGAGCCGAGGCTCACAGCCAGAAAGGGACGGGAAGTTTAGGGATTTTATGTAGGCGCCGTGAATTTATTCCGGGGATTTTGGCGGAGTTGAAGGCGCGTGGGATCGAAGCAAGCGGGGAGGGTGGGAATCCGCTGAGCGATAGTGCTGGGGTGGAGATGATTTTGTCTTTGCTAACTTGGGCGGATCATCCGGGTCATAGTGCAGGGCGTTACCACGTTTGTGCGGGAGGCATGGCAGACGTGTTTGGATGTAGTCAAGTATCGCCCGTTTCGAAAGGGAAAGATGAGGGGGCGACAGAGTTTTTAGCGGTGTTAAGGCGTGACATTGTGGGAAAGGGTTTGGCGGAAGTTTTGGCCACGTGGATTTCGAAGAAGAAGTGGCGGGAGTCGGGAACGGCGCACGATCAGATGCGATGTGCGCAGCTGGTGGAGTTGGCACGGGGATTTGATGAAGAGGGTGGGGGTCGACTAGCCCGATTTGTGCGCAAGGTGCGAACGGAAAGGGTGGAAAATCCTAGAGCCTCTCAGGTGAGGGTCATGACGGTGCACGGAGCGAAGGGGCTAGAATTTGATCGGGTGATTTTGGCTGATCTGGATCGTGGATTAAGTGCGCGGGGCGGAGACAAAATTAAGGTTCGGGTTCGAAACGGAAAGGCGGAGATTGTCCCTAGTGAAAAGGTTGCGGAGTTGATGGGATATCTCGACAGGTGTCACGAGGTTAAAGAGGAAGAGTTTATGGAATCTTTGAGCGTGCTTTATGTTGGGCTAACGCGGGCGAGGCGGGATTTGGAAGTGGTGGTGGGAGGGCCTTGGAGCGGAGAGAATTTGAGTTTGGGAAAACTTTTGCGAAGTCAGTGGGGTTGGTCGGAAAGTGAAAAGGGAGGAGAGTTAAAGGTGACTGAATCCAAGGAGAAAGAGTTTGAGAAGGCAAAAAAGGCGGTGGTACCCAAGGATATTGGAGTGGCGGAGGCGGTCGGGGTTGCGCCACGAAAACCGGAGGAGCGACTAGGATTGGAAAGTCCTTCCGCACGAGAGGGGGGAGGAAAGGTGAGATTGTCTCACGTCATTTCGCAAGGAAGCGGACGGGCCTTGGATAAAGGTACGCGAATTCACTCGTGGCTGAGTAAGATCGAGTGGATTGAGGGGGAAGTTCCTGATTCGAAGAGTTGGGTGCGGGAGGCGCCAGAGCTGTGGTGGGGGATGGATCGTGCGGAGGTGGAAAGAGAGGCCTTGGAAGTGGCCGGACAGGTGGGGAAAGAGATCCGCTGGGTCTTTGACCCAAAGGAGTGGAAGAAGAAGTGGGCTGGTGTGGAGAAGTTGGAGGTTTGGAGGGAGAAAAGTTTTGCGGTGGTCTGGGAGAGGGAGGGGAAAAGTGAGGTTTTGACGGGAACATTTGATCGAGTTGTGGTGGGACGAGATGGAAAGGGAGGGGTGGTAGGGGCTGAGGTGGTGGATTATAAAACCGACCGGTTGGAGGGGGAAAAGGAAAGAGAGGAGCGGACAGAATATTACAGGCCTCAATTGGAGGCGTACGCGGCAGCCGTGGCAAAGCTAACTGGGTTGCCGATGGGGAAAGTAACAACTCGATTGGTTTGGGTTGAGGTGGCGGCGGCTCGCGAATGAGGAAAAGGATAGTATTGGCAAGAGTAGGCGAGCGATTGAGACTGCGAGGGCGATGATTACGAAGGATCCTATTTTCCAGAAAGTGGCGGGGGGGCTGGCGATAGGCCTGCTTGGACTGGCTTGTTTAAATATTCTGCGTCCATTTTTCGGACCTCTGCTTTGGGCGGTGATTCTGACAGTGGCGGCCTGGCCAATATTCGTATGGATATTGAGGGCGACGGGAGGGCGGAGGATTCTCTCTTCTGTTTTGGCGAGTGCACTGGTGGCGATTTTTTGTCTGTTACCGATTACTTATGGGTTGGGGGTAGCGGCAAAATCTCTAGGTCCGGTTTCGCAAAGGTTGATGGAGGCTTCAAGGGAGCAGATTCCCCCTGCACCGGAGGAGTTAAAGAAGTATCCCTTTGGGAATATGGTTTTCATGCAGTGGGAAAGTTTGCACAACGACCGAGAAAAGTTCATTTCGGACATTGCGCCCTTGCTGCGTCAGGCAGCAACACGGCTTGGTTCATTGGCGGGTCGGATTGGGGTGGGGTTACTGGAGTTTTCTTTTGCACTAGTGATCTGCGCTTTCTTTTTCCATGGAGGGGAGGATTTGACGCGAGTGGCGAGGACAACCTTGGATCGTTTGTTTGGTTCTGAGGGAAGTGATCTGCTGGAGTTGTCGGCACAGACAATTCGAAGTGTGATGCTGGGGTTGCTCGGGACGGCGGCGCTGCAGGCCGCCTTAATGTGTTTTGGGTTTTGGATGGCGGGGGTACCGCAGGTGTTGCTACTGGGTTTTGCGGGGTTCTTTTTTGCTAGTCTACAGCTTTCGACGGCGATTGTTTGGGCTCCAGTCGTCTTCTGGTTATTCCGAGAAGATAAGATGGGGTGGGCAATTTTTAATTTGGTTTGGGGAATCGGAGTGGTGGGGTTGGTGGATAATTTTACGAAGCCCTATTTGATAAGTCGGGGAACCAATCTGCCATTTGGAATTATCTTCTTAGGGGTGATCGGTGGATTCTTGGTTTATGGATTTTTAGGAATCTTTTTCGGCGCGACCTTGATGGCGGTGGCCTATCGCCTGTTGCAGGAGTGGTTGGCTGATGATGGTTCTCGAAAAGCGGGTTAGGCATCGTTCTAAGTAGTTTTCAAGGATTCACTGGTGGAGGTTGGGGTTAAGTAGGATCCATTCCTTGTTTTTACGTCCCATAATTTGAGGGAAATAAACACTATAAGTATTTAATATATATTTACATATAAAAACTTAAGAAATCATTTTTTAAGTTGTCGAAAGAGTTCCTCTCACTACCTTCATCGGATGGCAGCCAAGGAAAAAGTCGTTGTAACTTCTAAGTACGACGCTTCGAAGATCGATAAACTCGAGGGGTTGGAGGCGGTGCGGAAGCGGCCTGGGATGTACATTGGGGATCCGGACGAGCGTGGATTACACCACTGTGTCTTTGAAGTTCTTGATAATTCGGTGGACGAGCATTTGGCGGGCCATTGTCAGAATATTGAGGTGGGGATGCATGTGGATGGCTCGATTAGTATTGCCGATGATGGGCGCGGGATTCCGGTGGACATGCATCCCAAGTTTAAAATGCCTGCAGTCGAGCTGGTTTTAACCAACCTGCATGCGGGTGGAAAGTTCGACCAAGGAGCCTACAAGTACTCGGGTGGTCTGCACGGGGTGGGAGCGAAGTGTGTTAACGCTCTGTCGGAGTGGTTCGAGGTAGAAATTTCGCGGGATGAGAAGCTTTATCACATGGAGTTCGCTCAGGGGAAAACCACATCCAAGTTGAGCGTGATCGGGAAGTCGAAGAAGACAGGGACGAAGATTACCTTTAAGCCGGATGCAGAGATTTTTCAGGATACGACAAAGTTTAAGTTCGATCTTTTGGCCAAGCGGATGCGCGAACTGGCATTTCTGAATCCTGGCCTTTCGATTGCGTTAACGGACGAAGCTAAAAACGGGAAGACGGAGACCTTCCTTTATAAAGAGGGAATTATTGAGTTTGTGAAGCAGATGGCGAAGGCGAAGTCGCCGATTCATCCCAAGCCGATCGTTCTCGAGCGGAAAAAGGACGAAGTTTTTGTGGATTGCGTGATGCAGTATCACGACGGGTATGACGAGACCTTGCTGCCTTTTGCGAACTCGATCCCGAATCCTGACGGGGGAACCCATGTCTCGGGATTTCGCTCGGCGCTGACCCGGGCGATTAATCAGTACGCCTCGGGCAAGAATTTAGCGAAGGAGAAAGATCCTAAGATTACAGGGGAAGACGTGCGCGAAGGACTGATCTGCGTTTTGAGTATTCGGTTGCCGAATCCTCGTTTCAACGCTCAGACGAAGGTGAAGTTGGTTAATGCGGAAATTGAAGGGATCGTGAGCAGCTGCGTGTACGAAGGTCTACTGGCCTTTTTGGAGGAGAATCCTGGGGTTGCTAAGAAAATATTTGATAAAGCATTAACGGGTGCGCGTGCACGTGAGGCGGCCCGGAAGGCAAAGGAGACGATTCGGAAGGGAGCCTTTAGCGGTGGCGGTTTGCCTGGCAAGTTGGCGGACTGTTCAGAGCGGGATCCCAGCTTGTGTGAACTTTATATTGTTGAGGGGGATTCGGCAGGTGGTTCGGCGAAACAGGGGCGGGATCGAAGGACGCAGGCGATCCTTCCGATTCGGGGAAAATTGATTAACGTGGAGAAGGCTTCGATTGATCGAGTGCTGAATAATAATGAAATTCGGACGATCATCACTGCGGTGGGCACAGGGATCGGGACTTCGGATGAGAAAGATAAGAAGAGTGGGGAGGAGTCGGATGGGAGCGGCTTTGATCTGGGTCGGTTGCGGTACCATAAAATCATCCTGATGACCGACGCCGACGTGGACGGGTCGCATATTCGTACTCTTCTATTGACCTTCTTTTACCGAAAAATGCCTCAGCTGGTGGCTCAAGGATATATTTACGTGGCACAACCGCCTCTCTTCCTGATCAAGCGG
>JBGSBI010000024.1:0-277 GCA_041730685.1 Aliarcobacter sp.
TCACGAAATCGGTGGTCTCCCATGGGCCAATGCCGTCGTCGAATCCTCTATGCTCATGGGCGGCATGGGCCCCGTCTACGGTTTCGAACTCCCCTCCACTGCCGCCAAACTCTTCTCCGCAGGCTATGCCCTCTTCTGCGGCCTCATCCTCATCGAAGTACTCTTTATATAGCAAACTCACCCCCCACCCCCTCTCGCCAAATAACACTGCCGCTCCCAGCGTGGAGTGCGTTTTTTTCCTTTGCGGTATATGGTCAGGAATGTCTTTGGTGGCTCC
>JBGSBI010000024.1:287-22628 GCA_041730685.1 Aliarcobacter sp.
AATCCTCCACCGCCTCCACGTCGCTCAAAAATAAAAAATCCCATGAAAGATAAATGGATCCAACTCGCGCTACGCCTCGCCGAGGCTACCGCTCCCACCAGCTCCGACCGCTATCACAAGGTCGGCTGCGCCATTCTCCGCAAAGAAGGTAGCGTCTGCGGCATCGGCTTTAACGGCCAACCTCCAGGAGTCGAACTCACCGAAGACGAAGCCCTCCATCGCGACTTCCGCCGCCGCCTCACCACCCACGCCGAAAGCAACGCTCTCGCCTTTTGTAAACCAGGGGAACCCTTCCTCCTCGCCGTCACCCTCCCACCCTGTGATCGTTGCCTCGTCGACGCCGTTCGTTACGGAGTCAAAATCATTGTCTGCCACCCCAGCCCCGAACCCGATACCCACCCCGTTCCCTACGAACTCGCCAAACGCTTGAACGTAGAAATCAGGGTAATTCAAGCCGAACCGAGGATTAAGGAGTTAAGGGGTTAAGGGACTCAGGATTCGCGAACGGATCGAATCAGTGCAGCCAAGACCTTTTCGCACTCGTCCAATTTCCCAAGGAATGGGGAACCTTCCTCCTTACCAAAATATCCCAACCGCTCCGCCAGGCTTGCCTGATAGCCCAGCTCCCTTGCTGATCCTAAGGATATTTCAAGAAAGCGCATATACTCCGCCCGACTCTCTCGCGCACACCCCTCCACAATATTCGAGGAGATGGAAACCGCTGCCCGACGCATTTGTGCGATCAATCCATAGACTTCCTCTTTGGGAAGAGATTTTGTCAGGCGATAAGTTTCCAGGGCAACCTGATCCGCGAGGTCAAAAGCCCTCAGCCTCCGATGATCCCTCATATCTCTAGCTTACTTAACCCCTTAATCCCTTCCGATACTCACACCGCGCCCGCGTGGCCAAACTGCTTTAAGAATCTCACGTCGTTATCGTAAAAAAGACGCAGATCAGGAATCCCGTGTCGGACCATCGCGATCCTCTCAACCCCCAACCCAAAGGCGTACCCACTAAACTTTTCTGGATCGACACCCACCCCACGCAAAACATTGGGATGAACCAATCCACAGCCCGCAATCTCCAGCCACTCTTTCCCACGAAACGTTTTTCCAGGAATCGAGAAATCCACTTCAAAGCTCGGCTCGGTAAAGGGAAAGTAGTGGGGTCGGAAACGTACTATCGTTTCCTTGCCCAATAATTCTCGGAAAAAATATTCCAAAACCCCTTTCAAGTGAGGCAACCCAATCCCCTCCCCCACACAAAGTCCCTCCACCTGATGAAAAAAGATCCCGTGCGTTGCATCTACCTCATCCCGTCGGTAGCAACGCCCTGGAGCAATGATTTTGATCGGCGGTTTTCGATTTTCTAATACCCGAATCTGCACCGTCGAGGTCTGCGTCCGCAGCAACCACCTCCCATGGGGTCCAGGAGGCAACTGCAGATAAAAAGTATCCTGCTCGTCCCGTGCTGGATGGTCCGCATGCGTATTCAACGCATCGAAATTATGATGCTCCGTTTCAATCTCAGGCCCGTCGGCCAAAGCAAAGCCCAACCGATGAAATATATCGGTGATCCGATCTAAGGTCTGGGTCAAGACGTGCACCGCCCCCGAGGGAGAAGGTCGGCCTGGTAAAGTGAAATCAAACTCCCCCGCAGCCGGCGCCACTCCGACACTCTCCCCACCTCCTTTTTCCGCCCACGCCTCCTCTAAAGATTTTCTCAGATCATTCGCCGCCTTTCCCGCTGCAGGTCGTTCTGCTGGAGACAGGGTCTTTAATCCATCAAGAATTTTCTGCGCCTCCCCCTGCCTTCCTAAATAACGATTCCGCCATGCTTGCTGCTCAGGACCAGGCGTAGCTTTGGCAAGCTCCGCAAGGGCTTGTTGCCGAATCCCCTCGAAATCTGGGGACGATGGGGGGGACACGGGCGGTCCCGTAACTTAGGCGCGCGTGGCCGCGACCACGGCGGCGAACGCCGCGGGTTCGTGAATGGCCAAATCGGCCAAAATTTTCCGATCCAGCTCCACCCCAGCTTTGCGGAGGGCTCCGGCAAAGGAGCTATAATTCATCCCCTGCAATTTGCAGGCTGCACTCAGCCGAGCAATCCAGAGGTGACGAAAATTACGTTTCCGTGTCTTACGATCCCGATACGACCAGTATTTGGCCTTCATCGTCGCGTCTTTGGCGTAACGGAAAAGCTTACTACGACGCCCACGATAGCCCGCTGCGCTCGTAACTACACGTTTACGGCGTTCGCGGGAGGCTGGTGCATTGGTGGCGCGCGGCATGGTCGGGGGATCCTTAGCGGAAGGGCAGATTCTCGAGAATCCGCTTCATATCCGTTTTATCGAGAACTGCGATTTTACCCAAACGGCGCATCCGCTTGCGATTCTTGCTCGAGGCCAAATGGCGGCGCCCAGGCTTTCCGAACAAGATCTTTCCAGTGCCAGTCACTTTAAAGCGCTTGGCGGCGGACTTCTTTGTTTTCCTGCGAGAGATCGATTTGGGCATGAGTACCTTACGAAGGGGTCGGCGTTGCGGTTTCCACGGGGGAGGCTTCAGTTTGCTCTTGGCCTCCCGTTTCGCTGTCCTCTTCCTCGTAGGCCCCCTCGGCCTTCTCGGTTGTCCAGCGCCGTACCCGCTTCTTAGCGGGGAGAGGATTTAACATCATTGTGATGTTCCTGCCAATCAATTTCGGATTGGCATCCGCCACCGCCACCAGCTTCAAATCGTTGCGAATATTCACGACCACCGCCTGCCCCAGCTCCACGTGCTGCATTTCACGACCACGGAAGGCCATAACCACCTTCACTTTCATCCCTTTCCACAGAAATCCCTCCGTTTGGCGGAGCTTGGTCTGATAATCATGCGGATCGATATTCACGTGAAACTTCATCTCCTTCACCTTCGCGGCCAAGTTGTGCCTCTTCGATTCCCGCTCCCGCTTGTCCATCTCGTAACGATATTTTCCAAAGTCTAGGATCTTACAAACGGGTGGATTACTGTTGCCACTGACCTCCACCAGATCCAGACCCGCCTGACGGGCCGCATTCATCGCATCGTTAAAATTAACTACCCCCACTTTTTGACCCGCCGCGTCCACGAGGTACACCTCGCGCGCCCGGATCCTATGGTTGGCACGTAGCTCCTGCATTAGGAAATAAGGACCGCTCGCATGGGGCGCAGCGATTTCAAAGGAGGAAGGAGGAGAACATCAAAACAGGGTCGGTCAAACCGAGGGCGTCGTTAGGCTAGGCAAAGGCAAGGTCATCAGTGAATGAATCATCCCCACAATGCCCCCAGCTTGGCAAGGGAAATGTGCCCGTACCCTTAGAGTTCCGCTGGCAGAAAACCCACGCTGGCTTTAGGGTTTTTACTCGGATGAAAAACCTAATCCTCTCCGCCCAAATTTTTACTCTGGCCCTCGCGCTTCTTTCCCCTGCAACCCTCCGTGCCCAAGAGACTGGCGATGCCACAAAAAAGATTCTCGAAGCCTACGAGGGAGGTCGCTTTGAAGAGACCATCAAACTCGCTAACGCCTTCATCCAAGCCAGCCCCACCTCCCTAAACCTACCCAGCGCCTACCTCCTTCTCGCACGCTCCCAGTACAACCTCGGCAAATGGCCCGACGCCATCGTCGCCTACCGCAAAGTACAAACCACCACCAAAGAAAAAGATGTCAAAGAGGAAGCCGCCTATTTCGTTCTCCAAGCCGTCGCCGCCCAAGCCAGTACCGCTCCCGACAAGTCGGCCGAACAAAAAAAGAGTATTGAAGAAGCGATTCAGCTCGTCGCCGCCTTTGCCAAAGAATTTCCTGAATCCAAATCCCTCGCCGAGAACCTTCTTCTCCGCGCCCGCCTCCACGTCCAGCAAAGTAAATATGCCGAGGCCAGTGCCGATCTCGATGCCGCCCGCCTCGCCGATAAGGAAAAAGACCTCGGCGAGGATCTCGACTACCTTCAAGGCTACGCCGAAGCCCAACGAGCCAAGGAACTCCTCGCCGATTTCAAAAAAGCAGACGCCGATGCCGCTCTCGCAAAATCAGGCCAGATTTACTCCCGTATCGCTTCCGGATCCAGTCCCGCCCTCGCCGCCGAGGCCAATCTCCAACTCGCCATGCTCGATCTCGCCAGCAACCGCTTCAACGAGGCAGTCGCCCGCCTCCGCACCATTCCTGGAAAAGATGATCTCATCTCTCAACTCCAAGCCAACCTCGCTCCGCTTCGTGCCGAACTCACCTCAGGATCTAACCCCTCCCCCGATAAAATTCGTCGCATCACCCGAGCCAGCCAAAAGATCGAAGAGGTCCGCTCCCGCCCCGATCTTTCAGGACAGGCCCTCCTGCAATTGGGTCAGGCCTTTCTCCAGACTCGCCGCTATGACGAAGCCCGCCTCGTCTTTCGCCAAGTCGCCCAGTATGGAACTCCTGACCTCGCCGCCCCCGCCCAACAGCAGATCATCCTTACCTTTGCCCTCCAAGGACGTACCGCAGATGCCGATCGCTTGGTCGAAAAATATCAAAAGGATTATCCCTCCCAGAAAGGCATAGCAGGGCTGGTCGATTACCTCGTGGGACGGGCACTCCTGGAGGATGGCGATTACGAATCGGCCATCAAGCGACTGAAATCGGCCCAAGAAAAAATTACCGCCGAACGCTACGCCGACGAAATTCCCCGCTTCATCGCTACCGCCTATCAAAAATCGGGCAAAGGCGCCGAAGCCCTCACCTACTACGAAAAGTTTCTTACCGATATTAAATCAGGCAAAAGAAAAGTATCCGCCGAAAGCGCCGAACAAACTCAACTGCTCTATGCCTCAGCCTTGATTGGGGAAAAGAAGTTTCCCCAAGGCATCGCCCAACTCAACGAACTGAGCACAGGTAAACATACTGCCACTACCAAAGAGGATGCCACCCTGCGCCTCGCCCACGCCCTGCGCATCTCAGGGAAGTTTCCAGAAGCGGCCACCGCCTTTGCCAAATTCATCACCGCCTATCCCCAATCGACTAGCCTTGGGGTGGCTCTCCTCGCCCAAGGAGATGCCTGGGTCGAGGCCAAGAAGCCCGAACAGGCCCTAACCCTCTGGAAAGAAGCCACCACCAAACTTTCTGGCTCTCCCGCTGGGCTCGATGCCTACGAACGGATATGGAGAAGTTATGCTCGCGACAAAAAGAAAGATCTCATGCTTTCCGCTCAAGAAGACCAGTTCCGCACTTACCCCAAAGACCCTCGCAATATCAGCGCCTACCTCTCCCGTGGCACCCTTTTCGCCGAAGAACGTGATGAGAGCCAAGCCCTGCAATCCTATCGTCGTGCTTTTGAACTTTTCAAAGAACTCTATCCCGATACCACCACTTCGCCACCTCCCGTCGCTATTTCTGACCTGGCCTACTCCGCCTTAGAAAAATCTGCCGATCTCGATCTGACCATTGCCAAAGCTATGGGCGGATATGCGCAACTGCCTCTTGAAACCCAGACCCGTTGGAAAGAATCACTCCAGCGCGCTACCGACTCTATCGGCCAAGCCATTCTAGGCTACTCAGGTCCACGCGCTGCCCCCGCCCTCTCCAAGCTCGTCGGAATCTGTCTCTTCCGCTTTTCCAGTGGAGCCGCCCCCGTGGAAGAGTGCCTCCAACCCTTCCGCGATCTCGCTAGCAAAGCCAGCGCTCGACCCGGCCTCGTTGCGCAGATTCTTTTTTCTCAAGCCAGCGTACCTTTTGAAGCCGGCCAGACTACCCTAGCCCTCCGTCTCTACGGGGAGGCATATAAACAGTCCCTCGAAAACAAAGCCACCCTGGATTGGCACGATCTCCAGCGCTTCGCTAACGCCCTGCTCGCCGCAGGCAAAGCCGAAGAGGCCCGCGCCGTTTTCGAGCGAATTCGCAAGGAGTTTCCCGCCAAGGTCGGCTCGAAAGACCCACGCCAGTACGCTCAAGCTTCCGCACTCTTTGGACTCGGCCAAATTGAATTTCAATCCAACCACAAAGCCGAAGCGGAAAAGCTTTTTGCAGAGTTGGCTCGCGACTACTCCTGGTCCGATAAGGTCCAGGAAGCCAACTTCCTGCGGGCTCAAGCTTTGGCCGAAGCAGGTAAGTATGACGGCGATGGAACTAATAATTCCGCCTTCAAACTTTGGACGAGTGTGATCGAAAGCCCGACCTCCTCCAACGAGATGAAAGCCAAATCGATGCTCGCCTTTGGCCAAGCCTTAGAAACGGTCACCTCAAAGAATATTCCCACCCGCCAGGTCGAACAAGGAGTGGGCAAAGCCAAGCTCGATCCCCTCGATCTAGCAGTCACCTACTACCAGAAGATCGATCTTTACTACGACAGTCTACCCGAGCTCTCTTCCCAAGGCCTTCTTCGTGCAGCCAAGATTCGCCGTGGTCAGCAGAAGAATGACGAGGCACGAAAATTGATCACCACCCTCCTTTCTAAATATCCCAACACCCCCACCGTTTCGGAAGCCTCCGAGCTCTTGAAATCACTCCCCGTAGCCTCCGCTCCAGCTTCTCCGTGACCCCCTCGAAGGCTCTTCTGCATCGAACCCTGCAGATCATACAACAGCTTAAGAAATCTTACCCCAAGGCCCACTGTGAGTTGGATTACGCCAACCCACTCCAACTCCTCATCGCCACCATTCTTTCTGCGCAGTGCACCGACGTGCGGGTCAACCTTGTCACACCCGCTCTTTTCCTCCGCTGTTGCAACGCCAACGATTACGCCACGATTCCCCAAACCGAGCTGGAGGGAATCATTCGCTCGACCGGTTTCTATCGGGCGAAAGCCCGCTCCATCCGTGCTTGTGCGACTGCCCTCGTTTCAGATCACCAAGGCGAAGTGCCACAGACGATGAAAGAACTACACTTTCTTGCTGGGGTTGGCCGCAAAACCGCCAATGTTGTCCTAGGCAATGCGTTCAACCTTGCAGAGGGAGTGGTCGTAGACACCCATGTCGGGCGCCTTTCCAGGAGAATGGGTCTGACTCGCCAATTCGATCCGGTCAAAGTCGAATCAGCCCTTGTAAAATTAGTTCCTAAAAAGGAGTGGACCCTTTTCTCCCATCTTCTCATTGCGCACGGCCGAAAACGTTGCCCCGCCCGAAAGCCCGATTGCGCAAATTGCGAAATCCTAAAACTCTGCCCGCGCATCGGCGCCCGCTAGAATTTTGGTTAGAGGTCAATTTTCAATTCTCCTCCGCGCTCTGCACCCTCATTTCAACACTTAGGTAGCGGCGACATCTCCGAGGTCGCCTCGCTCTACCTTCACACCCTGCCCCGATCCGGTCGGGGTTTTTTACATTACTACATTTTAACATCTGGAATCCCTTCGCGCTCCGCGTCTGCGCCCTTCGAAGCTCCGCCCGAGTCTGCGAGGCCCGGAGCGTAGTAGGACCAATAGCAAATTCAGAATTAAAATTTTGAAATCCCCCCTCTCTTCGCCCCCTTGGCGGCCTTTGTGTGAGCAATCTCCTCTTCAATCCAAAATTAAGAATTCGCGCGAAAGCGCGTCCCGCAACTGCGGGGAAAAATCCCCCCTCTTATTCCCCCCTCTCTCCTACGGCACGACAGCCTCCACCTTAAAGAATTCCTGATCCCCGCCTGACGTAAACGTCGCTTCGTACTGCTTATACCCATCCGGCACAACCGAAGGTTGTGGACTGCTCAAGCTAGACGTCACCGTCCCGTTAAACCCTGCACCCAAACTCGTAGCCGACCTCACCGTATAGGTCACACCCCCCACCACCTTCTGGTTGTAAAACATCTTCATCTGGCCAGCTGCTTGGCTAATTGTCAATGGACTGCCACTCGCAACCACTGGATCAAGCCCGAACGCATACTCCTGCTCGTTGCTCCATCCGTCCCTGTCTGGATCAGCGGAGGCCAAAGCGCTATTTCCCGTCAATCCCTTACTACTTGCCCATCCGGCCAGTGTTGTTCCCGCTGAGATCGTCCCCATCACTCCGCTCGGTTGCGCCAAAATATAGTTTCCTTGATCCAATCCCATAAGCGCAAAATTTGCCGCCACCGTCCAAGTTCCCACTTCTTTCGATGCAAAAACTCCTGTGGGATTCAGTGCTAAACTAACATCGTCTTCCCCGAGAACACCGACCAGCATGCCGCCGATCAAAGTCGCTGCCGTACTACCATCATACCCTCTGCTTTGCCCAGACGCCCCCACCACGCTTAGACCGGCCGCGGTGATCGATGCCGTTAAACCACTAGGTTGAACGACTTTATAATTCGAAGCTTGAGAACCAGTCAAAGAATATCCCGTGTAGACGCTCTTGCCTGCCCCGACTTCAGCATCCGCAAAAACTGCACTGGCCGAGCCAAGTGCAACATCTCCCCCAGGAACCACCCCGATGAGAACCGGTGTTCCACTCACCGTCGCCCCAGAAGTGCTGTCATACACCTTGTTTTGGGCCACCGCCCCAGAGATAGATACTGCCTTTGGCTCCACTGTCACGCTGCGCTCAATTGGTATCGCCGCATTATACGTGCCGTTGCCCGCTTGGCTGGCGGTGACGGCCGCCAAGCCAGCCCCAACGATTGTCAACTGACTACCGCTCACACTTACCACACTAAGATTGGAAGAGGTGTAACTTACAGCCAACCCCGAACTAGCGCTGCCGGTCAAAGTGACGGGGGTGCCCCCAAAGGTCAGCGCCCCCGCCAACCCTGCGAAGGTGATCGTCTGCTCCGTCTTACTATTTGCCACAGGCGCATCCACAATCGCCACATCTGCACTGTTTTTGGAAGAAACATAGTTGGCACTCGTTGCCAAAGTCAGGGTCAGAACCTCCGTGCCTTCAATCTCATTGTCCGCCTGAGGGGTGATCACCACCTCGACCGTATCGGATCCAACCGCAAAGGTGGATGAACTGCCCAAGCTCTGGGTATCGGTACCAGGCGTAGCTGAACCGCTCCAAGTATACTGAACCGTAAGAGAGCTGGTGGTCGGACCAAGCCTCTTCAGCGTGAATTTTCCCGTGGTGGGCCCAGCCTCTGCCCCATTTTGTCCTAATGAAACAGAGACCGATGGAACTCCGCGAAAAACCATTTCCGCGTAATCTGGATTATCAATAAAGGGATTTCGATTGAGCTGATATTTTGTGTAAATCTGATCGTTGATCCATTTTTCTTTTTCGTTGGGCGGGTAAAGTCGATTCCAAGCCAACAGATCGGTTAGTTGCCCAAAGCGGTGGCTTGCAGAAGTCACATCGCTGGCCCCATCGATTAACTCTAGATTAGCCGTACCCCCATCGCCAGAGGAGGCACCCTCATAGCGAACCGCCATGTATAAAATACCCCGCGCAATCTGGCCCTTCTCACTATCTGGCGGCTCCCAAACGTAATACTCGAGCTCTCGGCAAGCTGGAGCAGTCTTCGCCCCCGTACTGATAGTCACATTCCCATAAACATCGTTATTCCGATCGCTATTTACAGTTCCACGGCATGGACGCAGGTGAAAAAGATCACTTTGGGCGTACCCATTGGACGCTCCGAACGACTGCGGCCAGCAGTGCTCTCGATTCCATACAGTATCCCAACTAGTCTTTAAAACCGATTCACCCCCGTAAATCAAAATTAAATTATCAGCATTCGCGGGATCCTGATAAAGAAGTTTGAGAACAGGAACCACCCCGGTAATTCCGGTGCTGGTGCCTGATCCATAGGGAATGCTTCGAAAACCCGTTTTAGTAATACTATTAAGGGACGCCTTGAGATCAGTACTCATCTTTCCTAGCGCGCTATCATAATAGGAAGCAGGAGGATTATAGAGCTTAGTGACAACGAAATTCGCGCCGACAAATGTGAGAGTGTAATTTGCCGAAACCGCCAGGCTACCTTGTGTGATTGCGTAGGTTCCGCTGGTTTCTCCCAACACTCGGGTAAGAGTACCTGTCAATCCGCTCGTTTCGATTAATCCAGTCGAGGAAAAGGTAAACGATGGGTCGCTCTCGCCCACATTTTTTGCCGCGCGATTTGCCGTGACCGTCACAGGCCTTTTCGTGATCGTTAGAGTTCGTTCGACCGACGGTGCCGGCAAATAATTTCCCCCTCCTGCTTGGCTTGCAGTTATGATCGTGTTGCCCACACCCGTAATTTTCAGAGCTCCATTGAGAATTGTCGCCACATTCTCATTGGAACTGGTGTACGCAACCGTCAAACCAGAGCTCGCCGTGGCGGTTAAAAGGGGCGCCACACCCCCATAAGTCGTACTCCCAGAAAAGTTATTGAAAGTTATCGTTTGGGGCAAACTCAGGGGGGCGACGGAACTCACGCTCACCGGAATCCAAAGGCTGGACCCGCTCGCATTGATTGCCCGCACCTGAATCTGGGTTGTACCACTCACCGAGGAAGTGCCGGAAATGATCCTCGAGGTTGGATCCAATGTTAGCCAGCTCGGCAAGTCCTTCGCTTCAACCGAAGTCTGGGAATTTAATGTCGTGGTGATCTCGTAGGAAAATATCGTTCCGATCGTCGCCGTAGCCGAAGTAGGACTGTTTACCACAGGAGCCCCAGAATTTGCACTAACGGTGAGCGAAAGAATTCCCTGCCCTAATCCTGCCGAGTTGTTTGCCGCGATCTCAATGAGATAAGTTCCAGGCGCATTCTTATCGATGATTCCTGAAATGATTCCATTCAAAGGGGCAACCCCCAAGCCACTTGGGCCATTCGCCATCGAATATCCTAGCGGCGAGTTGGACGCCACAATCGAATAAGAGAATACAGTCCCCGCCATGGCACTCGCCGCGGCGTTTGAGACCACTGGCACACTGCTAGTGACTGCCGATCCGATCGTGCCTCCGATATCCAAGCCATAACTACCAGCACTGATCGATTTAAAACCCCAACCGCCTGAACTTGTTTGTCCAGTGGCATAAAACCTTAGAGTGACAGTTTTGTCGTCTGCCAGATTTTGCAATGCACTGATCCCCGAAAGACTGATCTGAGAAATCGCTCCATCCTTAGTTGTGATTGAAGGAGATCCTATCAGTACAAAATCAACTCCATTCAAGCTGTAGGCAAACTGGCTTTGCGCACCAGGAGACGCGCGATACGTATCAGTTCCCGCCAGATAGCAATCAATCGAACTTAAAGAAAGGGTCTTGCCGCTCGAAGCCGACAGCGTTATCTGAAAATAATCGGTGTTCGCGATGCTAATACCATCATTTCCAAATGATTGAGTTCGAAAGCTATCAACTGCAGGGCTAGCCGAAGCTCCCGCTCCCCTTGTCAAGGCAGGGGCACTATCTAACGAAAGGTCGTACACCTCTGGAGCAGACGTGGCGACGTTGTTTTCACCCGTAAAGTCCCAAGCGGCGAGTCTTGCCGCTTGCACAGGGGAAACCCACCCCACCCAACAAACCACTACCATTGCAGAAAATTTCTTGAGATTTCTTGTGTAAAAACGATCGAGAGAAGATTGCTTACTGATTCTGCCCTTCGATAAGGCAGATCGAAACGAAACCGCTCTCCGAGGCGATGTGAGGAGCAAAGCCATCTATATTCATATTAGCACATATTATGACTTTTTCTTGCCTTTTTTGCTAAATCTCAACTATTGTAAATTATTGTAGAACAACACCAAATACACGAATCTGGAATCAGCACACCCCGTTTAGAATAAACGCAAGTGACTCTTCTGTAACATCTTTACTCCACCCAGCCCGAAACTAACTCACCCCAAGAATCCGCGTTTCGCTAACTCTTCTGCAATCTGCACGGCGTTCCAGGCCGCCCCTTTCAGAAGCTGATCTCCACTGACGAAAAAGGCCAAGGATTGGGGGTCTCCCTCCACTTCACGAATCCGCCCCACCAACACTTCCAACTTCCCAGTGGCATCCCGTGGCATCGGATAAAGATTCTTTGCTGGCTCATCAATCACCCTCACCCCAGCGGCCTTCGATAAAAGTTCCCTAGCCACCTTTGCCGAAATCGCCCTAGAAAACCTCGCTACCACCGCCTCCGAATGAGCCCGCGGAACCGGCACCCGTACACACGTCGGGACCATCCTCAATTTTGGTAGAGCAAAAATCTTCCGCGTCTCCTCCACCATCTTCTGCTCCTCCTCATTATACCCGTCCTCTCCCACCGGACTGTTGTGCGAAAATAAATTAAAAGCCAATACGTGCGGAAACACTTCCGCCTTTAACTCTTTCCCTGCCGCATAATCCCGCACTTGCTGGTCCAGTTCCGCCATCGCCTTCGCCCCCGCCCCACTCGCCGACTGGTATGTCGCCACCACCACGCTCTCCAACCCCGCCGCCCGATGCAATGGCCCCAGCGCCACCGCTAAAATCGCCGCCGAACAGTTCGGATTCGCAATCAGCCCAGGTCTCCCATCCAGCAAATTTCCATTCACCTCTGGCACTACCAGCGGTACTTCGGGATTCATCCGAAACGCCGACGAATTATCCACCACCACCGCCCCAGCCTTCCTCGCAATCGGAATAAATTCCCGCGAGCGCGTGGCTCCCGCACTAAAAAACGCCAGCTCCACTCCCGCAAAAGCAGCCGCTTCCAACTTCCGCACCTTCACCTTTTTACCCGCAAACTCCACCTCCGTCCCTACCGACCGCTCACTCGCAAGGGGCACAAGCTCCGACACAGGAAACTTCCGCCTCTCCAGGACACGGAGAATTTCCTGCCCCACCGCACCCGTTACCCCCACCACCGCCACTCGATAAGCCTTTTTGGACATTCCCCACCTTACCCCTCGGCCCTCTCCCACTTCAAACCTTGCCTCAACCTCTACTCCCAAAAATCGATGACACACTGCCCCTTGACCTTACTCTATTTGCTCCTAGAGATAAGGCAGTTCTTTCCCTTGGTGGAATCAGGGAAGGCCGTGAGAACCGGCCACAGTTGCGCTGCGGTATCGGGTGACAAATCCCCATGCGAAAGCACGCCAATCTGGACATTCTGCTTAGGCAGGATGAAAGGGTGAAGGCGGGGAGGAGGTTCGCAACCCGGAGTCCGAACATCTGCCCGCCAAGGCTCATCGCACCTCTTTCGCTAGAAAGAGGTCAACCCTCATCGCAAAAATGAAGGGCGAGAGTCCGGATGCCCGCATCCCGTGCGGACCTGTCTGGCTATCGCCAGAACGGAGTCGGTATGTCACAACCCATCCTGAGTTGGACGAAACATCATAGTTTCTTCCTCCTCGTCATATTTTCATTTCTCACCCCCACCCACCTTCACGCCACTCTCACCGTCGAGGAACTATCCGACTCCATTACCATCCACCTTGGCAGCGGTTCCAACGTCTCTTACCTCGCCTTTGCCGAATCCTCTCTCGGATCAAAACCCGTCATCTACGCCTGGCACTACAACAATCTGACTAACTCTGACGGAACCCCCCGCACCGGCACCGATCTTCTTAACTCTGTCATTTCAGAAACGGCCGGAACTACGTGGGCTCTAAGTTACACCGTCGGTGCCTACGGCCTTACCACCAGCTACACCATAGGCTCGGTTACATCTACCACGGTCGACCCACTCGATAGTCCCGTTTGGACCTACTGGATCAAAGGGGGAACCGAATTCGTCGAATACGGCGATGAAGGGAGCTTCACCTTTTCAGTCGGGAAATCCTTCATCGTCTCCCCATCCTACTCCGACACTCGCTATCTAAGCAACGGCTCGTATGACGCTTGGACCATCAGTCCATTCTCTTTCACTGGCACAACAAGTGATACCCGCTATTTCACCGACACTTTCGGAAATACCCAGCCCGTTTCCGATGGCGTCTACTCAGGCCCCGCCCCAAACCTTCGGACAGCTCCCACCGTCCAATCCGTTAGAGCACTCCCCAACGCACAGCTAGAGATTACTTTCACCGTTAACGTAGGCTACCTCTACCAGCTCGAAGAACAGGAAAGTTTAAACGCCAATGGCTGGCTAAATCGTGGAGCGTCTTTCACCGCCACATCCACCCAGAAAATATTTATCATTTCAACCGACAACCCCTCCAAAAAAGGTTTCTTCCGCCTGAAGAGAATTGAATGAAATCCTCCCGCTCCTTCACTCTCATTGAACTCCTCGCCGTCATGGTCATCCTCGGCGTTCTCCTCACTCTCCTTACCCCAGCCGCCCTAGCCGTCCGACGCCAAACCACATTGGCCACGTCTTCGTCCGCCCTTCGCCAACTTTCGGTCGCTGCTCAAAACTATCTCTCGGAAAACGAGGGTCGATTCTTTCGATACCGAGATAAAGATTCTAATGGAGTCCAATGGTGGTTCGGCTTTGAAAGCGCGACCGGCCCCAAAGCCGAGGGTCAGCGCGTTTTAGATAAATCGCGCGGACCCCTCGGCTCCTATATTGCCGATTCCGCCGGCACCGTGCCCGACTTTGCCTTCACCTCCATGGGTGCCAGCTTTAAACCCAAGTTTAAAAACGGCTACTTCGGCTTTGGCGTAAACACCGAACTCACCGGCGGAATCATGGGAACCGATACCAACCGTCTCCGCCTCATCAATCAACTTCCACAGCCCGGCCACATCGTCCTCTTCGCCACTTGTGCCCAAATCAACACCTTTCAATCCCCCGCCTCCTCGAAAAAACCCATGCTCGAAGAGTTCTATATGTTTAACACCAAACCCTCCGAAGCGAAAAATGCCATCCACTTCCGGCATGCCCATAAAGCCTTGGTGGCCTATGCCGATGGTAGCCAAGGCGAAATTAGCGGTGACCCCGCCACCTTTGATAAAAAACTTTCGAGCGCCTGCGTCGGTTCTCTCCCTGACAACCTCATTATTCCGTAAATCTTACCCCGTCACTTTTAAACAGCCTTTGCTCCCCGTCGCCCCACAGCAGTTCTTAAATTTTTTCTTGGGATCAATCGGGCATGGATCGTTCCGCCCTAACTTCGGTCCCTGCCTCTTCACCGGCACCAACGCCTCCTCCACCACGGTGCTCCCCCCGCCACTTCCTCCAATACTCATCGAACCCTCCGTCGGCTGATCCTGCCCAGGTAACTCACCCCGACCCGTCCGCTGGGGCAATGCCGCCAAGAAATGCTCAAACGCCGACAAACTCGACGCCGACCGGAACAGATTATGCACCACCTCTTCCTTAATCCGCCCCATCAACTCCCCAAACATCCCATACGCCTCATTCTTATACTCAATCAACGGATCCTTCTGTCCATACGCCCGTAAATTAATCGAAGTCCTCAAACCATCCATTGCATAGAGATGCTCCTGCCATAACCGATCAATCGCCCCCAACACCACAAACCTCTCCAACGCCTTCACCGCTTCAGGATTCTCAAACTTCACCTTCACCTCATACGCTTCCCGCACTCTCGCTTTCAAAAACTTCGTCCACTCCTCCTTCCCCCCCGCTCCCAACAAATCCTCTTTCGATAATCCCACCGGCATGGCCGCATTCGCCCAACGTACAAGTCCCTCCAGGTCCACCGGATCCGTCCCCGCCCGCGCCTCCACCTCCGCCGCAATCCGCTCATCCACCGTCTCAAACACCTCAGGCCTCGGATCGGTCGAATTCAAAATATCGGTACGCCAAGCATAAATCACCGTCCGCTGCTGATTCATCACATCGTCATACTGCAAAGTGTGCTTACGAATCTGATAATTCCTGCCCTCCACCCTCTTCTGCGCCGTTTCCACTGATCGATTCAACCACGGATGCTGCAACCCCTCGTCTTCCTCCATCCCTAACTTCGTCATCAACCCGCCAATCCTCCGCGAATCGCCGAAATTCCTCATCAAATCATCCTCAAAGGAAATAAAGAACTGACCCGAGCCAGGATCCCCCTGCCGCGCACACCGCCCTCGCAACTGCCGATCAATCCGCCTCGATTCATGACGCTCCGTCCCGACTACATGCAATCCACCCAACTCCGCCACCCCCGCCGAAAGCTTAATGTCGGTCCCTCGTCCTGCCATATTCGTCGCAATCGTCACCGCACCCCGCTCCCCCGCTCGCGTGACAATCTCCGCCTCCTGCTGGTGCTGCTTCGCGTTGAGCACGCTGTGCGGAATATTCTCACGCCGAAGCATCCGGCTAATAATTTCAGAAGATTCAACCGAAGCCGTTCCGACCAACATAGGTTGCCCCACCGCATTCCGTTTTTTAATCTCCTCAATCAAGGCATTCAACTTCTCTCGCCGTGTCTTAAAGATCATGTCGTCCGCATCCACCCGCACACAGGGCTGATTCGTCGGAATCACCACCACTCCCAGCCGATAAATATCCTTAAACTCGTTCGCCTCCGTCTCTGCCGTTCCCGTCATCCCGCCCAGCTTCTCATAGAGTCGAAAATAATTCTGAATCGTAATCGTCGCCAATGTCTGCGTCTCCCGATCAATCTGCACCCCCTCCTTCGCCTCCACCGCCTGATGCAGACCATCACTCCAACGCCGCCCAGGCATCAACCGCCCCGTGTACTCATCCACAATCATCACTTTGTTTTCCTGCACCACGTAGTGCACGTCCTTCTCAAAAACACAGTAGGCCCGCAAAAGTTGACTGATGTTATGGATCCGCTGACTCGCATCCTCATATTCCGCCTGCGCCACCTGTTTCTCTTTTAACTTCTCCTCCTCGCTCAATGCCCGATTTGTTTCGATATCGTGATTCTTCGTAATCAGATCAGGCACCAAAAAGAAATTTGGATCATTCGGATTGAGGAACGTCCGACCCATTTCCGATAAGTCCGCCTCGCTGTTTCTCTCATCAATCGAGAAGTACATCTCCTCTTTGGTCTTATAAAGTTCCGTTCGCCTCGTGTCCTGGTACATCTCCAACTCCGCATCATCAATCGCTCGGCGCATCGCAGGATCTTCCTGAAACTTCAAGAGCAGCTTGTTCCGCGGAGAACCTAGCTTCACCCGATAGAGCAACCGCCCTGCCCCAGGTAGATCTCCCGCCTCCCCCTTGGCCTTCGCTTGATTCGCCCAGTCCGTGCACAATCCATTCTGCTTTCGTACCAATCCATCAATCACCGACTTGTATTTATCAAACTGATGCGTGGAAATTGTTACTGGACCTGAAATGATTAGCGGCGTCCGCGCCTCATCAATTAGAATGCTGTCCACCTCGTCAATAATCGCAAAAAAGTGACCCCGCTGAACCTGATCCTCAGGGGTCGTCGCCATTCCATTATCCCGCAAATAATCGAAGCCAAACTCCGAACACGTCCCATAGGTAATATCACAGGCATACTGCGCCCGCCGCTCCGACTGGGTCTGCCCATGCTGAAGACATCCCACCGTCAATCCCAACTCCCGATAGACCTCCCCCATCCACTCCGCATCCCGCGCCGCCAGATAATCGTTCACCGTGACCACATGCACCCCTTTACCCGCCAAGGCATTCAGATATGTCGGCAAAGTCGCCACCAAGGTTTTGCCTTCCCCCGTAGCCATCTCCGCGATCCGACCTGAGTGCAGCACGATCCCACCGATTAACTGCACATCAAAGGGTACCATCTCCCATTTCATCTCCTGCCCACGCACCCGAATCTTTCTTTTCTCCTCTGTTAATTTCCGACACAACGCCACCACCGTGGCAAAAGCTTCGGGCAAAAGTTGATCCAGGGTCTCTCCCTTCGCCAAACGCTCACGAAAAAGCGGCGTCTTGGCTCGGAGTTGCTCGATCGAGAGACTACGTAGCGCTTCTCCCTGTCTTTTTGCCTCTTCGACAAGCGGGAGCAGACGCTTCACCTCCCGCTGGTTCTGCGTCCCTAAAATTTTCTTGATGACCCATCCAATCATGGACTTTCCACCCTACCCAAACCCCTCGCCCATTCCAAGCCCCTGATCCTCACACGTCTCTGACACGTGTCTGGCCACTACCCATCAAACTTTGCTTTTTTAAAGCTTTTATTTCCAGTGCAATTCTCCAATTTCCTTATCTCAGAGTTCGCAGTTTGAATTCCTACTGATGTTCCCCCTACCCAAAACCGGCATTCCCGGCGCTACCTTTCCCGCCGTTCCATCGTCCACCGCTGCCTCAATGATGCTCGGCGTCCTCCACCAACTTCGCTCCACCCAGCTTCTCCCACCCGCCGAACTGCAAGCTTTACAATTCCGCCAACTCAGCGAGCTCACCTCTCACGCCTGCCGCACTGTCCCTTTCTATGCCAACCTTCTCCGTCAATCTGGGATCAAACTCACTCAACCCATCTCCCGGGAAATCTGGCACAAGGTACCTATTCTTACCCGACAAGCAGTCCAGGAAGCAGGTGCCGCCCTCCATGCACGCGAGTTGCCCCAAGGCCATGGCTCAATTTCCACCGCGACAACATCCGGTTCCAGTGGACGCCCCGTCACGATTCGTAAAACCGCACTCGCTCAGTTTTTCTGGCAATGCTTTGTCATACGAGAACATGAATGGCAGGGGCGCGACTTCTCTGCCCTTTGGATGGCTATCCTCCGAGATGACCTTCGCACCGATCCCGCACATTCCAACCCGCTCCGGCGCTTCCCCGATTGGGGGGAGCCCTTGGCCGCCATCTATCCCACTGGTCCCGGCTTGCTTCTCGACTATCGAGTCGATGTCGCGGAGATGTTCCGCATCATCATCAAAGAAAAGCCTGCCTATCTCACCACCTTCCCTTCTCTGTTGCGTGAATTATTGCGTGAGTCCCACGCTTCCGGCGTCTTACCCCAAGGCCTGCTCGAGGTCCGCTCGACCGGGGAAGCCCTCTCCACAGAAATTCCTTCCCTCTGTGGGGAGCTTTGGGGCGCCAAGGTGTCCGAAATGTACAGCGCCGCCGAAATCGGAATCATCGCCGTTCCCTGCCCCGAACAAAATGCGTTACACGTCCAATCGGAGGGGGTTTTCCTTGAGATTCTTCGCGACGATGGGACCCCGTGCGCCTCAGGCGAAGAAGGGAGGGTTGTCCTCACTCCACTCCATAATTTTGTCATGCCCCTGATTCGCTACGAACTGGGCGACCGCGCCACTCTTGGAGCTCCCTGTTCCTGTGGACGTACCTTGCCTGTTCTTAGCACCATTCCAGGACGGGCTCGGGATATGATCACCACCCCCACGGGCGAACGCCGCTTTCCCTTTTACAGCCACGGCGAGATGATGAAGCTCGACGCGATCGTTCAGCACCAAGTCGCACAGACCGCTATCAACCAAATTGAGATCCGCCTTGTCGTTCGCCGACCCCTCACCATCACTGAGGAGACCCAACTCCTCTCCATTGCTCGTGCAGGGCTTGGAACAGCGCATGAACTACGCATCGTCTATTGCAAAGAAATTCTTCGCCAGGAAAGTGGAAAGTTTGCCGAATTTACCAACGAACTAAATCCGTCCCTTTGAAACGCAGGGACCCACTTCGAAGCCGTCTCTCAATCTCTACGGCGACGAGATAAACTAACAATCACCACAGCGCCAGCAGCCAAAAATGCCGCCGTGCTAGGTTCAGGCACACTTAGTGTCAGTGTAGTTCCAACAGGAATACTTAACTGCCTATTACCCCCTTGGGGCATCCACTCGACCACAAGTCCGGTAAAGGTAGCTGGAGTTGAAAAGGTAAGAGGCGCAATCGAAGCGAACACTGCGGACTGAAAAGGGTACCACTTAGAACCAAGTTGGAAATCAGGTTGCTCCAAGAAACGAGCAAAAAGCGTTGCCTGCCCCTCCCCTCCAGTCATACCTCCACCGCTCAAAGACACAAACGAGTCAGCATTAACAATATTGGGTGTAACAGGAATGAAGGTGGTATACGTCGTATTGCGGATGCCACCCAACGTTAGGTTGATTGCGTCATTGAAAGTGTAGATAAATGTTGTTTCCGCCAAAGCGTTGATTGGTCGAGCTAGAAAAATAAATGCGCCGACAAGCAGACTTGCCACCAACCTCTTTTGCGAAGGTGATATCATTTTAATGCATTTACTCATAAATACATCTAAGCACATCCTACCTGATTTACTAGTCTGGCTATCATGTTAATATAAAATAGTTGTAATTAACTTCTGTAGAGACACTTACAATAATACTTACCTTGGGAAAGGCCTCCCCTGGCCTCCGGAATTACGCTTCTGCAAAACATAACAGAGTCATACCTTCCTCAATCAAAAATTAAACATCCAAAATTCCCCCCTCCTCATCCTCGCCACGTCCGCCCCCTCATCTTACCGATGCATTGGGAATCGATTTCTGTAAGCTCATTTCATGAAACTTCTTCTCGGCCATAGTCCCGACGCTGACGATGCCTTCATGTTCTATGCCATGGCAAAGAATCTCGTAAATCTCCGTGGACACGAATTCACCCATGTTCTGCAAGACATCGAGACTCTCAACCGCCGTTGCCAAGCAGGCGAACTGGATATCTCCGCCGTCTCCTTCCACGCCTACACCAAGATCGCCGATCACTATGCTCTCATGCCCTGCGGGGCGAGCTTCGGTGATGGCTACGGTCCGTGCCTAGTCGCTAAGAAAAAAATCGATCGTGAATCGATGAAGAAGATGCGCATTGGCATTCCTGGGCTTCTCACTAGCGCTTATCTCACTCTGCAACTCTACCTCGGTCTGCCCCACGGCTCCTTTACCGCCATCAATCTCCCTTTCGATAAGATTCAAGAGGAAATCCTAGCAGGCCATATCGATGCAGGCCTAATAATCCACGAAGGCCAACTCACCTATCAGGAGGAAGGATTCTTTCTCTGCGCAGACCTCGGCACTTGGTGGGCCCAAGACACAGGGGGACTTCCCCTTCCTCTCGGAGGTAACGTCGTGCGGCGTTCTCTCGGCGAGCAAGTCATCGCCGATACCACCCAAACCCTGAAGGAGAGTGTTCGTTACGCCTTAGACCACCGCCAGGCGGGAGTTCGCCATGCGCTTCCCCTGAGTCGCGGGATGGACGAAGAGCGCACTGATAAGTTTATCGGAATGTACGTTAACGATCTCACCTTAGATTTCGGCCCCCGAGGCCGCGCAGGACTAAAAGAGTTCTTCGGCCGCGCTCACCAGTCAGGCCTGATCCCCCACATCCCCACCCTGGGATCGTAGGTCCGAATTTAAAAGTGCCATTTCAAAGCCCTGTGCATCAACCTCTTATATGGTGTCGTAGGTCTTATAAGTTACTAATTACCAAACTTTGCGAGGCAACTTTTTGAAAATGGGGTCGTAGGTCATCTCTCCTTGCCTGCCATATTTTTGATGGTATGGTATGTGGTATGGCACTTATGACTTACAGAAAAACCTTCGCTTTGGACAAAGAAACCTCTCGGCGATTGAAAACCCTATCCTCGGCTTGGAATATTTCCCAAGCGGAAGTTGTCCGCCGTGCCGTAGGGCAAGCGGCCAAATCACCTTCCCTCCAATTCAAAAATCCCGCCCAGATCCTCAAGGAGCTTCATGACCATGGCCAGGGTCTCACGCTCGAAGCCGCCAATTCATACCTCTCGGAGGTCACCCGTGATCGTGAAGCTTGGCGTAACTCGTGATCTGCCTCGACACGAACTACCTTATCCGATCCCTGGTTCAAGGGAGTCACGAAGTTGGCGAAATCCTCGCTTGGGTCGATCAAGGCCAACTTCTCACCACCTCAGCAATCTGCTGGTACGAGTTTCTTGGCGGACCCGTCTCCTCCAACCAGACTGAAGGAGTTCGATCTCTTCTCCACCAGATTATTCCCTTCACCGAAAACGAAAGCGCGGAGGCCGCCCGCCTTTTTCACCTGATAGGAAGATCCCGCAAACTGCGAGTCGATTGCATGATCGCAGGAACCGCTCTTCTCCACGAAGCTCACCTGGCTACTGCGAACCGCAAAGATTTTACCCCCTTCCTTACCCACGGACTCAAACTCGCCTAGCTACCCGCTTACCTTCCCCACCCTAGGGTCGTAGGTCGTTGTCTTCTTCTAGCCGTCTAGCGCAAGACCACGCCCCGCTCCGATGTCTTAAGAAATTCGATCAGCTCCTTCACCTCCTCTGTCTTCGCCCCCTTCTCCGACAAATATTCCCGCGCCTGGGAAAGATTGTACTTAGGATTGAGCAGTACCTTCAGCGCCTCTTTCAATCCACGAATCGAATCCTCCGAAAACCCTTTCCGCTGGAGCCCTGTTAGATTGACCGCCCGGGTTACCGCAGGATTCCCATCCGCAATCATGTAGGGCAACACGTCCTGCACCACCTTGGTGCATCCCCCAATCATCGCATGCCGCCCAATCCGACAAAACTGGTGAACCGCTGATAAGCCCCCAACCACCGCAAAATCCCCCACCACCACATGGCCCGCTAAAGTCCCATTATTCGAAAAGATGCAATCGTTCCCCACCACGCAGTTATGAGCGACATGAGCGTACGCCAAGAAATGGTTGCGACTCCCAATCACCGTTTTCTCTCCAGG
>JBGSBI010000025.1:0-21755 GCA_041730685.1 Aliarcobacter sp.
AAACCTTGGTCAAGGTTCGATGATACGAGTTCGAGCGAGGAAACAGATACAGTCCGGTAGGTTCCAACCCACCTTGTGGCCCGTTGTTCGGGCTCACGCCGAGCAACGCCGTCAGCCAGTAGCCACTAAGGAAACATAAATACAATGGAAACCAGACTATATGTGGGGAACCTTCCGTTCTCCGCCACAGATGAAGAACTCAAACAGGCCTTTTCGGCCCATGGCACCGTCACAGACGTCGCCTTGATCTCCGATCGCGTCACAGGCCGCTCGCGCGGCTTCGCGTTCGTGACCATGTCGTCGCCCGATGAGGCGAACGCCGCGGTTGCCGGCATGCACGGCAAAGATCACGCCGGTCGTAGCCTCACCGTGAATATCGCGCGTCCGCGCGAAGAACGTCCCGCCCGTGGTGGCGGTGGCGGATACGGTGGTGGTGGCGGCGGAGGCTTCGGCGGCGGTGGTGGAGGCGGAGGCGGTTATGGTGGCGGTGGAGGCGGATACGGTGGTGGCGGCGGCGGAAGCCGTGGGGCTCCCGTGGTCCTCGTCGCGACAGCGGCGGCTTCCGCGGATAATAACAGTCTTTCATGATTGTCGATGGGGGTGGGGATAATTTCCCCACCCCCATTTTTTTGGACTGCCATAATTGACACCCAATCCCACCCCTGCCCGCGAATCTCCTGTCACAAAAACGTCACTAGGAGGTTTCCCGCCCCCAACCACAAGCTGTCTCTTGTGAACCCCCTCAACCCTAGGGAAGAAGAGATCGAAGTAGCTCTCCGCACTCTCACTCTCCTCACAGGCCAAGACAGATCCGCCCTTCTCCGTAATATGGTTTTGCGGGAACTCCAATTTGCTCTGCCCCCAATGAATATTTTTCCACAAAATAAATCCGAACGTTCCTACCTCTCACCAGTCTAACCTAATATGAGAACAGAAACAGTTGGCACCAGCATAGTGAAAGTCTCGAGCCCCCACGTCGAACTCCCTGCCGCCCTGCACTCCTATCTCCGAGGCATTGGCGAAACTCCCCTCCTCAACCGCACAGAGGAACTTTCTGTTTCCCGCCGTGTCCGCAAAGGAGAAGGTCGTGCCCGCGAACTCATGATCAAGGCCAACCTCCGCCTCGTGGTTAAACTTGCTGCAGATTACAAACACTGCGGTCTGCCAATTCTCGACCTCATCTCTGAAGGTAACCTCGGTCTGATGAAAGCGGTCGAACGATTCAAACCTAGCCGTGGAGTTAAATTCAGTACCTACGCATGCTGGTGGATCAAACAGTCCATCCGCCGCGCCCTCGCCAACCAAAGCAAAACCGTCCGCCTTCCCGTTCATCTCGTCGACCGAATCCAACGTCTTCGCAGAGCCAACTCCGCCCTCGGTGCTGAACTCGGGCGCGAACCCACCGATTCCGAACTCGCCGAAGAGCTTCAGGTCGAAACAAACTACGTCGTTAAACTACGTGAAGTTTCTTCAGGTACCGTCTCCCTCGATCTTCGAATTGGTTCAGAAGGGGATGACAGTACCCTCGGTGATCTCCTCGCGGATCCCGTAGCCGTGGATCCTACGGAAGAACACGAGCGGATCGATTTCCGTGAGGCGGTCACCCGCTCTCTCCAAATTCTCACTTCCCGAGAGGTCGAAATTCTTCAACTCCGCTTTGGCTTGGGTGATTCTCAAGAACGAACCCTCGAGCAAATCGGCGATAGACTTAGCGTCACCCGCGAACGAGTTCGCCAGATCCAGAATAGTGCCCTCAGCAAACTCCGACGTCGCCTACTCAAAGAGGAAAATTTTCCCGAATACTTTCGCAAACTCGTCAACCGTGGCGGTCTTCTCCGCACCTCCTAACTCACCACCCACAGAAGTTCTCCGCACTTACCTCAACCGCCACCTTCGGCTAGCCTCCCTCGATGGCTATCATCCATCTCCCCGCCTCCGCTCTCTACTCCCACCCCTCCCTTGCGCGGCTTTGGAAGAAAGTTCACCTCACCTTCTCTCCTTTTTATCATCGCCCTGCCGTTCGTCGCCTTTATACCCAGCCTGCCACCGTTCTTCGCGTTCTTCTTCGGCACGCTCCCTACAACTTTATCGCCCTCGGTTGTGCCGAAGGTCTCAAGGAATCCCTTCTTCTTCGCAAACTTCCCAAACCCGCCCTTCTCCTCACCGCCGATACCTGCCTATCAATGGCTAAATTCGCTGCACGCAAGCTACCTGCCCGCACCAAAATCGCCCGCCAGATCGATCTCACCTCCCCCTCCTCCATTTCGTGTATTCTTACGCCCCCAACCCCCAATTCAAAATCGAAAGCCGCAAACCCCGCCCGCCTCATTACTCTCTTCGGGGTCCTTCCCAATCTCGATCCTCTCCCTCTCCTTCGTTGCCTCGCCAAACATATGGCTCCAAAGGATCTTCTCCTTTTTAGCTCAAACCTTGCCCCAGGAAAAAACGGACGATGGGGCGCCTGCCGCGTCCTCCCACAGTACGATAACCCGCTAACCCATAAGTGGCTTCAAGGGGTTGTCCTCCGCACCCGCCCTCGTTTGTCCCCAGGCTCTATCAAATTTGGCGTTTATCCCGACACTACCCAGTCCTCCCTCTCTCGCATCGAGGCTCGATGGTTCGTAGGAAGCAAAGCAACCCACACTCTATTTTCATCGCGCCGCCCCACCCTCTCCCAAGTCGAATCCTGGATTAGGACCTCGGGCCTAACCCGTATTCACCAATGGATCGAGCCCAAGGGGGAGGAAGGTGTTTGGCTCACGACCCGCAAGGCGTGACCCCTTCAACCTCTTAGTTTAGGATATATTCTATATGGGCTATTCCCTCCGAACCAAAATTATGACTGGGGCAATCGCCCTGCTCATCTTTTTTGCAGTCGCCCTCGGGATCACACTCTACATGGTCAACGATTCCGACGATGAGTTGAAATGTATCTTGGAATATCACCTTCCGATTCTCACCCGCCTCAATTCTCTGGATGTCATCTCGTACGAAATCGAAGTCGTCGCCCACCGATTAATCACGGAGGTGAATCCTTCCAAGCAACGGATCGAGGAAGTTTATGCCCGCTCACAGAGATCTCACGATCAGATCGATTCTATCCTCCAGGAATCCAGATCACTTGCCGAAGCAGGAAGCATAGATAGCCACAATGATCTAGAGGATCGACTGATAATGGCGCGTCTCATTGGCACGATCGATTCACTCAAATCGGAAGTCTCTCGTTTCTCTCAAGCGGCGCTCCTCCCCGTTGAACTCATGCATCAGGGCAAAGTCGCAGAAGCCAGAAAAGCCACCGCAGACCTTTCTAGTTTTCAATATCTCGATCCGCTCATTACCGCGGTCCGCCAAACCTCCAACCAGCTCGCCATCGATTCCCTTCGTGAGACTCGGGGCAACATAAGAGGCATCATTTGGGCTAACACCGCCCTCTTTCTCGCCGCTTCCGTACTTGGACTTTTTGTTTTTCTTTTCATCACAGGTCGCTTACAAAACGCCTTCCGCCTCCTTACGTCTGCCTTTCACGAAACCGCAGACGGAAAATACTCTGATCCTCTTCCCATCACCTCAGGTGACGAAATCGGCGACCTCACCACCTCCTTCAACACCATGGTCGACCAACTTAAGTCCAAAGAAAAACTCCGTGAAGCCTTCGGTCAGTTCCTCGACCCACGAATCGTCGCCAACGTCGTTAACCCGATCACGGGCGAACTGCGCCAAAGCGCCGAACGTCGCAACCTCACCATCTTCTTTTCCGATATCGCAGGTTTTAGCGCCATCGGAGAACAACTCACTGCAGATACGGTCGTTCGCCTTCTCAACCGCTACTTCACTTCCGCCACAGAGATCATTCGCCGTAATCATGGCATCGTGGATAAGTTCATCGGGGACGGCGTCATGGCCTTCTGGGCCAGCCCCTTTTCGGAGGGCGAAAGCCATGCCCACCACGCCTGCCTCGCCACTCTCGAGATGCGCTCTGCCTTTGCCGAGATCGCTAAGGATATTTCAAATATTACAGGTCTTCGGCGAAATCTCCCAAAATTCCATGTTCGCATGGCCCTAGCGACTGGGGACACCCTTATCGGGACCGTAGGATCCGATACCACTAAATCGTTCACCGTCATCGGTGACACCGTCAACATCGCTTCTCGCTTGGAAGGCGTGAACAAAATCTACGGTACCGATCTCATCATCAACGAGGAGTGCTATCGCCTTGTTGAAACCGAGGTCGAAGTTCGTGAACTCGATCTCGTCACTGTCTACGGGAAAACGGAACCGATTCGTATTTACGAGCTTCTCAGTAAAGAGGGGGAACTCGATGCCCCTACCACCGAACTTTGCCAAACCTTTCGCATCGCCCTCGAGAACTACCGCCAGCAGAAGTGGCAAAATGCTGAACAAGGCTTTCGCGCCTGCCTGCAAATCAAACAACACGATGGTCCCTCACTGGAATTCCTTACCCGCATCGCCACCTTTGCCCGAACCCCCCCTCCCAAAGACTGGAATGGGGTCTGGCAAACTAGTTCGAAATAGTTTTTTACTCTTAAATACGTAATTTCAAGAACTTTACCCATCCCCATTTGTTTTTCGCCCGCTCGGCACGCTCACCTTGACCTTACTCCATTATTTCTGTATCAAAGTCCCTAGCAACACTGCTTTCCACCCATGAAAATAGGCCAAGACAAAGATATTCCTCAAACCATCATTGGTAAATCCGTTACGGTTAAAGGTGAAATTATTGGGAATGAACAACTTACCATAGAAGGCACCGTCGAAGGCCGAATTATGATCGAGACCACAGTTTTGGTTCGTGATTCAGGCATCGTCAAAGCAGATGTCGATGCTGCCAACGTAAATGTTGCTGGCGGTGTCATTGGAAATATCTCCGTTAGCGAAAGAATCGAAATCGTCAGCGGAGGCTATGTCGTCGGCGATATTCGCGCCCCTCGCCTGATCATCAATGATGGCGCTAGCGTCAAAGGCAACATCGATATGGAAATCAAATCCGAGCATGCCAATTCGGGCCGTAACCCAGAGAACAATACCACACGCTCCGACTCCACTTCGATCGACGGCACCAGTTAATCCCAACACTCTCGCTGGGGTTCGTCTGCCTTTTCAAATTCTTTTCCCCTGCCTTCACCTCAACAAACACCGCTTCTCTCTTACGGGGTCAGGGGTAAAACCATCTGCGTGTCCCCAACTAAGGCCCACGCCTTCCAACCCCTCTCCTGCAAGTCCATCGCAAACTCTTTCGTAAACCCATGAACCGTTCGCACCTCTTTCGGTTGTACCCTCTCCACCATCTCGATCAACTCTCCATAATCCGCATGATCCGATAAGGCAAACGCCTCATCACAACCATAGCGGTAAATGGCCCCTCGATCCAGAGCCCACCCGCTGACCACTGCCACTTTTCGCTTCTCTAAAACCTTCAGCCCCTGCCCTCTCACCATCGAGGGAGGAACAATTAAAATATGCCCCTTCACCTTCTCCTGCGTGATCTTGCCTAACCGCTTCGCAGGCGGTAGAGCCTGCCCCAACTCTCGGTACACCTCACACATCCGATGCCCCGCCGCATCCATTAAAATCGGCATACCAGCCGCTCCCATCAAAGATAAAATCTCTTGGCTCTTTCCTAACGAATAACCCAGAAGGATCGGAACCTTTCCCTCCTTCACTGCCCCACGACAAAAAGAAATCATCTCTCCCACCACTTTTTTTAATGCAGGAAATCGATACTCGGGCCGACCAAACGTCGTCTCCATCACCAAAACATCCGCTCGCTTCGGCTCACATTTCTCCGAAGTCTTTCCCCCACGTAATTTAAAATCTCCCGTGTAAAGCAACCGACTCTCCCTCCTTCCCGCCCTCCGCTTCACCCACACCATCGCCGATCCCAAAATATGCCCTGCAGGAACTAAGGTAAAACTGGCGCCAGCCTTCAAAGAGAACGAGCGTCCAAACGGAATTGCCCGAATCTTCGTCCGCTTGGAAACCCTCAACCGCAATAACCTCGCCGTCGCAGGACTCGCCAAAATTTCCTCATGCCCTGCCAGATGATCATAGTGCGCATGCGTCACCACCGCCCGCTTTTGAGGGCGTTTCGGATCCATCCATAAATCCACCTGAGGAAGATAAATCCCTCCTTCCCGTCCCTCCACTACCCACTCCCCCGCCCCAGTCTGGTCTTTTTTTTGCCTCATCCCATCCTTCACCCTTTCACAAAATACGCCGCAATCATCGCCGCCACCTTTTCCCCCACACCCTCTACCTCCGCCAACTCCTCCACACTCGCCTTCGCCACTCTCCCCACCGTTCCAAACTTCTTTAACAAGGCCCGCTTCCGTACGCCACTCACCCCAGGAATCGAGTCCAACTCACTCATCTCCATTCTTTTCTTCATTAAAAGCTGGTGATACCCATTCGCCACCCGATGCGCTTCATCCCGTACTCTCTGCAATAACCGGATCGCTCCACTTTCATGTGGTAAAACCAGTGGGTCAGGACGCCCAGGCCGAAAAATCTCCTCGTTCTGCTTCGCCAACCCGATCGCAGGAACACCCTCCCAACCGACAAGTTTTAACTCTCTCACCGCCGCACCCAACTGACCCTTTCCCCCGTCCACCACCATCAGATCAGGTGGATTCTGCCCCTCTAACTTCAATCGTTGGCACCTTCTCCGAATCACCTCCGCCATGCACCCTACATCGTCTTGCCCTTCCACCCCCTGTATCCGGAAACGCCGGTACGCCTCCTTCGCTGGCCTCCCATCACGGAAAACCACCATCGAAGCCACGCTATGCGTATCCGAAATATTCGAAATATCGAAACATTCTATACGTGCAGGTACCACCGCTAATCCCAAAGCGTCCCGCAATGTTTCTAGATCCTTCTCTGGAACCACTGTGCTTGGCAGTGAGCGAAAGAATTTTCGCGTAGGTCGTGTCGTCTTTTTTAGATCTTCAACCAAGTTTCGTAAAGAAGCCGCCTTCTCAAAGTCCTTTCGGGCCGCCGCCTTGACCATCGCCTCCTCCAGCGACTCCCGCATCTCCAGCGTTTTCCCCTCCATAAACTCGCACGCCAATCTCACTCTCTCCCCGTATGCCTCTTGCGTAATCTTGCCCACACACGGAGCACTGCAGTTGCGAATGATATCATCCATACAGTGCCGATAATCCTTCTCTCCGGGCGAAGCTGGCCGACAGGACCGCAACCCAAACTTTTTCCGAATGAGTGACAAAGTCTGCCGTAAGGCTCCCGAATGGGCAAAAGGCCCAAAGTATCTGGCCTGATCCTCATTCTTCATCCGAGTCATCTGAAATCGAGGATAGGGTTCCGCTAAATCCACTCGCACCAATAGGAATCGTTTATCATCCCGAAAACTCACGTTGTACCGAGGTCGATACTCCTTGATCAGCCTTCCTTCCAATAAAATCGATTCCGGCTCGCTCTTTACTACATGGGTTTCTAACTCCGCTATGCTTTGCAATAAAGCTCTCGTCTTTAGATCTGCCCCGAATTTTCTCGAAGGATGAAAATATTGCCCTACCCGCCGATGCAAATCCTTCGCCTTGCCCACATAAACTACCCGATGAAAGCGATCCCGAAAGAGATACACCCCTGGCCGATGCGGTAAATCCCGCAACTGCTTGGACAGCTCAGCAGAAACCGTTTCCATCAACGAAAAGTAGACTATCCTAAATCCATGAGCACCCCAACTCACACTTGGCCTATTTTCCACTGGCTTCTTTCTCTTTTTCTCGCCGCCTCCCTCCAGGCAGGCCCTATCGCCCGTACCCCCCAACTCACCGTGGAGCTCATTCCCTTTCCTCCCCCCCCATCTTCAGGCAAGTCCTTCACCGTTGGCCTCCGCTTCCTTCCAGAACCGGGTTGGCACATCTATGCCTCCAATCCAGGAGACTCCGGTCTTCCTCCTTCGGTCGACTGGAAACTGCCTCCTGGATTTTCTGCCTCTGCCCTCAAGTTTCCCTTCCCCCACAAAATACTTACGCCACCCCTCATCAGCTACGGTTACACCGACGAAACCATCCTTCTTACCGAGATCACTCCTCCCTCCACTTGGCCTAAAGGAAAACCCTTCACCCTCCGCGCCCAACTCGATTGGCTCGTCTGTAAAGAAGCCTGCCTTCCAGGAAGTGCCACTCTTTCTCTCACCCTCCCCGCCAAACCCAATCCAAAACTCTTGCCTAGCATTGCTCAGACCCTCCTCAACTTACCTATCTCCGACCCCTCCTTTCACTTTACCGTCACTCCCTCAACCCACTCCGTCGACCTCCTCCTCCAACGTCCTCCGTTTGCTCTGGGCAACTTAACTTTCTTCCCAGACAACAACGACTGGCTCGATGAATTCACCCCCGCTCAGTTGCAATCCTCCAGCGCTGGCCTTCACCTCATCCTGCCCCTCCAGAAAAAAGCTCACCTTCCTTCTCTCCTCACTGGCGTGCTCCTTGCCGATCAACCCTGGGACTCCGCTGGACACCGTGCCCTAAAAATTTCTGTTCCGCTCCCACCCCTCCCTTCCGCTTCTTCAAGCGTAAACTCCAGCTTCTCCCTCGCGCTGCTCTTCGCTTTCCTTGGCGGACTCATCCTAAATATTATGCCCTGCGTTTTTCCTATCCTCTCTCTTAAAGCACTCCACCTCGTTCAGATCTCAGGGGAGAGCCCTACCGCCGCTCGTCGCGAAGGACTCGCTTTTTTTGCAGGCGTTCTCCTATCCCTTCTCGGCCTCGCTGGACTTCTCATCATCCTGCGATCTTCAGGCCAAGCCCTCGGTTGGGGTTTCCAACTCCAATCTCCTCCCGTCGTCTGGCTCCTCCTCGCCCTCCTCTTCGCTCTCGCCCTCAATCTCCTCGGCGTCTTCGAATTTCAAGTTCTCCTCGGCGATCTTGCCTCCAAAAGCCCAAAACAGGGCTGGACTGGAGCTTTTGTTTCCGGACTTCTGGCCGTCGCCGTCGCCTCCCCCTGCACCGCACCCTTTATGGGCGTCGCCCTCGCCACCGCTTTCTCCCTTCCTCCACTCCATACTCTCCTCATCTTCACCTCACTGGCTTTCGGCTTCGCTCTGCCTGTCATCCTTTTCTCTTATTTCCCATCTCTGCTTTCCTTTCTCCCCAAACCTGGTGCCTGGATGAATACTCTGAAAAAGATTCTCTCCCTTCCCATGTTCGCCGCCGTTCTTTGGCTTCTTTGGGTTGCTTTCCGCCTCAGCGGAACCTCCTCCATCCTTCCTGTACTTCTCGGGCTCCTTAGCCTCACCCTCGGACTCCTTTTCTACGGTCAATCCCAACGATCCTTCCCTCCTCCTCGCCCCCACCCCCTCCAAGGCACCACCCTCACAAAACACGCCGGCCACCAGCCCCCCCCCCCGAAAAAAAACCCCCCCCCCCCCCCGCCTCCTGCCCGCCCTCCTTCTAAAGACCGCCCCCGCCTCCCCCCTCTCCACAACCTCCACCGATCGCCTGGCGTGGTCCGAATCCGAGGTCGCCCGCCAACTCGCCGCTGGCCGATCCGTCTTTATCGATTTCACCGCTGCCTGGTGCCTCACCTGCCAAGTCAACGAACGACTCACCCTTTCTCGTGCAGAAATTAAAACCGCCTTCCGTGAAATGAATGTCGCATTTCTCGTGGCCGACTGGACCCGCCGCGATCCAGCCATCACCGCCGCCCTTCAGAAATACGGCCGCGAGGGGGTCCCCACTTACGTCCTTATCCGTCCCTCTCCTGACTCAACGCCCCAACTCCTCCCCGAAATCATCACCCCGTCTATCGTTCTCGAAGCCCTTCGTCGGTAGCAAACTCGTCCGTACTCACTTCACCTTTTCCACTCCCACACCTAAGAAAGAATTCAGCCCAAAGTTTTCTTCGCCGCTTCCGTCACCCGCTCCGCACTCGGCATCACCGCCTGCTCCAACACCCTTGCATACGGCTGAGGCACATCAAGGCCCGTCACCCGCTCAATCGGTGCATCCAACGAATCAAACGCCCGATGCTGAATCTCATAAGCAACCTGAGCTCCCCATCCCGCAAAAGGCTTATTCTCCTCCACAATCACCACCCGACTCGTCTTTACCACTGAAGCCAGAATCGTCGGTATATCCAGCGGCTTGATCGTTCGCAAATCCACCACCTCCGCCGATATTCCATCCGCCGCCAACTGCTCGGCCGAGGCCAACGCCACATGAGTCGACGCGCTGTTCGCAATCAACGTCACCTGACTCCCTTCCCGACAAATCCGCGCCTGCCCAATCGTTGTCAGCACATCACCTTCAGGCACCTCCCCTTTGAATCCATACAACTTCTCATTCTCAATAAAACAAACTGGATTATTGCTACGGATCGCACTCTTCAACAGCCCCTTGGCGTCATCTGGAAAAGCAGGCGTGATCACCGTCATCGCAGGTACATTCGCATACCAGTTCTCTGGAGTGTGCGAATGGGTCGCCCCCACCTGCAATCCCGCTCCCGAGGATCCTCGGAAAACAATCGGTATCGAATACTGCCCACCACTCATATAACGGATCGCCCCCGCGTTGTTCACGATCTGATCATACGCCACCATCGAAAAACTCCACGTCATGAACTCCACCACGGGTCGCAACCCCTGCATCGCCGCCCCCACCCCCAACCCAGCAAAACCTGACTCACTGATCGGTGTATCCAAAACCCTCTTCGCCCCAAATTTCTGCAAAAGCCCAGAGCTCACCTTATACGCCCCTTGATACTCCGCCACCTCCTCCCCCATCAGGATTACGCGACCATCCCTCTCCATCTCTTCGCTCAGCGCCTGGTTCAACGCTTCTCTCATCGTGATAACGGCCATGGCTAGCTCCCAATCGGCGGACGGAATTCCGCAATCTGATCCTCTGGCGCATGGATATCTTCAAAAACCGTCCCCACCTCTGGCTCATCCGAGGCTTCCGCAAAAGCAATCGCATCCTCCGCTTCCGCTACCGCCTGCCGCTCAATCTCCTCATACTCCTTTTCCGTCAAAACCTTCTCCTTGTACAACCGCTCTTTAAACATCGAAATCGGCTCCGACTCTTTTTTCCGCTCCGCAATCTCCTCCTTTGTCCTGTAATTTCCAGGATCCGACATCGAATGACCCCGATACCGATAAGTCTTAATCTCCACCAGCGAGGGAAGACTCTCCGTCCGTGCAAGCTGAACCGCATCCCACATCTTCTCTCTCACATCATCCACATCGTTCCCGTTTGCCGTGATCCCAGCCATGTCATACCCATCCGCACGCTTCACCAAAGGATATCCCGCTGAACTGCGCGACTGATGCGTGCCCATCGAATACTCATTGTTCTCAATAACATAAATCACCGGCAGCTTCCACAAGGCCGCCAAATTCAAAGCTTCGTGGAACGCCCCCTGATTCACCGCTCCATCGCCCAAATAACAAACAGTTACCTCCCCCGTTCCATTGTATTTCTGCGCAAAGGCAATCCCCGCCGCCAATGGGGTCTGACCCCCCACAATTCCGTGCCCACCGTGAAAATGTTTCTCCTTACTAAAGAAATGCATCGACCCACCCTTACCCCTCGAACAACCCGTGATCTTCCCAAAAAGCTCCGCCATGCACTCCCGCGAACTCATCCCCCGCGCCAATGCATGCCCGTGATCCCGATACGCCGTAATTACCGCATCCGTCGGATGTAATGTGGAAATCGATCCCACCGCCACCGCCTCCTGCCCGATATACAAGTGACAAAACCCGCGGATCTTTGCCTGCATGAAAGCCTGCGCCGCCTTTTGCTCAAACCTTCGGATCAACACCATCTTACGCAGGAGATCCACCCTCTCGGAAGGGGTCAGGGTAGGCAACATCGCGGGCGAGTTGCCCGGCTTCTCCTTCGAACGAACCTTTTTTGCTCCTGACGATGCCATGCTGTTTTGGCTCCTTTTTTTGATCCAACCTGTCGTGGCTGGAATCCGAATCAGTTCACTATGCCATGCTTCTCCAGCTTTTCAATTCCTACTTCAAAACTTCCTCACTCCCTCACCTGCAAAGAGTTCAGGCATCAGTTCCCTGCCCCACCGCCAGCTATTCGGCATCGCCTGATACCCAATATGACCTTGCGCTACCTCTCGATAGTGTGCTCCACCCCATCCCTCCGCCAACCTCCGCAACTTCATCGGCGGCGCTACCGAATCATAAGTTCCACCCACAATCAAAACCCGATTCGCCGCCAACCGAAGTTTCCCATGCGAAGGACAGACCAGCGGGAAAAGTCGTTCCGCTCGCTCCCGATCAAACCCCCTCTGCTCCATCTGCCTTCGTAAAACCCACCCTCCCTCCGAATCCCATATCGCCGTCGCCACATCCGGAATCGGTTGCACCAACCAACCGCAAGCCAACTCCGGTTCATGACACAACACCAACCCACCTACCCACCCACCCAAACTCATCCCCCACAGCCCCACTTCCGGTGCCCCCGCCGCTTTCAGCATCCTCGTCACCATCCGCACTTCAGTGACCGATTGCCGAATCGCCTCCGCACTCCGGATCAAATTCCCTCCAAAAACCAGCTCCCCGCTCCATGTCCCCTTTGGACGCCTCCGAAAATGGTACGGCAGATCATAGAAAACCGCCGTCCACCCAAGTCGATTTAAAACACCCGCCCAATGGACATACCCCACGTCGCTTGCAGAAAAGAGGGAGTGCAACATGACCATCGCAGGAGATTTCATTCCCTTCGGCCCAGGCCATACCCGCAAATGGAATCGATTGTTCTCGTCCCGATCAGTCACCAGGGGCGAAGAAAAGTCTACCCGCCCCTCCCTCAACCCCACAGGAAGATTCTCCGGAACTCGGTAAAACTCCTCCCCACCCTTCCCAAGCCACTCCTCTACGTACCTATCCCACTCCTTCACCCCATGCCGACCCGCCCGCCCCAGCAACTGCCAAAGCCCAATCCCAAAGAACGTCCCCATATCCACAGTTCGCGATTGAGCCGCGTGCAAACTCCTCATCATCTACCGTCCCTCCACCGTTCCTGTGGCGTTTTGGGTAAGACCACCGCTTCCAAGGCATACCTTTTTTTGACATCCACGTACAAAGCCCTCATCGCTTCAGCCAACTTCTCCGCCCACTCCTTCCTCGCTTCCCCTCGCATTGGAGCAGGAATCGGCTTTCCCACCGCTACCACCACTCGGGGGCGACGGAACCAGTTTCTTGCCACATAAAGCTGATCACTTCCCACCAGCACCACCGGCCGAACCGCACAGCCCGATCTTATTGCCAAAAGTGAAAATCCTTCGGTTAACTCTGCCCCCTCCAGCACCGAGGTTTTTCCTGCACGCAATCCTCCCTCGGGAAATATCCCCACAATTCGCCCTGCCTTCAACCGACCAAGAGCGATCTTAAATGCCTTCGTGTCTACCCGCTCTCGAGAAATCGGGATCACGTGACATTTTTCCATTAAGAACCCAAACCAAGCAGGATGGAAAAGCTCTCGCATGGCCAAAAAATCAATCGGTCGTGCAAAAGCACTCGCCAAAAGTGGCGGATCAAAGTGACTCAAATGATTGCTGGCTAAAATCCATGGACCCGCAGGGACCTCACGCGTCCCACTCACCTCAATCCGGCAGACCAAGGAAAGAATCGCACGTAAAAACCCTACCACCCTACAGTAAGCCAGATCTCCCATCCCCTCTTTCTATCTCATCCCAAACAGAAACCCGAGCAATACTCCACCTTCAACCCTTGGTAGGGCGGACCATCCCCATGGCCTTCGTAGTTACGCGAATGCGGAACGTAGTAGGCCTGGTCCGCCGATAGAACGTTGAACGCTTAAAGCCGATCTCTCGGCAGGGCGGACCATCCTCAGCGAACAGTACCTAATGAAACCGACCCTTTTAGAGAAAAACAGACAGATTCGACTATCTTCCGAACCTCTGCGCGTTCTTCTTCCGTCGCGCTTCCCACCCAACCTATTTCGCGGAATCGCAATTCACCAGGGCCACATCAATCATTTTCACCAACTTAGCTACATCGAATGGTTTGGTCAGATAATCGTTCGCCCCAGCTTCTCGCAAGCGATCAATCGTCGCGGGGGTCGCGTCCGCGCTAAGCACAATCACCTGAGTTTTTTCAGTTTTTGGATTACCACGCAGACGGGCCAGAACTTCCTCGCCGGAGATATCAGGCAACTGCAGGTCCAGTAAGACAACCGAAGGAAGATGCTCCTCCATCATCATCAAGCCTGTCTCCCCCTTAGCGGCTAAAATCAGTCGAATATCGGAACGAGGCTCCAAAACACGTTGCACCAGCCGCCGATTCGAACTGTTATCCTCAATATACAGAACCGTCTGTCGCCGCCCTCGGCCACTATCAGAAAACGGCCTAGCAATATCCTTCTTCTCCATATTCTCGGCAAGGTCCGCGGCCTCGACTGTGGGCAACACCACTGAGAAAATGGAACCTTGCCCATGAACGCTCTCTACCTGAATCGCTCCTCCCATCGCCTCGACCAGTTTTCTAGAAACAACTAACCCAAGCCCCGATCCCTCGATATCTGTATTTTCAGCACCTAATCTTGAGAAAGGAACAAATAGATTAGACAATTGGTCAGCAGGAATTCCTATTCCAGTATCCTTGATCCGAATGCATAGCTCATTCGGCCCGGAATCAGCATATTCCACAGTCACAAGACCTCCACTACGGTTATACTTAACCGCATTAGCCAAAAGATTAATCAATACCTGCCTCAGACGCTTCGGATCCGCTAGAACCAAGCGCTCATTTTGCGCTCCTTCACAAAAAATTCGTACGTTCGCATGCGCTGCATCTTGACCAAGAAGAGCAATCACTTCGTTCAGGCTCTCATTCAACTTCACCGGACGAAGAGAGAAGTCTAAATGACCCGATTCGATTCTCGCCAAATCCAGTACTTCATTGATTAATCCCAAAAGATGACGCCCTGCCGTCAGAATATTTTCTACGCTCTCCCGATCTCCTTGATTGGCCTTCGAGTCCATCTGGAGTAACTGTCCGAAACCAATAATCGCATTGAGCGGGGTCCGCAGTTCATGACTCATCCGAGATAGAAAAGCGCTTTTCTCCCAGTTCGCGCGCTCTGCCTCTTCCTTGGCTTGATTTAGCCCTTCCGTACGCAGAATCACCTGCTGCTCGAGTCGACTATGACTTTCCGTCAGCGCTGTCCTTGCCGTCCGCAATCCTTCCCGTGCCCCATTTAGCCCCACAGCTGCCCGTGCTACCTCTTCCTGCAACACATTAAAACTTGCCGCCATCTGCCCGATTTCGTCTCGGCCATGAACGGAAACAGGCGCATAGTCTACCTTAGCCTTGGCCTCATCTAAATTACCTTCTGCCAAGGCAGACATCGCCCGAGAGAAGTCCATCAACGTGCCTGTCGCTAATTTCACCGCAGCCTTAGAAACCTCCACCGCCGAATGAGCGATCATTCCAGGAAGCACCAGCCCTACCGTGATCGTCAGTAAGGCCACCACCACGAATATGTCAGCCAGCGCCGCAATCAGTGCTTTTTGATCCCCTGGGACAAAATGTACCGCGAGGTAGTAGCCCGCTCCGTCGAGTAAGAGAACCGCGAGCATGGCCCCAGTCAACTTAACATGCAGAGTCCGTGCGATCCCAGGTAACCCCGCCCGTCGACGATCGGAAAAACAGCGGCAGGCATAAAGTGCAGCTCCCGAATAGGCTAGGGTAATTCCCGCCAAAACCGTCGGCAAACCAAACTGCTGAAAGCCGAGCACCGTCGATAGACCCCAAACCAGTGCAGCTATCACACCCATCATAATCGTGCCACGTGGAGCTCGATAGGGACGTACCATATCAGGCGCATCCCGACGCAACAACCAAACTGCGATGCTCGGCAAGGCGATCCCGATCAAATATGTTAAATTTGCCGCTGCAATCAGCCAAATAGGGTCTCCGATCAGGAGAAAAACAATTGCCATTCCCGCGGTGAAAAGCGTGGCGATCCACGGAGTATCCGTACGGGCCCGATTCGCAAAAATTCGAGGCAGTAGCCCATCTTCCGAAAGTTGCGACAGCGTACGCACGGAACCCGCCAGAGGAGCCAGCGTCCCGTGAAACATGTTGAACATCATGAAAGCGATCGCCGCCGCCTTAGCGCCTGCCCCGAAGAGCGGGGCAAAGGTCGGGCCTAATTCTAGAGCCAAATCTTTTCCCAATGGTTCTGGACCAAGCGTTCCCAACCAAATGACAGGTAAGACCCCAAAAAAGAGTGTCGCCATGCCCGCACTGGCATACATGGCGCGGGGTACGTTTCGATTCGGATCGATCGTCTCCCCCACGTGGCATGAGGCTTGCTCGAAGGCTGGGGCAGCAAATCCAATTAAATATAAACCAGCCATCGCACTCGTGATCTGTCCAAACAATCCCGGAAACGGAGTCGTAAGTTGAAAAGTCGAGGCCTGCACCCAATCTACTTTTCCCGCGAAGATCGGGATAAGGGCCGAGAGAAAAGCGAGAAGCCCCGAGGCACAGGCAATCGGGATCGCCAAGCGCGTTGCCCATTTCACACCGCAAATATTGATCCCTGTAAAAACCGATATAATTCCAATCGCCAAAAGGGTGGGAGAAACTGCTGGAAGAAACCACTGGGTAATCGCTGAGGCCGACAGCAAGGCGGTGATGCCACAGGTCGGCACCCAACCCCACCAGTAGCAAACTCCCGTCAGATTGGCTAAAACTGGGCTGTAAGGGCGGAACGCCTCAGCACAAGTCGCCGCAATTCCCCCAATGCGATTCGGCCACATCAGGATCAGTTCCGTCCATCCAGGCAACGCCATCCAACTTAGAATCAGTCCCAAAACAAGTAGAGGAACTGCCGCGCTCCCCTGACCCGAGATGCTCCCTTGCCCAACGAAAAGGGCCCCAAGAATAAACAGCATCTGATTACTTCCACCCATCGCTAGCGCCGTCGTACCAAACCACCCGATGGTGCGCGGATGCGCGCGCCCGACTGAAGTTGGATCTATGGGTGCCGTTTTTATAAAGAAATTATGCCACCGCCCACCACAAAGAAAAAGGCCACCTCATCGGCCTACGCTAACTTCATTTGAGACAGAAGAAATCAGAAAGTAGCCAGCCGCGATTTCCCATCTGTAGTCGAGATTGCCCTATTTTCGAAAGCAACCTCGGTCCAACCTCAAAACCATTTCGAATATCTTCTTACTTTCCAAACCTCCGCGCCTTCTCCTTGCGCCGCGCTTCCACATGCCGCTTCCTATCCACCATCTTTGTTTTACGCTTTCGCAATTCGCTACTCAACTTTTCCTCCGCTTTGTCGATCGCCGCATACAAATCCTCTTCCCCTGCCTCCGCGAAAATATCCGGTCCTGGAATCGCCAAGTGAACCTTGACCCGAAACTGCTTTTTTGGGGGTGCACTGTGATCATGCCAAAGCACCACATGAGCGCCAAGAATTCGGCTCTCAAAGTGATCCAGATGAGAGAGCTTGTTGTGGACATACATTTCGATCCCATCCGTTAATGGAAGATGCCGAGGAGTAATGTGAATATGCATGACCGAAGTCTATCCACCTTTAATTCATTTGTCGATGCATCGACCCCGCCCTTTCAATTGCCTTTCAGCAAAACAGTTATTCCTATACTATAATGAGGCAATGGCGTTAAGTTCCCATTCCTCCTCGCCCAAAATTCCTGATCTGATAGGTGCCCCAAAAATTCTCGTTGTCGACGATGACGAGTTAAATCGCGACCTAATTTCCCGGCAATTGCGACGAGCGGGTTTATTTGCCATCACCGCTGAATCAGGAGAGGAGGCTATGCGCTCCGCCTTGGAACAACCCCCCCAACTTGCCCTTATCGATCTTCACCTCGGGGGTTGGAGCGGATACGAAACTGTTGCCCAGTTTCTCGCCAAACCCAGTTTAGCTCATATCATATTTTTTGCTATTTCCGCATCCGAAACCGAACAGGTTGTTGCCAAAACAAAGGCCGCTGGCTTCCATGCTTTTTTTCCGAAGCCTCTCGACTTCGAACTCCTCATCTCCGCCATCCGCCAAGCGCTATCCCTTCTATGACCCTGGATATCTGGTTCTTCCTACCCTCCATTCCTCGGAATATGTCTTTCAGGTAATTCATCTTATGAGATCAAGATTCCGCCACGATATTTTCACTGCCTTCGGACAGATGAAGGGATACGCCGATTTCATCCTCGAGGATTACCAGCGACTGGGTGCCACCCCCCCCGATACCGCACCTCAGCTTAAATTCCTTTCAGCTAAGCTCCTCGCCCACGCCAGAAATTGGGAGCGAGAATCTGATTCTATCCCGTCCAGCGAAACACTCGCAGAACTCTGCCTGCCCATCCTAGACCAGATAATTGAGATCGTGCAGGGCCTTAAGCATATGCCTCACGCCCCGATCGAAGACCTTACCCGCTTTCAGCAAGCCCTCAATAAAGCGGGCGTTATTCTTAGAAATCGCGAGGATCCGGTCCTCACAGTCGATCATCCCGCCCCAGTAACCCACCCCCAAATCGGTCGCCCTCAAGGAACAATTCTTATCGTTGACGACGATTCAGGTGAGCAAGAGATGGCCACCCGCATTTGCGAAGATGCGGGCCATGTTGGCGTCGCGGTCGGTTCCCTCGAAGAGGGAATCGAGCGAGCGCTCACCCAAGACTACGACGCCATACTTTTAGATTGGAATATGCCAGGAGGCGGGGCTCGGACATTTCTAAGTCGTTACCACGAGACCAACCTCGCTCACCGCGCTCCTGTCATTCTCATTTCTGCTGAGGGAGATCGCAACGTTTTTCTCGATGCCATGCGCTTAGGGGCAGTCGATTTCCTGCAAAAGCCCTACGACCGAAAAGAACTTCTTGTCCGACTCGATTACGCCGTGCGCACAAAATTGGCTGAAGAGCGCCTCTCGAATGCTATGACTCGCCTCCGCCGTGAGGAAGAATCCCGTCGACATCTTGTTCTTAATATTTTTCCCTCCCACATCGCAGGCCGCGTAATGAAAGGCGAAAATCCAATCGCAGATTTAGCCCCAGATGTCGGCGTACTCTTTGTCGATATCGTCGGCTTTACAAGACTAACCCACACCACCACCCCGAAAGATATCATCGCCTTCCTAAGCCTTACCTTCGAGTGGATGGAATCTCTAACTAGTCGTTACGGCATCGAAAAAATAAAGACTATCGGCGACTCTTTTCTTGCGGTCAGCGGTTTGACAGAAGCGCGCCCCATCCATCTTTCCCTGCTCGCAGACTTTGCTATCCATCTTCTGCAGCATGCCAAAAAGATAATCACCCCAGCTCAAATTCCTTTATCCCTGCGCATGGGTCTTCACCGTGGACCCGTCATTGCAGGAGTCGTCGGCAAACAGAAACTTGGCTACGACCTTTGGGGGGACACCGTAAACTTTGCCGCCCGCTTAGAGCGATTGGCCCATCCCGACACGATTCTAACTTCATCCGAAGTTTTTCAATCGCTTGATAAGGATTATATCTTAACTCCTGCAGGCAAACAGGAGGTAAAGGATCTAGGCCACAGGCAGCTTTATCATATCCAAGGCAAACGAGAAAATAAACCTTCCTAGCCACCATGAGTTTGCGAAGAACTTTTACGAAAACCGTTGGCCTGCGCCACTTATAGCGACATTCTCTTCCCATGTTGCGCGTTGGCTTTGGTTATGATGTTCATCCTCTGGTCGCGGGGCGTCCCCTCGTCCTCGGTGCCGTCACCATTCCCTACGAACGTGGGCTCGAAGGTCACTCCGACGCAGATGTCCTTCTTCATGCTTTGACCGATGCTGTCCTCGGTGCACTCGGCGCAGGAGATATCGGAGCCCACTTTCCTAACACCGACCCAAAGTGGAAAAATGTCGCCAGCACTCTTTTCTTGGCCGAATCCGCCCGCCTCGCCAAAGAAAAAAAGGCCACCATTCTTAATGTCGATGCCACTCTTCTCGCCGAGGCCCCAAAACTTCTCCCCCACTTTCCCGCTATGTGCGTGAAAATTGCCGCCGCCCTCGGGCTGTCTGTCGATCGCGTTAACATCAAAGCCACCACCAACGAAAAACTTGGCTTCATTGGTCGGGGAGATGGCATTGCCGCCCTCGCCGTCGCCGCTCTCGACGTTCCCGAATGACCTCCCCAGGTCGTTTCATTACTTTTGAAGGGTGCGAAGGGTGTGGTAAAAGCACCCAAATAGCCTCCACCCTCACCTGGCTTCGTGCCACTAATCTTACCATTCACGAAGTCCGTGAACCCGGTGGCACCCCAGTCGGCGAATCCATCCGCCATCTCCTCAAACACGATCCCGTCGGACAGTCCATGACCGCCGAAACCGAACTACTCCTTTTTGCCGCGAGCCGAGCCGAACTCGTTCGCCAACTCATTCATCCCGCCCTCACCCGAGGAGAATGGATCATTGCCGACCGCTTTCACGACTCCACCACCGTCTTCCAAGGCAATGCCCGCGGACTCCCGATCGAAGCAGTTAGCTTCATCAACCATTTCGCCATCGCCCATCGCGAACCAGATATCACCCTCATCCTCGATCTCGACCCGGCCGAAGCCCGTAGCCGCGCTCTCCGCCGCCCTCGCCCCGTAGGCCAAAAAGATCGGATCGAAGACCTCGATCTTGATTTCTACAAAAAAGTTGCCGATGGATATCGTACTCTCGCTCAGCGGGAACCCCAACGAGTCAGACTCATCGATGCTTCTGGCTCCCGCGAGGAAACCTTTGCCCGCATTCAAAAGGAGCTGCGCAATGCCTTTTCCACCCTCCCGCGTTGAAGAGGTTTTTCAGGCCGCCTCCAAAGAAGGCCGCCTCGCCCACGCCCACCTTCTCACGGGCGCACCCCCCGCCGAGCTTGAATCCCTCGCTCGTGGACTCGCCGCCAATCTTCTCGATGCCGACCTCGAGGACCACCCCGATTTTTTTGTCCTCCGCCCTGAATCAAAATCGCGTCGCGTCTCCATCGCCCAAGTCCGCCAGCTTGAACACTCCCTATCTCGTCGCCCCCATCGTGCCCCCCTCAAGGTCGCTCTCATTCTTGAGGCAGAGCGTATGTGCATTCCACCAGCGGAAGCGGCCAACGCTTTCCTTAAAACCCTCGAGGAACCGCCGGACCACACCCTTCTTATTCTTACTTCCGATCGTCCCGAACAACTTTTATCTACCGTCCGTTCCCGCTGCCTAACTTTTCCCATTATTCCTGGCCAACATCCAGATCCTATTCCGGGACTGGAAGAGTTAGCTGGCCGTTGGACCCAAACCGGTCAGCCCAACGCTCTTGATGCCTATCGCCGCGCATCCCTTCTCCAATCGTTCCTTCTTGCCACCCGCGATCGTCTTAGCGCCGAAGCTTCTGATTTGAACGATGAAGCAGGCGATGAAAATGAGTTAGCCCATACTGCCTCCACTGCGGGTCAACTCGTCCGTGTTCGGGAGGATGTCATCGCCCATCTCATCCGCGGGGCTTGGGCCCGAGCAGAGTCCACCCTCCAACCTGATATCGTCCGGGAAGTGGACGCCCTAGAAAAACTCCGCTCAGCCCTCTCTCGCAACGTCGATCAAACCCTCGCCATCGAAGTCTCCTGCCTCCGGATCGCCGGCCTCCTCTAACCCCCCCTCCCTACCGCCTCGTGGGAGCCCCAATCACGCACCAAGCGGCGCGCACGCAGCACGAACCCCCACGGGGTTAAGGCGAAATTATAATATAATTATTTTTTTTTT
>JBGSBI010000025.1:21765-22310 GCA_041730685.1 Aliarcobacter sp.
CTCCGACCGAAGTCCCGAGGACACTCCGCCACCCGGGGCGTTCGGCCCCCCCCCCCCCCCCCCCGGCCCCCGCGTTTAAACCAACCCCCCCCCGTAGGGTTCCCCCCCGCCCCCCAAAACCCCCCCCCCCCCCCCCCCCGGGGCCCCCCCCATTGCCCCCCCTTGGGGGCTCCCACGCTGACCGAACCCACTCGGTTTACAGGCTACTTTAATGATAAAGTATTTTCTTTTTGATTTCAGCCCGTTTCTTCCAGTAATGTTGCTGTTCTATGGATATTAAAGAGATTAAGGCGGTCATCGATCTGATGCGCAAAAATAGCCTCGCCGAGTTCGAGTACGAAAAAGACGGCACTAAGATCCGTATTCGCCGTGGCCCCAACGGCGAACCTCAAATCTTTACCACCTCCCAACCGTCCGCCCCCTCAATCCACTCCATCCCCCAACCCCAATCCTCACAAGCCCCGTCCACCCCACCACCTACCCCCGCCCCCGTCCTTCTCCCCTCCATTAACTCCCCCATGGTCGGCACCTTCTACGGTGCCCCC
>JBGSBI010000026.1:0-19341 GCA_041730685.1 Aliarcobacter sp.
CTGCCACGTCGGCCCTCGATTTCAACACCCCTTTGCCGCAGAAAAGAAAGTTCAGACGGAAGTCTCAAAGTGGGAAAAGAAACTGTGGACCTTGGCCTCAAGTGAAAAACTCCCCGAGTTTTTTCAGCATCTCGGTGCCAACCAAAATAACTACAATTTCGATGGAGTCGGAGTTCTCCACACCCTCCTCGCAGGCCAAAATCTCCGAGCCAAAACCAAACCCCCCGTCCAGTGGTATGAACCCTCCGATCAATCCATCGTCAGCTTTTCCCGTGGCCACCTTTTGCCAATTAAATAACCATCAAGCACTTCTCGCCCCCACCACCAACCACCCACCTCCCATCCCCTCAAAACCACCCATCCAACCCACTGCCCTGCAACACCTTCCATGGGGTCGTAGGTCTTATAACTCGCTGATTACCACTTCCTTGCATGGGTGATTTTTGAAATTGGGGTCGTAGGTCGAAATCCACGATGATATTCCTACATTCTTGGGAATGTGGGAATATCGCCTCACCTAGTCTTGCTTGTCGTTTTCTGATATTATTCCTTCATGTCCCTCGACTCCTCCTCTTACCTCAATCGTGAGCTCAGTTGGCTCGAATTTAACCAACGTGTCCTCGAAGAGGCCCAAGATCCCACCCAACCCCTCCTCGAACGACTTAAATTTCTCACCATCGTCAGCTCCAACCTCGACGAATTCTTCGAGATTCGCGTCGCTGCCCTCAAACAACTCGTCGAAAACCGTAGCGATGTCCATGGACCTGACGGTCTCCGCCCCCCGGAAACCCTCGCTGCCATCCGCACCCGCGTCCTCAGGCTTTTCGCCGACCAGTACTCCCTTTTAGAAAATACTCTTCTTCCTGAGTTATCCCGCCAAGGAATTCACTTACGCTCCATAAAGACCATCGGGGAAAAAAGAATCACCTGGGCTCACGAAATGTTCCTTCGCGATATTCTTCCTATCCTCACTCCTCTCGCAGTCGACCCCAGCCACCCCTTCCCTCAGCTCCTGAATAAATCAGTCAACCTCGTAGTCCTTTACGCAAAACCAGGCCACCAAGAATCTACCCGACATGCCTTTGTTCAAGTCCCACGAGGAATTCCGCGCCTCATTCCCCTGCCCTCCGAGGATCCCACCCAAAAAGAGTTTATCCTCCTATCCGATCTCGTCCGCTACTTCGTCAGTGAAGTTTTTCCAGGAACCAAGGTTATCGGAGCTTGGCCCACCCGCATCACCCGTAACAGCGAACTCTATATTGACGAAGAAGAAGCCCACAATCTCCTCCTCACCATTGAAGAAGAACTTCAAAAAAGAAACCGCGGAGCGGCCGTTCGCCTCGAACTCAGCCTCGACTGCCCCGTGGAAGTGGAAACCTACCTCCTCGGCCACCTCCATCTTTTGCCCGAAGATATTTATCGCGTCGCTTGGCCCCTTAATCTTACCCAGCTCTTTGCCCTTACCGAAGAGGGTCGCAATTTTCCAGAACTCCACGATCCACTCTTCACCCCCACCATCCCCACTTCCCTTCCAGCGGGCCCCCATGCTTTTGAATCGATCCGCAAGGGAGACATTCTTTTGTTTCACCCCTACGAAAGCTTCCAACCGATTATTTCTCTCTTGGAACAGGCCGCCCTCGATCCCCAAGTTCTCGCGATCAAAATGACCCTTTACCGCACCAGCGGTGACTCCCCCGTTCTTAATGCTCTCATCACCGCCGCCCAAAACGAAAAACAGGTCACTGTGCTCGTTGAACTCAAAGCCCGTTTCGACGAAGCCAATAATATCGCCTGGGCCCGCAAAATGGAAGAAGCCGGCATCCACGTCGTCTACGGCTTAGTCGGGCTAAAAACCCACTGCAAGGTTCTACTCTTCGTTCGCCGTGAAGAGAACCACCTCGTCTCATACCTTCACCTCGGAACAGGCAACTACCATCCTCGCACCGCCCGCTTCTATACCGATTTCAGCCTCCTGACTGCCCGGCCCTCCCTCACCGCAGAAGTTGCCACCCTTTTCAATGTCCTCACCGGAATGTCCGAAGTCACCCATTTCGACGAGCTTCTTGTCGCCCCCTTTAATTTAAATACAAATCTCCTCGAACTTATTCAGCGTGAGAGCGCCCACCACCGCACAGGTCGCCCTTCCGGTATTTTCATTAAGGCCAACGCTCTTGTGGACAAAGAAATTATTCAAGCCCTCTACCAAGCCTCCCAAGAAGGGGTCCCAATCCAACTTCTGATCCGCGGGATTTGCTGCCTGCGCCCGGGGGTTCCAGGCCTCAGTGAGAACATCACCGTCCAAAGTATCGTCGACCGTTTCCTCGAACACAGCCGCATCTATGTTTTTACCAACGGTGGAGACCCCCACATCTACCTGGGCAGTGCCGATCTCATGCCACGTAATCTTCACCGCCGAGTCGAAGTCGTTTTTCCCATCCTCGATCTTGAACTTCGGCGACAGTTTCTCGAAATTATCGTCCCAGGATACCTCGCCGATAACATCAAATCCCGTTTTCTCAATCCAGACGGGCTCTATCACCGGCACCCACTCCCCACGGGATCGCCCCATCACCGAATCCAAGCAGAATTCCTTCTGCGCTACGCTCCTCAATCTGCCAGCATCCCCCGCATCACCCCGACCATGGGACCTCGCGAAACTCAGGAATCTTCTGCCACTGCTTGAATGCTCGGTTTAGCCGGTGAAACGGGCAAACTGCCCCGCACCACCGCCGCCAAATCGATGTGCTTTGCCACCACCTCTTGGATCATCTTAATCTTCTCCTTATCCCCAGGGTCCGTTTTTACAGTCATTCTCTCAATTTTTGCCGCCACCGTATAACTATCCCCTCCCGCCGCCACCGTAGGCAGGCCCCGATCGTGGAGCATCTTGATCAGCCCAGCTTGAGGCCTTAACCCGTCGGTCAAAATAATCCCCGCTGGCTTCGCCTCGTGGTTCCCTTTGCCCTGAAACTCCAACGCAGCCAAGAGAAGGTCTTCGCGATCACCAGGCGTGATCAAGAGAGCCCCCGGGTTAAGTTGATCATGGAGACGAGCCGCGGTCATCGCCCCCACCGCTACCGACCGAACTTTCCTTCTTTTAAAACTTTCTCCCGACAAGAATTCCCCTCCTAACTCCAAACAGACTTGCCCCAGTGTAGGACGTCGCAACTCCCCTTGATAAGGCAACATCCCCAATATCGGTAGACCCATCCGCCCGAATGCTTTCTCTGCCCAAGGCCGTAACGCCTCCATCTTCGCCGGCAGAACTTTATTTAAAACCACCCCAACTACCTTCACTCCATGCTTCTCAAAAAGGGCCAGATTCAAACTCACCTCATCCACGGGGCGTCCCACACCCCCTGTCGTAACCAGGATGACCTGACTCTCCAGTAACTTCGCCACCTGCGCGTTAGAAAGATCGATCACACTGCCAACACCCGCGTGGCCCGTCCCTTCAATCAAAACAAACTCATGTTCCCAAGCCACTCGATTAAAGGCGGTCACGATCGTCTTTTTCATCCCAGGCAAATCGCCCTTATCCAAGTACTCCCGCGTAAACATTCGATCCACCGCAATCGGTGACATCGCCTCAATGGGTAACTTCACTCCATAGGTATTGCTCAGCAAAACCGAGTCCTCATCGACCTTCTTTCCCGCAACTTCCACAAATCTTTGCCCGACCGGTTTGGTATAACCGATATTCTTAAACTTGGCTGATAACGCTGCATATAGACCCAAGCAACAAGTGGTCTTCCCGTCATCCTGCCGAGTCGCCGCCACGAAGATTCGTGGCGTTACCTTGTTCAGTTCCATCTGTCTTTATCTCCCTCGTGCCACCACCGGTGAAGCAGGCTCGGGATATAGTTTTCGGTACTCCACCGCCAAGAGACCCACGATCGCCGCCACCCCCAGCACCTCATCCTCACTGGCCCCACGACTGATCTCTGCTGCAGGTAAACGCAGTCCTAAAAGAATATTCCCATAGGTTCGTACCCCTCCGAAATGCTGAATACTTTTGACCGCAATATTGCCCGCACCCAAATCAGGGAAAACCAAACAGTCCGCCCTCCCCGCCACCGTCGAGCCTTTTGCTTTTAAAAGTGCTTTCTGCGGATCCAAGGCCGCATCAATTTGTAACTCCCCATCAAATTCAGCCCTCAGGCCAATTCGGTCAGCCAGCACCTTCGCCTTCTCCGTGGCTTGAATCACCTTCCCAGTCTCCGCATTGAGACCCGCGCTCCCCTTCGTCGAATAGGAAAGAAGCGCCACTCGCGCTTTTTTTCCCGTCAGACGCATCTTCAATCCCGCCAATCCCACCGCCGTGGCCGCTAGCTCGTCCGCCGTCGGGGTCGGAACCACCGCCGCATCCCCTGCCAACAAAAGCCCGCCATCCCCAATATTTTTATCCGGACACTCCAAAATCGTTGCGCTCGAAATCCTCGAAATATGTGGGAGCCGCGGAATCAGCCGGATGAGCGGTCGCAACACATTGCCCGAATAGGCTCCCACCCCCGCCACCAACCCATCAACCTGACCAAACCGAAGCATCAAGGTTCCGTAAATAATCGGATCCGAAAGATAGTCATCAATCTGACTTAACTTTAATTTCGCCCCACTCGGTTCTGTCCGCAGATGATCTTTAAACATCTGCCGATCCTGCCCCTCAACAGGATCGAGGAGCATGACCCGATCCAAATCCACTTTTTGCGCCTTCGCCTGCCGCCGAATCAAGTCGGGTTGCCCCAAAAGAACCACGGGCCCGAGTCGCAAATGGGCAAAGCGGGCCGCCGCCCTGACCACTTGCGGATTTGTACCTTCAGGAAAAACAATCCGCTTTGGATGGCCGACCAACTTTTCCGCCAAAGAATGAAAGAGGGTTTCTGTACTCACTTAACCAATCTTCGACCTCTTCCCATTTGAGGGCAAGGCCAACATCCCCTGCCCCGTACTCCAAAAAAGAGTTAAGCGTTAGTGCGCCGTTTGCGCTTCAGATTCAATTGCGCCATCGACTTCTGAATCAAAGCCATCAAAGCCGCCGCCTCTGGCCCATCTTTCTTCTCCAACAGAGCCTTCTTCGCACTTTCCAAGGCCTTCTCCACCGCGTGCTCATCAATGTCCTGCGGCTTGACTGCCATGTCGGTCAGAATCGTCACACGATCTCCTGCCACTTCGGCGAAGCCTCCACCTACCGCCAGCTCATCCCCACGCGAACCCGCCTTCAAATCTAATTCTCCAGGCTGGATCGCTGTCAGCAACGGGACGTGCCCAGGCAATATCCCCAACTGGCCCTCGACCCCAGGCATCACCACCTGCTCGACATCATCGTCGAAGGTTTTGCCCTCTGGAGTCACCACCACCAGCCGAAGTTTGCCTGCCATGATTTCTCTTTTCCTTCTCTGCCCGTCTTAGGTCTTCGAGACCATCGAGATGCCGCCCTTCATGTAGAAATTCGCTTCAGGCACATCGTCATGCTTGCCCTCAAGAATTTCCTTAAACCCTTTGATCGTTTCTGCAACTGGCACGTATTCCCCTTTGGTTCCCGTAAATACTTCCGCCACCGCAAAAGGCTGACTCAAGAATCGTTGAATCTTACGAGCTCGGAATACAGTCAACTTATCTTCGGGCGATAACTCATCCATCCCGAGAATGGCGATGATATCCTGCAAATCTTTATACTTTTGCAAGACGCGTTGGACGCCGCGGGCCACTTCATAGTGCTCCTGCCCGACGATCTCTGGGGCCAAAGCCTTCGAGGTCGAAGCCAACGGATCCACCGCAGGATAAATGCCCAACTCGGCAATCGACCGCTCCAGCACAATCGTCGAATCCAAGTGCGCAAAGGTATTTGCTGGAGCCGGATCGGTTAAATCGTCCGCAGGCACATAGACCGCTTGGAACGAGGTCACCGATCCTTTCTTCGTCGAAGTGATTCGCTCCTGCAAATCTCCCATCTCCGCCGAAAGAGTCGGCTGATACCCCACCGCGCTCGGCGTCCGCCCAAGCAGCGCCGATACTTCCGAGCCCGCCTGGCTAAATCGGAAAATATTATCGATGAACAAGAGCACATCTTGGTTCTTCTCGTCGCGGAAATACTCCGCAATCGCCAAGGCACTCAAGGCTACCCGCATACGCGCTCCCGGGGGTTCGTTCATCTGCCCGTAGACCAAGGCCACCTTCGATTTTGAGATGTCCTTCAAGTCGATGACTCCCGCCTCCGACATTTCATGATAAAGATCATTTCCTTCGCGGGTTCTTTCACCCACTCCCGCGAAGACGGAGAATCCGCCGTGTCCTTTGGCGATATTGTTAATCAACTCCATGATCACGACCGTCTTGCCCACTCCCGCCCCTCCGAAGGCTCCCGCTTTGCCCCCCTTGGTGAACGGACAAATAAGATCGATTACCTTAATTCCCGTCTCCAGCACCTTGGCCTGCGTATCCTGCTCGACCAGAGTCGGAGCCCGACGATGAATCGGATATCGCTTAACCGCGGTGATCGGTCCCCGCTCGTCCACCGGTTCCCCTAAAACATTCAGCACCCGACCCAACACCCCTTCCCCCACGGGAACGGTGATCGGACCACCCGTATTCGTCACGGGCATGCCTCGCTTCAATCCTTCTGTGGAGGACATCGCCACCGCCCGGGCCCAATCATCCCCCAAATGTTGTTGAACCTCCAAAACGACCCGAGTCTTTTTCCCCTCCACCTCGAAATTCACCTCTAACGCTGCGAGAAGAGGCGGCATTTCCGCATCCCCCGTAAATTCCACATCGACGACGGGCCCGATGACTTGGACGATCGATCCCACATTGTTTGCATTCTTGGTTGCCATAATACGTTCTCCTTTTTCCGTCAGGCCATCGCCATTTGAGCGGTGGCAATTTCCAGCAGTTCGGTCGTAATGCCGCTCTGCCGGACTTTGTTATATTCCAGGGTAAGGTCCTTGATCATGCTCTTCGCATTATCCGTGGCGCTTTTCATTGCCACCATCCGCGCGGAATGCTCGGAGGCCTTGGCGTCCAGCATCAGCTGGTACACCTGGAAATGGATATAAGCGGGAAGCAAAGCCGAGAGGACCTCGTCCCCGTTCGGTTCATAAATATACTGCAAATTCTCATCCGCCTTAATTTCCGTCTTGGCATGCTCCCCCGTGCCCGCCGCCAGCTTTTCCAGCTGCCCAATCGGCAAAAGATCGGTCCTCTCAGGCTTTTGCACCAAAGTATTCACAAAACGGGTGTGCCACACGCTCACGCTATCAATCTTCCCCTCCAAGTACTGCTCAATCAGGAATTGACTGATCTGCTTCACTTTATAGCTCGAGGTGTCGTCCTTTACTTCAAAATCCGCTAGCAACTCCCGCCCCGCCCTCGCCACAAACTGCTTCCCCTTCTTTCCCGCCGTCACAAACACCGTGTTCTTCGGCAATCCCGCAACTTCTCGTAGCAGATTCGTGTTCAGCGCCCCGCACAAACCCTTGTCCGTGCTAATAATCAGGGCACACGGTTTCTTGATCTCTCTCTTCTCCAGAAAAGGATGCGACAACGAACCCACTCGATTCGCCAACGAGGCCAGCACCCGATTCAACGCCTCCGCATAAGGCCGACCCGCCAGCGCCGCCTGCTGCGCTTTACGCATCTTGGACGCCGCTACCATCTGCATCGCCTTGGTGATCTGCGCGGTATTGCGTACAGAACGGATCCGACGACGGATGTCTCTCGTGCTGGCCATCGATCAATCCTTAGGCCACAGGTTGACTCGCCACAAAGTCGCTCAAGGCGCTCTTCAATTCAGCCGCGAGGGAGTCATCCACCGCTTTCTTGTCGCGGATGCCACTGAGAATCTTATCTTTTTGCGTCGTCAGATATTCCATCAAACGGGTCTGGAAGGCTTTCACCTTGTCCACCGGAACCGCATCAAAATATCCGTTTTGGATCGTCCAAAGAATTGCCACCTGCAACTCCACCAAAAGGGGTTGGTACTGGGTCTGCTTGAAAACTTCCACAATGCGAGCACCGCGATCCAGCTTGGCTTTGGTGGCTGCATCCAGATCACTAGAGAACTGCGCAAACGCCGCCAATTCGCGGAACTGCGCCAACTCCAACTTGATCTTACCCGCCACCTGCTTGATCGCCTTGATCTGGGCGGCCGATCCCACGCGGGAAACCGACAGACCCACGCTGATCGCAGGTCGCACCCCTTGGTAGAACAAATCAGTTTCCAAATAGATCTGGCCGTCGGTGATGGAGATCACGTTCGTCGGGATGTAAGCCGAGACGTCCCCTGCCTGTGTCTCAATAATCGGCAGCGCCGTCAAGGAACCCGCTCCCGCCTTCTCACTCAAGCGCGCACTCCGCTCCAACAGACGGGAGTGGAGATAAAATACATCACCGGGATACGCTTCGCGACCGGAAGGACGGCGTAAGACCAGAGAGACCTGCCGATAGGCCACCGCATGCTTCGAAAGATCGTCAAAAATAATCAAAGCATCCATGCCGTTATCCATAAACCACTCGCCCATCGCACACCCCGCAAAAGGCGCGAGATACTGCGAAGTGGCCGAGTCCGAGGCGTTGGCCGCAACAATAATCGTATAGGCCAGTGCCCCCGTCTCCTCCAGCACCGTCAAGGTGCGGGCGAGACTGGAGTTTTTCTGCCCAATCGCCACGTAGATCGAGTAAACTGGACGGAAAGTCTTATCCCCCAGCTTTTCCGCAAGCTGATTGATCCGAGCTTGATTGATAATCGTGTCGATCGCCACGGTTGTTTTTCCCGTAGAACGATCCCCAATGATCAACTCCCGCTGTCCTCGCCCAATCGGAATCATCGCATCGATCGCCAAAATTCCCGTTTGCAAAGGCTGATTGACCGACTGACGTTTAATAATCCCAGGAGCGATTTTTTCTACGGGATACGATTCCTTCGATTGGATCGGACCCTTACCATCCAACGGCTGGCCCAGCGCATCCACCACACGCCCGAGTAAACCCTTGCCCACAGGAACCTGCAGGAGTTTGCCCGTAGCTTTGACCTCGTCCCCCTCCTTGATATGAGTGAAATCCCCAATGATGATCGCACCCACCTCGGTCTCTTCCAGATTGAGCGCCAAACCCGTCACCCCATTCGAAAATTCGATCATTTCATTCAGAGCCACCCCTGAAAGGCCCTCAATCTTCGCCACCCCGTCACCGATTTCGCGGACACGCCCAATATGGCTCTGGGTGACTTCCGATTTTAGCTTTCCAATTTCTGATTCGATTTCGGCAATAATTCCACTGCTCATAAGTTAGCTCCTTCTTTTTCCTTGGTGTGATTTAAGTCACCCGGGTGAGCGCCTCAAGGCGCCCGCGGATGGTCGCGTCCCAGACATCGCTGCCGACGCGGATTTTTAATCCGCCCAGAAGTTCAGACCGAACTTCGGTCCTCTGGGCTAATGGTTTTCCAAAATGTTTTTCTAACATCCCAAAGACCGCCTTACCCCCATCCTCCAGCTTTACGGAGGAGATTACCTCGTGGGTGTGCCTCTCGACTTCCAACTTGGCCAGTTGCGCCAAACGCCCGAGCACTTGTAGATAGCCCCGAGGGCGTTGCTTTGCGATCAGAGCCACCGCCTTGCGTAGCCGGCTTTCGTCCAACCCGCTTTCCGAACGACAGATTCGAAAAATCGTTTTGGCTTCTGCGCGGGCGGCTCGGTTAATTTTCATCTTCGGAATAGCGAGACGTGGGCCGCCTACCGCGCCACTTGGGCTACGGCTTCGCTCCGCAAACGTTCTTCGTCCTGAGGAGTGAGCACGCGCCCGACAACTTTTTCCGTGGTTCGAACGACAAGGCGTCCCAGCTCTTGGCGCATCTCCGTTTCCAGTTTTGCTCGTTCCCTCGTCATAGTCTCTTGCGCTTTTTTCACTAGGGTATCGGCTTGGGCATGCGCCTCAGCCAACCGCTTGGCTCCTTGCACGTCGGCTGCCAGGCGGGCTTCCCCCACCATCTTTTCCGCACGGGCCGAGGCATCCTGCAGGATCGTTCGTCGCTGGGCTTCCGCTTCCGCAAGGCTCTGGCGCCCTTTTTCTGCCCCCGCCAAACCTTCCTGAATCAGCCGAGTCCGCTCGGCCAACATGTTGAGCACGGGCCGATAGGCAAAACGCCAAAGCACCGCCAGCACGATGAGAAAGTTGATCGTTTGAGCGGTGAACTTTGCCCAATCGAGGCCCAACTGCTCAGCGAGCTGGTGACCGGTTTCGACAAGTGAACTAGCCAGCATGACGTGGTTCCTTCGTCCGACTTATTTATTGACGACGAAATAGACGAGGATCGCGAGACCCTCGGCAAACGCCATTCCCAGCAGACTGATGATCAGCACGGGATTAAAAGCGCCGGGATTGCGTCCGACCGCTTCCGCCGCGCGTCCGCCGATCAGACCGACGCCGATCGCCGCGCCTAATCCTGCCAGACCCACTGCCAACTGCATTCCGTTAAAGGTAATTTGTCCTACTTCTGCCAATATCATGTTTGGTGTCCCTTTCTTCCTTGGTTCCGGTTTCTCGTTTCCTCAACCCACACGGGTCGTTGGCTCCGAGATCTTCCGGGATCTTTCTAGTGCTGTCCGCTTTCCTCCTCGGAATGCGAACAAAGCGTGGCCGTGAAGGCCACACAAAGCATGGTGAAGACAATCGCCTGCACCGCGCAGACAATCAACTCCAGAAAGTAAAAAGGCACCGCCGCAATCCCGTACGGTAGAATTTTAAGCATCAGCGTCAGAACGCTTTCGCCTCCGTAAATATTCCCGTACAACCGCATGGAAAGAGAGATTGGCCGGATCATAATCGAGATCAATTCCACCAGACCCACGCAGAAGAAAATAATCGTCATGGGCAAAAGGAGCCAGCCCCCCATTTTCCCTTTCACCCCGAAAATGTGTTTCACCAACCCCATCGGACCGTTGTAAACCACCGCCCAAATTGTGCTCAAAACAAAATAGATCACCGCCATCGAGATGGTGACATTTGCATCGGCCGTCGGTGGGCGAAGAAGCGGACGATCTACGTGCTCGACTGCGAAAGGCAATCCACCCTCTTTGGCGTGGCCATAGCCGAGACTCCCGACGCCGGGCAAGAGATCGACGAAGTTAGAGAGCAGAATAAAAATGAAGTACGTAGCGATGAGGGGAAACGCCCATCGCGCCACCTTGGGTTCGAGCAGGCCAGCAACCATATTGTAAACCGCCTCCACCGTCGCCTCGATTAGGTTTTGCGCCCCTTGCGGAACAAGTGCCATCCGGCGCGTCCCAGCCATGACCACCGCAAGAATCAGCAGAGCCACCCCCCAAAGAGCGAGCATGCTGCTCGTCACCGGTAATGGCCCCAAGTTGAAAACTGTTGTCGCAGCCGGGGGAACCGGAGTTCCCACAGCAGCGCTAGCAAAAGGCAGAAAGAATCCCATGAGTAGCCTTTCAATAGAGGGACAAACTCGGCCCATGCCAAGCTGTTCCACCGTCCCCCCTGCGGTTAGTCGAACTATATTCGACCACTTTAGTTTTTCTTATGGCACTAGTCGTAGGGCCCAAAAACCAATTTTTAACTTGTTCTGCATGCAAATAATGCCTACACTGCCTACATTACGAAAAAGAAGAAAATCCAACATACCATTCGCGATGTCCCCGAGTCAGTGGACTCTCGGCTTCGGGAAAAAGCCGCGCTGGAGCAAATTAGCCTCAATCAGGCCGCCCTGCAGGCGATGGAGCGGGGACTCGGAATGGCAGGTCAACCCATCCGCTACCGCTCTCTTCACTCCCTAAGGCAAAAGCCCGAGGACGTAGACCACGCCTCATGGTCGGACGCCTTGGCACAGATGGATCGGGTGAATCCAGAAGATTGGAAATAAAACGTGCGTCTGCTTATCGATAGCAACCGTTTTATCGATTTCTGCTCAGGCGATCCCGAAGTCATCTCCCGCCTGGAAACTGCCTCCCTCGTCATCGTCCCCTTTGTTGTGCTGGCGGAGATCAGGGTCGGGTCTCTCCTTTTAAAACGCGGGGATATCCAGGCCAGAATGTTGACCGAGTTCCTCCAGCAACCTGGCGTGCGAACCGCCCACTCCACCGACGTGACCACCCACCACTGTGCCACTCTCTATGCCTACCTCCGTAAGCAGGGCACACCCATTCCCACCAATGACATTTGGATCGCGGCCCTCGCCATGGAACACTCCCTCGTCATCTATACTCGCGACCCCCACTTCGATCTTCTCCCCCAGATTCCAAAAATCAGATAAGCCCGCTCTCCATCTACCCCCAGAACTTCCGCCTCCGCCACAAAACAGCCTCTTCTCTTCCATTCCTACCCTTTTTCGTTATGCTTTCTTCTTGGGCTAATGGCTAGGTAGCTCAGTTGGTAGAGCAGAGGACTGAAAATCCTCGTGTCGCCGGTTCGATTCCGGCCCTAGCCACTCTACTTTTTTCTGCCCCAGACCTTCGCAAATCTAAAGAAGATCGGAATTCATCCGTTTTACAACAAGCCTTCCAAAAAGAATCGAACCGAAAGTTAAGTTCCACCAATTGAGCGCGTGAAAATATCACCTCTAGGAGGCGCCCCTGCCGTTCGCGATTTATTAGGAACAATCGGCAAGGCTACTTCAACTGTGAATTAGAAAAAGGTTAGATGAGTTTAAAGGTCGTCGATACCCCTTTAAAGAGTTTGTCGAAAAGCTTTTTTTGGGTGACCCAGATCGTTGTGAAGAGAATTACCGCCAGAACAACGGACGAACCGATGGTTCCCAATCCTAAGCCACCTTGTGCAGGCAGTTTAGTCAACACATCCCCCATGGTTGCCCCGAAAGGACGGGTCAAAACAAAAGCCAACCAAAAAAGACCTACTCTCGAGATTTGGGTAAACTGAAAAAGGGCCAACAGGATTAGCAGAAGAGATCCGATCAGGGCTGCCCCGCCAACAAATCCAAGCCCAGAATCGTCCGCCAGAAAGTCACCCAAAGCCGTGCCCAAGGTGTTCGAAAAAAGAATGGCCACCCAATAAAAGATTTCGGCCCTCTGCGTTTTGATATGAACCACGGAGAGGTTTTTTTCCAGAAGAAACCATACCAAAAAGATAACCCCGAGAATGGAGACAAGAATGGCCGAGCCCTTTGCATAGCCCAAACCCATAGACCGATCCATATAGTCAGACATCGTGGTACCTGCAGTACTGGTCGAGAGAATTACCATCCAGTAAAGATAAGGATGGAACTTTTTTGCCCGGAGTTGAGTGAGTAGCGTAACGATGAAGAGTCCAAAAAGAATGACCGAGCTCACGGCGTACCCCACTTTGAGGGTCATGGATAAAAGATCGCCGGCCGTCTCTCCCAAAGTGGTGGCACAAATCTTCATGATCCAAAATGCCGAGCTGATGGACGGAAGCTTCGACTCGATTAATTTTTGCTTCATGTCTTGAAGTAAAAGAAAAGAGGGCGAGTTGGATCACAACTCGCCCTCTTTCCACAAGCAAACTTTACTTATTTCTTATCGTCGTCGTCCCAACTCTTTCCACCATGCTTCGCTGCCCAACGAGCTTTTTCAGCAGCCTGTTGTTCGGCTGTCTCTGTTTCCTTATCCAGAACCTTCCCGGTGTTATCAATTTTAACCTCAACCTGGTCGCCTGAATCTGGAACTGTTAAAGCCACTCCCCAAATCAACTTGCCATCTTCTTTTTCGATCCATGCTGCTTTGATTTTTCCTTTTGGATACTCACGCTTGGCAATCATGGTCGCCTGTCCCTCAGTAAGAGTCATCTGAGCTTTCATATCCTCCTGAGATTCTTTCTGCTGATCTTTAGGTGTTTCTTTCTTCACCTCAACAATTGCACCTGAAATAGCATCCACAGCTACTTCCGTGACGTCAGGAGATCCTGCAGTGGCAAGGTCGAAACTCCAAATCAACTTGCCCTTCTCTTCCTCCAACTCCTTTTCTTTAACAGTCGCTCCTGGAACTCTCTGCAAGGCAATGGCCGTAGCTTGCTCCTCTGTTATTTTGGCTAGGGCCTTGAGCTGGGCTTCGGTTTTTTCAGCCCAACCGATTCCTCCCTGCGAAAGGGCGGCTACAATTCCAGTAATCAGTAGAGTTCTTACATTTTTATAGTTCATATCATGTTTCCTTGTTTTTGGGTTTTTGGCCCCCATGCCGTAAAGCACGAGTTCATTAGGATAACCCCGCCCCCGCTCAAAACCCACGAAATACCAGATTTTTACCCAGTATTTTTCTGAGAATTTCCCTCGCACGATACAGTCTGCCTTCGACTGCACGGGTTGAGCATCCACATACTTCCCCGATCTCTATAAGGCTAAGTCGCTCATATTCAGCAAGAATCACCGCCTCTCGCAAATCATCTGGTAGCGCGGTCACCGCATCTCTTACTTGGTTAAACTTACCCTCTCGTTCTGCCCAGGTGCTGTCAGGCATGGTCGGTTCTACAACCGAATCCCAAGCAACCTCAGGATGGCGCGACTGTTTACGCCTCATATTGTGCATTTGATTCCTAGCAATCCGGAAAAGCCAAGATCGGAATTTGCCCTCAGCACGGAATCCCGCTCTTCCTTGCCAGATGCGGACAAAAACCTCCTGCGCGATTTCATTGGCGACAACCCAGCGACCACACTCCCGGTATAGATGGGCTCGCAACGGTTTTTGCCAACGCTCCATCAACTCGTTGAGCGCCCTATCCTCGCCGTTCTGCAGACGCCTCATGGCGTCGTCATCCGGGTCGCTTTCGTTACTTTTCATCGGCGGATGGATCCTGAATTTCAGCATCCTCCGTGAAACGATGAGCCATCCACTTCAGATAACGTCGAGCCTGCTCAGGTGGCATGGCCTCTCCCACCTCCTCGATGTGACGAAGAAGAACTATTTGTCCCTGGGCACGGAGTTGCTGTATCTCCCTCAATAGTCTCGATCGTTCAGTATGACTCCCCTGCCCATCGGCCAGCAGTTGAGAGAATTTTCCTGACTTTTCTCTTAATTCCGCCACCAGCTTCGCCGTCTGCTCCAGATGCCGTTTTTCAAGTTCTTGGATGGCCTGCACCGCATGGGTATCAAGATGAAACTCCTCCTGCAGGAATTCGACTCCCGATTCGTCATCATCATCGAAGAAAGCCTCATGCAATCCCACGGCCACACTAAAGGCAACCGCCCCCACGATAAGAATCCAGCCCCAAGGCGGGATCCTGCTTAATCTCATCTTAAATTGACTCAAGGAGCCTCAGCCAGAGTGGCGCGAGTGATCGGATCCACCGCTCCAATATAGCTGACCATGCGACTTTTTCCCCCAGCACCCTGTTTCCATCCTGAAATGGCCGCCAAGATCAATGTCATCCCTAATACCGCCACCCAGCCTGCGCTCCACCTCTTGAACCACTGAAAACCCCAGCCGACTGTTTGACTTGGGGACATATCCCCAATCCGAGCCCAGACCTCAGCCCGAAACTCACTACAGGCTGGTGGTTCGATCTTCCAATCCAGAAGGCTGATAGCTTGGGAAAAGTTGGATTTCTTCTTGTTCATCTCACCTAATTAAACACCGGTTTAGCATCAATCCCACGTCAAAACTTAATTAATTTCAGAGTTCACACCAAACGGATAAATAAGACAGAGCCTTGCGATTTTTCATACAACAACCATACAACCTTTCAGATCAGGAAGGGCCAAATATCTAACTAGCCGACGTTGAATTCCAACCTGTTATGAAAATGGACCGTTCGAGAATTCAATACCCCCCCATGCAACTTCTCTCAATCTCAACACTCACCGACCAAGGAAAAACCTCCATCGCCCCATCACCAATCTTCTCTCCTGTCCCGCATCCCACAGCGGGTACCCTGCGTAGCTCTGCAAGACTACCGAGACTGAGCGAAGCAGGGTCGCGCTTTTACAATTTTTCAGCCGCTTAACACCTCAACCCCTTTCCTAGGTAGCGTCGGCGCCCCCTCCCACCTCCTTATAAAATGTGTCTCTCTGAATCGGCTCCCTTCCCACCTCCCAAATCGCTCGCTCTAAATTGCCACGCGTCTGCCCCACCGGCGTCTGTGCCCCCGCCATATGAAAAATTCGCGCGTAAGCGCGTCCCGCAACCGCGGGATTCTTACCCCGCTCCTTCCCGGGACGCCCCCCGAGTCCTATATGGGGCTTAGACCTCCTTATAAAATGTGTCTCTCTGAATCGGCTCCCTTCCCACCTCCCGAATCGCTCGCTCTAAATTACCGCGTGTTTGGCCCACCGGCGTCTGTGCCCCCGCCATATGAAAAATCTTCTCCTCTCCAATCGTCCCGTGCAGATCATCCGCCCCATAACTCAATGCGATCTGAGCCAAAGGCAATCCCGTGCTAATCCAGTACGCCGTAATGTGATCAAAATTGTCCAGAATGAGCCGACTCGCCGCTAATACTCTCAACTCCTCCAGCGCACTCGCCCTGCGAATCTTTCCCAACTCCGCCAACCGCGTTTCCGCTGGCTCAAAGGCAAACGGCACAAAACCCGTAAACCCACCAGTCTCATCCTGCAACCCTCTCAACTTTTCCAAATGATCTACCCTTTGCTCCGCTGTCTCCACATGGCCATACAACATCGTCGCCGTGCTCCTCCCACCCATCCCATGCCAGATCCGATGCACCTCCAACCACTCCTCCGCCGACTCTTTCCCCCGACAAATCTGATCTCTCACTCCCGCATCAAAAATCTCCGCCCCACCCCCCGTCAATGCCCCCAACCCCGCTTCCTGTAAATCCTTCAGCACCTCAGCAATCGACTTCTTCGCCACTCGCTCCGCCAAATGCCGAATCTCAATCGCCGTAAAAACTTTTAACGTCGGCCTAGGCAACAACCCCGCCAAACCTCTCAACATCTCCAAATAAAACGAGTAGGGCAAACTCGGATGCAAACCCCCCACAATATGAATCTCCGTCACCCCCTGCGCCACCGACTTCCTCGCCACTTCTGTCATCTCCTCCACCGAAAACTCAAACGTCCCAGGATCCCTCTTTTTCCGGGCAAAGGCACAAAACTGACAACTCAGAATACAAACGTTCGAATAATTTAAATATCGGTTGAGCACATAACTCGCCCGCTTGCCCACCTTCCTATCCCGCACCCGGTCCGCCAACTCCCCCAACTGATGCAACTCCGCATCCCGAAACAGATAAACCCCCTCCTCAGAAGACAACCTCTCCCCCGCTTCCGCCTTCTCCTTAATTTTTTCCCAGACGCTCATTTCCAAAAAATCTCCCACACCACACCCCCCAATACGAGTCCACTCACCATCGCGTTCGCCTCAAAAAATGCCTTCTGCCTTTTCTCGGGCTGCCTTCCCCAGGTCGCCTCCACCCCCAACACCAGGCAAATCACCACCCAAACCGCCCCATACCTCCACCCAAAACCAGCCATCAAGCCGAACACCCCTAAACAAATTACCGCCAACCCATGCAACCAACCCGCCATCCTCAACGTAACCCTCTCCCCAAATCTTGCTGGAAAACTTTTCAGTCCCTCCCTGCGATCAAATTCCCGATCCTGCAACGCATAAATCAGATCAAAACCCGCCACCCACAAACCCACCGCACACCCCAAGACGATCGGCACCCACGAATCAAACTGACCCCTCACCGCCAACCACCCCCCCACCGGAGCCGTCCCCAACGCCACCCCCAAAAACCCATGGGAAGCCCATGTAAATCTCTTCGTCAGCGAATAAAAACAGACAATCCCAAGTGCCACTGGACTCAGCATAAAACACAAAGGATTCAAAACCCACGCTCCACCCACCAACAACCCCGCCCCACCCACCATCGTCACATACGCGGTCGTTTTGGAAACGAGGGTCGACCGCACGACCGTCCGAGGATTCTTCTGATCAATCGACCAGTCCGCCAACCGGTTGAACGCCATCGCCGCCGTTCTCGCCCCTACTAAGCACACGAGTACCCCAAACAGAACCCTCCCCGTGGGCACACCACCCGCCGCCACCAACATCGCCGCCAATCCAAACGGCATGGCAAAGATAGTGTGAGATATTTTAATGAACTCCCCCCATCGCTTGATCGCTGAAAACATTTACACACTCTACCACAACTCAACCCACCGATTAAAACCCGCCTGCCCCGACCCGCGTCGGGGCTTTGCGACCTTGGCGTGAGTAATCCACGCGTGAGCGTGTCCCGCAACCGCGGTGACGTGTCCCTCATTCGCGGGACAACGTAGATTCAACCGACCATCCCCAACAAGCATGTAGGGCGGGCATCTTGCCCGCCCTACATCTCGCTTCATCCTCGGTCTTCGCCGGCTCTTTTGACCTCGTAGTTATGGCAAGTGCACCCGGTCGTAGATGGTATCGAGCAAGGAGGTAGTCCCACTGGTCACATCCTCGCTGAGCTCCCAGAACATCAGTCCTCCTAAGCCGACTTGGTTGGCATAGTTGGCCTTCACCCGCATCGATTCGGAATCATCATAGGTGATGAACCGTTTCGCCGTGGCCGAGTAGAGATAAGGAACCTGAGCCGTGGCGTTCCAGTACCTTTGGTAGCCACCTGCTCCGGCGTAGATCCCGTTGCTGTAGGTCAGAGCCCCAGAACTGAACAGGGAGTTGTAGGGAAACTCAGTCTCCCCCAAGCCGGGCGAAGTTGCCTCGTAGCCAGCTTGACCCAGACCATCTCCGTTCGGCCCTGCCTGAACTCCATCCCAACCCCGACCATAGAACGGAACGCCTAAGACAAGTTGAGCCGCAGGCACTCCACCTTTCCCATTCAATCCGTTCAGATAAGTCTGTGTCGCCCCTTGGACCGACCAGTTGGCGCGACCTGCGCTCGGATCGATATTCACCATCGGCGCGTTAATTCCAGCGTACGAATCCCATCCACCGTGGAAGTCGTAGGTCATGATATTAATCCAATCCGCGATTTGCGATACCGCCTTGGGATCGAAGTTTGCGATATTCTGATCCCCGCCCGGACCTGCGATGGAAAGATAATACTTCTTCCCATCGATCGCTGTCTGACGGTTCATCTCATCTCGGACCGCCTTCAAGAGCAGGTTGTAGTTGGCACCGTCGCTGGTCGTCGCCACGCCGCTGCCATCCAACCCTCCCCCGCCTGGGTATTCCCAATCGATGTCGATGCCGTCAAAGCCGTACTTCACGATGACATAGACCGCCGACTTGGCAAAATCCGTCCGCTTCTGGGCATCCCTCGAAATCGAGTAGAGCGGAGCCGACAAGGTCCAGCCACCGATCGAAACCATCGTCTTCAATTTCGGATACTGCGCTTTCAAGGCCTGCAGTTGCCCGAAGTTGCTGCTGGGCGTGTAGGCGGGTGACATG
>JBGSBI010000026.1:19395-19750 GCA_041730685.1 Aliarcobacter sp.
CCCCGCCGTCAGAGTTGTTCCCGCTGGCTGCTGCATGTAGGCCGCGTAGTTGCTGTACTTCCAACCCCGATAGGTGGACACGATCTTATCCCACGTGGTCGGCATCGTACGATCCAGAGGAATGAGGAATGCATAGTTGATTACATTCATCCGATCCCCCCGAATCTTGGTCACGGGGAACCCTTTTTGATAAATGCCCCAGTTCGGGTAGTAGCCGACGATCTTTCTCTGCTCCACCGTCGGCATCTTGTCATATCCCACCACGGCGGCGTTGGTAGTGGTGGCATTGGTCGTTGTCCCGGCGGTTGTGCCTGAGTTGGTCGTGGTGGTGCTCCCTCCTGTGCTGGTGGAATTG
>JBGSBI010000027.1:0-19675 GCA_041730685.1 Aliarcobacter sp.
TTCTGTTTTTCCGGAAAATCGACCAACAGGGCAATAAACTCTTTGAAACAGACCGGGAAAATATTTAACCCGTTAACTAAAACCAAAAGAATCCGCCCAAGTAGAAATAAAATATCGTGATCGAATCAGCTTTGAAACAAAGCGCGGGTCTCGGCCGTATCTGGATAAACCAGTGTTTCACTCGGCCCGCTCTGAAACACCCCGTTCTTGTAATACGGAGTCTTGAGCGCGAGATCGATTTGGGGAGGTGAAGCAAATCCACCCCAGAAACAAGGCAGTTTGCCCTGCTTCGGCGGGTGGAACACCCCACAAGGCGCCAGCAGGCAATCCAGTGTATCCATATCCAACCATTCTCCCGGCTCCCCCAGATAGGCCGAGCCCCGTCCTCCCCAAAGAATGAGGCACTCATCCGAAACGGGATGCGTGTGGGCAAAATCCGGCTCGTTCTGGTTGAAACAGAAGTTAAACCCGCTCGTGCGGGAACCGCCTCCGGGCCAAATCACAAAAACCGCCGGACTCCCCAAGGCTCCGAACGGCGTTCCTCGAAACATATTAAACAAGGCCCCTTCCCGCCGAATATCAGCCGACGAACGGTTCCAAGAGCGTACCGCAGATTCTGTCTCCCTGTATTTCAAAGCCAACGGAACTTTGAGTGTCCCCGTGTCCGCATTCATGCCCGCATGAAAACAAGCCTCATGATTCATTACCCCCATGGCCACATCATAAAATCCTGCCTCAGTATAAAGATCGAACTGGGGCGGAGTGATTTGCGAAACCAATACCAGATTGTCCTTGTTGCCCGAAGTGTTTCGAACCGCATGAGGAACTCCTTCCGGGAAATACGCGATATCCCCAGGCTCGACGGAAACCCACCGACCCAAAAGAAACACTTCCCCCCGCCCGGCGGCACAAAGCAAAACCTCCTCCGCCAGGGTATAGGCATACGAAGCACTCTCCTCTCCAGGCTTCAGCGTTAAAACATGCACGCTTTCCGTCTGAAAGCCGTTCCCCGCCCAGGCGATCAACCGCGTGTGAACCCCATGTGTCTGGATGACCACCCCTTCATTGAGATTCCCGATCGCCCCATGAGCACGAATTTGGCTGTAAGTGTAATATTTCGCCTGATGCTTGGGATCCGCCATATCCTACTCGTAGAGCTACCCAAACAAAGTGTCCAACCCGAAGCTGAAGGATAGATGACATTGGATCGCCAAAACATCCCTAAGGAGGCGTAAATTTTATATGCCAGAAGAGTACCAAATATTTTGTCCTGTTGCCTGTTTTCTCCCGCGTTGACCCTGCCTCTTTTTCCCCCAGCCTAACCCAATGCTTGAATCCCTTCGCCGAAAGCTTTTCTATCCACTCAAGTTTTGGCGGATCAACTTTTTCCTTTGGTGTGGCTTTGGCTTGCTCGCTTTTCTCATCCGCGTCGTCATGCAAGAGGACCTCCCTCGCGCCCTTCAGATGACTCTTTCCACGGAAACCATCGGCTTTCTCCTTTCCGCTTTCTTGCGCTACATTTACAAAAGAGCGGGCCTTCAGCGCATTCTCCGCCCCTCCTTTATTTTTCTGGCCATTCTGCTTACTGCCGTCGTTGCAGGACTCCACGCCGCCCTGATGCAAACGTTTCTCTCTTGCCTCAATCTGCTCTACGCCCCATCCGGTGCTTCGATTCATTTTGCCATTTGGGAGCGCTGGGTCGTCTTCACCATTCTCATGTGGTTTGTTTATCTCTCGTGGACTTTTGCCTATCTCTGGCTGAAGGCGGAATTTCACTCCCAAGCAGAGGCCGCCCTTGAGGCCAAAGCTCGTGTCGAAGTTCAATCGATGGAACTCCAGCTCATCCGCTTCCAGCTCGACCCCCATTTCCTCTTCAACTCCCTCAACGGCATCGCCGCAGAAATTCCCATTCACCCCAAGATCGCCTCCAATATGGTCGATGAACTGGCCACCTACCTGAAATACTCTCTCGATCATCGCCATGAACTGATCACCCCTTTGGCCGTTGAAATCGATGCCGCCACCTCCTACCTCAAAATCCAAAAAGCCCGTTTCGGCAGTAAACTACAAGCCCGGATCACCGCCTCCGCAACCACACGAAAAATTCTCGTCCCCAGCTTCATCCTCCAACCCATCTTGGAAAATGCCTTCAAATACGGTCCAGGTAAAAGTTTTGCCCGCCTCACTCTCCTCGTCACCGCCCAAGCTAAAGCCGGTCATCTCATCCTTCAGGTGAAAAACTCAGGAAAACTCTCCTCCTCTCAAAAGGGATCAGGCCTAGGACTGGACGCCGTCCGACGCCGCCTCGAAATTCGCTACCCCGACCGCCACCACTTTACTCTGACGGAGGCAAAAGGATTTGTTGTCGCCACTCTCGATTTAGAGGGGGAACCATGCTCCGTGTAGTCCTCTGCGATGACGAACGTCTTGCGCTTCAACGCCTTCGCCAACTTCTTTCTCCACATCCAGACATTCAAATCGTCGGTGAAGCCAAGACCAAAGCCGCCGCCCTCAAACTGATCCGCAAAGAAAGGCCTGACGCCCTCTTCCTCGATGTCCAAATGCCGGGCGCAACCGGCTTCGATCTCTTGAAAGCACTTCACCCGCCGCCCAAGACCGTCATGGTTACCGCCTACTCCAAGTACGCAGTCCAAGCCTTCGATCTCGATGCTGTCGACTACCTCATCAAGCCAGTCAGCCCCCAACGTTTCGCCCAAGCCGTTCATCGCCTCCAAACCGCCTGTTCTAAAAAATTCGCAATCTCCAAGACCGCTTATTCCTTGCAGGACCGAATCTGCCTCCACACTCCCCATCAATCGATCGTCGTCCCCATTGACTCGATTCCTCTTCTCCACGCCGACGGGGATTTCACGCGGATTCATATCCCAAACTCAGCCCCCCTCATGATCTGCCAGCCCTTGGGTAGTTACGAAAAGATCCTGCCCTTCCCACCCTTCGCCAAAATAGATCGCTCCCACCTGATAAACTTAAAAAAGATTACCCGCATCGACCGAAAATCCCGGGACGAGGCAAATCTCATTCTCGAGGGCGTCCCCCAACCCATTCCCATCGGCCGCGCCGCCCAACTCCGCCTCAAAGATTTCCTCCCCAAACCGTAATTTGGGGTCAGAGGTCAAATTCCAATTTACATCGTCAATATCGTCCCCGCCTTTTCCTCCCCCTTCACTACCTTCGTCATCGTCCCCGCCACCCGACCATCCACAAACTCCACCCTTTTCAATCCCTGCCGCAACGCCACCGCTGCCGATCGACACTTCGGAATCATCCCCGCACGAATCACTCCCCCCTCCTCCATCTTTGATAACTCCACCACCCGAAGCTCTCGAATCAAAGAAGCAGGATCACGGCGATCCGCCAGCACCCCTGGTACATCCGACAAAAAGATTAGTCGCTCCGCCGCCAATGCTCCCGCCAACGCCGCCGCCGCCACATCCGCATTTAAATTCATCGCCCCCCCATCGTGGCCCTGCCCCACCGGACTGACCACCGCCGTCTCCCCCGCCGCCAACGACTTCCGCACCTCCTCCACCAAACAACGCTCCACCTCCCCCACCCTCCCCAAATCCACCACACCCCCTTCCGACAAACCAGCCACCGCTTTTCGTGCCAGAAAAACTTTTCGCCCACTCACTCCTCTTGCCTTGCCACCTTGCCCATTCAACTGAGCTACAATCCCAGGATTCACCTTCCCATCTAGCACCTCTTCCACCGCCACCATCGTCGCATCGTTCGTTACCCGAAACCCCTCGACGAAAACCGGCTTCAATCCCCGCTTCTTCATCTCCGCACTAATCTCCTTCCCCCCCCCGTGGTCCAAAACAATGCGCATCCCCCCACGCGCTAATCCCGCGATCTCCGCCAGAATTTCCCCTACTTTTGCAGGATCATCCATCGCGCTTCCCCCATACTTAATCACCACCGCGCCGCTCATAATCCTACTCCCCTAAATTAATCCGCACGTACTTTTCCGAAAGATCGGTCGTCAGCATCGCGTAACTCCCCTTCCCCAAATTCAAATTCACCTGAATCGCTACCCTCGACCTCCGAGCCGCCGCCCGCAGCCTCCCCATCGGCGTCGCCGCCGCTACCCCACCCCGCACCGCCGCCACCCCGTCATAATGAATATCCACCAACTCTTCCCTCATCCGTGCCCCACTCGCCCCAATCGCTCCCATAATCCTACCCCAATTCGGATCCCCACCATGCCACGAAGTCTTGACCAAAGCCGAGCGCACTACCGCCTCCGCCATCTTTTTCGCATCCGCCTCCGTCGCCGCACCCGTCACCGCCAACTCAATCACCCGCGTCATCCCTTCACCGTCCCCCACGATTTTTTTCGCCATCTCCAACATCACCATCTTCAAAGCCGCGGCAAACTTCCCCATATCCGCATCATAACTCTTTAAGGGCCGATTTCCCGCCGCTCCATTCGCTAAGACCAGCACCGTGTCGTTCGTGCTCATATCCCCATCCACACTGATCCGATTAAAACTCTGCTCCACCGCCTCGCTCGTCACCCGCGCCAGAGTCGCCCGATCCACCGCCGCATCCGTCGTCACCACACAAAGCATCGTCGCCATATTCGGATGAATCATTCCAGATCCCTTGGCCATCGCCCCGATCACCACCCTTCTTCCTCCCAAACTTAAACGCACCGCCCCCTCTTTTCTCACCGTATCCGAAGTCATAATCGCCCGCGCCGCCACCGATCCCCGCCCAAGCTTCAAAATCCGCGCGCAGTTCCGAATCCCCCGCAAAACTTTGCGAATCGGTAGAGGCACCCCAATCCGCCCAGTCGAGCAGACCAACACCTCCTGCGGCTTGCATCGCAAAGCCACCGCCGTCGCCACCGTCATTCTTTTTGCATCCGCAATCCCACGCACCCCCGTACAAGCATTCGCATTGCCACTATTAATAATGATCGCCCTTACTTTTCCGTTCTTCAAATGCTGCTGACTCACCCGCACTGGTCCTGCCTTCACTTGATTCGTCGTAAACGCCCCAGCGGCATCCGCTGGACAAGTCGAAACCAGTAACGCCATGTCCTTCTCGCGACCCGTCTTCAATCCCGCATGGATCCCCGCAGATAGAAACCCCTTCGCAGAAGTGACGTTCCCTGCCTTGATCCACACCCACGCTGGCTTCACCACTCCAATCCCTCCCCTTCGGGTAGCCCATGCCGCAAATTAAAACAGTGTACCGCCTGGCCCGCCGCCCCTTTCCCTAAATTATCAATCGCCACAATCACCAAACCCCGCCCCGTCCACTCATCCACCCGCACCGCGATCTCCGCCCCCTGCCGTCCCGCCACCCGCTTCGTCTCTGGCAAAGCCTCCCCCGTCAATACCCGCACCGCCACCGCACCCTGATAAAATTCCCGATACTCTTTTTCCAAAGCCGCCGCCGACGTCCCCTTCTTCAATGGAAAAGAAATCGAGGTCAACATCCCCCGATGTAACGGAGCTAAATGGGGCACAAAAGCCACCCGCACCGCACTCCCCACAATCGCCGAGAGCTCCTGCTCAATCTCAGGCCGATGCCGATGCTGCGGCACGCTATACGCCCGCAAATTCTCATTACACTCCCCAAACAGATAAGCCCCCTCCACCTTCTTCCCCGCACCCGACACACCGCTCATCGCCGAAATTACAATCCCACCCTCCGCCACCCACCCCGCCTTCAAGACCGGCGCCAATCCCAAGATCGCCGTCGTCGGATAACATCCAGGACAGGCCACCAAATCCGCTTTCTGTATTTTTTCCCGATAAATTTCTGGCAACCCATAGACCGCTTCACTCAACCGCGCGGGTACCGGATGCACCATCCCATACGTCTTCTCATACAAAGCCGCATCCTTCAGCCTGAAATCCGCACTCAGATCAAAAACTTTTTTGCCCAACGCCCGCAACTCACCCCCGATCGCAGCCGAAACCCCATGAGGCAGCGCCAGAAAAAATACCTCCGCCTTTTGTGAAACTTCTTTCGCCGAAAGATCTTCGCAACGCAATCCCCCCGCGGCCCCGCCAATCGCTAAAGTCTCCTCCAGCGTCTTGCCTTTCCACTGCCTCGAGGTCACCGCCGTCAATTTCATCCCAGGATGCCGAGCACAAATCCGTACGAGCTCTTCCCCCGTATAGCCGGAAGCGCCCAAAATAGCGGTGGTTATGAGCGATTTCATAGGAACGGCACAATAAAGCCGGCACCCTCACTTCTTCCACTCCCAACCACAAAAAAAGTGGCCGGTAGTGAACAACTCTTCCAATCAGCGTTTGGAGAACTGGAAGCGTTTCCGCGCACCAGGCTGTCCAGGCTTCTTCCGCTCACGTTTCCGCGGATCCCGCCTCAGCAACCCGGCCTTCTTCAAAGCGCCACGCTGCTCTGGGAGAGTCTGATTCAGAGCCCGAGCAATCGCCAAACTAGCCGCCCCAGCTTGGCCCGAAAGACCACCGCCACTCGCCCGAATCCGTACATCAAACCGTTTCTCTTCCTTAATCGTCACCAAAGGCTTCATCAACTCGATCCGAGTCGAGGGAGTTGGAAAATACTCTTCCAACGCCCGTCCATTCACCGTAATCAAACCCGTTCCCCGCTTCAGATAAGCCAGCGCCACCGCCGTCTTCCGCCGCCCCACCCCATATTTGTCTTCGTTCGCCATAAATTTCTTCCCGCCTTAGCGGAGCTCCACCTTTTCCGGTTGCTGCGCCACATGGGGATGCTCCGCCCCCCCATAGACATAAAGTTTCTTCAAAATCACCCGACCCAACCGATTATGCATCACCATCCCCCGGACCGCCGTCTGAATCAAAAGCTCAGGCCTCCGACCCCTCCGCGCCTGCACCGTTTCCGTATGATGCCCTCCAATATAACCCGAATACGACATATAGCTCTTTAACGTCTCCTTCTTCCCAGTGAAAACTGCCTTGGCCGCATTGATCACCACCACGTGATCCCCCGTGTCCACATGAGGGGTGAAAATAGGCTTATTCTTGCCCCGCAATATGTTCGCCGCTTTAACCGCGACCCGACCGACCACCTGCTTATCGGCGTCGATCAGAAACCATCGGCGGGTTACATCCTTGGCTTTGGCAGAAATGGTTCTCATACGAACTGAACAGCATAAAAAAGAAACCCCACGCAGTCAATTGTGAATTCATTGACCTCCTGTCCTTGCCCAGACCGCTTCCTTCCTTAAAGTAGTTCCCTTATGGGTTACCTCGTCCTCGCTCGCAAATACCGCCCTCGCACCTTTGCCGAACTCGTCGGCCAAGACCACGTCGTCCGCACCCTCTCCAACTCCATCGCCGAGGGTCGTCTCGCCCACGCTTTTCTTTTCGTTGGTCCCCGCGGCATCGGTAAAACCTCCACCGCCCGCATCCTCGCCAAAGCCCTCAACTGCCCCCAAGGCCCCAAAACCGACTTCAACCCCGACGACGATATTTGCAAAGAAATCGAAGAGGGTCGTAGCCTCGACGTCCTCGAGATCGACGGCGCCTCGAATCGCGGCATCAACGAAATCAAAGAACTGCGCGATAGCGTCCCCTACGCGCCCGCCCGCGGAAAATTCAAAATTTATATCATCGACGAAGTTCACATGCTCACCACCGAGGCCTTTAACGCACTCCTCAAAACCCTCGAAGAACCTCCCGCCCACGTAAAATTTATCTTCGCCACCACCGAAGTCCAAAAACTACCCGCCACCATTCTCTCCCGTTGCCAACGCTTCGACCTTCGCCGCATCCCCGATCCCCTCATCGTCTCCCATCTGCGTAAAATCTCCCAAGCCGAGAAAATTACCATCTCCGACGAAGCCCTCCTCCTTCTCGCCCGCCAAGCCGAAGGTGGCCTCCGCGATGCCGAATCCGCCCTCGAACAACTCGTTAGTTTTGCCGGTCGCACCATCACCCTCGAACACGTCCTCGAGGTCTTTGGCCTCGCTGGCCCCATCGAAACCCGTGCTCTCGCTTCCGCCATCCTCGCCGGCGATGGACCCTCAGCCCTCGCCAAACTTCACGAATTTCGTACTCGCCACCGCGATCCTCTGCGCATCGCCCAAGACCTTGCCCGCCACTTTCGCAACCTTCTCCTTCTCCAAATCGCTCCGGCTGAAGCCGAGGCCGAACTCGGTAAAGAGGAAAAACAAACCCTCCTCTCTCTTGGAAAACTACCCGAACAATCCCACCTCCTCTCCCTTCTCGAGCAACTTCTCGAGTTCGAACACCACCTGCGTAACTCCCTCGCTCGCGAAGTCGCCCTCGAAATCCTCGCCCTCCGCCTCTGCGAACAGCGCGAACGCGTCTCCCTAGAAACTATTCTCAAAAAACTCGCCGTCCCCGGTTCCGAAACCCGCGCCGAGTCTGCCCCCCCCCCCCCCCCCCCCCCCCCCCCCCGCGCCCCCCCCCGCCCCCCCCCCCCGCCCCCCCCCCCGCCCCCGCCCCCCCCCCCCACCCCGCCGCCCGTCCGGTCAGTGGAGGAGGGTTGCGCGGAATTTTCTTGGGCGAGGGCGAGAGCTTGGGCGGAGATATCGAGGCCGAGGTAGCGGTGTTGGGGTTGGTGGCGGGCGAGGGCGAGGGGAATGGCTCCGGTTCCAGTACCGACATCGATGATCAGGCCTGGGGGAAGTTGTTGGAGGAGGCGGGTGGCGTGTTCGACAAGGAGTTCTGTTTCTGGGCGGGGAATGAGCGCGGTGTTGCGGCAGAGGATGGAAAGGCCAGAGAAGGCGGTGGAACCGGTGAGGTGCTGGAGGGGTTCGCGAGCGGCGCGGCGACGGACGAGAGTGCGCAGGGTTTCGAGTTCGGTTGGGGTGAGGTCGCGTTCGAACTGCAGATAAAGACCGAGGCGGGGTAGGTTGAGAGCGTGGGCGAGGAGGAGTTCGGCTTGGAGTCGTGGGGAGGGGAGGAGGTTGCGCGAAAAGTGGCCAGTGGTGGCCTCGAGAACGGCGAGGAGTTTCATGGTGTGGGTTTGAGGTTGGAGGATCGAAGATCGTTGAGTTGGCGTTTGAGGTGGTCGGCGGCGAGAGCTTCGACGAGGGGTTCGAGTTTGCCCTCCATGACGAGGGTGAGATCGTGGGAGGTGAAGCCGATGCGATGGTCGGTGAGACGATTTTGGGGGAAATTATAGGTACGGATCTTTTCGTTACGTTCGCCAGTGCCGACCTGTTCCCGGCGGGTGGCGTCGACGCGACCCTGTTCTTCGGCCCGTTTTTTCTCGAGAAGCCGTGCGGAAAGAATTTTCATGGCGTGGGCGCGATTTTTAATTTGGGAGCGACTATCTTGGCAACGGACAATGAGGCCTGTGGGGATGTGCATGACTTGGACGGCGGAATCGGTGGTGTTAACGCCCTGCCCTCCTGGACCGCCCGAGCGGCAGACTTCGACGCGGACTTCGTCGGGTCGAATATGGAACTCCACTTCTTCGGCTTCGGGGAGCACGGCGACGGTGGCGGTGGAGGTATGGATGCGGCCTTGGGCTTCGGTGGCGGGAACGCGTTGGACTCGATGGACGCCGCTTTCCTGGCGCATGGCGGCGAAGACGGAGGGGCCGCTGAGTTCAAAAACAATTTCTTTGAGACCGCCGAGTTCAGACTGGCTGGCGGAGAGGGTTTCCATTTTCCAACCCCGCACTTCGGAGTAGCGACTGTACATGCGGAAGAGATCTCCAGCGAAGATGGCGGCTTCGGTTCCTCCTGCGCCGGCACGAATTTCGACGAGGGTATTACGGTGTTCGTCTGGATCGGGGGGGAGAATGGAGCGCAGGACGGCTTCTCGGGTGGTGGCTTCTTCGCGGGCGAGTTCGGTGTCTTCGTCGACGGCGAGTTGGCGGAGTTCGGGATCGGTGGTGGAGGTGCGGAGGGTTTCGTTTTCCTGGCGTCGGGTGAGGAGGGAGACGAGGCGGCGGGCGGCTTCGGTGCCTGTGCGGATGCGAGAATGTTCTCGGGCGAGATCGCGGGCGCGGGTGGCTTGGCGGTAGAGGCCAGGCTCCGCCATTTCACGATCCAGTTCTTGGAGGCGGTTTTCGAGAAGAGCGAGTTGGGCGGAGGGTTCCACGAAGGAAAGGGCGGCACCATACCCGTGCCGTTGGGCTACGGGTAGGTGAATCCGCGCGGGCGCCTAAGCGCGCTTTTTGGCCTTGGGTGCGGCGGTGGCGGCGTCGAAGCGGCGGCGGAATTTCTCCACACGACCTGCGGTATCGACGAGTTTCTGGGTGCCAGTGAAGAAGGGGTGGCAGGAGGCGCAGATACCCAAGCGGACTTGGGCTTTAGTGGAGCGGGCGTGGTAGACGGCCCCGCAGGCGCAGGTCATGGTGCAGTCGACGTAGGTAGGATGGATTTCGGCTTTCACAGAACTAGTAATCAAACCAGACGGGAGGCGATGAGGCAAGCGTTGTGTCCTCCGAATCCGAAGGAATTATTCATGACGGTCTGGATCTTTTGCTCCCGGGGTTTCTGGGGGATGTAGTCGAGATCGCAATCGGGGTCAGGGTCTTCGAGGTTAATGGTGGCGGGGAGGATGTTGGTTTCGAGTGCTTTAAAGCAGATAGCCATTTCCACAGCGCCGGCGGCACCGAGAAGGTGGCCGAGGCTGGATTTGGTGGAGCTGACTGCGACTTTTTTGGCATGAGCCCCTAAAACGGATTTGATGGCTTGGGTTTCGCAGATGTCGCCTTGTGGGGTTGAGGTGCCGTGGGCGTTGATGTAGTCGATCTGGTCGGGATTCATTCGGGCGTGTTTTAAGGAGAGGGCCATGGCGCGGGCGGCTCCAGCGCCGCCTGGGGCGGGTGAGGTGAGATGGTAAGCGTCGGCGGTGGCGCCGTAGCCGAGGATTTCCCCGTAGATGCGGGCTTGGCGGCGACGGGCGTGTTCGAGTTCTTCGAGGATAAGGACGCCCGCCCCTTCGCTGAGGACGAAGCCGTCGCGGCCTTTATCGAATGGGCGGGAGGCGCGGGTGGGTTCTTCGTTGCGGGTGGAGAGGGCTTTCATGGCGCCGAATCCGCTCATACCGAGGGGAACGACAGCGGCTTCACTTCCACCTGCGACGATGAGATCGGCCTCGGATTCGCGAATAAGGCGCCAGCCTTCGCCGATGGAGTGGGTGGCGGTGGCGCAAGCGGAGACGATGGCGAAGTTGGGTCCGCGCAGTCCGAAGTGCATGGAGATGTGGCCGGCGGCAATATTATTGATCATCATGGGAATCATAAAAGGGGAGACCTTTTTTGGCCCACGATCACGCAGAATGGTGTGCTGTTCCTCGAGGGTGCTGAGACCCCCGATGCCTGATCCGACAAGGACACCAGCGCGATCGGTATCGAGGGTAGCACCTTCGAGTCCTGCATCTCGCCAGGCTTCGGCGGCAGCGCCCATGGCGAGGTGGGTGTAGCGATCGGTGCGGCGAACGTCCTTGGGATTTTTGAACGCTTTTACGGGATCGAAGTTACGAACTTCGCCGGCGAAACGACAGTCGTAGCCGGTGGCATCGAAGGCGGTGACAGGACCGATACCACTGGCTCCTTGGAGGAGGCGTGCCCAGGTGGTGGGAAAATCGTTGGCGAGGGGTGTGAGGGTACCCAGCCCGGTGACGACGACTCGGCGGGTGCTCATAATAAGGGCGCTCAACGCCCAGCCGAGGGGGACCTCCGCTCGTGGCGGAGGGCGGCCGGGGTTATTTGGACTGCTTGTCCTCGATGTACTTTACGACATCGCCCACGCTGAGAAGTTTCTCGGCATCGCTGTCAGGAACTTCCACGCCAAACTCTTCTTCGAAAGCCATGACGAGCTCGACGATGTCGAGAGAGTCGGCCCCGAGGTCTTCGATAAACTTAGCCTCTGGGGTGACCTGCTCAGCGTTGACGCTGAGTTGTTCGACGATGATGTCTTTAATTTTCTGATCGGTGTTTTTTTCGCTCATAGTGTGGGTACTCCTGTGTTTGTGCGGAGCGCAGTTAGGATTCTCGGAGGCAATTAGGCAATCAAAAAATGCACGAATTGGAAATAGTTTTTTTCACATGGTCATCCCTCCGTCCATGGCCCAAGCCTGTCCGGTGACATAACCGGCATCTGGACCGCAAAGGAAGGAGACCAATCCTGCAATTTCCTTAGGGTTGCCTAAACGAGATAAAGGTATGGTGGTAAGCACCTTAGACTTAAGTTCATCACTTAAAATGGAGGTCATATCGGTTTCGAAAAAGCCTGGGCAGACGCAGTTGCAGGTGATTCCACGGGAAGCAAATTCTCGAGCGACCGATTGGGTGAGGCCGATGAGGCCTGCTTTGGCGGCGGCGTAGTTTGTTTGCCCCGCGTTACCTACTAGGCCGACGATGGAGCCGATGTTGATGATGCGGCCTGCGCGGGCTTTGAGCATTCCGCGGGAGGCGGCGCGGATCCAGCGAAAGGCGCCGGTGAGGTTGGTATCGATTACGGCGGACCAATCTTCGTCGGTCATACGCATGATAAGACCATCTTTGGTGATGCCGGCGTTATTGATGAGGGCGCCGAGTGGACCGCCGGACTCTTTTTCCACGGCGGTGATGACTTGGAGAGCGGCGGAGGGATCGGAGATATCGGCAGGATGGACGGAGGCGTGGCCACCAGCGGCGACAATGGCGTCGCGGACTTCGTTGAGTTTGTCCACTTGGCGGGCGACGAGGGCGACGGACCATCCTTCTAGGGCGAGGCGTTCGGCGATGGCGCGGCCGAGGCCACGGCTGGCGCCAGTGATGAGGGCGGAGCGGGAGTTAGCGGGGGAGCTCATGGATAACTTTCTCTAGTTCGGCCAGAGTTCCGGCGCTGGTGCAAGGAAGATCGGGGAGAGTTTTTTTTGCGAGAGCAGTGAGGACGCCCCCTGGGCCGAGTTCGAGGAAGTGGCGGATTCCAGATTCGGCGAGTTGGCGGAGGCAGGTTTCCCAGCGGACGGTGCCGGTGACTTGATCGAGAAGGCTGGAACGAATTTCGGCTTCGGAGGAGGCGGGGCGTCCGAGAAAATTGGCGGAGACAGGAATGGTGGGGGTGTGAATTTTTGTGTCGCGCAGTGCGAGGCCAAGCCCGGTGCGGGCAGACTGCATGAGGGAGGAGTGGTAGGCGCCAGCGACTTTGATTGGGATGGAGCGTTTGATCCCTGCGGTTTTGGCGGCGTCCTGGGTTTGGGCAAGTTTGCTGGCTGGGCCTGAGAGGACGACTTGTCCGCCACCGTTTAGATTGGCGACTTCCCATCCTGAGGCGGTGGCGATTTGGGTGGCAATAGCTTCGGTGGTGCCGAGAAGCGCGAGCATGGCCCCTTGATTCTGGGCACAGGCTTCTTCCATGAGTGTGCCACGGCGGGCGACGAGACGCAGGCCTTCGCTGGCGGAGAAGGTGCCTGCGGCGGCGTGGGCGGTGAATTCGCCGAGGGAAAGGCCTGCGGTAGCGGCGGGATTAAAATCGGGGCGTCGTTCATGGAGAATTTGCCAGAGGGCTAAGCCGTGGAGGTAGAGGGCGGGCTGGCAGTAGGAGGTGCGGGTAAGCGATTCTTCGGGTCCATTTTGTAGAACTTCGAGAAAGTCGGGCGGAAGGATTTCGTTATTCAGCTCGAGAATTTTTCGGGCGGCGGGAGAAGCCTCGGCAAGGTCGGTCCCCATGCCGACGCGTTGGGCGCCTTGGCCAGAGAAGAGGAGAGCGGTGGGTTCCATCCAAATTGAATCCTAGCGAGACCAAGCTGAATCGAATAGAGAGAAGTGACTGGAGTGGGTGGTTTAACCTCTGACCCCAAAATTTGGAGAGGGGCTAGGAGAGGGCCTGGAGGAGGGTGGCGTAAACAGTGGGGAGATCGCCAGGATGGATGCGGGTGGTGCCGATGGTGGTGAGAAAATTGGAGTCGTTGGTCCAGCGTGGGACGATGTGGACGTGAAGATGCTTAGGGACGCCGGCGCCGGCGGCGGTGCCTAGATTGATACCGAGATTAAAGCCGTCTGGTTTCAGAGCGGTTTTCAAGGCGGCGACGATACGGTTGACGAGGGTCCAGAGATCGGCTGATTCCTGGGCTGAAAGGGAAGAGAGATCGTCTACCTCGCGGTAGGGGCAGACGAGAACGTGTCCGAGATTGTAAGGGTAGCGATTGAGGACGGCGAAGGAGGCTTTGGTGCGAGCGAGAACATGGTGGGCGGCGTCGTCGGAGGAGTCAGCAATCTTGCGGAAAAGATCTTCACTAGGTTTTTCTTCTCCAGTGACATAGCGATTGCGCCAAGGGGCCCAGAGGTGTTCCATTCCTCTACGATGGCAACGGCTAGCAAAGAGGGCAAACCGCAACATATCTTGGTGGGGGGAGGCGATGAGCCAGAGGTATCGCGGCGAGGAAGGGAACTTTTTAAGGAGTGGGCGCCGGAAGATGCGCTGAACGCGGAGAGGGTGGATGGGCGAGTGGAAACGGTTGAGGGAGCATTAGACGCCATTCGCAAAACCAGAGAGGGGCTGGAGACGTTGCCGTTTCTGGGCGGGCGGAAACTGGTTTGGTTGTCGGACTGTACATTTTTGGGTGACAACCCTGCGGGGAAAAGTGAGGCGGTGCTGGATGCTCTGGCTTCGCTACACGAGTTGCTGCTGAAGATTCCTGCGGGGGATGCGCAGATCCTAGTTTCGGCTCCAGGGGTGGATAAGCGACGTTCGTTTTTTCGGCAGTTCGAAAAGCTAGGGCAGGTGGAGGTTTTTGATCCGCCCGATTTGAGGCGGGGGCGAGATCGAGGGGAGTGGATGGATGAGATTGGGGAGCGTCTGCGGTTGGCGGGACTGAGTGCGGGACCTGGGGCGGTGGAGTTGCTTATGGAAATCGTGGGATGGGATGGGAGGGCTTTAGAAAAAGAGATTGAAAAACTGCGACTGTATTTGAAGCCAGAGACGAAAGTGACGGAGCAGGCGGTGAGGGAGATTGGGGCGGGACGCCGAGAGTTAGAGGTGTGGGACTGGTGTGACGCGGTGGTGGCGGGAAAAATTGGCCCGGCTAGGGCGGGGTTGCGACGGTTGTTGGATCAGGGAGAGAGTGAAGTGGCTCTGGCAATTCTGCTGGCCTCGAGCCTGCGGCTGGCAGCGTTGGGAAGGGTTTTGCAGGAGGCACGTTTATTGCGACTACCGCCTCCTGGAGGATACGGGCAACCGACTTTGGATCCGGCGGCGGAATCGATTTTGCCGAGGAATGCGAAAGGGGAGAAAGCGAACCTATGGCGGTTGGGCAAGGTCACGGGTATTTGTGCGCATCGTCCTGTAGCGGGGGTGCGGCGGGCTTTAAATCGACTGCATGAACTGCAGATTGAGTTGGTTTCGGGTGGGGATCGAGTGCGGGCGCTGGAGGAGGGAATTCTAAGACTTTGTTTGGATTGAGAAAAAAAAGTCGCTATTATCTTTCTTATGTCCCTGGATGATCCAAGAGAAAATCGCATCGCCGAGTGGTTTCGGAGTTTGACGATGGGGGTGAGGATCCAGTTGGTGATGTTTACCTTAGTAGGAATTATTTTGGGGGTGGCGGCGGCGATCGCCTTGATTAAGGAACCGGTGGTCTTGCTACCGACGATTACTCCCGATTCGAAACCGGTCGCGGGTGAACCAGAACGAAAGGGGGTAACGAAAACGGGCAAAGAGTGGCGAGAAGCGAGGTCGATGACGGGGCAAGACGGCAAGATTGCTCAGACGGCGGAAAGCAAAGGGGAGATCGAGGCGATGCGCAGGATGGTGGCGTTGAAACCAGAGGAGGCGGACGGATGGGATCGGCTGGGTAAAAGTCTCTACCTAGCGAAGCAGTATGGTGAAGCGGTGAAGGCTTTTCGTAAGGCTTTAGAATTAAACCCTAAGTCCGGGGAAACGCTGGCGAATTTAGGGGTGACGCTGAAAACGAAGGGGGAGATGACCGAGTACGAGAAGACGGTGCAAACGCTGAGTTTGGTGGATGCGAAGTTAGCCAAGAGTTTGATGGAGTTTTCGCCAGCAGTTGAGGCCACGGCTCCTAGCGCAGGGAAGGGGCAACCCGCTGCGGTAGTTAGCGCAGCAGACCAAGCGGCGATGCAAGAACCAGGGGAGATTGGAGCTTTGAGGAAGTTGGTGGCGATGGATCCCAAGGATGCGGACAGTCTGAATGCGCTGGGCAAGGCGCTTTACCAAAAGGGGAATTTAAAAGAAGCGGTAGAGTGTTTTGAGAAGGCACTGGTTTTAAAGCCAGGAGTGGAGGAGATATTAGCCAACTTGGGGGTAGCGCTGAAGACTCAGGGGTCGACGCGGGAGTACGAAAAAGTTTTAGCAAAATTGGCGGTAGTGAATCCGAAGACGGCTGAGGAGTTGAAGGCGTTTGCGCCTCCGTCGAAGCAGCCTTAGGAGGATTTCTCTTCGACGACGACAATGTCTTCGGGGTGGATTTTAGCAAAGACCTTGTCCCCGCGATGAATGATCTGTTTGTCGGTTCCGAAATTGGGGACAAGCGAATGAATCCGGAGTGGGTAAACGCCTTGGGCAGAAGGCTCGAGGCCGATGACTAGTTCATCGGCGGGTCCTTTAAAGATTTCTTCTAAGACGACGGCAGGGTAACAGTTTTCTCCTTTGAAAGGTTTGTGTTGGATCTGAACTTTTTCGGGGCGGATGGAGAGGAGGACTTCGCGGGTATCGGGCAAAATGGAGAGTGGTGGGAGTTTGAGCTCGTGATGAGCCCCGATTTTTACGGTGAGGTGGTCGCGGTTGCGATTGGAAATCTGACAGGGAAAGAGATTGGTTTGGCCGATGAAGTCGGCAACGAAGTGGGTTTTGGGGTGATAGTAGAGATCGTCGACGGTGCCGAGTTGTTCGATTTTGCCTTTATTCATCAGGGCGATCCGATCGGACATGACGAGCGCTTCCTCTTGATCGTGGGTGACAAAGACGAAGGTGATGCCGAGTTTTGTTTGCAGATTTTTCAGTTCGATTTGCATGTTTTGGCGAAGCTTGGCATCGAGGGCGGAGAGGGGTTCGTCGAGGAGGAGGACCTTGGGGCAGCAGACGAGGGCGCGGGCGAGGGCCACGCGTTGTCGTTGACCGCCTGAGAGTTGGTCGGGTTTTCGAGTTTCGAGGTCTTGGAGGGAAACGAGCTCGAGGGCTTCGAGCATACGGCGTTTGCGTTCGGCGGGTTCGACCTTTTGCATGGTGAGGCCGAATTCGATATTATCGCCGACGTTGAGGTGGGGAAAGAGGGCGTAGCTTTGGAAGACTTGATTCACATCTCGGCGATAAGGGGGAAGGGTGGTGACGTCAGTTCCGTCGATAAAGACTTGGCCTTCGCTGGGAGTATCGAGGCCTGAGATCATGCGCAGGGCGGTGGTTTTTCCGCAACCCGATGGCCCGAGTAGGGTAAGAAACTCGCCTGGTTGAATTTCTAGACTGACATGGTCGAGAGCTCGAAAGATGGGAGACTGGCCTGGCTTGGGGGAGGGATGAGGAAAACTTTTGGAAACATCCCGCAGTTCGATAATTGGATTCAAGATAGGCGTCTTTCCCCGAGGCTGCGGATCACAGACAGAACCATAGCTGATAGTTAGGCCTAAGGGTCAACTCGGATCGGTGGTTTAGAAATCAACCCAATAGACGTGGGGTTAAACTTTGAGGAGGTCGGCCTCTTTGGTGGTGACCAAGAGATCGATTTTGGCTACATGCTGGTCGGTGAGTTTTTGGATCTCTTTTTCACCTGAGGAGAGGTCGTCCTCTGTGATTTTGCCATCCTTCTGCTCTTTTTTGAGACCTTCGAGACCGTGGCGTCGTTCGTGACGGAGTGCGACGCGACCGTCTTCTGCCATTTTGCCGATGAGTTTAATGAGGTCGCGGCGTCGTTCTTCTGATAGCTGGGGAATGGGGAGGCGGATGAGTTTGCCATCAACTTGAGGAGTGATGCCCAGTTGAGATTCTTCGAGCGCTTTACGGACTGGGTCGAGGGTGGCGGCGTCCCAGGGTTGGATGACGAGGAGGCGCGGTTCGGGGGCAGTGATACCTGCGAGCTCTTTGAGTCGCATGGTAGAGCCATAGGCTTCCACCCGAATGTTTTCAACGAGAGCGGCGGAGGCTTTGCCGGTGCGAACGCCTTGGAAGTCCTCCTCCACCTTGAGGAGGGTCTTATCCATTTTTTTCTCGGTTTCGAGGAGGATATCGTCGGAGGCCATAAAGGAGGAATGGCTAAAGAGAAAAGGACGTCGCTTGGGGCGACGGTCCGCCTCGTTTAGCTTTTAGGTTGGCTTTCGCCGGGACGGTATTCCTCTTCCGCTTTGTCGAAGGCTGCTTCCATTCCGCCCAAGAAGTCGGACGATTTGGAGTTGTCTTCGAGCACGTTGCGCTCTTTTTCAAAGGCTTCGTCGGAGTAAGCGGCGGCCTTGATAGAGAGGCCGATTCGTCGTTCCGCTTTATTTAAGCGGATGACGCGGGCTTCAATCTCTTGGCCGGGCTTGAGGACGTCTTTGACCTTGGCGATACGCTCTTCGGATATCTGCGAGATGTGGACGAGGCCGTCGAGGTCTCCCTCGAGTTGAATAAAGGCGCCGAAGCTGGCGACTTTACTGACGGTGCCTTTGACCATCTGACCAATCTTGAAGCGGCTCTCGACCAACTTCCACGGATCTTCGGCGAGCTGTTTGAGGCCGAGGGAGATTCGTTGGTTGGCTTTGTCGATGCCGAGGACTTGGGCGTCGACGGTATCGCCTTTCTTGACGACTTCCGAGGCGTGGGTGGGTTTGCGGGTCCACGACATGTCGGAGACGTGAATCATACCATCGATGCCTTCCTCCAGTTCGACGAAGGCGCCATAGGCAGTGGTATTGCGGACGACCCCTTTGACAGGGCGACCGACAGGGTAGCGCAGGTGGATCTCCTCCCATGGATTGGGTTCGAGATGGCGGACAGAGAGAGAAAGTTTCTGCTCTTCCTTGCTGACGCTGATGACGATGGCTTCAATCTCTTGTCCGTCTTGAATGACATCACTCGGACGAGCGATGCGGCGGGTCCAAGATAGTTCGGAGACGTGAACCAATCCCTCGACGCCAGGTTCCAGTTGAACAAAGGCGCCGTAAGGCACGAGGCTGGTGACCTTGCCACGGATCTTGAGATTGACGGGATACTTCTCGGCGATTTTGTCCCAAGGATTTTCCGACATTTGTTTGAGGCCGAGGGAAACACGGAGACGTTCCTTATCGATCTCGAGAACGATGACTTCGATCTCTTGGTTTGTTTGCAAAAGTTCGGAAGGGTGACCGAGGCGACCCCAGGTCATATCGGTGACGTGAAGGAGGCCGTCGAGACCGTCAAGATCAACGAAGGCGCCGAATTCGGTGAGATTTTTGACGCGGCCTTTGACTTTGGCTCCCTTGTCGAGATGGGAGAGGAGTTTGGCACGTTTCTCATTGCGTTCCTCTTCGATGAGTTCGCGGCGAGAGAGGACGACGTTCTTGCGGTCTTCGTTGAGTTTTACGATGCGGCATTCGAGGGTTTTGCCGAGGAACTCGCGGAGATTTTTCGGCGGGTTGATATCGATCTGGGAGGAGGGCAGGAAAGCTTCGACGCCGACGTCGAGCATAAGGCCACCTTTGACGATATCACGAACGATGCCTTGAACGGTTTTACCTGACTCGCTGAGCTTAACAATTTTGTCCCAGTTTTGTTTATGGGCTGCTTTTTGGCGGGAGAGGACGACTTGACCAT
>JBGSBI010000028.1:0-16674 GCA_041730685.1 Aliarcobacter sp.
TGCTCAAGGGGGCGGAGGGAAAGAAAATTCTAGCGGTGCTCCAGCGAAACTGCGAGCGAATGACTCTTCTGGTGAGTGATTTACTGGAGTTGTCGAGGATCGAGTCGGGGAGAATCGAGTTGAAGACTCAACCTCGGTTTCCTTATGAAATTCTGGAAGAGGTGAAGGAGGATTGGAGTCGGGCCTTTTTAGCTAAAGGGCTGAAATTAGAAATAGAGTGCGGCGCAAATTTGGTTCTGGTGCAATCAGACCCGCTACGAACGGGGCAGATTTTTTCTAATCTATTGGAGAATGCCTTACGTTTTAGTCCTACTGGAGCAGGGGTGATGTTATCGGCGCAAGCGGGCAGGGAGGCGGGTCAGGTAGAATTTGCGGTTGAAGATGAGGGGGAAGGGATTGCTGCGGATAAGATTGGTAGGATTTTTGAAAGATTTTTCCGAGTTGATCCGGCAAGAACGCGGGAGAAAGGGGGGGGGACGGGTTTGGGGCTGTCGATCGTGAAGCATTTGGTTCAGCTCCATGGGGGAAGCGTGCGTGCGGAAAGTGAAAGTGAGAAGGGGACTAGGATTATCTTTACGCTCAAGAATCATAGCGCATAAAAAACTAGCTTGTAGGTACTTATGTTTATATTAAATGGCATCATACTGTCACAATTCGCATCTTGGTACGGGTTATGGTAACCCCTAATCCATAAGTATGAGGAAGTTTAATATGGCGAAAGTTCTTGGTATGGTTCTGTGTTTTGTGTGGGGAGCGGGGAGCCAAATTTGGGCGGATGCGGTGGTAAAAATTGATGGATCGAGCACTGTGTACCCGATCACCGAGGCGGTGGCGGAGGATTTTCAGAAGGCGACAGGGACAAAGGTGACGGTGGGCATATCCGGAACGGGCGGTGGGTTTAAGAAGTTTGCCCGAGGGGAGACGGATGTTCAGGATGCGAGTCGCCCGATCAAGGAGGAAGAAATCAAGGCGGCGAAGGAAGGTGGCATCGAGTACCTTGAACTGCCGATTGCCTATGATGCCTTGACAGTGGTGGTGAATGCTAAAAACGACTGGATGGAAACGATTAAGGTCTCCGAGTTAAAGAAAATTTGGGAACCCGAGGCACAAGGAAAAATCACCAAGTGGAATCAGATTCGTCCTGAGTGGCCAGACAAAGAGATTAAGTTGTATGGGGCGGGGTCAGACTCGGGCACGTTTGATTATTTTACCGAGGCAATTAACGGGAAGAGTAAGGCGAGCCGCGGAGATTACACCGCTAGTGAGGATGATAACGTCTTGGTTCAAGGGGTGGAGGGGGACAAACACGCTTTGGGTTACATGGGGTTTGCTTATTATGAAGCGCATCAAAAACGGCTGAAAGCCCTAGGGATAGAGTGGGATGCTAAAGGAAACTCCCCTGTGAAGCCTTCTGAGGAAACGGTACTGGCGGGGATGTATAACCCTCTTTCGAGGCCCTTGTTTATTTATGTGAATGTGAAATCATTGGAAAAGCCTGAGGTGAAAAAGTTCGTGGAATTTTATTTAGCGAACGTGGCCCAGCTGACTAAGGAGGTGAAATATATTCCACTGCCTGATTCGGCATATGCCGTGGTGCGGGAAAGGTTGGCAAAGTTACAAAAGGGAACCGCCTTTGCGGGGCATGCGGAGATGGCGATCCCGATTGCAGAAATTCTCAAGCGGACACCGACTCCGTAATTTCGTATGGGGACGCTTCCTTTAAACTCGCGGCGGCTGGATAAGTGGGTGGAGGGGGGGATGGTTTGGGTGCTACGTTTCGGCGGTTGGGCTTCGGTTTTGGTCACGTTTGGGATCGTGGTGACATTGGTGACGGAGTCTGCACCCTTCTTTGGCCATGTCCCATTTGGGCGACTTTTTACCGATACGATGTGGACCCCTCTTTTCGCGGAACCCCAGTATGGAATTGGAGCGTTGTTGGCGGGGACGCTGGTGACGACGGGGGTGGCGTTGTGCGTAGCGATTCCTCTGGGAACATTGCTGGCGATTTATCTGAGTGAATTTGCGGAGCCGCGATTCCGTGAGGTGGTTAAGCCAATGTTGGAGTTGCTCAGTGCGGTTCCCACGGTGGTTTATGGTTATTTTGCGTTGCTGACGTTGACCCCACTTTTACAAAAGATTTACCCTGATCTGCCTCAATTCTCCATGTTGAGCGCGGGGTTGATTATGGGAATCATGATCATTCCCTACGTGACTTCTTTGGGTGAGGATTCGATGCGGAGTGTGCCGATGTTGTTGCGGGAGGGGGCTTTTGCTTTGGGGGATGGAAAGCTGGGAGTGGCGGTGCGGGTGGTTCTCCCTGGGGCCTTTTCTGGATTGGCATCGGCCTATGTATTGGCGATTTCGAGAGCGGTAGGAGAAACAATGATCGTGGCGATTGCGGCGGGATTGCAACCGCGTTTTACCTTGAACCCGCTCGAATCCGCGGCGACGGTGACGGCTTTTATCGTACAAGTCAGCCTTGGGGATTTGCCGCATGGGAGTATTGGGTACCAGTCGATCTTTGCAGCGGGGGCAGTACTTTTTCTGATGACTTTAGGATTTAATTTAGCGGGTCACGTTCTCCGTCGGAGATTTCACCGTGCTTGCTGATCAATTTTTACGGAAACAGGAGGCAAGGGCTTCACGGCGGAGGTCCATTGATCGATGGTTTGGACGGATCGGGTTACTTTTTACGATTGGGACGTTGGGGGTCTTGGCGATTTTACTTTTGAATTTGGCGGCGAGTGGGTTAACGAGGATTGATTGGCAGTTTCTTCTTTCCTTTCCTTCACGGAGGGCGGCCGAAGCGGGTATTCTTTCGGCTTGGGTGGGTACTATTTTATTGATGATCGTGACCGCGTCGGTTGCGGTACCCTTGGGAGTCGCTGCGGGTATTTATTTGGAGGAATACGCGGCGAAAAACAAGTGGACTGATTTTGTAGAGATCAATATTGCGAATTTGGCAGGGGTTCCATCGATCTTATATGGACTGATGGCGTTGGGACTTTTTGTCTACCAGTTTCGTTTTGGGCAAAGTGTCTTGGCGGGCGGTTTGGCCCTCGCCTGCCTCGTTCTGCCCATTGTGATCGTGGCGACGCGCGAGGCGTTGCGAACGATTCCAGCAGCGATTCGGGAAGCGGCCTTTGCACTCGGGGCGACGCGTTGGCAGGCAGTTTGGCACCATCTCTTGCCTTATTCCACGGGGGGTATTGCGACGGGGGTTATTCTGGCGATGTCGCGAGCGATCGGTGAGAGTGCGCCCTTAATTACGATTGGGGCCCTTACTTTCATTGCGTTTCTGCCTCCTGCACCGATTCTGACGCACGCGCCTTTTATGTCTTTCGATTGGCTTTTCTCCCCATTTACGGCGTTACCCATTCAGATGTTTAACTGGGTTTCTCGTCCTGGGGAGGAGTTTCAGTCGAATGCAGCGGCAGCGGGACTATTCTTAATGTTAATTACCTTGGGTATGAATGGGGTTGCGATCTTGCTCCGGCGCCATGCCCAGAGGAACATCAAGTGGTGAATCCTATCCCCCCAGCTCAAGTCTCAAGCGAGAAGGATATTAGTGGGGTAGAGGTGAAGCCTGAGGTGAAAGTTGAAATTCAGAACCTGAGTTTCTTTTATGGAAGGAATCAGGTCTTGCGTAATGTGAGTCTGGATGTGCCGGCTTATCAGGTGACGGCAATGATTGGTCCTTCGGGGTGTGGCAAGACGACTTTACTACGTTGTTTGAATCGGATGCACGATTTGTATCCAGGAAATCGTTATGAGGGTTCGGTAAGGCTTTACCCAGGAGGAACCGACATTCTTGGCCCGGGAATGGATCCGATTCGAGTACGAATGCGATTTGGGATGGTTTTTCAAAAGCCGAACCCATTTCCGAAGAGCATCTACGAAAACGTAGCCTACGGCTTGCGCTTGCAGGGAATGAGCAAACGAAGAGATCTAGATGAGCGGGTAGAGAAGGCTTTGCGGGAATCGGCGTTGTGGGATGAGGTGAAGAGTCGTTTGCATCAGTTAGCGCACAATCTCTCGGGGGGGCAGCAGCAGCGATTGTGCATCGCACGTGCGATTGCGACTGATCCTGATGTGGTCTTGTTTGACGAACCAACGAGTGCACTCGATCCGATCGCCACTTCAAAAATTGAAGAGTTAATTGTGGAAATGAAGAAGCGGGTGACGGTAATTATTGTGACCCACAACCTTCAGCAGGCAGGGCGGATTTCGGATCGGACAGCATTTATGTATTTGGGGGAGTTGATCGAATTTGGAGAGACCAACCGGATGTTTACCAATCCGGCTAAGCCACAGACGGAAGATTATATTTCTGGAAGATTTGGGTAAGAAGGGATGGTTCAGTTGACATTCGGTCGGAGCGGATAAAAGATATATTGATATGAATGAACCAACCATGGAGGCGAACGAAGATCGGTTGGAAAGAGTGCGAAGTTATTTCCGTGGGGATTTACTGGTTTTGCGAGAGGCCTTGCTGCGGATGGCTAGCTTAGCGCACACCAATCTGAGTATTGCGTTGGAGTCCTTAGTGGAGAGGGATCCGTTGAAAGCGCAGAAAGCGATTGCCGACGATCAGGAGATTGATCGATTGGAAGTGGAGATCGATGAGATGGTGGCTGGTTTTATGGCCACGCAAGCGCCGATGGCTTTGGCCTGTCGGTTGATGCTGGCGGCTTCGAAGCTTTGTAATGATCTGGAGCGGATCGGGGATCAAGCGGTATCGATTGCGCGGCGCAGTATCATTCTGACGGAGGAACCTCCTTTAAAGCCCCTTTTGGATATTCCTCGGATGGGGGCGAAGGTGCTGGAGATGATTCGGATGGCCACGGACGCATTTGTGGAGATTACCCCTGAGAAGTGTGCGGAAATTATTAAGATGGATGTGAGGGTGGACGAGATTAACCGTCAATTGGAGAGGGAGTTGACGAGCTTCATGGTCGAGGATCCTAAGACGATTACGCGGGCATTGAATCTGATGTTGGTAGCGCGTTTTTTTGAGCGGGCGGCGGATCATGCTAAGAATATCGCGGAGCAGGTTTACTATTTGTACACGGGGAATGATATCCGGCACGAAGCGGAGTTGAGCAAGAGTTAACAGCGCACGATTGGAGTTGAGCCTTCTAGGTTCCTTGAAGGATGGAAGTTATGTCTTGGCGGATTTGATTGGCGAGGGCGGCGGGATTAGGAAATTTCTTTTCTCCACGGATGAAGCGGTGGAACTCTAGGTCCATTTCCTGACCGCTGAGGTTTCCAGTGAAGGCAGGGAGGTGGGCTTCTATTTTGCGCTGGTGCCGTTCAAAGGTTGGGCCAGTGCCGAGGTTGATGGCTGCGGGGTGGAAAGTGCCGTAGGCGAGGCAAGCCCGTCCTGCATAGACACCATCGGGGGGGAGGCATTCGTCCTCGGTGGCGAGATTTGCGGTAGGAAAGCCAAGTCCATGTCCTCGACCATCGCCTGCCACGATTTGGCCAAGGATGGTAAAGGGGCGACCGAGCATGGCGGAGGCATCGATCAGTTTGCCTTCGCGGATGGCGGTACGGATTCGGCTGCTGCTGATTCTTTCGTTTTGGTAGAGGACGGGTGGTGGGTTATCGAGAGCGGCGCCCTGCTTTTTGCACCAAGCGGAGAGCATGGCGACATCCCCAGATCGGTTGTGGCCAAAGCGCCAGTTGGGGCCAACAGAAATCGTTTGTAAGGCAGGGAAAGATGCGGAGATCTCATCGAGAAAAGCGGAGGGTTCCTGAAGAGATCGTGGGCGATCGAAGGGGAGAGCGATGGTCAGTCCGATCCCCCATCGAGTGAGGACGCGGAGTTTGTGTGGGAGTCCGGTGATTAAGGCGGGGTGTTTCTCAGGGTGAAGAACGGAGAGAGGGTGATCGCGAAAAGTCAGCACAGCGGTGGCGGCAGGTGGATGGGGAAAGTTTTCTCCGAGGATAACTCGGCGGTGGCCAAGATGGAGGCCGTCGAAAAAGCCGAGGGCGATGTGCCGAATGAGATCTCCCTGTGGGGAGGGGGCCAGCGAATCGACCTGCTTCACGTACGGCGGATGCGAGAAATTTCGGGGAGGGAGATGAGGTGGCGTGCGAGGTAATCGGCTCCCTCGGCAACTTCGAGGTCGGCCCAGCGAACGGCTTTAGAGAGTTCGAAGTTGCCTGAGCGGGTGCGGATGAGGGCGGACATATGGCCCCCGCAACCGAAGAGAGCGCCAAGGTCGTGGCAGTAGGTGCGGACATAGAATCCTTTGGTGCAGTGAATGCGGAAGCGCACGCTGGGCATGGCGATTTCGAGGATTTCGCATTTGTCGATGCGGACGCGGCGTGGGGGGCGTTCGACTGTTTTGCCCTCGCGAGCGAGTTTATAGAGTGGGACTCCGTCTTTTTTGATAGCGGAAACCATGGGGGGAATTTGTTCGAACTCGCCGGTAAACTTTTGGAAGGCAGCTTCGATAGTGGCGCGATCTAGGTTGGGGACAGGTTTGGATTCGAGAATTTTGCCTTGGGCATCCTGGGTATCAGTGGACTCTCCTAATTTGAGAGTGCCTTCGTACTCTTTGTCTTCGCTCATTAGGAGGTCTTGCACGCGGGTGGCCCGACCGACGACGAGCATGAGGAGTCCAGTGGCGATGGGATCGAGAGTGCCGCAGTGGCCTACTTTGCGTTGATTGAAGCGACGCCGAACGAAGTCAACGATATCGTGGGATGTTTTGCCGGGGGGTTTATCGGCGAGTAGGAGGCCGTCGAGTTGGGGGGTCATAGAAATTGGATTGGAACCAAAGATTGAGGTTGAGAGTGGGAAGAATTAGGCAGAATAGCAAGGGTAGGGATGGTGGCGGGCGGTTAGTTAAGATTGCAGGTTGGAGATGGCTTTACTGATGGCATCGAGGACGAGCTGGCGATTTTTTTCCGCGTCCTTGGAGAGGCGGATTCCAGCAGCGGCTTTATGGCCACCTCCACCAAAGGAGGAGGCGATAGCGTTTACATCTATCTTGCCCTTACTCCGCAGGGAGACCCGTAAACCGCCATCACCGGTGAATTCAAAAAGCGATCCAACCTCAACTCCTTGAATAGAAGCTACTTCCTCAATAATTCCCTCGGTGTCCTCACTTTTTGCGCCGCTTTTTGCGTAAAAATCTGGTGAAATCGTAAGAAAAGCTGACTTATTATTATCCTTTAATGTTAAAGTATTCGAAACTAGGCGTTTTAGGGCGTGGCGTTCGTGTGTAATGGATAGATAGCACTGTTTTGCGATCTCGGATGGGTCGGCTCCGAGTTCGACTAATTTTGCGGCGGCATGAAGGGTTTGAGCGCTAGTTCCGCGGTAGCGGAATGAGCCGGTATCGGTGGTGAGGCCGGTGAAGAGGCAGGTGGCGGCTGCGGGGGTGATTTTCCACTTTGCGATCTGGAAAAGTTCAAAGAGGACTCCTGTGGTGGAGGGGATATCGGCGATGATGAGGTTGTGTTTTCCGTACCCTGGGTTGCTGATGTGGTGGTCGATGACGATATCTACGGGGCGGGTCCACGAGATGGTCTTTTGGCCTAATCGTTCTCTAGTGGAGGTGTCGAGAGCAATGAAGCAATCGGTGTTTTCGGGGAGGGAAGCGGGGAGATCCTGGACAAGTTCGCTCCCTGGGAGGAACTGGTACATGGAGATGATGCCCCCTTCGACAAAAACTTGGGGTTGGGCTCCCCGTTCTCGGAGGGTGTGAGCTAGGCCGAGAATACTGCCGAAGGCATCTCCGTCTGGGCGAAGATGTGCCAGAATTGCAGGGTGTTTCGCCTCACCGATTTGGGCGATAACTTTTTGGGCTAAGGAAATATCCACTCTCGAAGGATAAAAAGTGGGGGAAGGGAAGTCGAGGCATGTCGAAGACGAACTTGCGAGAGGAGAAGTACGCCTGTATTCTTAACGAATGAAAGTTTTTCTATTGGCTCCGCTCTTTTTGGTGGGCTGGGTGCTCAGCGCAACTAGCGCCTTGGGCTGTCCGACGTGTAAAGACAGCTTTACGAAAGAGGATAGTGCGAACGGGACGAAGATTGTTTCGAAGGGGTTAAACTCTACCGGACTGGGTTTCGGTTGGAGCGTGCTCTTTATGTTGGCGGCGCCGGCTTCAGTTGCTAGCGGGCTGGTGTGGTTGGTGGTGAAGAATGGTCGAGATCCGAGCGAGGACAGCGCTTCCTAAGGTTGGTGGCGGGTCCTGGCTATGACCCTGCGGGATTTTCTTAAACTGACGGCTCCAGTGAAAGGAGCGGTGCGGGCGCAGCTAATTTCTCGGCGCGAGCAGGCGGCTCGGAATGGGAAGCCCTTTTTACGGGTGGAGATCGCGGATGAGACAGATCGGGTGGGACTGAATCTTTTTTCGGGGACGCCCGCGTTTACTTTTTTTAGTTCTGCGGATGTCCGGACGTGCTTTGAGCTAACCGGGGTATTTGGCCCGAGCGATTACGGGCCGAATGTCGATAGTCCCTCGGCAAGAAAGCTGAATGCTACGGAGGAGGAGGAATTTTTTCTTGGGGGGGAAGAGAGGCGGGCTCAGCTGGAGAAGTGCGGCCAGGATATCTTGGCGGTGGTCGAAGGGATGGAAGACCCGCGTTTACGGTGGGTCTGCACCCGGGCGTTGGAGAAGTATCCGGAGAAGTGGCGAAGAGCGGCGGCCGCACGAAAGAATCATCACGCGAGGCGAGGTGGATTATTGGATCACACGGCGCAGATGTTGCGGGTGGCTAAGGCCTTGGCTCCGCTCTATGCGGAGGTGGATAATGATTTGCTCTGTGCGGGGGTGATTTTTCACGACATAGGAAAGCTTTGGGAGAACGACACAGGAGAGAAGGGATTTGCCAGTGTGCCGAGTCGTCGCGGGGAGTTGCTGGGTCATATTTCTTTGGGAATTGAAGTGGCAAACGCGCTGTGGCGGGAGGGGGAAACCGCGGAGGGTGCGAGATGGGGGGAGTTGCAACCCCCCTCGGAAGAGGTGAGGGATCATCTGTTGCATCTGATTGCTTCACACCATGGGACGAAAGAGTTTGGATCGCCGGTGGCGCCGAAGACGCCGGAAGCCTTTCTCTTGCACCACATTGATAATATCGATGCGAAGATGGAGATGTTGCGGTTGAGTTATGCCCGAGCGAAAGAGGAGGGGACGGGATTATTGGAGGCACACCGACCCTTGGAGGGTCCGTTGCCTTGGCCGATAAGCGGGAGAGTGATTGCACCAGGAGAGTTCATGGATACGGACGATGGGGTGTAATGAAAAAACTTGTCCTTGTTTTTGTGGCTTCGGCGTTAGGTTCTTCGTTGATGGCGACTGAATCTGCGTATCCGATGACGGGGGCGGGAGTATGTGAGATCAAGACGTTACCCGCTGGAGTCATATTGCAAGCTCGTAGCTCGGGGGACTACTTTTCGGAGAACAACGGCCTTTTCCGTCGTCTTTTTCAGACAATTCAGCAAAACAAAGTTCCGATGACGACCCCAGTGGAAGCGGGGATGAGGCCTGGCACGATGATTTTTTATCTGGATCAAGAATCAGCCAAGCGAAGTGATCTGCAAATGGCGGATGGAGTGACGAGGAAGCGAGTAGGCGAGAGGGTGGTGGCGTCGATTGGGATTCGAGGTGGATATTCAAAAGAGAGTTTTGAGAAGCATGCGCAACTGTTACGGGAATGGCTGAAGAGTCAGCCGAAGTATCAGGCATTGGGGGAAGCCTATGCGGTGTATTGGAATAGTCCGTTCACGATCTGGTTTTTAAAAAGGGCGGAGGTTCATTTGCCGCTGCAGGAAAAATAAGGAATTCATCTACGAATATTTTTAAGCGCTAGACGGACGGCGATTTCTGCAGAGAGAAGCACGAGGGGGAGACCGCCTCCTGGGTGGGTGGTGCCGCCGACGAAATAAAGATTAGGCAGGAGGGCGGAGCGGATGGGGGGGCGAAGAAAGGATTGGAGTGGGCCGTGCGAGGCCCAACCGTAGAGCGCACCACCCACGGCACCATCGCGTGATTGGAAATCGGCGGGCGAGAAAAACTCTTGGTGGACGATCTTAGACTTGAGGTTGGGGAGGAATTTGTTCTCGAGAATCTGGACAATGCGATCGGCGTAACCTGGGCCCTCTTGGGTCCAATCGATGGAGGTGGTGTTAGAAGGTGCATTGACGAGGAGGAAATAGTTGTCGTGATCGGCGGGGGCATCGGAGGGTTGGGAGCGGGCGCTAAGGCAAAGGTAGATGGTAGGATTTTCGGCAGGACGTTTTTCGCGGAAGAGTTGTTTGAATTCGAGAGGGTAGTTATCAGAAAAGAAGATGTTGTGGTGAGCGAGAGAGGGATCCTTACCTTTGACGCCTAGGAGAACGACGAATCCGGAGATAGAGCGGGTGGGGCGACTCATCTTGGCGGCGGTCTGGGGGGCACGGGGATGGCGGATGAGTTTTTGATAGGCTGCGAGGACGTCCCCGTTGTGAAAGATGAGATCAGCGAGGATTCGTTTGCCTGAGGTGAGGGTGACGCCGGCGGAGTCGATGGATTGAGCTTCGGCAGATGTTTGGATTTCGATGCCGCGCTTGGTGGCTAAGGCGAGGAGAGAATCGGCAAGGGTACGGATTCCTCCTTGGATGAACCATCCGCCATATTTGGCTTGGACGTAGGGGATGACGGCGAAGGTGGCGGGTGTGAGTTCGGGGTCGCTTCCGTTGTAGGTGGCGAAGCGTTGAAGAAACTGTTGCAGGTGGGCATCGCGATAGAATCGGCGCGAGGCGGCAGCGAGAGATTGAAAAGGGCTCATACCAGGCAGAAAGCGAAGAAGGGGCAGGAGGGCGGGGTTAAAGATCTTTCGGAAGATTTCGGAGGGATCGCTTTCGAGAAAGGCAGTGGCGGAGAGCTGACAGAGGCCTTGGGCGTGGCGGAGGAGACGGGCGGAGTCGGGTCGTGACCAAAAGAATTCGTTTTCGTCGAACTGATAGCCGTCGGCCCACCGGTCGCGGCAGGGGGGGGAACGGGGCGGGGGGCAAAGGAAATTGGCACGGTCTTCGCCAAGATCGGTGAAGAGGCGATCAAGAATGTGGGGCATGGTGAAAAGGGAAGGGCCGAGGTCCCAGCGGAATCCGTGGGAGCGTCGTTCGGCGATCTTGCCTCCGACGGTGGGGTTCTTTTCAAGAAGAGTGACGCGGGCACCGGCTTGTTGCATGCGGAGGGCGGTAGCGAGTCCGCCGAGACCTGCGCCAATGACGACGGCGGACTTACCAGTGAGAGGAGTTTTCATGGGTGGTGTTTTTGCCAAAGGAAAAGGAGGCAGGTGGAGAAGTCTTGGGGTTGGCGGATGATGAGCTGATCTATTTCTTGTGGGGAGAAAAAGGTGAGGCCGGATACTTCGTGGGATTCGGGGGTAAAGGGGCCTGAGTGGATGGCGCGGTAAAGCCAGACAAACTCCTGATCGGTTTCGGAGCAGGCGGGGACGTAGTGAAGGCGAGTAAGGGCAAGGCAGGAGGAGGTGGGGATACCGATCTCTTCGGGAATTTCGCGATGCATGGCGGTGTCGTAATTTTCCCCTGTGTTGACATGGCCACTGACGCTAGAGGTCCAGCGACCGGGTTCGCGGTCTTTTTGTAAGGAGCGTCGTTGGAGAAGGAGACGGCCATCGGGGTGAAAGAGCCAGAGGTGAACGGCGCGGTGGAGAAGGCCTTGGGCGTGGATATGGGATCGAAGGGCGGAGCCGATGACACGGTCCTCCTGATCGACGAGATCAAACTTTTCGTCCGCACTGTTCATAGAGTTGGTGCCATGCGGCAGGATCGAGTTCTTCGGCTCGTTGGGTGAGGGGGACGGGAAGGAGTCGTTGAAGTTGTTTGCGTCGTTGGGAGAATCCTTTTTTAACAAAAGCATAAAAGTTGATGAGATCATGAGGGATGGAGAGACGAGAGGTGAGCCGGAGGACGGCGGACTCTATTTGTGGGCGGGGATAAAAGACTTCAGGGGGAAGAGTGCGAATCTTTTCGAGAATGAAAACGCTTTGGAGGAGAATGGAGACGGCGCCGTACTGAGGGGTGCGGGGGAGCGCAACAAAGCGATCGGCGACTTCTTTCTGGAGAGTGACGACGATTGTTTTTGGGGGTGGAGTGCGGAGGGCGAGTTGGACGAGGAGTGGGGTGGAGATGGAGTAGGGGAGATTTCCGCAGACGAGGGGGCGGGGTGGATGTTGGGCTAAGGTTTGGAGGGCATCTCCTTCGATGAGTTGGAAGCGGGGTTCGTTTTGGAAGGATTGGCGAAGCCAGGCGATTAGACCTTGGTCGATTTCGAAAGCTTCGATGGTATGGCCTGCGGTGAGGAGGGCGCGGGTGAGGGCGCCGAGGCCTGGGCCAATTTCTTGAACGGGTTCGGGATTGGGTGGGGGGAGGGCGGCGGCGATGACGGTGGCGAGGGTGGGCTCGACGAGAAAGTTCTGGCCGAGCTGACGCAAGGGGCGCAGGCCGTGGGTGGCCAAGATTTCGCGGATTTGGGTTGGGTTCAGAGCTGGCGACTGAGGATGGCGTGGAGTTCGCCTGGGTTAAGGATGCCATGAATTCTTTCGGAGCCTTTACCGTAAGCGACGACCCAACCGAAGCCAGCGGAGGGTGCGCCGAGTTTTCCGGTGGAAATGGCGGCGGGATCGGAGCCTTTTTTGCCTGGGCCATTGTGCCAAGAGAGGGAGGGGAGGCGGGTGGAGGTTTTTTTATTTTCGGGGGTGGGGATATCGAGGAATTGGAAGCCGCCGACGGAGTAGGGGCAGTAGATGATGATGAGGGTATTTTTGCCTGCATATTGGCGAGCGGTATCGACGGCGCGATCGAGTTCTTGAATTTGGCGGGCGGCGAGATCGGCCTGGTTCTGGCCGGCGGCGAGGGCGACGAGGGGATGATCGACGACGAGAAAGTAGCCAAGGAGATTGTAGGCGAGCGTTTCGATGGCGCGCCGGACTAGATCGGAGAGGCGGATGGTGCCCGATTGACCCTCGGCGGTGGCTAGGGGCAGGGCTCCTGGGGAGAAGAGGCCAAAGGCTTTGCGGGTATTCCAAGCGGGGAAGCTTTCTAAGCCGGCGCGATCGAAGAGGAGGGTGTAGTCGAGTTTTTGGGCTTCTTGCTCGAGGTTGCGGCGGCCGGCCTGTTTCTCGGAGGTGAAAACTTCGCGACCGCCTCCGAAGATGAGATCAATGCGGGTGGTGTCGAGGAGTTGGTTAGCGATGGTGGCGGAGATGGAGGCGTCGGCTTGGTGTGAGTAGAAAGCGGCCACTCCAGGGGAGGTGATGGAGCCAGAGGAGATGATGCCGATGGCGCGACCGTTGCGTTGGGCTTCATAGAGGAGGGTATCGGCAGGTTTTCCGTCGTAGCGAAGGCTGAGGCGACCGGAGGGGCCGGGTTCGCCGGTGGCGAGAAACGAGGCGAGTGCGGCGGCGTCGCCGGTAAGGTGATCGGTGGATTGGGATTCGACAAAGGCCATGCCGTCGGCGTGGTCGAGTCCTGCGAGGCGACGATTGGGGTCGCGGGCTTGGGCGAGGGCGAGGAGTTCGGGGCTAGCTCCAGGAACAAAAAAGACGATGACGCTGTGGGTGCGGACGCGGACGAAGTAGCGGACGTAACTGGCGGAGAAGCCGACGAAGGCGAGGAGGATGGCAAGGGCGATGAGTTGAGGACGCCACCGTTTCATGGACATAAGGAGGGATTAGAGCAGAACGGCAACGGCGTGCCATTCCTGCTAGGAGATTAATTTAAGGAAAGGTTGCAGAGCGAAGGATTGCTGAAAGAGGTCTCCTTTGCGTTCGAGGCCGAAGATGGCGTCCTCGGGGTCGGTACCTTTGGATCGAATGAGGCAGACTCCTGGTCGAATTTCTATTTTGGCGGGGTGGAGATTTTGGCGGTGGGAGCGATCGAGGGCGTCGGCCACGCGGAGGATACCTGCGAGGTGTTGCAGGGCCTGCTTTCGCTCTTTGGGTAGATTTTGATAGCGTTGGTGCAGGGGGGAGGGAGGAGTTTTGCGGTGATAGCGGGCGAGGAGAGCGACGAGAGTAGATTGCTTTTGGGTAAGATTATTCCATGAGTGTTCTCGGATGAGGCGGGCCGATTCCTTGTGGTGAGGTTTTTCGTCTGTGGCGGTGGACCAACCGGTGTCATGGAGAAGAGAAGCGATGATGAGTAGTTCGCCATCGGCTGAGGAAAGTTGGTGGAGGGCTTGCAGTTCACGGAAAAGAAACTCTGCCCAAAGAGTGACATGCTGAACGTGAGCGGGATCGCGTTCATATTTTTTCATGAGGGTGTGAGCCTCTTGAATGGCGGGGGAGGATGGAATCATCGGAGAATCTTTTTCAAGGGTACGGGAGCGATTTGGTCGAGCCAGACTCCATAGCGCAAGCCGTGGGTGGTGAGTTGGACGGAAGTGAGCTGAAGGCGGACCATGGTTTCGCGCAGGACGAGAAATGCGGAGAGAGCGACGGAGGCGCGATCGGCAGGCATGCCAGGCAGGCGGCGGAGGTGGGAGAGGGTAAGAGGACGAATTTGATCGATGAGAGAATTGACTTTGGTCAGGTGAAGGCGAGACCCCTCGAGTCGGCGGGCCTTGATGTTTTTGCGTTGGAGAAGGCAGGCGTAGGCGTGGCCGGTGCCGCCAGAGAAGCTGGCGTGGGTGGGGCGGGCGGGACGGCGAATTTTCTTTAGTGCTTTTTGAATTTGAGTGGTGGCGTGGAGCCAAGCCAAAGGGGAGGGAGGGTGGTGGGGGAGAAGAGTATCGCGGATAGCGACGCAACCGAGATTGAGGCTGATGATGGTTGGGCGGGAGGGATGACGGGAGTCGATGACTTCGAGGCTCCCACCGCCGAGGTCGATGTGAAATCGGGGGGAGCGGGTGGAGGAGAGTTGGCGTGCGGCGAGGGCGATGAGGCGACCTTCGGTGTGGCCGGTGAGGAGGGAAATCTTGCGACCGAGGATGCGAGAGGCTGGAAGAAGAAAAGATTGGCGATTGCGGGCAAGGCGAAGAGTACCGGTGGCGACGGCGAGAACTTTATTGGGATGGAAAAGGAGGATTTTGCGTTGGAGGCGGGCGAGGAGTCGGAGAGCACGAAGGCAGGTGGTAGGCCGGATTTTTCCAGTGAGGGCGACACCTTGGCCGAGGCGCACGGGATAAGCTTTTTCGTGATGGATGCGAAGGGTGGAGCCGGACTGTTCGGCGAGGAGAAGTTTAAAGGTGTTGGAACCGAGGTCGAGGATGGCGGCGCGAAGGGGCGGGCAGGGCACAAGGAAGTTAAAGCGGATTCCTGAGGGATGGGCAATACGTAGGGCGGGGAGAAAGTTGAGCGGTGGTAGTTTTTGTGAAGAAGTACGCAGTGGGGCTTGACGATTCTGAAGGAAGAGGTGAAGTAGTACCCTTGAAGCCATCAAAGGTTGTTTCTTCGATCCCCGAGCGCGTGCTGATCCTTGATTTTGGATCGCAGTACACCCAGGTGATTGCTCGGCGAATTCGGGAAGCGAAGGTTTTCTCGGAGATTGTTCCTCACACGATTTCGGCGAAGAAAGTATTGGGGTTACGGCCGAAGGGAATTGTTTTGAGCGGAGGTCCGGCCAGCGTCTACGGAAAAAACGCGCCCAAGATAGATCGAAAGATATTTCATTTAGGAATTCCGATTCTGGGAATCTGCTATGGAATGCAGCTATTGGTGAAGGAGTTTGGGGGGCAGGTGGCCCGGGGAACGAGGAGGGAATATGGCAGGGGCATCTTGCGGCGGAAGCGGGCGTGTCCTTTGCTGGATCGGTTGCCGAATCGGCTGGAGATTTGGAATAGCCACGGGGATCGGGTGACGCGGTTGCCGCGTGGCTTTGTTTCGGTGGCCACGACGGAAAATAGTCCTTATGCGGTGGTGCGAAAGGGGGATATCTACGGGTTGCAGTTTCATCCTGAGGTTTCTCACACCCCGAAGGGGCATAAGATCATCGGTAATTTTCTGACGAAAATATGTGGTTGCCGAGGAATTTGGACAATGGGCTCGTTTCTAAAAAAGGCGGTGGCCGAGGTACGGGAGCAGGTGGGGACGGGCCGAGTGATTCTTGGATTGAGTGGAGGGGTGGATTCGAGCGTAGCGGCGGCCTTGCTTTACCGGGCGATTGGCAGCCGGTTGCGGTGTATTTTTGTAGATAATGGATTATTGCGAAAGGATGAGGTGGCCAGCGTGAAGAGAATCTTTGGCAAGCACCGGCATTTTAATCTGACGGTAATTGATGCTCGGGCGAGGTTCCTGCGGAGATTACGGGGGGTGGCGGATCCAGAAAGGAAGCGGAAAATTATCGGGCGCGAGTTTATTCGGGTTTTTGACGAAGCATCGAAAAAAGTTGGTGGGGGGGCGCAATTTCTCGCGCAAGGAACCCTCTATCCTGACGTGATTGAGAGCGTACCGATCGCGGGGAATCCTGCGTCTTTGATTAAGAGTCATCACAATGTGGGAGGCTTACCCAAGCGAATGAAGTTGGGGTTGGTCGAGCCGTTGCGTCAGCTTTTTAAAGATGAGGTGCGCAAGGTGGGGGCGGTACTGGGTTTGCCAAAAGAAATGGTCTGGCGGCAACCGTTCCCAGGGCCGGGGCTAGCGGTGCGCTGTTTGGGAGCGATCGAGGAGCAAAAATTATCGATTTTGCGAGAAGCGGATGCGATCGTAGTG
>JBGSBI010000029.1:0-16599 GCA_041730685.1 Aliarcobacter sp.
AATATTATCCAGAAAGATTCTCGAAAGCGCCTGCATCCGCAAATACTCGTGCGACCCCGTCTTCGCCACCTTCAATACCGTGTTCTCAGGCTGAAACGTCCAGCAAATGAAGGCAGTAAATCCACCCGTTCGATCCTGCAAATCTCGTAATCGTCCAAGATGCTCGATCCGCTCTGCCGGAGTCTCCACGTGCCCAAACATCATCGTCGCACTCGAACGCATCCCCATTCCATGGGCAATCTCCATCACCTTCAACCACCCCTCCGTGTCGCATTTCCGCGGGGCAATCTTCTGCCTGACCCGATCCACCAATATTTCTGCACCCCCCCCTGGAATACTCCCCAGCCCCGCCTCCCGGAATAACCCAATCACTTCCTTTAAGGTCAGGCCAAAAACCTCCGCAAAATGATTAAATTCTGGAGGAGAAAATCCGTGAATGTTCACTTGGGGATACTTCCCCCGCAAATGCCGCAACAGATTTAAATACCACTCCAGATTCAACTTCGGATGGTGTCCTCCCTGCAGCAGAATCTGATTCCCTCCCACCGCAAGCAACTCATCAATCTTCCCGTCGATCTGCTCCTGCGAGAGAACATAGTGATCCGTATCCTTCTCCGTCCGATAAAAAGCGCAAAACTTGCAGTAGACATCACAAACGTTCGTGTAGTTGATATTTCGATCAACCATATAGGTCACCACCTCCTTGCCCCGCCCCCCATAGTCCGACCCCTTCGCCTGATTTCTCCGCTCATCCGCTAATTTTCCCAACCGCGCCAAGGGCCAATCGTAAATCTCCAAAGCTTCCTCAGTCGTTACTCTTTTTCCCTCTCGAATCGTAGCTTCTAACCGACTCATTCCTAACTTCTAGCTCAACGGGAAATGTCGCCCTGCCCCAATAGTTTAAAGCCACCCCGACTCAACACCTGTCCCCCCAACTCATTGTCATCTAAATTCAAACATAGGGCAGGCTTCGCCTCCGGTCTCACCAAAAATGCGTACGTCGTCAGAATATTAATCTCCGCCTCCAACAAAGAAGAAAATACCTTCGGTAGCTCCGTCGCTGCCCCCAACTCGACCGCCACCACGGTAGACTCAGTATGCGCAACCGCTTGCTCATGAAAAATCGCCCGCGCCTGATCCGGATCATCCACTACCATTCGCACAATCGAACTGTCTGTCGTGTCCAAAATCGTCAGCGCCACCACATGCACTTGCCGACTATGCAGAATCCGAATCAACTCCAGCAACCGACCCGCTTTATTCGCTAGAAAAATTGAAAACTGGCGAACCGGATCCACATGCTTCCTTTTTGTAGAGATCGCTGTAGCCATATCTAAACCCTACTCCCTTCTCCTATCCCCGCCAACCCAGGATCACTTTGGCTGTGTTTCTTCCACTTGCCCCAAACACCCCGCCCCCAGGGTGGGTGCTCGCCCCTGTTAAATACAAACCCTTCATCGGCGCCCGGTAACAGGAGATTTCCGGCAAAGGCCTGAACATAAACATCTGATCAAGACTCATCTCGAAATGCATGACGTTTCCTCTCAACAGCCCCAAGTCCCTTTCAATATCCAGCGGAGTCTGAATGTATCGTCCGATCATCTTCCCTTTCATGTTCGGTGCATATTCGCAAACCAGATCATACAACTTATCCGCCTCCCTCTCCCGAATCCCATCCCAGCTCTCCCCGTTCCGCAGTTCGTAACTATGGTACTGGGCCCAAGTAAAAAGCGTGTGCTTCCCCTCAGGGGCTAAGGACGAGTCAATCGCCGAAAAAGTCATCGCTACCACACTCGGCTTCGCTGGCGGCTGAAAAGCCAGGTAGTCCCGATAACTACTCTCCAACATATCCTGATTCCGACACAGTAGCTGCATCGCCGAATGGTACTCCCTCGGCTTACTCCCATTCCCCGTCTCCCGCCCATACACCGGCAACTCCTCCACCGCATGCCGCACCACCATCCCAAAACCATTTCCAATTCGCGCTTTGCCCATTCGCTCCGTCAAATCTTTCGGGCCCTCCTTCAGTAAATCACAAAAGAATGTTTTTAAATGACACGCCGCCACCACTTTACCCGCAAACCCTCTCCCCCGCCTCCACCTCCCACCCCTTCCCCGCCTTCCTCACTTCTTTCACCGCCTGCCCCAAAACAACCTCTCCTCCATGCCTCTGCAGACACTTCACTAAAGCCGTCGCCAAAGCCCCACTGCCACCCTTCGCCCGTTTCGCCCCACACCGGTGAATCATCGCATTCCAACCAAACATATCTCCGCTGGCCACCTCCGCTGGTGCCGGTCCACTTTGCGCTGAGAGCCAAAGCATCGCCGTTCGCAAATGCTCGTTTTCAAAAGTCTCCTGAATCACCGACCCATACGGCGCCATTAACTGCCGCGCCGTATCCAAACTCGACCAAAGCTTCCTCGACTTAGGCCTAAAAAGATTCCGCTTCAGAATCGTCCCAAAAAGCCTCCCCGGGGAAGGCGGTGCCAAGAAAGTTTCAAATACCCCCTCATTCAACTCCGTCCACCGCTCCACATACCGTCGATAGGCCTCCGCATCCCGCAAACTAAATTGGGCAATACTTTCACAAGTCTTCTCCACTGAGCGATGAAAAGAAATCCCCCGCCCCGTTCCCTCCACTGGATAGTAGGCCCACGGATCCATCTCAATATATTCCAACCCTTCTCTCGCTAGATTTAACTCCGCCAAGATCGGCGTCAGATGAATCATAATGTGCACCGAAGAACCCACATCGAAACGAAAACCCGCAATCAAATCCTCCCGCGTGCAGACCGCCCCTCCAGGAAGATTCCTCTTCTCTACCACCACCACTTTCAGTCCGGCTTTGGCTAAATAACAGGCACAAATTAACCCGTTGTGCCCAGCTCCCACTACCACTACATCCGCTTGCAAAGCGATCCTACCTCGTCCCTACCAAAGCGGGGGCCCCATGACCGCCTTTTATCTTTTTAACAAAACGCACAATCCTCTCCGCCGCCACCTCAATCCGATCCAATCCTGTCGCATAACTGCAGCGTACGAATCCTTCCCCTCCAGGACCAAAAGCTTCGCCTGGCACCACCGCCACTTTCTCCTCATCAAGCAACCGCAAAGCAAACTCTCTCGAAGACAGCCCCGTACTCCGCACATCCACAAAAAGATAAAAAGCCCCTGCAGGATTCGTCGGCCTCAACCCTGCCTCCTCTAGCTTATTCCGCAAATAATCCCGGCGGATCTGGTACTTCGCCCGAGCCTCGCTCGTCGTCGCCTCAGCCCCGCGCAACGCCTCCACCGCCGCCTCCTGACTCGGAGTCGCCGCACAAAGAATCGCATACTGATGAATCTTCATCATCGCTTCGATCAGTGGGGCCGGCGCGCAGGCGTAGCCAATACGGAATCCTGTCATGGCAAATGCCTTACTTAAACCGTGCAATAGGATCGTCCGCTCCCTCATTCCTGGTCGGGTGACGATCGATTCGTGCGCACCCTCATAACTCAGCTCTGCATAAATCTCATCACTAATCACCAGCAGATTTTTTTCGACACAAACTTTCGCCAGCGCATCCAAATCTTTGCCCCTCATTACCGCACCCGTCGGATTTGTTGGGAAGTTTAGCAAGAGCACCTTGGCCCCTGCTGTCGCTGCCTTAGCCACCGCCTCAGGCTCCAACCGAAAGCCGTCCTCCGCTCGGGTGGGAATCCCCCGACCCTTCCCATGCGCCAAACTAATCGAGGGCGCGTAGGAAACATAACAAGGCTCATGATACAACACCGTCTCCCCTGGATTAATCACCGCCCGCAGGGCTAGATCAATCGCCTCACTCACTCCCACCGTTACCAGAATTTCAGACTCGGGGTCATAACACGGTCCGCAGATTTTCTCTATGTACTTAGAAATTTCCCCACGCAACTTCAGGCTCCCTAGATTCGACGTGTATCCTGTCCGCCCATTTTCTAAGGCGAAAATCGCTGCCTCCCGTACCGCCCAAGGAGCCGAAATATCCGGCTCCCCAATTCCTAAGGAAATCACATCCCCACGTTTTTGTACTAACTCAAAGAAATCACGAATTCCCGACCTCGGAATCGCCTGGACGTGCGTTGCCAGAAACTCACTCGTCTTTTTCACGGCGAGACCGCCAATCTTTCGATCTTCTCATCCTCCAAAAAAAGAACCCCCGCCTCCTTGTAGGTCTTTAACTGAAAATGGGTCGCAGTAGAAATCACCCCTTGCAAGGTGGAAAGTTTCTCCGATACAAAACTGGCCACCTGCCGCAAATCCGGCCCCTCCACCACAATTAAAAGATCGTACCCACCGCTCATCAACTGGCAGGAGACCACCTCTGGATACCGCGCCACCCTCGCCGCAATCCGATCAAACCCACCCTCCCTCTCAGGTGTAATCTTTACCTCAATTACCGCCCGGACTCCCCCATGCCCAGTCTTGTCCGAATCCAAAATTGCCTGATAACCAAGAATGACCCGCTCCTTCTCATATTTTTGCAGGGCCGCCGTAACTTCCTTTTCCGTCTTCCCTGTCAATTGCGCCAACTCCCCCACGGAGCTACGCCCACGCTCTTTCAAAACCTGTAAAAGGGGGTCCATAACTGGACAGAGAGTAGAAGAACCCAGACCTACGGAACCAAGAATATTTTACCCGTGTACGGGCACTTCACTTCTGTCCCAGGAGCAAAACCTTTCACGTCCACCAAGCCCGCATAGGGCGCATAAGGACTTCGCACCATCCCCGCTTTGCCCGAAACTTTTTCTCCCTTGGGGTAACTTGCTTTCCCTGGCGCACTCTTTTCTGTTCCTTGCGGAGGAGTCCACGGCTTTTTCTCATCCGCCGCCGCCGTCGGTGAAGTTTTCACATCTGCTTCCGCCCCAGGCTTCGCCTCAGTCGAGGCTGGTGTCGTCGTATCCCCGTAAGTCGTCGTCACATTCTCTGCGTCACCAGGAATTGTACAACCCGCCAAAAAAGCCCCCCCCATCAGAGCAAGATAAGCAAAGCCAGAAGAGATTTTCATACAACAAGATACTATCAGATTTAGGCGGGTTCGGCAATCTTGCGAAAAGTCACCTTCAAACGAGCCTCCGCCTTTTTCCCTGGCTTTAAATCAATATGCTGCCCAAAGAGAATACAGTTTCCTTGGCGAATTGGCCCATCTGGACCTTTTTCCACATCAAGCAAAGGGTAACACCAAACGGAAGGTAGATTCTCTGAAGCCATGCGTACCTCTAACCCATCCACCGAGCGAGCCGAAACCAGAGAAACCCCCTCTTTTTGCCAGCTCTCCCGATCACTTTTTTTCTCCTCCCCACACTTCCATAATCCACGACCTGACTGATCAGGCCCTAGATTTAAGTTTAACTCGACCGCAAAGATCGTCTCCAACGGTAAGGTTCCCGTGTTTGTTATTTGATAAGCAACTTCAATCAACCCGCTGGAGGCATCAATTGCGAAGGTCTTTTCGAGTAAGCAGGGTTGGCGCGTTCCCATCCGATACAAACCCCCATCCCGCTGCAGTCCTAAGGTTACTCGACTCCCCGTCTGCCTCATCTGGCTAATCGCAAAAGGCTGCAGAATAAAATCTCCCAATTCAGGATAAGTATTGGCAGCGAGTTGCCCCACGGTTGTCCCTCGCGCAAAGAAATGCTCCTGAAAAATTCGTCGCTCATACCAGTCCGTAAGGGTCGCCTCCGCACCATTGACCCCTTCATCTCTCCGTGTCAGCACATCCGCCAGATTCCTGCCAAACTCAGGTAAGCCCACTTCCAAACAGGCTCCGCCCAAATGAGGCGCGAAAAGTAGGCTCAACTGGGAGTGACTCGCCAGCACTTCCACCTCTCCGTCCGCATTGACGTCTTCCCGCGTCAATTCCATCTCCCCTTGACCAGAACGCAACTCCGCCTCTGCCGCCAGTAGCTCACGCCAAATCGCCGCCCGCAAATGAGGCGAATGCAATCCACCCCGTGTCCCATGCCACAAAGCCGTCGAGCACTGCGCCCGCCACAATCTCTCCACCACCGCACGCCCAGCCCCAGACTTTATTTTGGCCTTCACTTTGCGACCCAAAAACAAATTCTTCCGATATATCAAATTCAACTCTTCGTAACGCACTCGAAACGAGGCCCATGACCCACCCCGAAAGAAAGGCAGCCACTTTTTCGCGTCGTAGCGTTGCGCCAGTTGACCCCGCTCTTTAAAAAACTCTTTTCGAGCCACCCCAGGTAAAGACCATCCTCCTAATTCCGCAGGCGTTCCCGGTGGCAGAGAGACCCTCCCTCGTGGAGCTTGCCGCTTCAACTGAGCTTGCCCCGTTAAGGTGTTCACCCAATTCGAGGACTCCTCTAATTTACGACAGAGCTGCTCCAAGTACCCCATTGCCCCCGCAGGAAGTTTGGGCCATGTCTCCAGATTCGCCGCCAAGGTCAGCGTGATGTCCTCAGAACGGTTGGCGATCCGCCGCAAGTGAGCAAATAACTCATCCAAGGGTGCGTGCGGGATCAAACGCGTTAAATCTGGGCACGTCGGCAATACGAAAAGCATCTGCCCTGCTTGATCCGTCACATAGTGCCCATTGAGCTTCGCTGGAATCACGCCCGCCTGCAGAAAGAAGGATCCCTGCACTGGCGCATACTGCAACCCCGCCCTCCCCAGTACGCCACAAAGCGAAGGACCCCACACCCCCTCTGCCAGCCAAGCCCCCGCCAGCTGCGCGCCCAATCGCTCCTTCAGCCATCCGCCCATCTTACTCACTTGCCCATCTCGATCCTCCTCAGGCCAGTCGACCAGCACCGGCTCATAAAAACCACCCGACAACATCTCCACTCGCCCCGTCGCCACCAAACCCTTCAGCTTCTGAATCAACTCAGGATCTCTCTCCGCCAACACTTCCAACAACGACCCACTGCAGTGCAAATTCACCGCCACCCCTGGATGTTTTTCTAAAACCTCAATCATCGGCCGATAAACCTCTGCCGTAATCTGATCGACCACCTCAGGCAAATTGCCCACCGGCTGGTGCATATGCAGACAAAGTACTAAGTTAACATTTTTCATAATCGCGCTTCAGATATACCAGTTTTTGAGGTCCGTGGCACGCACGGGTCCAGTAAATTCTATCAGCCCCCGATCCGGATAACGCTCCGCCTCCACCCCTCCCCGCATCACCCGCACCAGAAAACTGATCTCCTTACCGTCATCTTCCCAGCCGAACACCCCCAACGGCACTTTAAGCTGTAGACCCTGACCATTCACCGACTCGCTCTGACACTGCACCGGCACATAGACCATCCCGTCCTCCGCCCGCTCCACCGTTGTCTGCCAACCCTTCTCCCCAGCCTTAGCTCGCACCCGAATCGCCACCGGCTGATTGAAATCAACTACCACCTCGTCCCCAGGACTTCCCTTTGCATCCAATCTAAAAAAAAAGTCATCACGACCTACCCCATATTGAATCGTTCTCACCCGCCGATCCCCCTGCGCCATCGCCCCCGCATCTCGCCAGGCTTCATACCGCCCCGCCCCAACCCAGTCCAAAAAACTCGGCGTCGCACTCAATTTTGGCTCAATCACCCCCAGCGGCGGCACCCCTAAATGCAAGTCCGCCGCACAGATGGGCAGACTCAACGCTGGCGGCGGGGTCGATCCACACCTTCGATACACACTTTGCAATCGTCCTCGAAAAAGCGCGTCGAAAATCAAGTCGCTATCCGTCTGAAAATCAGGCCCGTACCACCAAAACCAATCACTCCCCTCCGCCACATAAATATCCTCCCATGCCGCCGCTTTTACTTCCGCCGTCAATTTCCCTTTCGCCTCCGCCTGCTTTAAGAATTCACGAGTTCGCTTGATCCAACTCCAACCCAGGTTTTCCTCCGGATCCCCAATCCAGATATCGAAGTTTGCGCTGATCCACGATCCCGAGTGCAAACGCCCTGCGGGCTTTCCTTCTATACCATCTAGGTAGTCCCCCAATCTCTGGGTTCGCAATCCAACCGCCTTCTCCAGTCCGCCATAAAAAGCATCCAAAAACGCCTCCCCACTATCAGGAAAAGATTCCCACGCGTTCTCTCCGTCCAAGGCCAGCAAGACAATCCCATCCTTCGCCATCACTTGAGTAATATGCTCCAGATGAACTTTTAAATAGTCCGCCGCAACCTCTGGGTCAGTCCGCGAAGCCGTAAATCCAATATAATCAGACAAGGGCCTCTCTCGAAAAAGCGCCTTCATCGTCACTCCGCCCTCCTCCACTCGCCACGCTTGAAAAAGCTCCACGTGATCCACCTTTTTCCCTTGGGCCTCAAGACCTCGGAAAAGAACCAGCTCGTCCGTACAAAAATATTCAAAGCCCGCCTGCACCATCAAAGGCACCACCTCAGGACTTACCGACCCCTCCGACGGCCACAAACCCCGCGCCTTCCGCCCGAAAACCCGCGTGTGCAACACCTGCGCTTTTTGCAACTGGGCCAAGGCATCCTCCGGCGCCTCCATCCGACTTGGCAATCTCGCTCCTGGCATCGCCCTCTTCGCACTATCCGTATCCACCAGTAAAGGAAGAATCGGATGATAAAATGGCGTCGTGGTTAACTCCACTTGCCCCGACTCCGCCAATCCTCGGTACTCTTGCAAAATTCCTTTAAGCATCTCTTGATGAATCTGCAAAACCCGCAACTTGTCTTCCTCCGTGAAATCTCTGTCTTTGACAATCAAAGCCTCCAACTCGGGATATCTCTTTCGTACCGCGAAACCACACCAACCTAAATTAAACCAAACCTGCAAATCACGCAGATCTCCTTCCTTAAAGCGTTTCGCATTCTGCGGAGACTGAGCCGCCCCCGCCCGCCGCCCCCGCAAGTCGAGCAACTGCCGATACCTCGGAAAAGGATCCACGCTCGTAACCCAGTTCACTTTGAAAAAGTTTTCCAACAACTCCTGCCGATCCGCTTCGGTCAACTTGTTCGCTGGCTTCTTCGCCAACTCTCCCCACCGATCCCGCACCTTTCCCTCCGCCAACTGTTCGATCTGCTGCACTAAGACTGGGGTTAAATTAAAGTTTAGCTTCACCTGCGGGTGCCGCCGCGCCATCTCCGCCATATCCGCATACCCACGCACGGTGTGCAGTCGTACCCACGACATCAGCACCTCCCCAGTCGCCGCGTCTACGTAAGAAGGTTGGTGCAAATGCCAAAGTAGCGCCACGTCACCCATGCGTCATTCCCTCTCGCAAAATATTGGCCGCTTCCTCGGGCAACGTGGGATTAATGTAGACCCCCGTGCCGAACTCAAAGCCCGCCACCCCGGTCAACCTCGGCAGAATCTCGATGTGCCATCGGTAGTCCGAGTCGATGGTCGACCATGCGTCGGGATGTCGACTTCGCCGAAACGGGGCCGTCTGAAGAATTAAATTGTAGCTAGGCTGATCCAAGACACTCGCATAGGTCGACAAGACACGCTGGATCCCCTCAGCCAAAAGGAGCAACTCTCCGTCGCTCGCCGTCTGAAAATCAGGCGACTGCCTCCGTGGCATCAAACATGTTTCAAAGGGAAAGCGACTGGCAAAGGGACAGAACGCCGTGAACCCATCGTTCTCGAACACCACCCGCTCTCCAGATGTCCGCTCCGACTTAAGAATGTCCTCGAAAAGATTTCGATCTTTCTCAATAAAGTAGGCTCGCGCCGCCGCTAACTTCTCCTTCACCACAATCGGGGTCACGGGCATAGCAATCAACTGAGAGTGCGGATGAGGCATCGTCGCCCCCGCTCTCGCCCCGTGATTTTTAAAAACTAGCGCGTAGTGCAACCGAATATCTCGTGAAAGATCGATCATCCGTGCCCGCCACGCCTGCAGAACTCGCACCACCCCAGGAAGCGTTTGTTGCTCCAAAACTAACTGGGGATGCGGAGTCTCCACAATCACCTCATGCGCCCCCACTCCATTCATTCGGTCGTAAAAACCAACCGCCTCCTTATCCAGATTTCCCTCCACCCGCAGCGCCGGATACCGATTCGGGATGACCCGCAACTGCCAACCCGGCCCGTTCGGCGCCGAGCCGTTCGGCCGAATCGCGTAAATCTCGGGCGGCGTATACGCCTCATGCCCCTCCAAAAATGGGTTGTCTTCAGGTTTTGTCGGCGGCAGCTCCTCACATACATATCGCTCAGGTCGAATCTGCCGCTCTGGACTGAAGACCACCCAACGTCCCACTACCGGATCTTTTCTTAATTCAGGCATACTCTTTTCCTTTTCCTTGTCGGTTAGGGTAGCACGGAACGGTACACCTTTTCATAGGCAGGCACGGACACGCCCCAACCCCAATCTCGGCTCATCCCGTTTCGACGAACCAAACTCATCATCGCTGGCTCATTCCATAGCGCCAAGCCTCGATCTACCGCCTCCAACAAACCCAGCTCCGAAGAAGCCTGTCCACGAAATCCCGTCCCAGTTTTTTTCGCCGAATCCCACTCCTCCACCGTGTCCCGCAACCCCCCCGTATCCGACACCACCGGAATTGCCCCATAACGCATTGCATACATCTGCGTCAGTCCACACGGCTCACTCCGCGATGGCATCAGGAAAAAATCGGATCCCGCAAAGATCCTCCGGGCCAAACCCTCATTGTGCTCCAATCTTACCACCACCTTCTTAGGATATTTACCCGCGACCCTCTGCGCCTCTTTTTCTAAACCTGCTTCCCCTGTTCCCAATATCACCAACCTCCCCCCCTTCTCCACGATCTTTCCCGCGACCGCCAGAGCCAAATCCACCCCTTTCTCAAAGGCCAACCGTGTCACCATTCCAAAAATAGGTCGCCCATTCGCCGACTCCAGCCCCATCTCCTGTTCCAATGCCAAACGACACCCCTCCCGCCCCTTCATCGAACCCACCTTAAAGTTCATCTTTAATTCAGTATCCGTCGCCGGATTCCACCCCTCCTCATCAATCCCATTGAGAATCCCTGTGAGATTTTCCGCACGCGACCGCAACACTTCATGCAACCCCGCCCCCTGCGCCTCATCCTGAATCTCCTGCGCATAAGTCGGGCTGACCGTCGTCACCGCATCCGCCATCTTCACCGCCCCCTTCATTAAATTTAACTTTCCATAAAACTCCAACGCCTCCATTCGAAACATTCCTGGAGGCAACCCCAGTCCCCCGAATTCCTCCGCTCCAAACTCCCCCTGATAGCGCAAGTTGTGAATTGTGAAAACAGTTCGAATCGGTAGTCCCATTGCCAAAACATGCGCCGGAACCAAAGCCGCATGCCAGTCATTCGCCTGAATCACATCGGGAACCGGTTCGATATAACGCGCTAACTCCACCGAAGCCCGCGCCAGAAAATTAAAGCGCTCTAAACTATCAGGGTAATCCGCTCCCCCCTCTCCATAAAGATGGGCTCGGTCGAAATACTCGTCCCGCTCGATGCCAAACAACGAAACCCCACCGCGTTTGCCCTCCCAGATTCGCGTCCCCCACAAACGACCCGCCGAAGGTACGTTCAGCTCCCGCTTTGTGCGCCGAAACTCCCCCGAAAGTCGCAACCCACGATGCAGTGGCACCACCAAACTCACCCCGTGCCCCGCCCTCGCCAATGCCATGGGTAATGCCGCCATCACATCCGCCAAACCCCCCACTTTGGCGTGAGGCGCGAGTTCAGTTGCCACGAATAGGATGTTCATTGCTCGAGCCTTACACTATGCCCTAAGACCCATGTCTACTGCCAGCCAGTTACCTGACCGCGTTCTGTCCCTTCTCCAAGGTAAAAAAGCTACCCCCCTCAACGCCGCTGCTCTCAGCCGCCGTCTCCGCGTCCCCCTCCGCACCCTCTCCCTCACCCTAGAAGAACTCGAAAAAACCAACCGAATCGCTCGCGTTCGCGGGGATCAATGGATTGCCTCCAACTCCGCTGATCTCGTCACCGGCACCATCCAATTTCACGCCAAAGGCTTCGCCTTCGTCATCCCCCCTGACGGCTCGCCCGACCTCCATATTCCTTCCGAAGAAACCGGTACCGCCCTTCACGGTGATCTCGTCGTCGCCCGCATCGACCGCCGCGCAAAATCCGCCCCCGCCCGCGGCCGCCGCCCCACTGCCCCCGATCGCCTCCGCGGCAGCATCGTCCGCATCCTCGAACGCAAGACCTCCCAAATCGTCGGCACTCTTCAAAAAACCGCCCGCTTCTTTATTGTCATCCCCGACGACCCTCGCTTCCTCCATAATCTTTACGTTCCCGCCCCAGGCACCGCCGGTGCCCCCGTCGCCGAACCCGGCGATAAAGTCGTCGCCAAACTCATCGATTGGAAAGACCGCCATACCAACCCCGAGGGAGTCATCCTCGAACGGCTCGGCCGAGCCACCGACCCCGGCATCGACATTCTTTCCATTATCCGAAAATTCGATCTCCCCTCCACTTTCCCGCCCGATGCCCTTTCCGAATCCGCCTCCTTTCCTCCCGTCGAACTCCCCGACCACCCCGTCGGTCGCGAAGATCTCCGCTCCGAACTTGTCATCACCATCGATCCCGATACCGCCCGCGATTTCGACGACGCCATCTCCCTTCGCGAACTTCCCGGAGGTCACGTTGAACTCGGTGTTCATATCGCCGATGTTTCCCACTACGTCGTCCCCGGCTCCGCCCTCGATCAAGAAGCCCGCAAACGAGCCAACAGCGTCTATCTGGTCAACGGCGTCATTCCTATGCTTCCCCCACGCCTTTCCGACGGACTCTGCTCCCTGCGCCCCAACGAACAGCGCCTTACCTGCTCCGCTTTCATTCACCTCAGTCCCGATGGCAAACCCGGCGCCACTCGCTTCGCCCGCTCCGTCATTCTTTCCCGCCACCGCCTGACCTACGCCGAGGCCCTTACCCGCCTCCGCCGCCCCGCCCAAGACGATCTCGATCGGTTTCTCCAACGCACTTGGCACTTCGCCTCCGCCCTCCGTCGGCGCCGCTTCGAGGCCGGTGCTCTCGACCTCGATTTTCCTGAACTGCGCATCCTTCTCGATGCCCAAGGCCGCCCCAACCGTATCGAGAAAGAGTCCACCGACGAATCCCACCAGCTCATCGAAGAGTTCATGCTTCTCGCCAACGAATCAGTCGCCCGTTACCTCAACCATGAAAACCGTCCCGCCGTCTACCGTATCCATGAAACTCCCGAGGAATCTCGCCTCCAAGAATATCGAGAGCTCCTCATCGCCCACGGCGTCAAAGCAGGGGACCTCACCCAGCGCGGCGAAATTCAAAAGATTCTCAAAATTCTCCCCAGTCGACCCGACGGCCACGCCCTCAAGATCGGCCTCCTCCGATCTCTCAAACGTGCCGTCTACTCCCCAAAAAGTCTCGGCCACTTCGGCTTGGCCAAATCCCACTACACCCACTTCACCTCCCCCATTCGCCGCTACGCTGATCTTCTCGTCCACCGCGCCCTTTTTCCCACCAAAGGTTCGCCCAAAGTCGATTCCTCGGGACTGGAAGCCCTAGCCCAACACCTCTCTCGTACCGAACGCACTGCCGCCGAAGCCGAACAGGAGTCTAAAAAATTAAAACTCCTCGAATACCTCGAAATGCAGACTGGCCCCAATCCGTCTCAAACCTTCCCCGCCATGGTCACTGAAGTAACCAACTTCGGTATGTTTGTCGAACTGCCCGATTTTCTTCTCTCAGGCCTCATCCATGTCTCCGCTCTCACCGGTGATTTTTTCTCCTTCGACCCCGCTCGTCGCTCTCTCCTCGGTCGGCGCACCGGCAAGATCTACCGCGCCGGCGTCCAGCTCCAAGTCGCCGTCCTAAAAATCGACCTGCCAAAACGTCAGGTAGACTTTCGTCCCGCTTAAATATTTTCAATTCACCGTAGCCACCCCTCGTATTCCCGCAACTAAGGGATGTAGTAGGGCGCCATCCTTGCCACCACCTTCGCACTTTCTAACATTCCTACATTCTAACATCTAGAATCCCTTCGCGTCCTTTGCGGCCTTGGCGTGAGCAATCTCTTCTCAATCAAAAATAGAGAATCAAAAATTAAAAATCATCCCCTTCGCGTCCCTCCCTCCCCACTCCTACTCTTATTTTTATGGTCAGCCTCTTCCTTCGCCTGCGAAAGTATACCCCGTTCGTGCCCCAAATTATCAATCTCTCTTGCTACCGCTTTACCCCCCTCCATCAACTCGAGGACTGGAAAGCCAAACTCAAGAGCCGCTGTCTCGAGCTCGGAATCAAAGGCACCATCCTACTCGCCTCCGAAGGTATTAATTTTTTTCTCTCAGGCACTCGCCCCCAACTCGACCCTATCCTCCAACTAATCCGTTCGATCCCAGGCCTCTCCGAAATCCGCCCCAAAGAAAGCCCTGGCTCCACTCAACCCTTCCAAAGGTTGCTCGTAAAAATTAAAAAAGAAATCGTCAGCTTCGGTGTTCCAGGGGTAGATCCCGCTCGCCACCCCGCCCCTAAAATCTCCCCAACCCAACTCAAACAGTGGCTTGATGACAAGCGCCCCATCACCCTTCTCGATGTCCGTAACCAATACGAAATTCGCATGGGCACCTTCCAAGGCGCCATCGATCCCCATATCTCTAACTTTCGCGACTTTCCTAAAGCTGTCGAAACCCTAGATCCCAACCTCAAATCTCAACCGCTTGTCATGTTCTGCACGGGCGGCATCCGCTGTGAGAAAGCTGGCCCTTTCATGGAAATGCAGGGTTTCAAAAACATCTTCCAACTCGATGGTGGAATTTTAAAATACTTTGAGGAAGCCGGTGGCGCCCACTACCAAGGCGAATGCTTTGTCTTCGATGAACGCGTCGGCGTCGACTCCCAACTCCAAGAAACCGACTCCGTCCTTTGCTACAACTGCGAAATGCCCCTCCTCGCCTCCGACCTCACCCATCCCCACTACACCTACGAGAAATCCTGCCACCACTGCTTCCACGGCAAACCCCAAGGTCGTGGCAACACCAAGGCGACCCAGCCTTCTACACCCCCTTCCTTGACGTGACTAACTATCTCGTCTAAGTTAGTCTCATGAACGTAAAGACTGGCGAGCTGAAGGCCAAGCTCAGCGCCTATCTTCACCGCGTCCGCGAGGAGGGTGCCACCTATGTCGTTTGTGATCGAAACCGTCCTATCGCCCTTCTCACCCCGCTCGATCAGGTTCCTGACAATAACTGGTCCAGGCAGCGCCTCGCCCTTCTCGCCCAAGCCCGTGCCGCAGGAATCCAGCTCACCATCCCCACTCGCTCCCCCGTCCGCCCTAAGCTAGATCCCCAAATCTCCTCCCGCTCCAACCCAGCACCCTCAGTGGAAGCGATGCGCCGCGGGCGGAACTGGTGACTCTTCAACAGGGTTTTTGGGACACCAGCGCCGTCGTCCCACTTATCTTTCGGGAAATCCATACCCCCCGAGCTCAAGCAACCTACGATCAGGCTGAATCTTTTTTCGCTTGGGACTGGCTACAGGTGGAAGTTGAGGCCGCTCTCGCCCGCAGGCAGGCGCAGGCCAAGAACTGGCAGGCGTGGGAGCAGATTCGCCCCCTTTTTCAGTGGATCCATATTCCCAGCCCGGAGTGGGCGGAAATCCGAAAACAGAACCGCAGCTGGCACCTCCGTGCCGCTGACGCTGCCCACCTCTACGCCTTCACCCGCCTAGCATCCATTCACCCATCTCTCCAACTCGTGACCTTCGACCAAGAGCAACTCGCCCTCGCTCGACGGAAACATTGGACGTTAGCTTCCTAATTCCCAAGCAGGGTCCGACTCCTCAGGGAAACTCAACCTGTACCACCGTGCTCTCTTCCACCCCCTGTAAAATGACCGACTCATGATCCGCCGTGACAAAGCGCGCCGCCCCCTTGCTCCACTCCTCCCCACTCCCCTCCTCCTTCACCCGTCCATCCGCCACGAATAAATACCGGAAGGTTTTTCCATCGGAAATGATCTCCCGAATCTCTCCTGGCGCTACCCACCAGCGTTTCACCTTAAAAAAATCACAAACCAACAGCCTCTCCCCCCTAGGTTGAACCATCGCCGGCTCGTGATCCGCCCACTGGATCGACTCCAAAGCCTTCTTCACATGCAATTCCCGCGATTTTCCCCGCCCATCCTTTCGACCCCAATCATCCACCCGATAGGTCGTGTCCGAGTTTTGCTGAATTTCTAAAATCACATTCCCCGCCCCAATGGCGTGTACCCGTCCCGAAGGCAAAAACATTGCTTGGCCCGCCTCTGTCCCCAAACGGTGAAAACATTCCGACACTTTCCCCGCGCTCAAGGCTTTCTCAAACTCCACCCTGCCAACTCCGTTTTTTAAACCCGCGAATATTTCCGCTTCCGGTTTCGTTTCTAAAAAGAACCAAATCTCTGTCTTCGGCTCGCCACCCAACTCCTTCGCCTTCCCAGCAGGCGGATGAACCTGCAAAGAAAGTTTGTCCTGCGCATCCAGCAGCTTAATTAAAATGGGAAAGCGCAACCCGTCGGGCGCCCGATTCCCAAATATCTTTTTTCGATCCGTCCCCGACCAAAAGGAACCCAGCGTCTGCCCCGTGCCCTCGACCACCGACTGCGCCTCAGGTCGATCGACCAACTCCCACGTCTCCCCAATCTTTT
>JBGSBI010000030.1:0-15814 GCA_041730685.1 Aliarcobacter sp.
TTGCCACCTCTCCATCATTCCCCCCGAACCAAAACCCCGTCCCGTCCTTCTCCGCCCGATCCGCCACTTTGCGAATCACCTGCGCATCCAATACCGAACTCCCGTCCGGCTTGTAAAAGGCAGGAATCGGTAATCCCCACGAACGCTGGCGCGAAATACACCAGTCAGGGCGCGTTCCTAATGCCCCCCGTATCCTGCTCTCCCCCCAACTCGGCACCCACTTCACCTGCCCCACCGCCTCAAGCGCCTTGTTCCTCAAGGTATCCATCCGAATAAACCACTGCCGCACCGACCGGAAAACAATCGGTGTTTTAGAACGAGGGCAGTGTGGATAGCTGTGCCTAATCTTCTCTCGCGCCCAAAGTCTTCCACTCTTTTCCAACAAATCCGCCACTTCAGGATTCGCCACGAAAACATTCTTCCCCTCTAATTCACAAATCCCACACTCTGCCGTCAGCTTTCCCGCTTCGTTCACCGGCGAGAACGGTTCCAGTCCATGCTTTCGCCCCAACACGTAATCCTCATGCCCATGCCCAGGCGCAATATGCACCAGCCCCGTACCCGAGTCCGCCGTCACAAAATCCGCCACCAGCACACAACCTTCCTTCTGCAACAACGGGTGCCGATAACTCCTCTTCTCCAATTCCACTCCTTTGACTTCCCGTAGAACCTTCAATTCGCATCCCGCCACCTTCCCCACCGCCTCCAATCGGCTCTTCGCCATCCACACCTTTCGCCCCTTACCATCCTCGGATAAGACATAAGTCATGCTTGGATGCACCGCCACCGCCAGATTGGCAGGCAACGTCCACGGTGTCGTCGTCCACACCAGCAAATCCTCATCTTTGGCCTCCTTCAACTCCAGTCGCACATAAACCGACTCATCCTCACGCTCGGCATATTCCACTTCCGCCTCCGCCAAGGCAGTCCGACATCCCGTACTCCAGTGCACCGGTCTCAACCCCTCATAAACCATTCCCTTCTCCACTAACTGAGCCAGTACCCTCAGCTCCGCCGCTTCGTACCCAGGACTCATCGTCAAGTAGGGGCGATCCCAATCCCCGAAGACCCCGAGCCTTTGAAACTGCTCCTTTTGCCGCTGAATAAAATGCTTCGCCACCTCCTCACACTTGGTGCGAATGACCGCGGGCTCCGCTCCAACCAACTTCTGCTCTGTCACCACCTTGTGCTCAATTGGCAGTCCGTGACAATCCCACCCAGGAACAAATGGAGCATGAAAGCCCATCATCGATCGACTCTTCAAAACAAGATCCTTCAGAACCATATTCAGAGCGTGCCCCACATGGGCATCTCCGTTGGCAAAGGGAGGCCCATCGTGCAGATAAAAGTCAGGAGCCCCTTGGCGTGCCTTTAAAATCGATTCGTAAGCCTTATCTCTCGCCCAACTATCTACCCACCCTGGCTCCCGTTTAGCCAAATCGGCCCGCATCGGGAAATCGGTTTTAGGCAGTAAAACGGTGGCACTATAATCCATCCAGAAGTTCTAGAAGAAATCTGTCTCACCTCCAAGCGACAAGCTTAGCCCATTCCGAGTCTGACCTTCTCCACCCCCTTCAACCCTCCAAGACAAATTTTGCGGATCTGTCCCGCTCAATCGTACCCCGAAGACAATTATCTGTGATGAGCTTAAAGAGGCGTAGCTAGCCCTGGGGTCGGCGTTGTTGAGGGTTGTGCCAATGTCCTCGGTTGTTGTGTGTCAGGAGCACTGTTCCCGCCCGCTGCAGTATCGGTACCCGCTGCATCCGCTCCGCCGCCAGCGGCTGTGTTCACATCCGCCCCCGATGAGGAAGGCGGCAACGAAGAGGCTACCATAGTTTTTGCACTGGCTTGCCGCGAATCGTTCGGCGCCGATTGTTCATTCACATACAACGGCGTGGAATTCTGCCCACTTCCCGACTCCGCACCCGCCGCAGTGGAAGCATCCCCAACGAACATATTATTGGATCCGAGAATCGCGTTTACCGATAAACCGGTCAACGCAGATAACGCCAAAAGGGATGGACTCGTTCCAGTCAATCCGGCCCCAGCAGGCCCTTGCAAAGAACCTAGATCGGTTTGAATATCTTCCGCCTGTAAATCTGCCACCGCTTGAATTTTCTCATTTCCAGGCATGGCAGATTCAAATTCCGAAAAAAGCGGGGAAATATCCCGTAAAGAATCCATATTCACCGCAATAACTTTGGGCGCCCCGCCAGCCACGTCTAACGTGGCCATCTGGCCAGGTTGGATTTGAGTAATCGAACCATCCCGCGCGGTTACTTTTCCTGGACTACCTTCCAGCACCATAAAGGAGAAGTTCCCCTGCGCATCCTTATTCGCCATAATCGTTGTTCCAGAGACCGCTCCCGTCACCCCACCGCCATCGATCATGACTCCACCATTCCCTGGAGGAACATTCATAATCATTGATCCACTCTCAAGCTTGATGATTCGCTCCTTCGATTGAAAACTGAACTGGGTATTCGCACCCAATCGGAGGACCGAAGCATCAGAAAAATCCAACTGGGTAAAGGAAGCTGGGCCCGTATCCACCACGCTCTTCTCATCCACGGTTTCTTTCTCCTTGGCCATCGATTTAGTGGTCCCCTGAGTGTGCTCCACCTTGCTTTTGACCACAGCAAACGAACCTGATTTAAGCTCTTTTGCTGCCAGACAAGTCTGCGCAGTGGCTAAGGCCACGAGGATTCCAAGCGGAATTAAGTTTAATTTGTTTTTCATAGTTTGGGTACTCCTGCTGTTTTTGATGTGCTTTTTGCCTGAGCGACGCCTTGTGGATTGCGAACTTCTGCCTGGACCTTATCACCCAAACCTTGGGCAATCGAGACAAAAGCCCGCCCTTGGGAAGCATCCAAAATCGCCTTAGATTCCAAAAGCGTGCCCTCCGAAAATTTTCCCTTCATCTCCACCAAACGCACTTCGCTCCCAGGCTGAATCTCCGCAATCACCCCTGGAGCTGCCACAAACAGTACCCGCCCATCTCCTGCCGTTTTTACAACCTCCCCCATTTTTAAAATCATACTACGCGTCACCGCTAAGCCATTCGCATGGGTCGCCTTCCCCTCCACCTTAAGAACCTTCCCTGTGGAACTCATCGGACTCGGTTCCCCTTTCACCCAAGGAGCAGCCTTTTTTACAAATTTTTCTACATCCGACTCCAAATCGAGGGGTACAGGTAGATCAGCAATCCCCGAAGCCTTGGCAATCAATCCATGTAAATCAGGGCGAACTTCCACCGCTTCCATCGCCAATTTTCTCGCCAGCTTTCTCTCCGCATCACACGCCGTCTGAATAATTTCCTCCACATCCGCCGCCGATGCGGTCATCGCGTCCTCCACCATATCAATTAAAAGGGAGATTCGAGCATCTACCTCCACCTTGGCCAAAGTGGCCAACTCGGGCGCCCCTTCAGGAGTCTTCTTTCCTACTCTCTCCGCTGGCCACTGCATCATGCTTCCCGCTTTCACCTCTCCCACCATTGCTGCCCCCGCCTCCTCAACCAAGCGGATCGCTCCCTTTGCCACGATCAGATTCACCTCCGCAGGCGCGGATTTCGAAATCTGGAATAGGCCTTCCGAAGCTTGCACCACCATCCCATTGCCCACTCCCAGCACTGCCATCCTTGGGGCCGTTAACGGGGCGAGCACATCGGTCAGCAAAGTCCCCTGCACCAAGGTCACCTTCACATCCTTCTGCCCCACCTCCAGCGGGGCGACGGTAAACTGAGTGCCCGGCATGGCGGTGTGATAAATTCCTGGCCCACTTTGAAACGAAACCGAGTCCTTCGGCCCAACTTGAACCGATGCCCCGATCTGGATCGCCTCTCCGTCCAAAAGTTTTCGCTCAGGCAAAGCTGTGTAGGTCACCAGAGCATCCGATCCGCACTCCAAAATCTTTCCTGGACGATTGCTCCAACCCCCCTTGCCTAAACCCGCCTTCCAAGCCGCCAACCTCTCTCGGAATCGTAAGAGACCTTTCGAGGGTCCAGCAGACGCATCCGCGTCTGTCGCTAACTCCTTCCCCGCCGCCGTATCCAAATTACCTAAATCCGCCATCAGAAAACGAGAACCCCCCGTCCGATCCATTTCGAACTTCGGCTTGTTGTCCGCCCCAAACCGAACCAACACCGTTCCCTCAGGCTTTAAGCCCACCGAAAGCCCAAACGCTTCAATCTCCATTTCCGACAGCGGCGACTTTGCTTCCCGCAAGGTCACTTCAGGCAACCCATCCGCATTTTTAATAAAGGAAATATTTAAACTCGCCTTGCCCGAAGTCACCGTCTCGCCCTTCGCCCCCTCCGTCACATCAGTAATCTTCACCGCCTTACTGTCCATTATTTCTAAACAAGGAAACTTCTGGTTATAACGAATTTTAAAATCAGGCGCCCCTTCCAAGGTCCATGAGCCCAAGAAAATTAAGCAACCTAAAGAGAATCTAAATGCGCGGTTCACTAATGTTAACTTAAGCACCATTCGCCCACTTTTCAAGGGGTCCACTGAAATTACCGCAAATGTACTTCTTTTCATCATGATCAATATTTTAGACCAAGAATTCAACCCTCTGTTCAAATAATCTATATGTTGATCATCAGTTACTTGCATTAATCTTGGCCCCTGTTATCTGCCTCGAACCTAAAAAGCCCCCCCTCCCACTAAGTATATATATCTCCACCACTTGCTCCCACCCCCAATCAAGGCATTGTCTTGCATGCCCAAATTATCTGCCCCTAACCTCACCCGCCAACCTCCCCGCAGCCCTCGCGTCCGCCTCGGTGGCTATGTCCTCCTCCCCCGGATCCTCGACAAATGTCGCGCCGCTCTTCTCAAAAAAAACGGCGAGTACAACTACAACTGCCCCCTCGATCAATACTTCCTCAAATTTGCAGGGATCAATGCCCTCTCCCTCAAAAAACAGGTCGCTCGCGGCTCGGGCGATGGAGAAATCCTCCGCTGGATCGAGAAAAATCAGAAACATCCCCGAAGCGGTCAGGAAATCGAAGCTTGGTCCGACTTCATGAACCGACGCGCCCCCGCCTCTATCGACCAACGCGAGCGCCTCAACAGCTATCAAAAAACCGCTAACCCAAAACGCGAAGACATCACCACCTGGTTCGATGTCCTCGATCTCGACGACTTTGCCTCCTTCGGTGGCCCTGCCTAAAGTTGACCTCCCCATGATCGCTCCCGCTCGCCCCCCCGCCCTCGTCATCGGCTCAGGCTTCGGTGGACTCGCATCCGCCGTTCGCCTTCAAGCCCGCGGCTACGATGTCACCCTCCTTGAAGCCCTCGAACAACCCGGCGGTCGCGCCTCCGTCTTCCGCGACAAAGGATTCACCTACGACGCCGGTCCAACCATTCTCACCGCCCCCTTCCTTCTCGACGAACTCTTTGCCCTCTCAGGAAAAAAAACCTCCGACTACGTCCAAATCGTCCCTTGCAAACCCTTCTACCGAATCGCTTGGCACGACGGCCAATCCTTCGAATACACCGGCAACCAAGCGGAAATGGAAGCCCAAGTCCGCCACCATTTCCCCAGCGACCTCCAAGGCTACCGCAACTTCGTCGGGGAAACCCACGCCATTTTTCAAAAAGCCTTCGTCGAACTTGCCGACCAGCCTTTCTCAAGTTTTACCGACATGCTCCGCGTCGCTCCCGACCTCATCCGCCTCCGCTCCGATCGCTCCGTCTGGCAGATGGCCTCTCGCCACGTCCAGAGCCAACGCCTCCGCGAAGTCCTCTCTTTCCATCCTCTTCTCGTCGGCGGCAACCCCTTTCAGTCCTCCTCCATTTACGCCATGATCCACTACCTTGAGCGCGAATGGGGCGTTCATTTTGCCATGGGTGGCACCGGCGCCCTCGTCCAGGCCCTCGTCAAACTCTTGGAAGATCTGGGTGGAAAACTCCGCCTCAACTCTCCCGTCGACGAACTCCTCGTCGAAAACGGCGCCGCAGTCGGTGTCCGCCTCCGTTCTGGCGAAACTCTTCATGCTAAGGTCGTCGTCTCCAACGCCGATGTGGCCAACTTCTACCGCAAAAAAGTTTCTCCCTCCGCTCGCCGCAAATGGACCGATCGAAAATTAGAAAAAATGCGCTACAGCATGTCCCTATTTCTGATCTATTTCGGCACCAACCGCACCTACCCCGATCTCGCTCACCACACCATCTGGCTCGGGCCCCGCTACAAAGGCCTGCTCGACGATATCTTCAAAAACCAAATTTTGGCGGAGGACTTCTCTCTCTATCTTCACGCTCCCACTCGCACCGATCCGTCCCTCGCCCCCCTAGGCCACGAGTGCTTCTACGTCCTCTCCCCCGTCCCTCATCTCGGCTCCCCCGGCGACAAAATCGATTGGGAAAAGGAAAAAGAGAGCTATGCCGACCGTATTCTAACCGCCTTAGAAAAAACCATCGTCCCCGACCTGCGTAAACACCTCGTCAGTAAACTTATCTTCACCCCTCGCGATTTTGAATCTCGGCTCGATGCCTACCATGGCTCCGCCTTCCAACTCGAACCCATCCTCACCCAAAGCGCCTGGTTCCGCCCCCACAACGTCTCCGAAGATGTCCGCGGACTCTACCTTTGCGGCGCAGGTACCCACCCTGGCGCAGGGGTTCCCGGCGTCCTCTCGTCCGCCAAACTCCTCGACCGAGTCATCCCCAACCCTACTCCCCAAAAGTAAGATGTACCCATTCTGCAATCCAGCCACTTGCATACCCGCCCATTCATGGCACTTTCAATAATCCATATATGATTTGTCGGACTTCACATGAGAAACACTCAGGCAGGCAATTTCAAAGCTTCCTTAAGCCTTACCTTAAAACTAAAAAACACCAATCGATGCCTTCCTCTCCGAAGTGCCGCTCCACCAAACTCTCCGACGCTGTCGTCCTCCCCACGGCCGATGTCACCCACCTCTTCAACCACGAAGCCATGCTCGCCGTTAGCCACGCCATCGAAGACGTTGCCCTCGATACCGCCGAAGGCGAACTCATCTCCACCTTCCAAAACTTCAGTAATTTTACCCCTCAACGCGAACGCTACTGCGCTCTCGCATCACAACTCGATACCGTCCGAGTCTGGGCCGAAGGCAACCCCCCCACCCACTCCCGCCAAATCGACTTCGTGCCCATCTTTCATCCAACCATTGCCCGCTACTGGGTCGTGCTTTTCGATAGCCCAGACATTCACGCCATCCTCTTCTGTAAACAGTCCAATCAATCAACAGAATTCAACCAGAAAATTTTTTCCGGATTTTACAGCTTCAACCCCTTCCTCGTCCGCTGTATCCGCCGCCGCTTCGGCCTGCTCGCCTGCGGCGTCGACGGCGTTGTCCAACAGTTCGAACGCCACCACTCCCCCAGCCACCCCGATTCCGATTCCCTCAGCGACTTCGATTCTCTCCTCAGCGCTAGCGCCTAACCTCTTCAACCTCCCAACATCCCCCACACGAATTTCCCTTCTTCAATACGAAATCAAAATTTACTAATCGCGGAGCCTTCGACCCCTCCCCCCACCAACCGAAAGACCGGCTCCACCCCCTTCCTTAACTCCAGCCAAGCAAACGATCTCGGAGCTCCTTTATTCGCTAACCCTGCAGAGCCAGGATTCAAAAACCGCACCCCCTCCACCATCTGATCCCTCGGCACATGGGTGTGCCCATGCAAAAGAAATTTTACCCCAAGAGGCGCCGACGAAGGCGGAATATGTAAAAGGTGAAACCGATGCCCCAACCGCTCCAAATCTAAACTCATTGGCCACGCGGAATTTGAATCCTGATTTCCCCTCACCACCAACGCGGGAGGTCCCACTCGTTCCACCGCTTGCCATGTCCCCTCCTCGCAAACATCACCCAAATGCCAAATCTCATCCGCCCCCACAATCGCCTCCATCAAAAAAGTCGGCAATCGACCATGCGTATCCGCGATCACCGCGATCCGCAAAGTTAAACCCACCTCAACCAGCCCGCTGCGCCCAGAGAATCGACGAAACTTTCCCTGGGAATTTTCGGGCTGACCACTCCACCCCGCCAACAAAGAGCACTGTAAAAAGGAGATCCGAAATCACCGAAGCCCGTAAGAATGTCCAAGTCGGCGGATATCCGGGCAGCCCCGTGGTCAAAGCCTGAATCCACCCCGCCCAGCTCTTATCGTAGGCCAGTAAGCCCCACCACGCTGCCGTGTTCGTCACAAAATAGAAAAGCAAGGAAGCCCCCAACGATCCCCCCAGCCATAAACAAGCCGAAGGACGCCGAACCAACTGCACCCCCATCGCACTGATCAGCAGATAAGCCCCGCCCGCCGCCAAGGTAGTCCCTGTCACTCCCTCTACCCCGTAGTGCAGATTTAAAAAAATATCGGAAATCAGCAACGCCAAAAGTGGACCCGCCCAACTCCACGGACGAGGGAGATAAAGCGATCCGCAAAGAGCTAACGCCGCCAACGGCGCGAAATTCTCCGGCCCACCAGCCCACGGCCGAAGGCACCGAAAAAGCGTCGCTCCCACCAAAAGAAGAATAGCCCAAACCATCTCCGACTATGGCCTCACCAAAGAATTTTGGCAAACCCGTGGGTCCACCCTTGACCCGGACCCGCTCCCTCTCCACAGTTTCCTCTTATGGGAAAACCTTACAACGCCATTTTAAAGAAACGTCGCCGTTTGCGTTATCTAAAACGCAAAAAGATTAAAGCCAAGGCCGCCGCCAAGACTCCCAAGCCTGCCGCGGGATGAACCCTGTTGCGCGGCCCTCTCCGGACCCCGCACCCCGCTACCTCCTCGTCGACGGGCACAGCGTCCTCCACGCTTGGCCCGAACTCCGTACCCAGCACGACTCCCGCCCCACCTCCGCACGCCAAGAACTCATCCGCCTCCTCTCGACTCTTCACGACTCAGGACGCTGGCGCGTAACCCTCGTTTTTGACGGCCAAGCCGGTGGCAAAGAAGAAACCCGACGCGGATCCCTCGCCATCCTTTACGCCTCTGCCGGCCAAACCGCCGACAGCATCATCGAACGAATCGCCCAAGCCTACGCTACCCAAGGAGAAATCGGCGTGGTCACCGCCGACCACGCAGAAATGACCGCCGTAGAATCCCTTGGCGCCTTTGGCTTCTCGCCCGACTGGCTCCGCGACGAATTACGCGCCGCCGGCCAAGAACTGTCCGAATCCATTACCCAGTACCGAAAAAAGAAATTCACATGAATTCGCAGTCTCGCCAATAACTCAACAACAAAGCAGACAAATCGCCTTGGGAAATCGCTCGTAGAGAGGAATGTCATTCCCAGCGACCCATATGACCATTGCAGGAAAACTTAGCCTAGGGGGATCGGTCGGCCTTTCCCTCGCCACTGCCGCCTTGGCCTTCATGGTTATGGGCAAGAAAACGCAGTTTGCCAACCAACTCCACGCGGTGGAAACCAGCCTAACCAGCGGGAAGTTCACCGCCCTCGGCTTGCCCTACACCGGAAACTTCATCGAAAACGAGGCGGAACCCGCCGCCACCATCTCCTCTGCTGGCGAAAAATGGGGGCTGACCAGCGAAGACCTCAAACTATCCAAAAGCGCGGAAGAAAAAGCCAAAACAGATCTCACCGAGGCCCAAGCCAAAAATCAGGAACTTAGTCTCACCGCCGATAAACTAACTAAAGATCTCACCACCACCAAGACAGACCTCGAATCGACCAACTCCAAGCTCACCCTCACCGCTGAGCAACTGCAGGCCTATACCGACGAGCTCAAGGGCAAGAAACCTGCCGAGCTCTTCACCGAACTCAATGATCTCTCAGAAAAAATGAAGGTCTCGGAATCGGAAAACAAAATCCTCAACTCCGCCAAAGAGAAACTCGATCTCGAACTAAAAAAACTCCGCACCGAAGTAGAAATGACCAAGCCTGGAAGCGCAAAATCCATCTCCCTCTCAGGTAAGATCGTCGCAGTGAACCCCACCTGGAATTTCGTCATCCTCGACCTCGGTAAAAATGACCAACTCGTCGAGGGTCTCACCATGGTCATCTATCGTGGCGAGAAAATGATTGGAAAAATTAAGACAGTCACCGTCGACGCCCAAACTTCTGTCGCCGATGTCCTCCCTGGCACTCCAGCCAGCGCCCTCGAAGTCGGAGACCAAGTCGTCTACTAAGGGTCCCATGAAACACACTCTCTTCGCCCTTTTCTCCCTCGCCTCCCTCCTCCTGCTTTCCGCCTGCGCCTCCAGCACCAGCGGCAAAAATGCGGACGGCACCCCCAAAGACGAACAAAGCGTAAACTCCCTCCCTTGGAACAAACCCGCCTCTTGGGAAGGGGGCTCAGGCATTCCTGGCGGCGGCGGAAAATAAATTCTCATCACCCCACTTCAGGGCGGCCCTCCCTCTCTATCTAAATCTAGATCTTATCGACTACCGCACCCGCATAATCTCGATTCATCCGCGCGATCATCTCAACTGATATTTCCTTCGGGCAGACCGCTTCGCAGGCGTACTGATTCGAGCAATTCCCAAAACCTTCCGCATCCATCGCCGCAACCATTTTCTGCACCCGCTGCTTTCTCTCGGTTTGACCCTGCGGCAACAACCCTAAATGAGAGACCTTGGCTGCGACAAACAGCATCGCCGAACTATTCCGACAGGCCGCCACACAAGCCCCACAGCCGATGCAGTGCGCTGCATCAAATGCTTTTTCCGCTATCCCCTTACCGATAGGAATCGCATTAGCGTCGGGCGCTTGTCCTGTGCCCACCGAGACAAATCCGCCCGATTGAATGATCCGATCAAACGCTGACCGATCGGCCACCAAATCCTTGATCACAGGAAAACCCTTCGCCCGCCAAGGCTCCACCGTCAAAGTTTGCCCATCCCGAAACGAACGCAAATAAACTTGGCAAGTCGTCGCCCCCGCATTCGGCCCATGGGGCTCTCCATTAATCGCCATGGCACAGGATCCGCAGATTCCCTCTCGGCAATCATGCTCAAAGGCGATCGGTTCTTGCCCCTCCTTCGTCAATCGATCATTGACCACATCCAGCATCTCCAGAAAAGACATGTTAGGAGTTAATCCGTCCGCTTCGTAAGTGACAAAACTCCCCTCGCTTTGCCGACTCTGTTGGCGCCAGATGCGAAGATGTAGCTTCATTTGTAACTCCTTGTCGCCAACGCCAGCTCCTCAAAGCTCAACGGCTCCATATGCCGAACTTCCGGCTTCCCCTCCCCTTTAAATTCCCAAGCGGAAACGTAAGAGTGCTCCGCATCCTTGCGCGCACACTCCCCGTCCGACGTCTGATGCTCTTCCCGAAAATGGCACCCACACGATTCCTCCCGCTCCAGCGCATCGCGACACATCAATTCGCCCAACTCAAGAAAATCGGCTACTCGCCCCGCTTTTTCTAACGACTGATTTAGATCTGCCCCCGAGCCCGGCACCTTCACATCTTTCCAGAACTCCTCTCGCAACCCTCCCAAAATAGCCAAACCCTCCTCCAATCCCTTCTTTGTCCGACTCATCCCGCAGGTATCCCAAAGAGTTTTGCCTAGTTTTCGATGGAACTCGCTCACCGGTTTACGCCCATTTACCCCGAGTAATTTCTTCGTCCGCGCCTGAGTCGCGCCCATCGCTTCTTGGAAGGCTGGTCCATCCGTCTTCTCGCCCCGCGGCTTCTGCTGGGAAAGATAATCCCCAATCGTATAGGGCAAAACAAAGTACCCATCCGCCAATCCCTGCATCAAGGCACTCGCCCCCAACCGATTGGCACCGTGATCGGAAAAGTTCGCTTCGCCCAAAACAAATAGCCCAGGGACATTACTCATCAAATGGTAGTCCACCCACAATCCGCCCATCGTGTAATGCACCGCAGGAAAAATCCGCATCGGCGATTCATACGCACTCTCCCCCGTGATTTCATGGTACATCGCAAAAAGATTCGCATACCGCTCCCGCACCGTGGACTCGCCCAGTCGCCCAATCGCTTCGGAGAAATCCAGATAAACTCCTAAACCCGTAGGACCCACCCCGCGCCCTTCGTCACAGACCCGCTTCGCCGCTCGCGAAGCGATGTCCCGCGGTGCGAGATTTCCATAACTAGGATACAACCTCTCCAGAAAGTAGTCTCGCTCTCCCTCGGGAATCGCCACCGCCGCCCTCTGCTCCCCCTTAGCCTTCGGCACCCAGCAACGACCATCGTTGCGCAACGATTCCGACATCAAAGTTAACTTGGACTGATATTCCCCCGTCACCGGAATGCAGGTCGGATGGATCTGAGTGAAACAAGGATTAGAAAAAAGCGCTCCGCGCCGATGCGCCCTCCACGTCGCCGTCACATTCGAGCCCCGCGCATAGGTCGAGAGGTAATAGGCATTGCCATATCCCCCCGTGCAAAGCAGGACCGCATCAGCCGCATGGGTCTTCAACTCTCCCGTGACCAGATGACGCGTAACAATTCCTTTGGCCTGCCCCTCCTCCACCACCAGATCCAACATCTCATGGCGCGGCATCATCGTGACCTTGCCTAATCCAATCTGGCGACTCAGCGCCTGATAAGCTCCCAAAAGAAGCTGCTGGCCCGTTGCCCCCCGCGCATAAAAAGTCCGCGATACCTGCGCCCCGCCGAACGACCGATTGGCCAGCATCCCCCCATACTCTCGAGCAAACGGCACCCCCTGAGCGACGCACTGATCAATAATATTTACACTCACCTCAGCTAACCGATGCACGTTCGCTTCCCGCGAACGGAAATCCCCGCCCTTGATTGTGTCTTGAAACAGCCTGCGCACCGAATCCCCGTCATTCTGATAATTCTTGGCCGCATTGATCCCACCCTGCGCCGCAATTGAATGAGCCCGCCGCGGACTATCTTGGAAACAGAAAGATTTCACCTGATAACCCAACTCCGCCAAACTGGCCGCCGCCGAGGCCCCCGCCAACCCCGTCCCTACCACAATCACTTCGTACTTCCTCTTATTCGCAGGACTAACCAGCCGAACATTCGACTTAAAGCGCGTCCACTTCTCCGCCAATGGCCCCGCAGGAATTCGGGCGTCGAGTTTCACAATTTGAGAACTCCCAAGAGAACTGCCAGTGGAATAGAACTAAACCCAAAAAACAGCACCGCCGCCAATATCCAAGAACCCATCTCGATTAACTGCGCCGAATTCCGATCTCGCAATCCGAAGGTCTGCCAGACACTGGCCGCCCCATGCCGCAAATGGGAAAAAAGTAGCGCCATCGCTACTACATAAAAGAGACTGATCCACGGCCTAGAAAAGCCTGTCACCACCATCCGATAAACATCGGGCATCGTCACCCCACCCACCACCGTTTCCATGCTGGCATAAGAACGATCAACTAGCTGGGCAGTGAAATGCAGAAGATGAAAAATAATAAACCCCAATAAAATACTTCCACTAATCACCATCGTCACGCTGGTCAGAGTCACCTGTAAACGAGATTTTCTCCCCGCCACCGCATACCCCACAGGCTTGGCCATCCGATTTTCCCTAGCCAAAGAAATTGTCCCCCAGATATGCAGAGCCGCCGTCGCCAATAAGCCCAAACGAAAAGACCACAGCACTAACGGATACGATTTCAGAAAGTAGGCGTAGCCATTAATCTTGGCGGGCGTGCCAGCAAACATCTGCAAGTTGCCCGTCATGTGCACCACCACAAAACCGATCATCAGTACTCCCGTCACCGCCACAATCCACTTTCTCCCAATCGAGGATTGGATCATTCGTAGTATTTCTTTATTCATGAGGAAGTCATCAGATTAAGGTGAAATCGCTAAGAACAAAATGCTCTCAAGCGCCTCGACTGTCAAAAGCCCTCCGCTCCTATAAGAAAAAAGTATCTCAAAACCAAGACGCTCTAATGTCGCCCAGAGTCCCTACCTAGGGGGCCCCATCCTACCCCACCGCCAGCACTGCTCCCACCAAGACCAAGGAACCCAAAATCAAAGTTCCCCCTCGTACTGGGTTGGCCGAATTTGCCTCCAGCGCTTCTTTCACATTCGAAAAATAGCGGGACGGCCGCACCCCCCAGCCAAGTGGATCCGAACCTCGGGCATCCTGCAGGGCTACCCCCCAAAGCTCCGCCCGCGCACGCCGAATTTGCGCCAACATCCGATCCGCTGGCTTATCTCGAAGACAACCAAAGATCACCCGCTCAGGCGCACACCCGTAGACCTCTCTCCACGTCTGGCATGCAGCCCGCACCCCCTCCTCATTGTGGGCTCCATCTACCACGACCCTCGGATTTTTTTGCCAAAGGAAAAACCGCCCAGGCCAGCGAGTCCGCGCCAATCCTCTGCCGATGATCCGATCAGGAAAGCCCAGGTACCGTGCCGCCGCTACCGCCAAGGCTAAGTTCTGCCTCTGGTGCGCACCCAGCAAAGGCAACCGATCGGCCGTCCTCGCCAAAGGGGCCACCACCCGCCAAGAACATCTCAACTGCTTTGCTTTTGCCGCAAGAACTTTCTCCGCTTGGGGTGGCCAAGGTGCGGAAAAAACCGGCACCCCCTTCTTTAAAATACCCGCTTTCTCCGCCCCGATGCGTGCCCACCCCTCACCCAAAATCTCCTCGTGATCCTTGCCCAACGAAGTCAAAAGACAAAGTTCAGGTCGCACCAGATTCGTCGCATCCAGCCGCCCGCCCAACCCCGTTTCCCACACCACGAAATCCACCTGACAATCGCGAAAGATTTTTAGCGCTAATGCCGTCGTCGCTTCAAAGAAAGTCGGACGATCCGCCCGCGGCATTCGCCGAATCCACCGTAGGATGGGCTTCAGATTTCGGTGCAGAATCTTCTGAGAAACGGGCCGACCCCCCACTTGGAACCGTTCCGCGTACTCCAGCAAATGAGGCGACGTGTAGAGCCCTGGGAAAAAACCCGCCTCGCGCAAAATCGCGTCCAAGGCCGCCGCCGTCGAGCCCTTCCCATTCGTTCCCGCCAGATGAATGAAATTCAGTCCCCGCTCGGGATGGCTCAGAGCTTCCAGCAGAATTTGCATCCGCCGCAGCCCTGGTTGAATCCCCGCAGCGCACTCCCTCTCCAGCTGAGCGACAGGATTAGGATGTTTCAGAGGTAGCCGAGGAGACGTGCCAGCATCTCCTTCATTTGGGGTCGGGGGACAATCATATCAATCAAGCCACGCTCGTGCAGAAATTCGGAGGTCTGAAACCCCTTAGGCAACTCCTGTTGCGTCGTCTCCCGGATGACTCGAGCCCCCGCAAATCCGATCATCGCCTTCGGTTCTGCTAAAATAAAATCCCCCAAAGAAGCAAAGCTAGCCATGACTCCAGCCATCGTTGGATTCGTCAGAACGGAAAAAAAGGGCAGTCCCGCCGCGCTAAGTCGGGCCAAGGCCCCGCTTGTTTTAGCCATTTGCATCAAACTAAACATTCCCTCATACATCCGCGCTCCCCCCGAAGCCGAAAAAACAATCACTGGTATCTTCTTTTCCAATCCTCGCTCAATCGTTCGTGTCACCTTCTCTCCCACCACTGCCCCCATGCTCCCCCCCAAGAAAGCGAACTCTAAGGCCGCCAATGATACCGCCCGCCCCCCAATCGTTCCCGTGCCTGAAATAATCGCATCCTTAAGCCCCGTTTTTTTGCGGTTCGTCTTTAGCTTACTCGTGTAGCTGGCCACTCCCTTAAACTGCAAAACATCGACCGCCTCCATCTTCGCGTCCAACTCGATAAATCGCCCACCATCACAAACGGAGACCAATCTCTCCCGTGCCCCAATCGGAAAGTGATGCCCACATTTTGGGCAAAGCTGCAGATTCTTTTTAAGCTCCTGCTGATAGACCACC
>JBGSBI010000031.1:0-15784 GCA_041730685.1 Aliarcobacter sp.
GGAACCCAAGTAAACTGGCAACTCAATGACCTGCTCGAAGGCCAATCCACCCCCGCCGTCTTAGTCACTGCAAACTTGCCCTATCTCACCCCAGAAGAAATTGCCCAAGCCGAACCCGAAGTCCGCCACGATCCCCTCCTCGCACTCGACGGCGGGCCCGATGGTCTCCAACTCATTCGTCGCCTCCTCCCCCAAGCCGTCCCCCTTACCTCAATCCTTCTCCTCGAATGTGGACCCACCCAAACCGAAACAGTCGCCGCCCTCGCCCAAGCCGCAGGCTTTCGCCGAACTCTCATCCACCCCGACCTCACCTCCCGTCCACGTTTCATCGAAGCCCATCGAGATCCCTAATCCCTCCTTCACTTCCGCGAAAATAAATTCCTCTTTGCCTCCTTCCTATCTTTGCGTGAAAATACACCTGTCATGAGACGCGCCATTTATCCAGGCACTTTCGATCCCGTCACCCTTGGCCATCTCGATGTCCTCGCCCGCGCCGCCCGCCTCTTTGATGAGGTGATTGTTGCCGTCGCGGAAGATAGTTCGAAAAGCCCAACCTTCCCCACCGCTCTGCGGATCCAACTTCTCCAGGACAGCATCCGCCACGAAGCCTGGGCACCCCAAATCCAAGTCACCTCCTTCCATGGCCTCCTCGTCGAATTTGCTCGTCAGAAAAAAGCCGTCGCCGTCATCCGCGGTCTTCGCGCCGTCTCCGATTTCGAATACGAATTTCAGCTCGCGCTAACCAACCGCCGCCTCCATCCCGATCTCGAATCGGTCTTTCTTATGCCACGCGAAACCCTCTCTTTCATCAGCTCCCAACTGGTTCGAGAACTAGCCCGGCTCGGTGCCCCCTTGGAAGACTTCGTTCCTCCTTCCACCGCCACCACCCTGCGCCAACACTTCTCAAGAAAATGAAAATCGACCCCCGCACTATACCCGAGGAAGGCCTCCAACTCACCGGCTCCCTCCCCCTCGCCGATTATGATGTCCCCGCCATAGGTATCCGCGGTTGGGATAAAATCGATTACCAATTGACCCTCAACAGGATGGAATCGGAAGTCACCGTCCTCGGATCCCTTTCTGCGAAATTCGAAAGCTCCTGCGCCCGCTGCCTCGATTTTATTCCTTGGAGCCTCGAGGTGAAGGACTTCGGTCATCTTTGCCCCATCACTGATGGGGATTTGCTCGACTTGACGCCACTCATCCGAGAGGACATCATTCTAGCCCTTCCGCTTGCAGCCCGCTGTGAGTTGGACGGCGCAGGAAAGTGCCCGCGTTCGGGAAAAGTTTTTACTTTTTCTGACCAGGACGACTTCGCCGAAAAAAGACGAGCCACGGTCTGGCGGGATTTAGACCGACTCACAACGGAGAACTGAAACCATGGGAGTCCCTAAACGCAAAACCTCAAAAATGCGACTACGCATGCGCCGCGCTGCGCATCGTCGCGACCTGCCTCAGCTTCGCCGCGACAAAAGCGGTAGCCTTCACCTCTCTCATGTCGTCGATCCAGCGACCGGCCGCTATCGCGATCGTCAGGTTCTCACTCTCGAGACCCCCGCCGCTTAATTCTCTCCCCGCGCTCTCGCGGGTATTTTTATGAAGATTGCCCTCGATGCAATGGGTGGGGATCACGCCCCAGAACGCCCAGTAGCCGCGGCCTTGGAAGCCCTCGCCACCTTTCCCCAAATTGAGAAATTACTCCTCTTCGGCCAGGAAGATCGCATCCGCCAAGAATTAAAAAAACTCGGTAAGGATCAACTCCCTCCCCGCCTCGAAATTCGAAACTGCAAAGAAGTCATCGAAATGGGAGATTCCCCAGTCGAATCCCTCCGCCGTAAAAGGGATAACTCCATCCTTCGATCCATCGAAGCCGTGCGCGATGCAGAAGCCGATGCCGCCGTCTCCGCGGGTCATACCGGCGCCATGGTTGCCGCCGCCACCATCCGCCTCCGCACCCTTCCAGGAATTAGTCGCCCTGGCATCGCCTCCGTTATGCCCACCGAAACTAATCTTTTTATCCTGCTCGATGCCGGCGCCAATCTCGACGCCCGCCCCGAACATCTCCTCGACTACGCCCTCATGGGCTCCATCTACTCCGAAGAAGTCCTCGGCTACTCCAAACCCCGCGTCGGTCTCCTTTCCATCGGCTCGGAAGACGCCAAAGGAAATAGCCTCACTAAAGAAAGCTTCAAACTCCTCTCCAACGCCCCCATCCATTTTGTCGGCAACATCGAGGGACGTGATCTTTTTGAACGTCCCGTCGAAGTCGTCGTCTGCGACGGATTCGTCGGAAATGTCGTACTCAAAACCAGCGAAAGTATCGCCGCCGCTATTTTCCAATGGCTCAAACACGAAATCCAAAAAACGCCCCTCCGCATGGCGGGAGCTTGGCTCGCCCGCGCCGCTTTTAAAGCCATCAAGAAAAAAACTAGTTACGAAGAATACGGCGGTTCCCTTCTCCTCGGAGTCAACGGAATCTGCGTCATTGCCCACGGCAGTTCCAGCGTCAAGGCCATCCGCAACGCCATCCGTGTGGCCGTCGAGGCCATCGAGCACGGCGTCAATGATCGCATCATCCGCGCAGCCGGTATCGCAGGGGCTCACAAAGAATCACAATCCGATGCCCTCCCAGCCTGATTCTGGCCTCCAGATCACGGGGACAGGCGTCTATCTCCCCTCCCGCATCGTCACGAACCAAGAATTAGAAAAACTCGTCGATACGACCGACGAATGGATCGTTACCCGCACCGGCATCAAAGAACGCCGCATCTCTTCTGAAACGGAAACTTCCACGTTCATGGGTGTCGCCGCATCCAAGCAAGCCTTAGCTCAAGCCCAACTCTCCGCTTCCGACCTCGACCTCATCCTTGTCGCCACCGTCACGCCCGACTCTTTTTTCCCTTCCGCCGCTTGTCGCATCTCCGCCGAGCTCGGAGCCACCGGTTGCCCCGCTTTGGATCTACAAGCCGCCTGCTCAGGCTTTGTCTACGGACTGATTCTCGCTGAACAATTTCTCCGTACCGGAGCCGCCAAGAATATTCTCCTTGTAGGTACCGAGCGCCTCTCCTCGGTTATCGATTGGCGCGACCGCAATATTTGCGTTCTCTTTGGCGACGGCGCAGGCGCAGTTATTCTCCGCTCCCAACCAGGACGTCGTGGCCTCCTCGCCTTCGATTGGGGCGCCGACGGCTCCAGCGGACACCTCCTCCAACTCGGCAATGTCCAATCTCGGCCCGTTGCCCTCACCCCACCCACCCCACTCACGCCCGACTGTTTCGTTATGGCAGGGAAAGAAATATTTAAACTCGCCGTCACCGCTATGGCCAACTCAGCCAAACGCACCTTAAAAAAAGCAGGGGTTAAGCTGGACGATGTTAAATGCATCATCTCCCATCAGGCCAACATCCGCATCATCGATGCCTTGGTGGAGAAGTTAAAGTTTTCGCGCGAACGCTGTTTCGTCAACGTCCACCGCTACGGAAATATGTCCGCCGCTTGCATCCCCGTCGCGCTCCATGAAGCTGGAACCGAAATGAGTCTACAAAAAGGGGATAAAGTTCTTCTCGTCGCCTTCGGAGGCGGCCTCACTTGGGCCAGCGCCCTCATCGAATGGTAACTGCGCACTCATTTAAGATTAGTATATTTACAAATATGCTAATCTTGTTTTCGTTTTTCTCTTAACCCATTTCCTTGAACTGGAAATGAATCCGCCCCAGCCCGATCCTCGCTGGCCTCACCTCGTCGCCGAGTTTTCCCGCGCCCTTTCGGTCGAAGGCCGCAAACGACTTGGCTTATTCGCCATCGAGGGATTTCGCCTAATCGAACGCGCCCTCGCCACCTCCACCCCCCTCCCCCATGTACTCCTCACCCAACGAGATTATGAAAATCCATCCCCCCGCCTTCGCAAACTTCTCGAGCAGCTCGCCCCCCTCCGTACCTCCCTTACTTTTGTTCCAGAGGATGTTTTGGAAAAACTCACCGAGGACCGAACGCTCGGCCCGATTCTCGCCCTGGCCAAAACCCCACCTACCCCCGATCTTTCCCTCCTTCTCGCCCAATGGCGAAAGCAACCGCAACGCAGAAAGATTCTCGTCGTCGAGGATATGGTCGACCCAGGTAATGTAGGAGCCCTCATCCGCACCGCTCACGCCCTCGACGTCGGGCTCTTCCTAGCTCTGCGCGGAGCCGATCCCTTTCATCCCCGCTCCGCTCGTACCTCCATGGGAAGTATATTTCGTATCCCCATCCTTCGCTACGACTCCACCGATACCCTTCTGCAGACACTCCACAAGCATCAGGTCTTCACCATCGGCGCGACCTCGGAAGCAACTACCCTCCTGCCCAACGCATCTTTCCCCAACAAAACCATGGCCCTTTTTATTGGCCACGAAGGAAAAGGCCTCTCTCAGCCCCTCCGCCAAGGTCTCGACCTCTCAGTGGCGATTCCCATGACCTCCTCCATCGACTCCTTCTCCGTTAACGCCGCCACCGCCGTTATCCTCTACGCTATGACCTATCCTCCTTCTTTGAACGAGTCGTAACCTCTTTTCTTAAGTCGAAGTCCGCCCAGCGACGTCCGCCGCCAAGATCGCCTTCTCCACCATCTCGGCATCAACCGGAAAAGGTTCGTTCTTCATCCACTCCCCAGGCAAGGTCGCCCGAATCGCTATCTTCGAAAGCATTTCCTGCGATAAATCCCCACAGCCAATTTCCGCAAGCTTTGTCGGTAATCCTACCGAACGAGAAAACCCCAGCACCTCCTTCACCTGCTCCGGCTCGGACTTTTCCAGCATCAACTGCACTAGTACCCCAAAGGCTACTTTTTCCCCATGGAGAAAGGCGTGCGCCCCGGGCACCACCGTCAAACCGTTATGTACAGCGTGAGCCGCCGCCAAACCCGCCGATTCAAATCCCAATCCAGAAAGTAAAATATTGGCCTCAATAATTCTCTCCAGCGCAGGCGTCACCTCCTTCCTCTCCGCTGCTCGTAAAGCCTCCACTCCATCCGCCAATAGGGTTCGGTAACAAAGCTCCGCCAAGGCCAACGCACTCATCGTGCAGGAACCTCCGCGAGTGTTCGGCTTCTTTCCCTTCACACAAGCTCGTGCCTCAAACAACGTGGAAAGAGCATCGCCCATCCCCGCCACCAGTGTCCTCAAGGGCGCATGCACAATTACTTTCGTATCCACTAGAACCAGGACTGGATTCCTCCCATGGACAATCCCCTCCTCAAAAACTCCCTCCTCGTTATAGATAACCGAAATCGCACAGCAGGGAGAATCAGTCGAGGCAATCGTCGGACAGCTAATCAAGGGTAACCGTAACTGCGCCGCAGCCGCTCGCGCCGCATCCAACACCTTACCTCCACCCGCCCCTAAGATCGTGGCGCACTTGGCCCTTTGCGCCGCGTCCACAATCCGCCCAATCTCGGCTCGAGTGCACTCCCCTTGAATTTCATGCAGAGACATTTCGAAACCAGACTCAGCCAAAGTCTTCCGCCAGATCGACTCCAGTACCTTGCGCGGAGATCGACTCGTCACAATCAGCGCTGATCCTGATAGCCCCAAGACCTTCATCTCCGCACCCAAAGACTCCGTCGCCGCATAACCCTGCGTGTACCGCAAAGGAGAACAAAAAATCGCATTCATCGTCCTGCAAAGCCTCCACCATCCAACCTAAGGATTCAACCAACCTCCCACCGCCTGCAACGGCTCCACCTCCCCTTCCCTCTTAATCCATACTGCCAGAGCATCCCTCGGCTCCTTTATCCTTCCCTCCCCAACCCACACCCCATCCTTCTCCTTTAGTTCCACCCTCACAATCTCTCCTGCCACAAAGTCATGATTCAGCTTGCGCCCCACATTCTCTCCCGCCGTCACCTCACTCTGAATCCCACTTCGCATCGGAGCCAGAAAAGCCCGCTGTGACTTGCTCGCCGCTACCACCGGCGTCCAAAAGACCTCAACTCGATTACCCATAATCTTTACCCGCAACTTCCCCGCCATCGGACCCACCGCCGTCAACGATCCCTCCTCCACTTTCGCCCACTCCCTCCCATGCAAAACAAAAGCAGGAGTCTCCACACTATCCTTCCCCCAACCTTTCGCATAAGCCCACTGACGCTGGCTAAAACTGGCCGACGACCAACGATCCTTCCAACCCAACGAATCCCAACTATCCACATGCCAAGCCACCGGTACGAATTTTGTCCAAAGACCTTCCCTTTCTTTTAAACGACTCAACCACTCCTCCGCCACCGGACAACTCTTACACCCCTCCGACGTAAATAACTCCACCATTGCCACCCGCTCGGGACCAGACTCCATCACCTCCGCCCACCCTCCAGCACATCCCAACCCGATTCCTAGTCCTACCATCCACGCCCAGCCTTTCACCTCGATCCTCGCTTTTCTGACTGCGCTATTTTTTCCAAGAGAACCGCCGCACAACGCGCTCCTGCACCCAAATGCTCTTGAAAACAATCCGCCGCCCTCTGCCCCAACTCCTCCCGCCCTTTCGTAGTGGAAATCAATCCCTCCAACTCCACCCTTAGTTCCTCCGCCGAGCCCGCAATCAATATCGCCCTCTTTTCTTCAAATTCCCGTCGCAACGGCATGAAGTTTTCCATGTGCGGTCCCGCCACAATCGCCCGCCCATGACGCGCCGCCTCAAGAAAGTTCTGCCCTCCCGTTCCCGTCAGTGTCTTTCCGATAAAGACGACATCGGCAGTCGGGTAGAGATCCCGCAACTCCCCCGTCGTATCCACTAGCAAAATATCAGGATCCGTTTTTCCTTCCTTCTCCAAGTGGGATCGTCGAACCACCCTCAACCCCACCCCCTCCAACTCACCAAGAATCGAGTCCGTCCTCTCCACATGCCGAGGTACCAGCATTAATCGTAGCTGTTGATGCCGCCCCTTAAGCTCTTTCACGATGTCCGCTAAGATCTTCTCCTCTCCAGGGTGGGTGCTTCCGCCCAAAAGAATAACCTGCCCCTGATCCCAGCCTGCCAATTTTCTTAACTCCACTCCTTTGCCTGGATGATCCGCCGCTAACGCCGCCACGTCATACTTCATGCTCCCCATCAAATGCAAACGTTTCTCAGGAAACCCAGCAATCGCAAATCTCCGCATATCCTCAGGGCTTTGCACTCCGATCCAATCAAACAACTGCAAGACGGGCCTGACAAATGTACGAGCCATCCGAAACAAACGCCGATTTCGACGCGAAAGGCGCGAGTTAACCAAAAGAATCTCCACCCCCATCTTTCGCGCCCGCCAAAGCATGTTCGGCCAGATCTCATTCTCCACCAAGATCAACACCGAAGGATTGATTCTGCGAAACGCCCTCAACATTGAATAATAAAAATCGGTTGGCACATAGACCAGGCGCGTTTTTTCATCGAGCAACGGTTGCCCCACCTTTCGCCCCGTCGGGGTTCCGGTCGTTAACAAAATCCGCAGATCCGGCCTTTGCGCTCGCAACTCCCGAACTAAAACTCGCGCCAGCAGCATCTCCCCCACGCTCACTGCATGAATCCAGACAGGACGCCGCGGATCTTTCAACCACTCCTTTAACTCCTTTGGATAGTGGCCCAGTCGTTCCCCCAATCGCTCCCAAAACGGCTGACGTCGCCAGATCAGATAAGTGAAATACGGCCAGGTCAGAGCAAAACCTGCCGTGAAGAGCAGGTTGTAACCGATCTTTAAAAGAGGCTCAGGGATCGTTGTCATGCTCTTGGGTGAGCCTTCCCATACGCCCCGCGCAATCGCTCAGGAGTTACTCGCGTATATATTTCTGTGCTCGTCAATCGCGCATGCCCCAAGAGCTCCTGTACCGCCCTCAAATCAGCGCCCCGCCCTAACAGATGCGTCGCAAAACTGTGTCGCAACTTATGCGGAGTCAACGAGGCATCCAAACCAGCCTCCATTAAGTACATTTTCAGATTTCGTTGGAAAACCCGCGCGCAAAGTCGCTCCCCCCTCGGCCCAAGAAAAGCCGCTCCCCCCTCTTTCCTCCATGCCGCAGGTAGCTTCTCTTCATACTTCTGCATCGCAACTCGGACCGTCTCCCCAATCACTACCAACCGCTCCTTGCCTCCCTTGCCACGCACCTTCAGCGTGCGACGCCCCTCTGCGTGAAGAGTCCGCCATGAAAGACCCAGCGCTTCCCCTAGCCGCAATCCCGTTCCATACAACAGCTCCAACAAAGCCGCATCCCGCCACTTCGTCCAAGCAGGCTCCTTCCGCCCTGTTTCCTTAGTTGGCTTTTTTCGAAGAATTTGCAAAGGCGCCGCCAGCAGACTTTCCATCTGCTCCTCACTCAGAAAACGCGGCAATGAACGTCGAGGCCGTGGCAGGCGAAGTCCCGCCGCAGGGTTATCCGTTCTTTCCCCCCTCGACTGCATCCACTGAAAGTAGGTGCGGAGCGCAGAAAAACGCAGACGGACCGAAGCAGGGCCATGCCTTCCTTTTCCCGCTAGCCCGTGAAGATAACTGCGACACTCCTTCTCCCCTACTGCATTCCATTCAGAGGGCATTCCCACCTGAAATTCGCCCAGTACCTGTCGATAGTTCCGCACCGTATTCGGCGATAAGCCTCGCTCGTCTGCCAAGTGAGAAAGAAAGGCCTTAACTTTCGGGTTCACATCCGCAATGAGGTTAGCTTTCAGGTTTCCGCGCTAGCCCGCGATTTTGCCGTTTTTTTAACTTTTGGCTTTTTCGGTTCGCGTGGAGGAAAGTCAAAAGATACTTTTCCATCCTTCCACATTAAGAAGGCAGAAAAAGGACGGCGGGTTTTATTAGAAATAAACTTCTCCAGCAAAGCAGTTTTTCCGTTTTTCAGAAGATCCTGAACCTCATTCAGCGCAATATCCCGACTGAGGATCTTTTTCGAAACCTTGAAGGTACAATTCGAAGGTTTCGAGACACTGTGCTCACAGACATAGCGTAGCTGGCTCATGAACATACGCCCCTGACAAGCCAGACACGACCCCAACGGCTCCTGGCCGGAGAAATCGAGCGTTCCCTCCTCTTCCCCCACCACCAACTCGATTTTCCTGCCCTCCCCTAGTTTGAGTCCCGCCGAAAAAGGTCGCCCAATTCGACTTCGAAATCCATCCAGCAATCCCAAAGAACCTTTTTCCAGCAACGTGAGAAATTCAGCTGCCTCAATCCGTCGGCCTGCCAACACTTTCCGGACCGAGTACTTGTTATCCAAAGTGCGGTACTCTCGCAATGTCTCCTCAAACTCCTGCCCCGATTCGGGATCCTTGAAGTCGAGTTTTCGTAAAACGTGATCCTTATCCTGAAAGGCTCTTGTCTTCTCTACAATATCGCAAGTGACCTTTTGGATTTCTTTCATGAAGTCGACCCTCTTCAGTCGACCACTTTCGATCTCCCGCAGCTTATGCTCCCACTCCCCCGTCAGCTCGGGAGAGTGAAGAATCTCAATGCCTAGCGCATCGAGGGTTTCAAATAACCCAAAAGCTTTCGCCGTCGGCATCAGCTCTCGGCCCAACCGACGGATGTACTCTTCCGAGATGAGGGTCTCGATCGTGGCCGCACGGGTTGCTGGCGTACCCAAACCCCTCGCCCCCATCGCCTCCCGCAAAGCCTCATCTTCAATCAGCTTGCCCGCACCTTCCATCGCACTCAATAACGTAGCCTCCGTGTATCGTGCTGGCGGTTTCGTTTGCAATCCTACAGAAACCACCGCCTCCGTTTTCACCTTTTCCCCTTCCTCCACTGGCACCAGAAGCTTTCCCTCATCCTTGCCACCCTCCTCTACCCCCTCTTTCCCATACACCGCCAGCCATCCCGCTTCCTTCAGGATCTTGCCCTCCGTCCGAAAAGGATGCTCCCCCACCCGAGTGATACGGGTGGTAATTTCATAAACCGCTTCCGGATAAAACACCGCGATAAATCGTCGGACAATCGCCGCATAAACCTTCGCCTCGATTTCATCCAACTTCAGCGGAATCTGCTGCGTCGGAATAATGGCAAAGTGGTCACTGACCTTCGCACTGTTAAACACTCTCTTCAGTGGCTTCAACCAACCGTTTTTTAATACAGTTTCCGAAAACTCCCCAAATTCACTGCCTTTAAGGTTTTCCAGCGTCGACTGGGCCACCCCCAAATAGTCCTCAGGCAAACATCGCGAATCGGTTCGGGGATAAGTAATCGCCTTGTGCTTTTCGTAGAGCGCCTGCGCAATCTGTAAAGTCCGGCGCGCCGACAGACCAAAACGACTGTTCCCATCCCGTTGCAAACTCGTTAAGTCATAGAGTAATGGTGAAAGTTGGCGGGAAGGCTTTTTCTCGTCCTCCACCAGTCCCACTTTCCCTTGGCACTCCCCGACAATCTGATCTGCCCGCTCTTTATCCCAAAGACGTTCTGGTTTCTGCTCAGGCCCACGATCCGCCGCTTTTTGCTCCGCCAACTTCTCGTCATACCAACGACCCTCGTACTCTCCCGCCTTCGCTCCAAAAGTAGCCTGCACTTCCCAGAAATCTTTCGAAACAAAGGCCCGAATCTGATGCTCCCGATCCACCATAATACTCAAGGTCGGTGTTTGCACCCGCCCCGCCGTCGTCAAAAAGAATCCGCCACCCTTCGAGTTCAGCGCGGTCAAAGCCCGCGTGGTATTGATTCCGATCAGCCAGTCGCTTTCCGAACGGGATTTGGCCGCGTCCAACAGAGGTACCATTTCTTCCTCTTTACGCAGCTTGCCAAATCCTTCTCGTACCGATGCCGGCGTCATGGATTGTAACCAAACCCGTTGCGTCGGCTTCTTACACTCCGCCGCTTCCATCACATATCGAAAGATCAACTCCCCTTCTCGGCCAGCGTCGCAGGCATTAATCACTCCCGTCACATCCTTTCGCTTCAGCAGTTTTTTTAACAAAGCAAACCGAGGAGCGGTCCGCTCGATCACCTTCAGCTTAAACTCCTCAGGCACCAGAGGCAGACTCTCAAAACTCCACTTCCCTTTACCTTTCCCATACTCCGTCGGCTTACACAACTCCACCAAATGCCCAATCGCCGAACTCAGGACAAACTTGTCCGACTCCCAATACTCCCCCTCTTTTTTAAAACCCGTCAAAACACGCGCCAAATCATTGGCTACACTCGGCTTCTCCGCGATGATAAGCTTTTTTGGCATTGGTTAGTCTATACGAGTGAAGTACTTACCAGGCATTTGTCGCACCCGATGTTTCAGCTCAAGCTTAAGAAGCGTGGCGGACACCTTAGGCGAAGGCAACCCGCATTTTCGGGTTAGCACGTCCAAATGCATCTCCTCCCGGCCCAACGCCTCAAATACCTTTTTCTCCTCTTCTCCAAAATCGTCAGGAGCCCGTGGCGACGACGGCATTTCTGATTTCGGAAGTAGAAACTCAAATTCCGCTAGCACATCCTCGACCGACTCCACCAAACGCGCCCCATCCTTCAGCAGTTGATGGCATCCGCCCGATTGCGGGTGATCAATCCTCCCTGGCACCGCAAATACCTGCCTCCCTTGCTCCAAAGCCTGCTTCGCCGTGATCATCGCTCCGCTCGCCCGCGCCGCCTCAATCACTAAAACCCCCTTACTCAATCCACTCACGATCCGATTCCTCATCGGAAAAGTTTGCCGATCAGGCGAAGTGCCCAGGCAAAATTCGCTCATCACACAACCACCCGCCTCCTCCATCTTTTCCGCCAGCGACCGATTTTCCGCAGGGTACATCTGATCCATCGAACAACCCAACACCGCCGCCGTCCTTCCCTTTCCCGCCAATGCCCCCTGATGCGCCGCCGTGTCAATCCCCCGAGCCAATCCGCTCACCACCCCCACCCCCGCATAGGCTAACTGATACCCAAGTTTTTTCGCTAATTCGATCCCGTACCCCGTGGCTTCCCTTGTACCGACAATCCCTAAGCAAGCCCCCTGCACCGCCTGCATATTTCCACGATAGTAGAGAACCATCGGTGGATCATGAATCTCTCGAAGCAGGGCAGGATAATTAGGATCCTCACAATCCACCACTTCCAGCTTATGTTCCTTGATCTTTTTTAACTCCTGCGCCAAATCAAAACTCTTCTCCCAACCTCGGATCGAATCCGCTACCGCCTGCCCCACTCCCTCAACTCCAGCCATTTTCGAGGTCGGCAACCCAAGCAATTCCTCCACCCCGCCCAACGCCTCCCGTAATTTCCTCACGCGGACGGGTCCCACCAACCGCAGACCATTGAGGACTAGGTAGGCCTCAGTGCGGGTCATTTTTTCGGCGGTCGACCCTCCCGCACTTCCTCCAAAGCCATCTGCACTTTTTTCTCGGTCACCCCAGCAACCAGATCAGCCCGCCCGATCTTGCGCAACAGTACCCAACGAATTCCCTGCAAGGTCGCCTTCTTATCTCGCGCCATCACCGGAGAAAGTTTTTCCCAAGTCAGATCTGGATGGGTCACAGGTAAACCATACGCCGCAATCGCCGCCCTCAACTTCTCCGCAGTTTTCTTTTTTAACCCCCGCGTTTTCACCGATAAATGAGCCGCAACCACCATGCCTATCGCCACCGCTTCCCCATGGCGCAGTCCCGCATAGGCCGAGACCCCCTCCAACCCATGAGCCACCGTATGCCCGAAATTTAAAAGCGCCCGTCGCCCCTTCAAATCCCGCTCATCCTCCCCCGCTAACTTCGCCTTAATCTCCACACACCGCTTAATCACTTTCGCCATCGAACGAGGCCGTCCTTTCTCCACCGCGGCAAAGAGCTTCGCATCGGCGATCGCCCCATACTTTATCACCTCGCCCATTCCTGCCAGCCTTTCCGCTTCCGGCAAAGATTCTAGCCAGCGTAGATCTGCTAAAACCGCCTTCGGAGGATGAAAGGCCCCCACTAAATTCTTTCCCTCGGGCAGATCGATTCCCGTCTTTCCTCCCACACTACTATCCACCATCGCCACCACCGTCGTGGGAATTTGAATTACCGGCAAACCACGAAGATACGTCGCTGCCACAAATCCGGCCAAATCTCCAGTCACCCCCCCGCCCACCGCCACCACCCAGGTGTCCCTCGTCAACCCCGCCCCTGCCAGTTGCCGCAAAACTCGGCCATACTCATCCACCGATTTAGATCGTTCCCCCCCAGGAATCCGCACCCGCACCACCCTCAAAGCACGCTTCTCGAGCCACCCAAATATCGCCAAGGTCAAAGGCAAAGCCGCTACTCCCTCATCCACCAGCATCGCGACGGGCACCTTCGCGGGAAGATGCGCTACCAACCCCTGCGGGAGGATCTTCTCCCCCACATAGACAGAGTACATCCCGGCCGATGACTTTACTCGAACCCTCTGGGCGCTCATTAAACCCTTTTTAAGCCACCCCTAGGGCGAAACAAGCCAGCCATTTCATCTCTTTTCATGAGGGATTAAACTCCCCATTTCTGCAAAAGTTGCGCTCTTTTTTTAAATAACCGCCAAATGGGGTCGTAGGTCACCCTCAAAAAACCGACCCGCAAATCCCTGCATATAAACAACTTTCATTTACTCGAAGGTCGTGCAAGTCATTCCGAGTGAATGATTTATATTTCGATTTTAAATTTGTGGGGTCGTAGGTCAAAAATCCAACATCCAAAATTAAAAATCATTCTTGGCCCGCCCCGACCACCCTCGTCACCTCCCCTCATCCGCATCGATATAATCAAAGAAAGTTTCTATCTCATCCCGCCCGCCCCATCCCGCCTCCTTCTTTCGGAAGTCGAGTCGTTCCGCCATCTCGTCTCGCCAACCACGCTTCGCCAAATACGCACCCCAGATCTTCCTCTCCTCCGCATCCCGTACTTTCCCCTGCACTCCGCACCACTCCAAAATCTCTTCGTCCGATCCGCCTTGCCTCACCCGCTCCCGTAATTTTTCATAACCTACTCCAAGAAAATTCACGCACGCCTGATCAAAACCCTTCCCCATATTCTCTCGATAATCTTCCGGCAATCCTCCCGCCTTCTCCAATCGCAATTTATCCACCATCCGCCCAAAATAAACCAATCCCCCCACCTCCACCCGAGGACTCCGCAGTCCCTTCACAGGCTTTTTTTCTCCCCCACTCATCGCCCTAAAGCCTCCCGCAAAGAACGAATCTCCCTCTCCAACTCCTCCACCCGAGCCGCCAAATCCAAAACCAGCTCCGCCCCTCCCGCCGATACCCCATACTCCACCCGCAACTGCTCAATCCTTCTCACTAAAAAAAGCGATCCCTCGCCGAATCGCACACTAGGCCCCGCCGACCTCCGCTCCTCGCCCAATAATCCCATCTGGCAGTACTGCTGAATCACTTCGATCGTCGTCTCCGCTAATCGAGCTAACTCTTCCACCGCAAATTCCATGCGCGCCTCTTCCCGCACCTCCCGCGCCATCTGCATTCGCTTGCCTTTCACTGCCTACTCTCCTCCCCGAGGTTGCCACCCACTCTTTTTTCCCAACTCCTCCCAAAGCTTCTTCTCCTCGGCTCCCACAGACCCAGGTACGACCACCTCCAAAATTGCATACAGATCGCCACGACTCCCATCTTCCCGCCTTAATCCCTGCCCTCGCAATCTCAGTTTTTGCCCTGCCAAGGAACCCGCCGGCACTTTCAACATCACCGTCCCCTCCAATGTCTTCACCGGCACAGTCGCTCCCCCCACCATCTCCCACGGGGCCATCTCTAAGTCCGTCACCAAATCCTCCCCTTCCACCCGTAAATCTGGATGCCTCGCCAATCTCACCCTCAAATACAGATCCCCCGCCTCACCCCCACTCGCCCCCTCTTGACCCCGTCCCGCCAACCGAATTCTCTGCCCCTCCCTCACCCCCGCAGGCACTTTCACCCGATACGTTTCCACCCGCCCACCACCCCTCTGCAAGGTCACCTCTCGACTCGACCCCTGCATCGCCTCCTCCAACGTCACCATTAAATCCCCTTCCACATCCGCCCCTCTCCTCGCCATCCGTCGCCCACCCGCCGCCCGCATCCCCTCCACCCCACCCATTCCACCAAACATACTTTCAAAGAAATCACTAAATCCCGTCCCGCCAAAATGTACCTCCTCCATTCCAGGCCCAGCCTGCCCCCTCGGTACTCCGCCCGCCCACTCATACCCACCCCCAGGCACCTCCCGGCCCATCTGATCATACTTCGCTCGCTTCGCCGGATCACTCAGCACCTCATACGCCTCGTTTAACTCCTTAAACTTCTCCGCCCCCTTCACTTTGTCCTTCGCTACATCTGGATGGTACTCCCGCGCCTTTTTCCGAAAGACACTCCGAATCTCCTCAGGCGTCGCCGTCTTCACTACCCCCAGCACCTCATAATAATTCTTATATTCCATCTGATCTCACCCCAGTCGTAGCTCAACTCGTTCCATAAAACAAAATAGCCATAAAATAACTTCTCATCCTACCACCAGAACTACTCCCACGCCCCGCCCGTTTCAAGTTCTGGCCCTAGTTCCACTTCCCCCTTCTCCGAAACCGCTGCCAACCCATCCGAAAACGCCCGCACCCGCGAAAATTTCGGCTCCAACCCCCAACTCCCGTCCGGTTTCACATACCCCCACTTCCCCCCTACCTCCTTCACCGCCGCCAGTCCACATTTAAAAACTCCCGCCCGCTCAAACTTCGCCGCAATCGCCCACTTCCCATCCACATCCAGATACCCCCACTTTCCTCCCACATCCTTCGCCGGCGCCAACCCACTCTCAAACGGTCCCACCGCCGCCAAAATATCCTGCGCCTCCCCCGTCCCATCCTGCGCCTTCAACCCCG
>JBGSBI010000032.1:0-293 GCA_041730685.1 Aliarcobacter sp.
CACACCGCCAGAGCCCTGACCACTCTCCGCCGATTCTTGATATCGGCTTTCGCCGACCACTCTGGATCCACCCGAGATATCTCCTCAACCAAGTCCTCCATTGGCTTCTTCTCTAATTCTTCCGCAACCCCAATCTCCGTCCCTGGAGCCAAGGAAAGACCCTCGGTCATTACTCGGTGGTACAACCCCCGCCCACCCCCCCCAAAAGGGGGCAATGGGCCTTTTACCCCCAAAATGAAAAATTGTACCCCCCATAGCCCCGTGTACGCCCCCCGGTAATTTTTAAAAGGGAT
>JBGSBI010000032.1:303-15206 GCA_041730685.1 Aliarcobacter sp.
CGGTGGTACAACCCCGTCCCTCCCACCCATATCGTGGCAATGCTCCTTTTCCCCACATCATGCAAAATGTCTCCACCTCTTCGCGCGTAGTCCGCCGCCGTGAAGTTTTCCTCAGGATTCACCAAATCGATCATGTGATGACGAACTCGCCTCTGTTCCTCTTCCGTCGGTTTACCCGTCCCAATATCTAGTCCACGATACACTTGAAACGCATCCATCGAAACAATTTCTGCCCCAGTTTGCTCCGCCACTTCAATGGCCGCTCGCGACTTACCCGCGCCGGTGGGTCCCAGCAGAAATATCTGCATACTAGTAACTCAGCACCCTAAAACTTGGAACTCAATCGAGATGATTCTTGAACTCATACACACTGCTAGACAAAGGTTTTTATTAAGTCCAATCACCCAGACCTGATGAACCCTTCACCTTCCAAACATTAACTAACTCCTTGGATAACTCATTCAGAAATCGTGACGGGGTCTGCCACGCATCGCCCCCCTTCCCCATCCGCAATCTTGGGTGGGTCAGATACAGTTCGTCCTTCGCCCTCGTCACCGCCACATAAAATAATCTGCGCTCCTCCTCCTCAGCTTCCTGTGTCTCCAATGATCGACTGGAAGGAAACATCCCCTCACAAAGCATCACTACAAATACGGTCCCATACTCCAACCCTTTGGCCTGATGGATTGTGCTTAGATGGACCGCATCCTCACTCCCGTCCTGCTTTTTCGCAGATAGTTCCGTATCCGTATTCCCTAGGAGTGCCATCTGTGCCAGAAATTCTGCCGTCTCCTTAAAGGTTGTTGCGTAATCCTCCAACTGCCGCAAATCATCCATTCGATTCGCCGCGTTCGTGTATCGACTCTTAATATAATCCCCATAACTCCCCTCCACCACGATCTTCACCTGCTCCGAAGGATCTTTCCCCGTTAATTGTCCCAGCGTATTCACCATCTGCATCCACCCCTTCGCTCCTTTCTCGGGCACTTTCAATTGCCCCAGCCCTCTCCCACTGACCACCTCCTGCCACATCTTAGTCGCCGATTTCGGACCCACCCCAGGCAATAATCTCGCTAACCGATAAAAGGCCACCTCATCCTTCGCATTCACAGATAAGCGTAAGTGCGCCGCCACATCCTTAACATGGGCTTGTTCAAAAAACCTCAGTCCTGAAGTAATCGTGTAAGGAATATTCCTGCGGGTGAACTCCAACTGAATCTCCATTGCGTGAAAATGCGCCCGGTAAAGAATTGCAATATCCGAAAGACTCGTCCCCTCTTCGTGCATCTCCAGGATTCTCTGTGCCACAAAAGTGGCCTGCTGCCCCCCGTCCTCCAGCGTTACCACTGCGGGTTTTACCCCTGCATCTCTCACCGCCTTCAGATTTTTCGGAAACTGCTTCGGGTTATGGGAAATCGAGTGATTCGCTAGATCTAGGATTTGCGGAATACTCCGATAGTTCGTCTCCAACCTCACCATCTTGGCGCCTGGATACCGTTCAGGAAAACTCAGGATATGCTCCACCTTCGCCCCACGCCACGAGTAGATACTCTGCGCATCATCTCCCACCGCCATCACCTGATGATGTCCACTGCCCAAAGCATCGATAAAGTCCGACTGCAACCGATTCGTATCCTGATACTCGTCTACCAAGATATGCTGGAACCTTGCCCGATATCTTTCTCGGAGCTCCCCTGGCTCCTCCAGCAACCGCAAAGAAAGGGTCAAAAGATCATCATAATCCATCGCCATACTCTCCCGCTTCCGTCGCAAATAAATCTCCCCTATTTTGCCGATCGTCTCCTCAAATTCGGTGAAATAGCCGAACTGACCCTTCAAAATTGAACCGCACGTCGTCCGATGATTCGCTGCCAAACTAAAAATATCCGCTAACACTTGAGCCTTGGGGAAGGCCTTATTTTTGGGATCAACTCCTGCTTCCACCATGCTGGCCGCGATTAGATCTTCCGCATCCTCGCGATCCAAGATTACGTAATCCCGCGTGTACCCGACCTGGTCCGCATGCCGCCGTAGAATTCGGTTTCCGATATGGTGAAACGTTCCTCCCCACAATCGCGACAGATCATGCGGCAAAAGAAAAGCCACCCGCTCCAGCATCTGCTTGGATGCCTTGTTCGTAAAAGTCAGAAGCATGATCTGCTCAGGGGGAACCCCGTTCTCTACTAACCACGCCACACGGTAGGTCAGGGTCCGTGTCTTCCCACTGCCCGCTCCCGCAATTACCAGCATCGGGCCTGGAGGTGCCGTCACCGCCTCCAACTGTTCCGCGTTCAACTCCTTCGCGTAATCAATCGTCGGACCACCCTCAGGTCGGTTTGGCTCCGTTAAAACGTATTCCACCGACACACTTCGTCCTCCATTGCCCCTTCATAAAGAGCCCGCCCCACAATCACCCCCTCCACCCCGCCCGCCTTGTCTAACGCCTGTAGATCCTTTAACCCGCTAATTCCCCCCGATGAAATCACCTTTCCCGGAAAAGCTTTAATCATCTCCTGCACCGCGGGAATATTCGGCCCCGTCATCATTCCATCCCTCACTACATCCGTATAAATAATTCGGATCACTCCGCCCTGTGCCATTCGCGCCGCTAGATCCACCGCCTTCCAACCACTCGGTTTCGTCCAACCCCTCGTCTCCACCACTCCATCCCGCGCATCGATCCCCACCACCACCCGCTCCGGTCCAAACTTTTTCACCGCCTCATCGATGGTTTCTGGAGAATCACACGCCACGCTCCCAAAAATCACCCGCTTCACCCCCAACTGCAGAATCTTTTCCGCCACCGCCAAGTCCCGAATCCCACCCCCCACCTGACACGGCATTTTTACCGAACGAGCAATCTGCCCAATCATCTCCAAATTGCGCATCTGCCCCTCAAACGCCCCCTCCAAATCAACTAAATGAAGAATTTTGCCGTCCACCTTCTCCCACCGCCGTGCCATCGCCATCGGATCCTTGCTATAAACCTTCTTTTCCGTGGCCTTGCCCTGGGCCAAACGCACCACCTCTCCAGCCATTAAATCGATCGAAGGAATAACAAACATCAGCGGGAGACTGGAATCACATTCCGTCCTTGCAAGCCAAAGTATTTAGCAGCTGCCAATAGATTTCGGTCGTTGGAGAATATGACTCGATAGCCGTGCCTGCGGGCACAGGCTAAATGAACAGCATCCGAAGACCGTAAAAACTGATCTCGAGGTAGCTCCTTAAATATCTCACCGATCCCACCCGCTAATTTCAATTCAAAGGGCAGCCATTTAAACTCACCCCGCTGGCAATCCTCACTAAACTGGGCAAGTAGCATTCGCAAAGGGCCACGCTCAATTTGTCGCTCGCGAAACTTGCGATGAAACGCTGCCTGCATCTCAATCCTGCCTAACCAAGCACAGGCCCAAGGCTCCGAAGTCCGTAACTCACGAACCTCCTTGGAACCTGGCTCCTCAAAGTACAGTCGCACCAAGTAGCTGGTGTCGAAATAGTTCAAGCGAGTCGATCGTCCTTCACATCGTTGAGAATTTGATCCACCGATTTATCTCCACGTTTCTTCGATAATTCTCCCCGCAGTAAGAGCTTTTGGAACTCAGGAAGTAGTTTGCGATTCGACCAGTAAGAGCCTGGAACTTCTGCCAGCCCAACCCCCGCCTCCGGCTCAAGATCCACCTCGACCCGCCGAATTTCTGCAATAGGCCGCCCACGATCTGTCACCACAATCGGACCAGACTCTGCCTTCCGAATAAAATGCCCTGTCCGATGATGTAACTCACGAATCGATACTTTGCTCCTCATATCCAAAACATACCAAATGTGTCACTTTTGTCAAACCTTGTGACACTTTAGGCAATTTAAAGTCTGTATCAGACACCTTTCAAGCACCGTCAATCCATCCCCAACTTCTTCCGACCGTCCGGCGTGATCATCTGAGGCCCCCACGCAGGCTCCCAAACCACGTCTACCTGAGCTTCCTGAATCCCCTCCAGCGTAAGAATCTTTTGACGAGCATCCGCCGCGATCGAAGGCCCCATCCCGCAACCCTGCGCGGTTAACGTCATCTTCACCTGCACGCTCCTCCCCCCCGCTTCAGTCTTCTGCAACTCCATACTATAAATCAGCCCCAAATCGACAATGTTCACCGGAATCTCTGGGTCATAACAGGTCTTCAAAACCGCCCAAATCTCTTCCTCCCCCGCCACCTTGCCCACCCCCACCGCATCAACTTTCGCAACTTTTCTTCCTAAAGCATCCGCATCTTTACCCTCAATTCGAAACAACCCTCCCGCCTCAGTCGCATGCACCGTAAAAGTTCCCCCTAAATCCTGCGTCACCACCACACCCGTTCCTGCCGCTAAAAGGCGCTTCGTTCCTGCAGGGATCGCTGTCCCCTCTACCTCTCTTTTCAGTTGGATCTCCTCACTCATCCTCAAACCCTAGCCGACTCCTCTGCCCCAACCATCAGTTTTTTATCCCACCTATCATTCCGCAATACTCCGCGAGATTCTCCCAGGCTCGTGTACCCGCCAGACCATCGGAAGTTTTCTCTGCCCAAGCTCCCGATTCCACCAATCCAGAGCCTCATCCCGATTTTTCAACTTCTTCTCAATTTGTACCCCCTGCAAAAATGATTTTCGCGATAGCCCCCAGCACAGCGGCCTACCCAATCCACCCCAGTTCGCCCGTAAAAGAGTTTCGTTGTGCTCCACTGTTTTTCCAAAGCCAATCCCTGTATCCAAAACCACTCTTTCTTCAGCAATTCCAGCTTTCCCTAATCCCGTCAATCTCTCCACGAAAAACTCTCCCACCTCCCTAACCACATCCCCGTAGCTTGGATCGTCTTGCATCGTCTCTGGTTTTCCACCGGCGTGCATGCAGATGTATCCCACCCCAGACTCCGCCACGACCTGCCACATCTGAGGGTCCCACCTACCCGCACCCACATCATTGACCACCTCCACTTCCGCTTCTCCCATCGCCGCTTTCACCACCTCGGCCTTATAAGTATCCAAGGAGAGAAAAGCCTCTGGTCTCTCCTTTCGGATCTCTTTTAAAATCGGAATCACCCTTGCTCGCTCCTCACGAGCCGATACCGCCTCCGCCCCAGGACGAGTCGACTCTCCTCCAATATCCAATCCATCCGCCTGATCTAAAAGAGCGATTCCCTGTCGCACCGCATCAATCCTCTGAACATACTTCCCGCCATCCGAAAAAGAATCAGGCGTAAGATTTAGAATTCCTAAAATAAAAGGCCTACCTACCCGCAGACTCACCGCCCTCTTCCCGCAGAGCCACGCCATCGTGGCGGGATTGTTCATACCACAGAACTATTTCAAGCTCCCGCGGGAGCACCTTCTAAACCAGGCAAAATTCCGCTTTTATCTTTCACCTTCTCAATCGGCCGATTCACCGGCAAAGCTTCACTCGGGGTCGGAGTCGAGGGCGCAGAGATCCCCTTGGGCGGAGGATTCATCATCTTACCAAACTTCACAATCTCCTCCACCTGCGCCCCATCCAGCGTCTCATACTCGAGCAGAGCTAGCGCCACCCACTCCACCTTGGTGCGATGTTCCTCCAAAATCTTTTTCGCCCGTTCATGCGCCCCATTCACGATCTGATGCACCTCCTCATCAATCTCCCTCGCCGTTTTCTCGCTATACCCCTTGGAACGCCCGATATCCCGTCCTAAAAACACATAGTCCTCATGCTCTCCATACTCCACCATCCCCATCCGCGTGCTCATCCCCCACTCGCAAACCATCTTCTTTGCATACCAAGTTGCCATCTTAATATCCCCGCTGGCTCCGCTGGAAACATCCCCCAAAAACATCTCCTCCGCCACCCGTCCACCCATCGCCACACAAAGATCATCCAAAACCTTTTTCTTGGCGTACCCGTACCGATCCTCCGTCGGCAACATCATTGTCACCCCCAAGGCTGGACCTCGCGGAATAATCGATACCTTGTGCAAAGGATCGGTATGTTCCAAAACAATGTTCAAAATGGCGTGCCCCGCTTCGTGATAGGCCGTTAACTTTTTCTGCTCATCGCTCATCGCCAAACTCCTACGCTCTCGTCCAAACCGCACCTTATCCCTCGCCTCCTCCAAATCTTTCTGAGTAATCGCCTCCGCATCGCGCCGAGCCGCCATCAAAGCCGCTTCATTAATCACGTTGGCTAGTTCCGCTCCCGAAAATCCAGGTGTGCTTCTGGCCAAAGTCGCCCAAGAAACATTCTCCATCGCTTTCACTTTCTTAGCGTGAACCTTCAAGATTTCTTCCCGTCCCTTCACATCGGGCAAGTTGATCATCACTTCCCGATCAAACCGACCCGGCCGCAAGAGGGCTGGGTCGAGGACATCCTTCCGATTGGTCGCCGCAATAATGATCACCCCCTCCGCCGTATCAATCCCATCCATCTCCACCAGCAAAGCATTCAGCGTCTGCTCTCGCTCATCATGCCCGCCGCCCACCCCATGACCTCGACTCCTCCCCACTGCGTCAATTTCATCGATGAAAATTAAGCAAGGCGCGGTCTTCTTTCCCTGCTCAAACATATCCCGCACCCGCGAGGCTCCCACCCCAACAAACATCTCCACAAAATCCGAGCCGCTGATCCCGTAAAAAGGCACATCCGCTTCGCCCGCGATCGCCTTTGCTAGAAGGGTCTTGCCCGTTCCTGGCGGACCCACCATCAAAATTCCTTTTGGAATGCGCCCACCCAACTTTTGAAATTTTTTCGGATCCCGCAGGAACTCCACAATCTCGCTCACCTCGTCCTTCGCCTCCTCCACCCCCGCCACATCCGCAAAGGTAATCTTATTTTTATCCTTCGAGACAATGCGCGCCTTACTCTTACCAAAACTGAAAGCCGATTTCCCCGCCATGCGTATCTGCTGACGGAAGAAGAAATACATGATCAAGACAAAGAGCACAAACGGCAGCGTCCCCGCCAGCGCTTGCCACATCGAATTATCTACCACCTTCTGACTCACCTGCGGAAAACCGTTCGCCGCCAACACCTGCTCCAAATTTTGCTTAAAGGCTAAGTCGACCGTCACTTTATATCCGGTGTTTCCCTGCGCATCCATCCTCACACTTTTCTTTAACGCTTCCGACGGCTCAAATTTCCCTGAAAGCCAACGCACATTGGCCGCTGGCTCCACATTCAAAACCACCTCTTTGACCTTCCCTTCCTTCAGATATCCCTCGAACTCAGAGAACGTAAGGTCTCGCACCGACGCCGCGTTCTGGTTCTGATGAGCATAGAACGCCAGAAGCAAGACCGAGGCCGAAACAAGAAAGAGCACCACCCCACGCCAATTTGGGCCATCCCCTTTTGCAGGGTCTGGTCGACGCATCGGTGGCCGAGGTAATTTCGGCGGTTTACGGTGATTGGATCGAGGAGTCGCCATAAGAGGGAAATAGAAAGGTATCACCCCTTTTTGGGTTTAGCAATCCGACCCCTTCCCAGGACACCAGGATAGCCTGTTTCCTGATCTCCGTACCTGCCCCCCCCCTCGCACCTGCCAACCCGCGGTTTTGCCCCCGCCCAAAAGCCTTCGCACTCCCTCCACCTCCGCCAGATTTGCCCCAAGATATCCTCTCTTTCCCAGCCAGCTTCGAATCGCCCTCCTTTGCCAGGCCACCGCTTTCTTCCTCCACTCCCGCACATCGGGATGAATCGAAATCTTGCCCAACTCCTTTTCCCAATACTCCTTCTCGCCCGCCATAATCTCCGCTGCTCGGCACAGCGCTCCCCGCACCTCTCGCCCATACATCTTAGATAAATAGGGCAAAACTTTGTGCCGAACTCGTGATCTCCACCCTTTTTCATCCTCGTTCGTCTTATCTTCCCGCCAACTCAGCCCCACCTCCCGCGCCGCCTGCCTTACCTCCTCCCTCGTGAATCCCATCATCGCCCGAACCACCACCACCTTCCCTTGCCTCGATCGAACCGCCATCCCCGCCAGTCCATCTGCTCCTGCCCCACGCAACAACTGCATTAAAACCGTCTCCGCCTGATCATCGGCTTGATGTGCTAACCATAGCTCCCTCACCCCACACCTCTTGGCCGCTTGCTGGAAGAAAAACCACCGCGCCGTCCGTGCCTCACCCTCCCCCGTTCGCCCCTCGCTCCTTGCCTTCCCCAACACCACCCGCAGACCCCTTTTCCTGGCCCACGCCGCCACCCATTTCGCATCTCCATCCCCCACCCGACCACGCCAACGATGATTAAAGTGAAAAAGAATCGGTTTCGCCCCACTCCGCCACAACGCTTCCGCAAGAAGAACACTATCCGCCCCACCCGAAATCCCCACCGCACTTGTCACCCCACTCCTTTGTGCTGCTGTGACCGCCGCCAACACCCTTACCCAACAGCCCTTGCGAACAATCCCTTCCTGCTCCATCATCTTCCTTCCCATGCCCCGCCTTCCAAAAACTCTTTTGCTCATTGGCCTCATTCTGCTCACAACCAGTCTCGTCGCCAATCTCCTCTTCCTCTCCAAAGACCACCATCTCTTTTCAGGAGCCCCCCATCTCCAATCCGCCCCTTCCTTCGAAGAAGAGTTAGTCGAAGGAAACGACTCCCAAAAGAAGCGCATCGCCAAAATCGACCTCTTTGGAGTCATCGCCCAAGAAGTCCCAGGAGATATCGGATCCAGCATGGTCGACGATATTATTCTTCAGATCCGCCAAGCCGCCGACGATGACTCGGTTGCCGCCATCCTCCTGCACATCGATAGCCCAGGCGGCGAAGTCACCGCCAGCGATAACCTTTACCACGAACTCACTCTCGTTCGCGAAACCAAGCCCGTCATCGTCTACCTAGACTCCGTCGCCGCCTCGGGTGGTTACTACACCGCCATGGGCGGATCCCATCTCGTGGCCCACGAACTCTGTATCACTGGCAGTATCGGCGTCATCATGCAGGCCCTCAACTACGAGGGACTCTCCAAAATCCTCGGCCTCTCCACCCTCACTTTCAAAAGCGGTACTCTCAAGGATCTTCTCAATCCCTCTCGTCCCGCCAGCGAGCAGGAAAAGAAACTCGTCCAAGATATGATTGCCGAAACCTTCGAACGCTTCTCCTCCATCGTCATTGAGGAACGCCACTTCCCAAATCATAAACTCCCTGGGGAGATGGCCGACGGTAGAATCATCTCAGGAAAACAAGCTCTCGACCTGAAATTGGTCGATGCCACCGGATATCTTGAGGACGCCATCAGTGATGCACGCGAAATCGCCAAACTCCCCGACGACGCACCCATCATCCGCTATGTCGCCCCATTTCATTTCAGTAAACTGCTCCGCTTTCTTGGACAGAAGCAGGACAGTAACACCAAAGTCCAAGTTAATCTCGGGCCCGACTCCTTCCATCTTCAAGCTGGCAAACTCTACTACCTCTCCACCCACCTCTTCTTCCGCCGCTAAGAAATTATAGGGTCGGTCAAGAGTCCAGAGGCATCTCTGGACTGCCCAAAATCAGTAATCCCGAAAAGCGGCGATATGAAAAGGCCGCGCAGCGGGCTCGCCCTTACTATTGAAGGTATGGACGACCATTTTGTTGGGGTCCTTATCCAGCGAAACGGTGATCAGACCAGCCTCGACCGGCTCTGTCATGGCACTTCCGATGGTCGCGGAAAAGTTTGTCTTCACCACACCCTGGGGAATCTTTCCTTGGAGTGGAATTTTCCAGGTAATCACGTATTCGTTCGCTCCCTTTAGCTCACAACTTTCGATTTTGTAGCCGCGGGCAATTGTCCCGTCCGCCTTAATCACGCAGGCCAAGCGGTTGATAAAATCTTCCTCCGCCTGAACACCGCTAATTCCAATGATCATTCCAACGATTAGTGCATAGATATAATTCATTTCAAAAATTTACTAAGCTCCGGCCTTTTCGCGAGTTTTATCTTGTTACTGCAAGGCCTATATTCAAAGTCACTTGATGCCCAATCCCCAACTTGAAAAAATCAGCCGTCGCCGCTTCTTTTATTACGGTTTTGCTGGTCTCGCCGGCCTCACCGGAGCGGGCCTCACCCGCTACCTCCCCAGTACCTCCTACGCAGGTAAAAACGAGGACGGCATAATGATCGAAGACGCCGTCTATCAGGGGATTCGCGAATCTCTCGGAAAATACATTTACCTCACCCCACAAAAGCTCGGCGGGGGCACCCACGCCGTAGACCTATCCACTGACAAAACCCTCGCTTGGATCTCCTACTGGAACTACGGGGACTCCTGCCCGATCTCCCACCATTTGGCTGCTTACTACGCCGATAGCGGGGACCCTTACAAAGGCTTTGAATTTATCAACTCCACTCAAGGCGGTGAAAACGTTCTGATGTACGGCCTCAACACGAAAATCAAAGAGCACGGCATGCTCGATAAGTACGGCATGGGAGACCATATCTATCGCGTTGGCTACGACGGAAAATCAAATCAGATGGAACTCCTCGAAGACATCTCGGAAACCACTGGAATCGGAGTTGGCGTCCACACCGTCCCCTTCCCAGACGGAAACGGCTTCGCTTGTGCCGATGGTCAAAAAGATGTCGTGGGATTTTTCTCCCGCGCCCGTGGTCAGGACAAAACCAAGGTCCTCTCCGCCTTCCGCGCCGATTGGGTACCCAACTCCAAAGTCTTAGCCGAAACTTGGACCAAGGGTGGCACCATCCGACTCGTCAAACTTGCCCCCGAAAAAGACGGCAAATACGATTACTACGGCACCAAAGGCAACAAACTCAACTACGAGATGGCTCCCATGGCCGAAATCCTCGTCGAGAAAGGCCAAACCCCCGGTGCCAGCCCCCAAACCCTGACGGGACTCGATTTCTGCCTTCACGATCCACGCAACCGCTACTCCATCGCTGGTCTTCGCATGTGCGGAGGCGGCTTCATTATCGATCGTACCTCCATGGAACCCATCTGCTATCTCATGGCCAATGAAGGCATCGCCGATAACTGGCCCATTAAAAAAGTCTCCAATAGTCCCGACACTTGGGAAGTCACCCTCCCCTCCATCGGCAACCCCATCCATGAGACAGGATTCAATCCTTCCGGCAATCATCTTGTCATGATGAACAATCTCCGCGCTAACAATGTCGCGGTCTTCGACACCTCCAGCGACGATCCGCGCGCTTGGAAACGGGTCACCTTCATCAAAGACAAAGAATGGCAGGGCGAATACCCATCCCCTTTCCACGTCAACTTCTCCATCGATGGCTCGAAATGCTTCTTAACTGTCCTCCGCCCCAAGCCGATGAAGTCAGACATTTATGTCATCACCACCAAGGATTGGAAAATCGTAAAAAAGTTCCGCAACGTGGGCGTGGATACCCAAACTACCGCCACCACCTACGACGGTAAGTATGTCTTAGCCATCTTCTCAGGATTCCAACGCATGGAATCCGGTGCCTTCGTCTTCCGACAGGACACCCTTGAGCAGGTCGGCTACATGCCCAACTTCGGTGGTCACCACGACTGCGTCATCGTCCCCTCCAAAGTGGAAGAGATGAAATATAGCCGAAGCTGCACGGTCTAACTCCTCTGCTCCACAGATTGCGCCTTCTACCGCTGGCGTTTCGTCTGCTTCTCCAAGAGGCCAGACGGAGCTCAGGTCGGTATCTCCTCCTCGCCCTCGCCGTCTCCATCGGCTCCTCTTCCATCTTTCTCACCCTAGTCATCAGCCATTCAATTCGACGCGGACTCGAATCCTCCCTCAACCGCCTCGGGGCCGACCTCCTCATTCTTCCCAAAGGCATCACCCATAACCTGACCGCCGCCCTGCTTACGGGAGAACCCAATGCCCCTCTGCTCGACCCCTCAGTTCTCACCCAAATCATAACTCTCCCCGGATTGGAAAAAATATCCCCCCAACGTCACTTCTCTCTCCCCTCCGACGAGGGCCATGGCGAAACCGACCTAATTGCCTTCGACCCTCTCACCGATTTCACCCTGCAACCTTGGGTCCGAGAACACCTGCCTAGGCCCTTCTCCCTCGGCGATGTTCTTATCGGTGGACGTCGCTCCGAACCCCTCGGCTCCACTATAAATTTCTTTGGCAAAAGTCTCGTCGTCTGGGGAAAACTCGACCTGACCGGCGTTGGCCCCACCGAACGTTCGGTCTTCGGATCCTTTTCCACCATGGAAGAACTCGCCCAAGAATGTCGCTCTCGCGGATTGCAATCATTCGGCACCTCTCCGATCACCAACTCCGCCTCAGCCCTTCTCCTTCGCTTGTCCCCAGGCGCTGGAGCAGGCCACGTCCGCTTTGCCCTCTCCTCCGTTCCCCAGGTTCAGATCATCAGCGGCTCTAACCTTGGCATCCAAATCCGACAATCCATTCGCACCATCCTCACCGGCTCCATCACCTTCACTCTCCTTAGCCTTTTCATGGCCGGACTCCTTATTCTCGTCGTCTACGCCGGAATCGTGGCCGAAAGAAAATCGGAATTGGGCCTCCTTCTCGCCTTAGGACTTTCCCGAATCGGACTCTCCTTATGGTTGGCAATGGAAGCCGCCCTCTGCGCTTTTCTTGGCGCCCTTTTCGGAGTCCTCCTTGGCGCTACCGGACTAGCCATCTTCGTCCGAACTTTAGGATATCTCCTCACTTCCCGCGGTATCACCCTCGAGCTCCCTCCCCTCTCCTTTCAAGTTTTCTCCGCCCTTCTCAGCCTCTTCCTTTGTTCATGCGTGGCCGGACTCGGCGCCCTACTCCCCTCATGGCGTCTTGCCAGTCGAGAACTCTACCAACTCCTTAGGGAAAATAACGAATGAGCGTTGTCCTCTCCGCCCGCAATCTCAGCCGAGTCTATCCCGCTCGGCGCGGTTCCATCGCCGCCGTTCACCAAGTCTCCCTCGAAATTCAGCCGGGCGAGTTTGTCGCCGTCTGCGGACGTTCTGGTTCTGGAAAATCTACCCTCATGGCCCTCTTGGGCGCCCTTGCCCGTCCCGACCATGGGACCCTTCATTTCGAAGGAACCGACCTTCTCCAACTCTCTCCAAATAAGCTCGCCCATCTCCGCTCCCGCCGAATGGGCTTCATGCTCCAAACCAACTCCCTCCTTCCCGGACTCACCGCCTTAGATAATGCCGCCCTTCCAGGACTGCTTGCTGGCGAACCCCAAAATAAAGCCTACTCCCGCGCTCTAGCTCTTCTCACCCGCCTCGGTATGGGAGAACGCTGGGATGCGTTTCCCCATGAACTTTCAGGCGGTCAACAGCGCCGCGTCTCCCTAGCACGCGCCCTTCAACATGAACCCTCCCTCCTCCTACTGGACGAGCCCACCAGCAATCTCGATCCCCTAGCCGAGGAAGAAATCCTCAAAGTTCTCCGGGAACTCCGGGATGAACGGAAACTCGCTATCTTCGCGGTTACCCATGGAGACCAGCTCGCTTCTTTGGCCGATCGTGTTTTCCAAATGTCTTCAGGAGAACTCTCCCTCACAGCCAAACCCTCCGCTCCAGCCTTTCCCTCCTCCCTCATCGATAGGCGTGGACCCGTTTTCGAAAAACCTCCCCAGAACCTTGCCACCCAAGAAACACCTACCCCCGCACCCGTCGGCGAATGGCGTGGCCCCGCCTCCTTCTTTTTAGCTACTTTAATTTTGGGTGCCGCCCTTCTCTTCTCTGCCGATCGAATCATCGCCTGGTCCCAAGGCCGTCAGCTATGGGCTAAACAAGAGAAGAAACGCATCACCGAGGAGATCGCTTTCCGCCAACTCCGAGCCGATGTCGAATCCATCGAGGCAATAGGCGATGGCAATATCCGTGCGAATCTGTTCCTCCAGAATTATGACTCATCCCGTGGCTTTTTTGTTCTCGGTCCCTCCCTCCGCATTTTTTATCAAGCGGACGGGCACTGGGATTCCGTTCCTCAGGAGACTCCCGAAGGTTCCGAGGCAAAGATCCGGGAAGTTATCCCAACCAAAACCCTCATCCCCTTCCAGTTCAGACTACTCCCCTCGAAATACGACGAGCTTATCCGTGGCTATTTTCATATTCGCATCACCAGCAACATGGTCATTAGCGAAACCCGCGAAGCCAAAGGCGACCTCTTTGAACGGCAAGACGACTACTACATCTACTTAAAAGATCCACGCCTCACCGTGGAGGAAATTCGCCGACGTAACGGCTGGGTGGCGGGAAGCGTTGTCCCCCCATGGATCGCCATGCCCGCCCACTAGACCCATGAAATCCCCTTGGCCCATCGCCCTCTTCCTTGTCGCTCTGGCCGCCCTGATCTATGGATTCACTCGTCCCGCTTCACAACCACCTGCTCCCTTAAACGAAAAAATATCACGACGCCATCCCACCCCGCCCTCCGACCTGCAAACTCTCAACCATTCCACCGGGCAAAACATTTCCCAAAGCGTGTTCCGCCATCTCGATGGACAGCTCGCCCCCTGGTCCTCACTCCCCAAAGAAAAACCTTTGGTCCTTGTTTTCTTCTCCCACGACTGCGACTGCAGTCTCGAGTTCGCAAAATATTTCATCTTGGCCATGAAGAATTCCGAAACTAAGGCTGCCTGGTATTTTGTTTTCGCAGATACCCCCGCTCAGATTCATGCATTCATGAATAAGATAGGAACAAATCTTCCATCCCTACAGGACCCCGACTCTAAACTGGGTCGCCGCTTGGGAATCACAAAGTCGGGATGCTTTATTCTCGCCCAACCCGACGGGCTCGTCTCCGCCATCTGGCCCGGAACTTCTCTCGCCAGTCTCAACGATCTCTTTTCTCGACTCCACCTGCCCCCCCTCTCATCCGACCTGCCCGGTCTTTCCGGAATTCCCCAAGCCCCCACTGTTGGCTGCCCTCTCCAACCCTGATCGCAACCATCGCCCCCCATCCACCATTCCGTTCCCGCTCAACCCGTATCTAATCGAACT
>JBGSBI010000033.1:0-15158 GCA_041730685.1 Aliarcobacter sp.
GCGCTGTCCGCGAGGGACAAGCTGGCCACGGCCGCAAGCACGCCAAGAAGGGCTGTAATATTCTTGATCATTTTATTTACTATCTCCTTAGGTTTGTTTGTTTGTCTTCACGAGGCACCGTGATTATTGAAACAATGCCGTAGCATCCGCTTATTAGCCATTACTATTAATTAGTATTTATTTGTCCACCACACTTATGGGGACTAGACCAAGTTTCGCAAACGAATCAGCCCCAGCAAGACCAGTCCCATCGATGCCCCCACCGTCCAATCACCCCATCGAGTATAAATTGTTGGCGAAGAATCGCTCAACTCCAGCTCCCCTGAAATAAATCCCGGTTCTCGATACGATTTTAGTTCAGGATCCCACACCTCCGATAAGATAACCCCCCTTGGACTAATTAACGCGGTCACCCCATCGTTCGTTGCACGCAAAAGTGGTAAGCGAGTTTCAATCGCCCGAAATCGAGCGTTATCTAGATGCTGCTCCGCACCCGAGGATGAACCAAACCAAGCATCGTTGGTTAGATTAACCAGAAGATGCGGATTTTCCTGCGCTGACCTGCGAACTCCCCTTGCCACGGAATCCTCAAAACAGATCAGCGGGGCCAATCGAATCCCGCTCGGTTCCAACTCAAGAATTCGTGCGGAACTTCCCGCAGTCAGATCCCCTCCAGGCGGAACTAGTTTACGCATCCATGGGAATATTTTAACCAGTGGCACATATTCGCCCATGATCACGAGATGGGTTTTATCATACACCCTCGGCGTCTTTCCTTCGGGACCCGTGAAAAGCACCGCGGAGTTAAATGTTTCTGCTCCGCGGACATCAAGGGAACCCGTCAACAAGGAGCGCGCTCCCAATCTTCTCGCCTTCTGCACCGCTTGCTGGAAAGCAGGTTCTTCCCTCCACCCTGTTCCCGCCAAGCTCTCAGGCCAGACCAGTAGATCAATCGGACCATTTCCCACCAAAACAATCTCCGACCAACGAGCAAGCTCCCCAGCCACTTTCTCGATCTTGGCCGACCGCCACGGATCTTGAGGCACCGCAGGTTGGATCGCAGCGTAGGTCAAGGTGTGAACCCCTGGAGGGAGCGGTCGCAGCATTGTCCTCGCCCCGTAGACCATCGTCATACCCAGAACGAAAACTCCCGCCGTGAAATCCCATCGAGGCTTCCATTTTTGGGCTCCACGAATTTCAAGTTCAAAACGGCGAGCCGTTAAAGTCAGCGTAAGGCCCCCAAAAGCCACCACCCACGAAACTAAGGGGACTCCACCTAGATCAGCAATTTGGGCTAAGAGGAGGAGATTCCCCTGCGATACTCCAAGCCCATTCCAGCCAAACCCGCTAAAAACAATCCCTCGAAGCCACTCGGTCAAAACCCAAGCCGAGGCTCCTAAGACCACCTGCCAGATATTCCCTAGACTGCTCATCCGCTCAGGATCAGTGCCAGAGAATCTCACCCAGAGCAAAAACCAGAGGGCCGGATAGATCGCCATGTACAAACAAAGCAGGATCCAACCCGCCGTCGTTACCGTGATCAGCCAGCTAAAAGTAGTCAGAAAGTGTGTCACACCAGCAAACCAACCCAAAAGCAGGGCTTCCCGTATCGAAGGCTTTGTTTTTTGACCGTAGTAGGCCAAAGGAATCAGGGCCAACCAACCTGCCAAGGGTTGATGGAAAGGGGCAAACCCCAGAGTTAGCCCTAGCCCAGTCAGCCCTGCACAAAACCAGCCCGCCATAGGAATTCCCAACATACTCTTTTTTCGTTCCTGCAGGGTCCCGAGTCAACGTCGCCGAGACTTGTCGACCAAGGTTTCCTGCTGTTATCTCAAGGGGTGATCCCAACGCGTGTCCGAGAGTTGCTCTGGAAGTTCTTTCTTCTCTGGGCAGGTATCGGCCTACTCGCGGTGACTTTTCGCCTCACCCCCGCTTGGACCGAAACTCTCCCCCTCCCGGAGACGCTTCGTGCCTTCATTACCCTTTGCCTACGCTATGGGGATTTTATTTCCATGCTTCTGGCCGCTAGCCACATCTATTTCTCCACCGTAGATCGCCTCGGCCTGCGTAAGGCGCGCATTTGTGCCGCGGTCATTCTAGGTTCCTCTGCGCTTCTCGAAACGGTGGGCACATTAAGTGGCATTCCATTTGGATCCTATCAGTACACCGATGCCTTTGGCCCACGCATGGGCGGAGTCCTTCCCCTCGCCATTCCCCTTGCTTGGTTTTCGGTAGTCGCGGGAGCCAACCTCAGCTTGAGCCAGTACTGGCTAGGGGGTTCCCGCGCCCCCATCGCAATTGCCACAGGCGCTTTCTCCATGCTCTTTGATTTCTTGATGGAACCATTCGCCTACGCCATTCGTGGATACTGGCACTGGGCGGAGAGTATTGTTCCACCCCAGAACTACTTCTCCTGGTTTATTTTCAGCGCCATGTTGGCTTGGATCACACCAATCTATGCCGAGCCCGCTCCCAAAGCTGACCCTCGACCCGCCATCACTCTGGCCCTCATGACTGGCATCTTCATCGCCGCCCGTATCGCCCACGGCATCTAGAAGAACCCACCTTCGAGAGCTCTTCCTCGATTAGCTCCAACAACGGCGCAGAACCACACGCGTCCCACGAACCAACTTCTGCCCTATCGAAAGAGAGTGCCTCTTAGAAAAAACGTCATAGCCCGAAGCTTCGATTGGATCGAGAATTCCCGCGTAGAGTTCTCTCATCAACCATGTCGATAACCGACCCCCACCCGCAGGCAACATTGCAATTCCAGGTTCTGCCAAAACATACTGCTCCCGAGCTCGGGCCACTTGAAATCGCATGAACTCCGCCCACCTTCCCGAAGGTCGACCCGCCAATAAATCTTCCCGGCGAACCCCGTACTCCTCCCTCTCTTCGGCGGGCAGATAGATTCTACCCGCACGGGCATCTTCCGCCACGTCTCGCAAAATATTCGTCAGCTGCATTCCTCTGCCCAAATCGACCGCCCGCGGTTCCGCTTCCTCCTTCTCCGATCCAAAAACACGCATCATCATCAATCCAACTGTTCCCGCCACTCGATAACAGTAGAGATCCAACTCCTTCCATGTCTGTAGATCGACTGGCCCTGCATCCCCAGCCACGCCCACGGCCAAATCCTCAAACCACCGCCGCTGAATCTTTTTTATCTCTACAGTATGCCTGAACGCGGGCATCCACTCCTCCCCCGCCTTGGCGCCACCTTCCCCAAAAGCTCGTCCTAAAATCTCCCCCGCAACTTCAGGCTGAACCACCTCTCCCCGTGCCGCCGCTCCATCGACCGCATCATCTATCGACCGACAGCAGGCATAGACCGCATAAGCATCGCGCCGCACCTCAGCCGACAAAACGTGCGAGGAAAAATAAAAAGTCCGGGCGTGTTCCCGAGTGATGGCTTGCGCCGCGCGATAAGATACTAAGAGGGAAGGCAACAAGGATTGCCCCAAACGACTAGCCCCCTAGCCGGACCGACTGCCGAATCCAACCAATCGCCTGGGCAATCGATTCCTGCTCCCCCAACGTAAGATGGGATTGGGCCAAGTGCTGATTGGCTTCCTGAAAGAGAGTGGCACAACGTTCTTGCATCGCCTGAATCGCTCCCGATTTGCGAAGCAGATCTTGAACTTTAGAAATCGACGATTCATTTCTCGTAGAAGCCTGTAGACACATTTGCAAGAAGGACCGGTCTACTTCCCCCAGCCGATCATAGGCCTCCCGAATCAGGAGAGTCTTTTTGCCTTCGAGCAAATCTGTCGGCAGAAGTGCATCTTTACTATCGAAATGGGAAAACTCTAGGAGGTCGTTCTGAATTTGGAAGGCAAGTCCCAGCGGCTCCATTACCCTGGCCAAGTCTTCTGCTTTTTCGGCTGAAGCACCTGCCAAAATAGCTCCCATCACGCAAGGAGCCTCGAAAGTGTATCGGGTTGTTTTTAAAAGATAAGTCCGCTCAATATCCTCACGACTGACTCGCCCGATATCCCGAGATCCCAACAGGATATCGAAGATCTCTCCCACCCCCGTGTCAGTTACGTAGGACAGTAGCTTTCCCAAAGCTTTCTGCCGGGGTTCCGCCGCAAAGGAGCTTTGCTGGAGGACCTCCACCGACAAAGCGAAAAGAAGGTCCCCCACTACCAGCGCCACCCCTTGCCCCGTTCGCTCCGCATTACTCAAACGACCCTGACGCTGTTCAACCAGCTTGTGGAAAGTGGGTAGTCCACGGCGCTTCTCCGATCGATCAATTAAATCATCATGCACCAGAACAAAAGCGTGTAGGAGCTCTAAGGAAAGTGCCGCTTGCACCAACGACTTATCATCCACTGCCTTTGTCCCACCCAAAGCCCGGTAGGTCAGAAGAAAAAGTAGAGGCCGTATTCTTTTGCCTTTCCGCCCAACAAACTCACACATATCGAAAAAGATCGGTTCAAAGAGATCCCCGTACTCGTAACGCTCTTTTTGACGATAAAAAAAGGACTGAATCTCCTGCTCAAGAAGGCTTGGCAGGCGCTCCAGCTCGGTCGGCAGAGGGGACGAGTTCATAGGAAACATTAGGAGAACTTGGGGGGCAAACGCCAATCGGAAAAAAGGAAGTTATTCAGATGATGTATTCACTGCCTTGGGGTCGATCCGCCTTTGGGATAATCTTCAGCGCGGCATGCTCTGCAAAAACGAGGTGATGAGGTGGAACACTTTTCGCCAAAAAGACACCGCCGCCAATCGTGCTCCCTTCTCCCACCACCGTTTCCCCGCCCAAAATGGTCGCACCTGGATAAATCGTCACGCGATCCTCAATCGTCGGATGCCTTTTACGTCCACGCAACGATTGTGCTCCCGCTACCGAGCGAGCCCCCAGTGTCACCCCGTGATAAATCCTCACTTCCCTCCCAATTTCGGTTGTTTCTCCAATGACCACACCCGTTCCGTGATCAATGAAAAAGGATGCTCCTAGGATAGCTCCTGGATGAATATCGATTCCCGTCCGACTGTGAGCCCACTCCGTCATCATGCGAGGAAAGAGGGGCACCCCGAGAAGATGAAGTTCATGGGCCATTCTCTGCACCGCAATCGCCTCAATCCCCGGATAGGCCAGGAGAATTTCCTCCACATTGTGCGCCGCTGGATCGCCCGCCATGACCGCCTCAACGTCGGTTTTGAGGATCGCCCGCACCGCAGGGAGTCGCTCCAAAAATGAGCGGACCTTTGCATGGGCCGACTCCCCAACCCCAGACTTCTTCGGCAGGCACTTGGTTACTTCACGTTCCAAGGATTTTTCTAACGAACCAAGAAGATCGGTGATAGCGGGTCCCAGCTCTTTCCCCTCCAGACGATCCCCCTCGTAAAACCCAGGAAAAAGAAGATGGAGCAGATCCTCCGTAATCGCCGCCACCGCCGCCTTCGAAGGAAGCTGAGTTCCGCCCAAATGATTAATCGCCGCCAGCTCGGCATAGGATCGAACCATTTCCGCGGCGAGAGGATGATGAGCACTCATCCAGCTATCCTATGGGAAAGTTGGCTTGCGGGCAACTTAGGCCAACGCCGTTTTTGTTGGGCGGGAAAGCTTTCCGATGGCTCAATAGGCTCATGCCATCCACGGTTTTCACCCCCGCGACCCTTCCTCCTGCCCAAGCAGGAAAAATTCGCTATGGGGTCATCGGTTCTCCCATCGCCCACTCCCTCTCCCCCGCTATGCAACTCGCTGGGTTCGAAGCTTTAGGCCTTCCTGCCGAGTATTTTCGAATCGAAGTCCCCGCCGGCACCCTCGCCCACGCCATCCCACTCCTTCTTCAAGCTGGGCTTCAAGGATGGAACTGCACCCTGCCCCATAAAAAAGAGATGTTCAATCTGGTTTCGAAAAAAGACTCCTCTGCGCTGGAAGCCCAATCGGTAAACACCGTTCGATTAGAAAAGGACCAACTTCACGGCTTCAGCACCGACGCAGCAGGATGGGAAACAGCACTCCAAGAAACTTGGCAACTGGCCACCGATAAACTCCGCGTCCTCATTCTCGGATGTGGCGGAGTCGGCCAAACGCTCGCCCGCCATCTCACCCAAAGCGGATGCGCAGCCCTTACTTTGACAAACCGGGAACCGAAGCGTGCCACAGAACTACTCCGCGAACTCCAATCCTCGGGCACAGGACGATTCCCCATCCAGACCATCCCTTGGGAACTCTCCGCTCTTCAGACCGCTCTTTCTAAGACCGATCTTCTGGTTCAAGCGACAAGTCTCGGAATGAGAGACGAAGACTCCCTGCCCTTTCCCTTCGAATCCCTCCACCCCCCCCTCCGAGTCTATGACACCATTTACCGCAAAAACCTCACCCCACTCGTCCGCGCCGCCCGTCAGCGCGATTGCCCCGCCATCGATGGTCTCGGAATGCTCCTGCACCAAGGAACTCTTTCCTTCGAAATCTGGACAGGCAAAAAGGCCCCTCGCGCAGCAATGCAGGCAGCACTCGAGCAATCTGCAGGGAGGAAGATTTGAGCCTGCCCCTCCTTATCGGAAGCGCCGTCTTTGTTTTCGGTGCCTGCCTCGGCTCTTTCCTTAACGTCTGCATCCTCCGTATTCCGCTCGGACAATCCATTGTCCGACCTCCGTCCCGTTGCGCCGCTTGTGGCCTGCGTATTCCCGGTTTTCTCAATCTGCCCATTCTCGGATACTTTCTTCTTCGCGGTCGCAGCCGATGTTGCGGGGCTCACCTCGATCCGCGCTATCCTGCCATCGAGGCAGGCACGGCGATACTGTCCACCACTTTATGGTTTCTCTATCCGCCGCAACTTTTTGCAATCTATCTTGTTCTCCTCGCAGGTTTAATTATCGCCTCGGGGATTGATCTCGATTATCTCGTCATTCCTGATGCCCTGACCATCGGCGGGGTTGTGCTCGGTATTTGCGCTAGTTACCTCGTTCCTGAAATCCAACGACAGGAAGATGCCGTGGACGCCATGATTCGATCTGCCCTTTCTGCCGCCGTAGGAGGTGGACTACTTTGGGCAGTGGCTCGCACCGCCTCCTGGTTTTTACAAAAGGAGGCCATGGGCATCGGCGACGCCAAACTTCTCGCCGCCCTAGGCGCCTTTTTAGGCTGGCCCAGCCTTCCCTTTATTTTGGTTGTCTCCTCTTTTATCGGCACAGGCGTCGGTATCGGAATCTTGACGGGACGAAAAAGAAAGTTAGGAGTCAAAGTCCCCTACGGTCCCTACCTAGCCATGGCAGCCATTCTCTGGCTACTCGGCGGAAATAGTTTCACCTCTAAATATCTTTTCAATAACCCCATTTTTACTAATCGATAGCACTCTGCATTAGCGCATTACAGCATAAGGTCCTTCACTCAAAATTGCCACCAATGCCCTAGGGCATGGTTCGACAGATAGCATTTTTATACCCTTTATATAGGTATGCGAAACAGGGAGACCGCTATATATTGTGTTCTTTGGGCTTTTGTCCTCATCCCTCTGATTGGCCATACCGCCACCAAGCCTTCCACCAACATCTCCCTGCAAGAAGACGGCTCTCTAGTCGTCTATGACGCCACAGGCGGAATCGCCGAATTTGTTAAACAGGGTACCCCCCGACAATCCATTCAGCTCGACGGACAAAATTGTAACGTCAGCTACGGCTTTAATTCCGCTGGAAAAAAAACCATCCTCGTCAGCCTCCCTCCTGCCGCCACCAGCCCCAGCATCTTTAATCTGGGCGACTCGCAAGTTACCATACCTCCAAAATCATCTCTTAGGATCACGCTCTCCGATTCCAATCGACTAGAAAAACTAGAAGGAAGTCCCACTGGTACCGTCACCTTCTCAAAGATTCCGCAATCGCCCCCCCCCGCCAACTTGCCCATGGAAAAAAGTCCTTCACCCGAACCCGCTTCGCCCACACCCATTCTTTCTCCTGCCCCAGTAGCACCTTCCAAACCAGCCCCAGTTCAAATTCCCTCCTCACCAACACCTCCAACCCAAGATTCTCCTACTCCCAAATCATCTGCCGAGTCCCCCGCCGCACCTCTCTCCTCCACTCCCGCCAGCCCTCTCGTTTCTGCTCAAGTCGATGAACCCTTTTTTCCCGGAGGTTGGCCTGGTAACTTACTCGAACACCCTCTCTCCACCACCGATCAGGATGAAGACCTGTTTTACGTTCGCACCGAAGGGGGCGCCCGCTTTGTAAGCTCAATGAACATTGTCAACATCGTCGGCCCAAACGGCCCGACTAACCCTGCCATAGAAAAAGAAATCGCCTTCAGCACGGGCTATCGTCAAGACGTCGATATCGGAGTATGGCTTCTTCCTTGGTTCGGTGTTTCCGTCGAAACTGGCTTCGCCCTCAATGCCATTCGCGGCAACTCACAAGGTATGAATGTCTCCAGCAGTACCTACTGGAGCGTGCCCATTCTCGCTCAACTCTGCTTCCAATATCCCAATGAAAGTGGCTTTATTCCCTACGCCAACTTCGGCTTCGGCGGAGGTTGGAACTATTTCAAAATCGGCAGCATCACCTATCCAGCTAGCACCCCCAACTTCACCACCCTCTCAGGTTCAGGCAACGATATGAATAATGCCTATCAAATCGCCGTCGGTTGCCGCTATCGCCTCTACGAGCAGTTTAGCCTCACCTTGGCCTACAAATTCTACGGCACCAGCCAACCCACCGTCGATATGGGCGACAGTCAACAGGTCACCTTCGGTTCCCCCGTCACCAACTCGATCGAGTTAGGTGGCAACTTCTCCTTCTAAAACGCTATTTCCTACTCAACCCCATCTGCGAGCGATCGCGCAGATAGTGGTCCGCCAGCACCAGCAAAGTCATCGCCTCCACCATCGGCACCGCCCTCGGTAAAACACACGGATCGTGCCGACCCCGCGCCTTCAAATCCACCTGCCGCCCCTTCGCATCCACCGTTTTCTGCACCTTGGCCAGCGTCGCCACAGGCTTGAAGGCAACCCGAAAAATAATGTCCTCTCCGTTACTAATCCCGCCCTGTACACCTCCGCTCCGATTCGTCCGGGTCCGCACCTTTTTCCCCTCAAGGTAAAACTCATCGTTATGTTCAGAGCCGCGCATTCGCGCCCCTGCAAAACCCGAGCCGATTTCAAAGCCCTTCGTCGCAGGCAAACTCATCATCGCTTTCGCTAAATCCGCTTCCAATCGATCAAAAACTGGCTCCCCAATTCCCACTGGACAGCCCCGCACAATACACTCCACCACCCCACCCAAAGAATCTCCCTCCGATCGAACCCGCTCGATCAAACGCACCACCTGCTCCGCCTCCTTCGCCTCAGGCCAACGAACGATGTTCGACTCCACTTCCTTCGCTGAAACTTTTCCCGCCTCTGCCCGTGCCACCAGACTTCCCACCTGCCGCACAAAAGCCGTCACCGAGAGACGGGGTACCAACTGCTTGAACATTTTTCGGGCCACCGATCCACCGATCACCCGACCAATCGTTTCCCGTGCCGAGGTCCGACCTCCGCCCTGCCAGTTTCGAATGCCGTACTTAGCCTGATAGGTGTAATCAGCATGGCTCGGCCTAAATATTGTCTGCATCTCCTTGTAGGCCTCAGGTCGCGCATCTTCGTTCCGTACCCAGACCGAAATCGGCGTGCCCAGCGTCTGCCCGCCAAATACCCCCGAAAGAATTTCACAGCGATCCGCTTCTTTGCGCGGCGTGACAATCTTACTTTGCCCAGGCCGACGCCGATCTAGATCGGGTTGCAGATCTTTCTCTGAAAGATCAATTTTCGGTGGACACCCGTCCACCACCGCACCCACCCCGCCCCCATGGGACTCACCCCAAGTGGTTACCCGATACAAATGGCCAAAGGTGTTGCCCATCTCCCTATCCTGCACGAAAAACCACTTTTCCCCAAGCCTTGGAATTGACCACCCGCACTCGCCCCCCGCCCTATTCCATGCCAATTTATCGAAATGAATCCCCAGCGGCACATCTGGCTACTCGGTCTGAGTGGTTCAGGCAAAAGCACTCTCGGTCCTCTTCTCGCTGCGCAACTGCATCTGCCCTTTGCCGATACCGACCAATTCATCACCCAATCGTCAGGTCGCACCATTCTTGATATTTTTCAGGCCGAAGGAGAAGAATTTTTTCGCCAACTCGAGTCCCGTGTCCTCCAGGAAGTATCCGCACATGCGCCTTCAGTCATTTCCTGCGGAGGCGGAGTCATTCTCGATCCAGCAAACCGCCAGATCATGTCCCGCACCGGCCTTCGCGTGTATCTCCAAGTCCCCCTACCCATTCTCGAATCCCGCCTTGCTCTCGCCACCGATCGCCCCCTTCTTCCACCCGATCAACGCGCTAACCTCATCGCGCAACAGCTTGCCCAAAGGGGAAAATGGTACGCCGAATCTGAGATCTGCCTCGATGCCCAAAACAGCACTCCCGAAGAACTGGTTCAGCATATCCTCGCGCAACTCCCATCCTCCTAAACCTGTGGACCATGCTTCGATCCTCCGCGAAACCTCTCAGCGCCTAGGCTTCGACGCCCTCGGATTCGCCCCAGCCGAAATTCCACCAGGGGCCGAGCATCTTCGCCACTGGCTCTCCCTTTCCTACCAAGGAGAAATGGACTGGATGGCTCGAAATTCTGATCTCCGCGCCGACCCACGCCAGTACGATGCCCAGGCCAAAACAATTATTGTTGCAGGTGTCTCCAGCCGACAGACCTCTCCCCCTCTGCGCCGAGGCCGTATCGCCGCCTATGCCCAAGGAGACGATTATCACGAAAGTCTTCGCGAAAAACTAACCCAACTCGCAGAGCAAACCCTTGCCCCATGGGGCGCTTCCTACCGCATCTGCGTCGACTCCTCCCCCTTGATGGAAAAACCCATCGCCGCCATGGCTGGCCTCGGCTGGCAGGGAAAAAATACCCTCCTCATCCACACGGAGCACGGACCATGGCTCATGCTCGGCTCCCTTCTGACCGACCTCGTCATCACTCCCTCAACCCCCAGCCAAGACCATTGTGGAACCTGCACTCGTTGCCTAGATGCCTGCCCCACTCAGGCTTTTCCTCAGCCCTACGTGCTCGATGCACGGCGTTGTCTGGCCTATCTCACCATCGAACATCCTGGTTCTATTCCCGAAGAGTTCCGACCTCTTATCGGGGATCGTCTCTTCGGTTGTGACGAGTGCCTCGATGTCTGCCCCTGGAATCGACACGCCCAACAATCTCGAGAACTCAGCTTCACTCCAATTCCCCGACCCGATCTCACCACAATGCTCTCTTGGGACGATACCCGCTTTCGTAAAGAATTTCGTGGTACCCCCATCTTTCGCTTAAAACGAGGCCGATGGTTGCGAAATATCTGCATCGTTCTTGGTAATATCGGAACCTCCCATGATCTACCCGCGCTCCAAGCTAGTTGCCAAGATGCTGACCCCGTCGTCCGAGAACACGCCCAATGGGCTGTCACTCAAATTCAAACCCGCGAACCAGCCCCCGCCCTGCCCCCCCGCAATTAAGTCTTCGGCAGACCGAGATTTTCGTCACTCTTCTTTGGGTTGAGCTTTTTGACCTCAGGCAAAAGGGTCTTCAGCTCACTCGCCTTAACCTTGTTATCATCCTGCATTGGGGCCTGATTCTGCTCCCCAGAAAGATAGCCCTTCTCCACCAAAGAATCCGCAAAAGTGGAATTCGCTTCTGGCGGATAGATCCGATAGGCAGAACTAATGAACTCCATCGCCGCAGGTTTATCATTCCGATAAAAAGCCACCGCCGCTTTGGCAAAATAGTAAAGGGGACTACTGGGGTTGGGCTGGAGCTTGGCCACATAACTGTCCGCTTTACTGGTATTTCCGGCGTAAAGATCACAGAGAAACATCTTGTACGTACCCAGATCATTGTTCGGCTGGCTATTCAGAAATATCTGAAACTTTTCTTTCGACTCCGCATACTTGTTATTCAGAAAAAGTACTTCCCCCAAATTAAATTCGGCCATCGGCAGATCGGGTTGCAATTTTAACGCCTCACGAAATGAGGCTTCGGCATGCTCCCAGTCCCGCTTCCGTGTAAAGATCGCTCCCCTCAAATTCGCGTTGCTCGCCTGCTTCGGCTTGGCCTGATCAGCTAAATCCAAGTACTTCAGCGCACCATCTAAATCATTACGCGCGAAACACTGCGCCGCCCTTACGTAAGTCACTTTATACCGCTCCTCTACGTCCTCCGGCAGTGCTTCTTGATTCGATTCAGTCGTGTTGGCGGCAGGCTTGTTTCCGCCCACATCCTTCGCCTCATCTTTCTTTCCGCATGCAGTTAAAAGCCCAATCAAGCCAAAGAGGCCAACGAGCCATAGTTTGTTCATTTCTAAAGTTTCCCAGAACCCTACCCTTGCCTCAATCTATTTTCCCTAGTCTTTTCAAGGCGCTTCTTTTCAGCGAACTTTGCCCCACTATGAATTTTCTGGTTACAGGTGGCTCGGGCTTCATCGGCAGCCATCTCGTCCATCGCCTCCAATCTCACGGTGCCGTTACCGTCCTCGATAATCTTTCCACCGGCCAGAAATCAAACCTCCAAGGCCTTTCCTGCCGCTTCCTTCATGGTTCTATCCTCGAGCCTGCCTCACTCCACGATGCTCTCACTGGCGTTACCCACGTCTTTCATCTTGCCGCCATGGTCAGTGTCCCCGAATCCGTCGCCCATCCCGATCGCTGCCACGAAATGAACGTCGAAGGTACCCGCCTCGTTCTTGCCGCCGCCACTCGTGCGGGCGCCCAACGCTTCGTCCTGGCCAGCTCCTGCGCCATCTATGGAAACGATCCCACCATGCCGAAAACCGAAACTCTCCCCCCCGCTCCAGCCAGTCCCTACGCCCAATCTAAACTTGCGGGCGAAGCTCTTTGCCTTTCCTCACCCCTTCCCGCCGTACCTCTTCGCTTCTTTAACGTCTACGGACCACGCCAAGATCCTCAAGGCCCCTACGCCGCCGCCGTCCCTAAACTTCTCCAAGCCGCTATCGAAGGATCTCCTCTTCCCATCCATGGGGACGGACTCCAAACCCGCGACTTCGTCTTTGTCGAAGACGTTACCTCCGCCCTCCTCCATGCCGCCCTTCATCCAGAAATGGTGGGGCCCTACAATGTCGCCTCAGGCCAATCCAACTCCATTCTACAACTTGCCGAAACCATCCGCACCGCCACCCGCTCCACCTCCACCATCTCCCATTTTCCTACCCGCACCGCCGATGTCCGCTTCTCTTCCGCCTCCATCGCCCGACTCCTAGCCACCGGTTGGCAACCCTCGGTCGACCTCCTCTCAGGTCTTCGCAAAATGCTCGGACAAACCTTGCCATCTCGCCTCTAGCAAAACTCGTACATCACTCATCATCCTTTCCCGCCGAGCAAACCCCAGCATCATCAATTTTCACTTCGCCCGGGTGGTGGAATGGCAGACACAAGGGACTTAAAATCCCTTGGGGAGAAATCCCCGTGCGGGTTCGACCCCCGCCCCGGGCACACTTTTTTCTAAAATCGCTCGCTCGAGGATTGCGACCTGCCTTTGCCTGTGTATTTTGTGGATTCGATGTCCGACAAAACTCGTATCCTTAAAGAAAACGTTCCAGGCCTATGGTACGTCGACGACAGTTGCACCCCATGCCATGTCTGCCTCGAAGAAGCCCCAAAACTCCTCAAATACAATGAGGACCAAACCTACGTCTACTTTCTAAAACAGCCCGAGAGCCCAGAGGAAATCGATGCCGCCCAACGCGCCCTGGATATTTGCCCCACCGGTTCCATCGGCAACGATAATACCTAACCCTTACCATGTCCGCACCCGTCGCCCCCACGAAACCCGCCGCCTCCCCCGTCACTCGGAATCATCCCTTCATCGCCCACGTCCGCGAGAATCGTTTCCTCAATAAAAAGGGATCGGAAAAGGATACCCGCCACGTCGTCATTGAACTCGGCTCCTCTGGCCCAACCTACGTCTGCGGAGATTCCCTCGGCGTCCTCCCCCGTAACCCCAACCGCCTTGTCGAAGAATTTCTCGAAAAACTCGGACTCAGCGGGGATGCCACCCTCACCGAAACCATCACCGCTGCAACCGTCCTCAATCGAGCAGGCAAAAAGTTTGTCAAAATGGCCGCGGAGAAATCTCCTGCCAGCCCAGCTCGCGATCGCCTTCAAGAAGTTTGCGCCGACGAAGCCAAACTCGACGCCTATGTAGCCGACCGCGACGCCGTCGATGTCCTCGCCGACGCGCCAGGCCTTCAAGTCGATCCCGCCGAGCTCCCCTCACTCCTGCCTAAAGTTGCTCCTCGCCTTTACTCCATCGCCTCCTCCCCCGACCACCGCCCAGGGGAAGTCCACCTCACCGTCGCCGTAGTCAAATATACCACCCACGGCCGCCCGAAGCAGGGCCTCGCCTCAGGCTATCTCGCCGATCTTACACCCACTTCAACCGTTCCCGTTTTTGTCCAGCCCACCCGCCACTTCCATCTGCCTTCTCCCGACAGCGATATGATCATGGTCGGACCCGGCACCGGCATCGCCCCCTTCCGCGCTTTCCTCCAGCACCGCAAGCACCACGCCCATCCAGGGAAAAATTGGCTCCTCTTTGGTGACCAACGCGCCAATACCGATTTTCTTTACGGTGATGAATTTTCCGAAGCCCAAAAATCTGGTCATCTCCACAAACTCTCCACCGCCTTCTCTCGCGATCAGGCCGAGAAAATCTACGTCCAACACCGCATGCTCCAAGAAGGAGCCGAACTCTGGCGCTGGCTCGACCGTGGAGCCTACTTTTACGTCTGCGGCGATGCCAAACGCATGGCCAAGGATGTCCACGCTGCCCTTCTACAAATTGTCGCCACCCATGGAGGCAAAACCCCCGAACAGGCGGAAGAGTGGCTCTCGGTCACCTTCAGCAAAACCGAGAAACGTTACCTCAAGGACGTCTACTAAATCACTATGGCTCGCCGACGCACTTCGGGAAATCTTTTCGTAGGACTCGTCGTCGGCGGGCTGATTCTCATCGGCGCTCTCCTTTTTCTTCGAGATCGCGGTCTCCTTCAAATACCTCAAGCCACACCCAAGCCCCCCGCCCAAAGAGCGGAAGACCTCGCCAAAAAATACCCAGGAGCAGAAGTTTTCTCTGGCCCCGAGACTATCCCCAACCCAGATAAAAAAAAAG
>JBGSBI010000034.1:0-14617 GCA_041730685.1 Aliarcobacter sp.
CCTGCCTCCAAAAAAAGAGCAGCCCAGGAACCAAAGCCAACGCCACCCCCAACTGCACCCTCCCGAAAATCCTCGCAAAAGGAAAAACCCCTGGCGCCATCGCCTCCACCCCAATCCTCACCGCCGGCGCTAAAGCCGCCGTCAACAGAACCCACAACCCAGCAAAACCAACTACACCTAAGATTCCACGCTTCATCCCCATATCTTGCGCCTCGACCTTGCCCAACCGCCACCCTTTTCCCCGTGCTCTCGGCGTTGCCCCGCACCCCCCTCTTCGCTTAGAATCCATTCTTCGATCTATGGCCGAAGCCCGACCCATCGCTACCCTCGAATTCGAAAAGCCCCTCGCTGATCTGGAACATCGGCTGGAAGAACTGCGCAAAATTTCTGGGAAACAAAAAATCAGCGTGGAAGAGGAAGTCTCCGCTTTATCCGAGAAACTTACCGCCGCCCGCCGCGAGATCTACGGCAACCTTACCCCCTGGCAACGCGTCCAAATCGTTCGCCACCCCCAGCGCCCCTACCTCCTCGACTACCTCCGCCTCGCCGCGACCGACGTCGTCGAACTCGGCGGAGACCGCGCCTACGGCGATGATCGCGCCCTCATCGGCGGACTCGCCACCTTCGGTCCACACCGCGTCGTTTTTCTTGGCCACCAAAAAGGCCGCGACACCAAAGAAAACCTCCTGCGCAATTTCGGCTGCGCCCACCCCGAAGGCTACCGCAAAGCCCTCCGCCTCATGCGCCTCGCCGATCGCTTCCAACTTCCCATTCTCAGCTTCATCGATACCCCAGGCGCTTTTCCCGGCGTACCTAGCGAAGAACGACACATCGCCGAAGCCATCGCCGTTAATATCCGGGAAATGTTTACCTTCCGCGTTCCCATCATCGCCGTCGTCATCGGCGAAGGCGGCAGCGGCGGCGCCCTAGGCATCGGCGTGGCCAATCGTGTTCTCATCTTGGAAAACGGCTACTACTCAGTCATCTCGCCCGAAGGATGCGCTAGCATTCTCTGGAAAGACCGCGCCTTTGCCCCCCAAGCCGCCGAGGCCCTCCGCATATCCTCCATCGATCTCAAGGAACTCGGCCTCGTCGATGATATCGTCCCTGAGCCCGAAGGCGGCGCCCACCGCGATTGGGAAACCACCGTGGCCAACACCCTAGAAAAAATAACCCAACACCTCACCGAGCTATCCCAACTCTCTCCCGCCCGCCTGCTCGAAACCCGCCAAGAACGCTACCGCTCCATCGGCTCCGTCACGGAAGCTTGAGCTCCACCGAAAAACTCCGCTTTACCCGTCCTCCCCAATCTTTCCTAATTCGTCACGCAACCGCGCCGCCTCTTCAAACTGCTCCTTGCCCACCGCCGAACTCAAATCCTCCTGTAACCGCTTCCGACTCGGCTTGCGAAATGACTTCGGAACTTTCCCCGCATGGCGCGTACCTTTTTGGCAATCGTTGAGCACATCTTGCAGTAATCCTGAAAAAATAACGTAACACTCCCCGCAACCCAACCGCCCCGTTTTCCGCACGTCCTCGGAAGTAAATCCACAAGCCGAGCACCGATTCGAAGCTAAAGGAGTCGGCGAAGGAATCAGCAGAGACTTAGCCGAGATCTCCTTGATCTCATTCTCCACCGCCGCCGCCGGATCCTCCTTCCCCTTGCTCACAGCCAACTTCGACACCGCCCCCCACACATCAAAATCGACCAGATCCTTTTCCGAAAGCTGCGGAATACACTTCTCACATACGTGGACATCGATCGATTTCGAGTTTACTAATTTACTCAAATGACACGTCGCCTGATTGCCTGGACAGTAGGTGCACTCCATAACTGATATTTAACCGTGCCTACGCCTTTACGCAATCTCTCGCCCGCCGAACCTACTTGGCTCCCCCCAGCAACTTGGACCGACCTCGCCACCAGCGGAACCGATGCCTTCCTCGCCGCCCATGCCACCGACCTCCGCATCGAGCGCTGGGGCGATGCCCTCCGACTCCTCTGCCCCACTCCCCCCGCCGAAACTCTCCGGCAAATGCTTTTCCATCCCCCCGCCGAACCCCCATGGAAACCCTCGCGGATTCTTTTCCAAATCGAATCCAGCAAAACCGCCACCTTTCTCTTAGGCTCCAGCTTTATTGGGGAAGCGCACGAACTCGGTCTAACCTACAACATCGACCTCACCCCAGGCATCTCCCCAGGCCTTTTTCCCGATCAGCGAGAAAATCGCGCCCACCTCCGCACTCTCCGGCCTACCAAACTTCTCAATCTTTTCTCCCACACCTGCGCCTTCGGCCTCATTGCCGCCTCCGTCGGTGCCGAAACCCTTAACATCGACGCCTCCCCACGCAGTCTCGTCCGCGGAAAAGAAAATTATGCTCGAAACAATTTTCGCGGACCCCAGCACCGCTTCTGGGCAGAAGATGTTCGGCGCGTTCTCCCTCGACTTCTCCGCCGCAAGGAAAAATTCGATGCCATAATCCTCGATCCCCCCACCTTCGCCCACGGAGATCGCGGAAGTGCCTTCCGCATTGATCGAGAGCTCGAGCCTCTCCTCCTCTCCTGTCGCCAACTCCTCGCCCCTCAAGGCTCCCTCCTCCTCTCCATCAACCACGCCCACACCACTCCCCTTTCCTTGGCCTCCCAAGTTCGCCATCTCTTCGCCGAACAAAATATCCCCCTCCAGATCCAACCCGGTTTCCAACCCTCCGATACGCCCCCCGACCGCATGCCCGCCTCCCTCTGGCTCACGGCGGAGGATTGACACTCCGCCGATCCGATGGATTTTTAACTCTAGATGAATGGCATCCAATCCCTCGCCTCCGCCGCTCTCAACCTCTTTCGCGAGTTCGTCCCAGGAAACCCCGATGTCGCTCGTTTCTGGCTCGAAAATGGTGCCGCCACCCTCTCTTTCCTCGTCATTCTCGGCCTCCTCCTGCGCTTTTTTGGTTCGGAAAACGCCCGCCCCGGCCTTCTGCTTCTCAGCGGAATCCTCGGCATCGCCCTCCTCGCGGCAGGACCCTCCGCCATCGAGATTTATGCTTTGCCCAACACCTCGCCCAGCGCCCTCGCAGCTGTCGATACCGTCTCCCAATGGGCCGCTCACCACACCGCCCAAACCCCCTGGCCCGCTCGTACCGCTCTTCTCGCCCTAGGACTTATCCTCAGCCTTTTATTTGTCGTCGTCCCCCTCACTCGCTTGACCTTTCGCGTACCCGGATTCCTCGCGCTCCTCGCCTGGCTCGCCGCCCTCGCTACCGCAGGAACCGTTTCCGCCGTCGTCCACAAAAACCTTCCCTCCGCCCCACCTCCCACCACCGCCCCACTCACCCCAAAGTCGTAGCCTCCCCTACTCCCCCAGCGCCCTCTCCAACTCCTGACGCGTCTCCTGCAACATCGCCGCACTCGTCCCCCTCGGCGACAAAACTCGCGGCCCCACCACCAACCGGCAAATCGCCCCAGGTTGCGGAATCTGAAACCGATCCCAAGATCGCAACTCCCACTTCCGACTCATATGGGTCGTCGCCGGAATAATCGAAATCCCGCTTGCCGCCGCCACCGCCAACACCCCATCCTGCACCTGACCCCTTGGCCCCCTCGGCCCATCGGGAGTAATCACAATGTCGCGCCCGTTTTTTAAGCTCAACTCACGCACCATTTCCCTCACCGCCGCCGCCCCGCCCTTGGAACTCGACCCTCTCGCCGTCTCCAACCCAAACCGACTCCCCACCCTAGAAATAAATTCCCCATCTCGACTCCGACTAATCAAAACCAAACATCTTCGCCCCACACAAAATCTCTCGTAAATGTAGGACATCATCAGAATCCGATTATGCCAAAAAACAAAAATTCTCGGCTTACCTGGCTCTTCCTGCAAAAGACCCTGCGGATCCTCCAGCCGAAACCGCAAGGTAGACGCCAAAACCCGAATAAAAAGAGCCACCATCCCTGGACTGTTCTCAGCTAAGAACTTCTTCATGCGAACGGCCTCCGATTCCACCAACGGGTAATCGAACGCCAAGGCGTTTCCAGAATCAACTCCCGCAAGAGCTCCTCCGTTGTTGAGGCACGAGGCTCGTCCACTCGGCGCAGAGCCACCATCGCAGGGAAAAGAATCAAGGTGAAGGAGCCATAAAGCAGGACAAACCCATTCACCTGAATCTCCGTCCCCAAGTGCCAGCGAGACATCGTATCTGTCAGAAGACCCCAGCCCAACGGGGCCAACCCCGCAACCAAACTGGCCACCACACTGAAAAGAGCGAAGAAGTGACTCCGACCCATCGCCGGCACTGTCGCCATCAGCAAGCGCATGTGAGCACTATTGTAAAAAGCTAATCCCACCCCAGCCGTCGCTTGCTGAAAAAAGATTACCCCCCAGCTAAAAGGCAAAAGATGCGCCGCCACCGCACCCCAGCCCAACCAGTGAACTCCCAAAGTCATCGCCGCCAAAACTAGAACAGGCCGACTCCCAACCCGATCCAACATCCTCCCCGCTCGCAAGGACGCCAAAACAAAAACTGACCCCCAGATGAGATGCAAAATCATAAACTTCGAATCGGTACAGCCGAGCTGATCCCTCGCAAAAGGAATAAAGATCAAGCCCCCTCCCGCTAACGCCAACATCATGATTCCGTGGAATGTTATCAATCGCAGAAAAGGACGATGGCTCATCATCGCACGCCAAGGCACCGGTTCGCCCCCCTCCTTACGCGGCGCAGTCGGTGCATCGGGAATCTTTTTCAAATAAAAAAGCGAAAGCCCTGCCAGAACCAAACTCACCCCAAAAAGAATCCCAAAGGACTGCGGGCGATCCGTATAATGCAAAAACCAAGCAGTCAGTCCCACCGTAACCAATAGGGCTGCCTGCGACGCCGCTTGATCAAAAGTCAGAAATCGTCCTCGGACCGACTCAGGAACAATCGCACTGATCCACGGAAGATATCCACTCAAAGAAATCCCCCGCGCGATGTTGAAAAGAAACAAAAGAAAGAGCACCAGAATCTGTCGGGTTGCATCGTCCAGCGCTAAAGGGAGCCCCACCACCAAAGCCACTCCACCGATCATCACACTGCGACTAATCCAACCCCGGAGCACAAAGGTTCGATAGCCTACCTGCTCCACAAAACGAGCCGCTGGTATTTGAAAGATATTCATTAACGCCCCCAAAGAGGCCACCACTCCCAGTACCGTGGCCGAAGCACCCAGCTTTTTAAAATAAAGCATCATGGGTAAACCCATGATCAGATAAAACGAACTCGTGTTGAAAACTTGAAAGAGAAAAGCGTTTAGCAACGGCCCACGCGCCAGTCCGACACTCCCATCCTTCAAGCGGAAGTCTCCCGCGGGCGGAGCAGCGGGAAAAAGATTACCTCGCGAATGGAGTCCGCTCCCGACAACAGCATCGCCAACCGATCTACCCCTAACCCAAGCCCGCCCGCTGGCGGCATCCCATGTTCCAATGCTTCCAGAAATTCCGTATCAACTTTTTGGGTGTGCTCCCCCACCTGATGCCGAAATCGTTCCGCCTGCACTAAAGGATCATTCATTTCTGAGTAGCCTGGCGAGATCTCCTGCCTTCCCATAATCAGTTCATACACGTCCACCACCGTCGGATCTTCCCGATTCAATCGGGCCAACGGAACAAGCTCCGCGGGTAAATGGGTGATGAAAACAGGATTCAGCGCTTGGGCCTCCACTTTTTTCTCATAAACCTTCTGGGTGATTTCCAGCGCAGCCAACCCAGGCTCCATCTCCAAACCCAACTCTACCGCCCTTTTTTCCATCCCTTCTCGAGGCAGGGTGAACCAGTCCGCTCCCGCCACTTCCGCCACCGCATCTCGATACCTCTTTCGTGGCCACGGCGGAGAAAGATCCAGTTCACTCCCATCGCTTTGCATAATTTTCAGCCCACCAGTTAGCTCTTGGGCAGCCCCCCGAATCATCTCTTCCACCAACGTGGCCATTCCCAGATAATCCGAATAAGCCCAGTACGCCTCCAGCATGGTAAATTCAGGATTATGCTTTCTTGAAATTCCTTCATTGCGGAAGTTTCGGTTGATCTCGAATACCTTCTCCATCCCGCCCACCAGCAGACGCTTTAGGTAAAGCTCCGGAGCAATCCGTAAAAATAAATCCATCCCCATCGCGTGGTGCCGCGTGGAAAAAGGCTCTGCCGCCGCCCCGCCCGCCACTGTCTGCATCATCGGCGTCTCCACCTCCGTGAAATCCTTGCCTTGTAAAAATTCCCGCATGTAGCGAACCAGTCGAATTCGTAAATCCAGGGCCTTTCGCGAATTCTCGTTCGAAATCAGATCCAGATGCCGATGCCGATGACGCGTTTCCGTATCAACTAATCCGTGCCACTTATCAGGAAGCGGGGCCAGCGCTTTCGTCAATAAAGTTAGGCTCTCTACTCGCACCGAAGGTTCCCCCGTTTTGGTCAGAAAGAGAGTTCCCTCCACTCCCAGGATATCCCCCAAATCGAGAAGATTAAAAATCGCCAACTCTTTTTCTGGTAGGGCAGGTTTCTGCACATAAATTTGCAATCGCCCCGCCCGATCTTGTAGATGGAGAAACTGGCTCTTTCCCATATCGCGATGAGAAACCATCCGCCCCGCCAATCGCACCCTCCGACCCTCCTCCCAACGCGCCCGAATCTCCGCCGTACTTTCCGTTCCAGGGAAAGGACCCCCAAAAGGATCCACCCCAAGCTCACGCAATTGCGCCAACTTCTGCCGGCGAACCGCCATCAAGCTACTTACATCTTCACTCATCGATTCTCTGTTCTAGCCGATTCCGCCCCCCCTTGAAAGACTTCCATGAACCAGTTGGCCGTAAAACTAATTGCCCAGCAATTCTTTGCATGGGCCCTTCTGCCAAAGGAAAATCTTCAGATCACCAGCTCAGGATAAGCCTTCTGCGCCACCTCTTGCAAAATCGCTCGCGTCTGCTCCCCCGAATCCATTTGCAACAACCGATCCGCTAAAATCTTGCACTCCTCATAATTTAAACTCTGCACCGCTTTCTTAACCCGCGAGACCGCCACCGAACCCATACTCATCTCATCGACCCCCAACCCTAATAAAATCGGCGTCATCACTACATCCCCCGCCATTTCCCCACACACTCCTACCCAAATTCCGTTCCGATGCGCCGCTTCCACCACCCGCTGAATCAAAATCAAGACCGCGGGATGAGTCGGTTGATACAACGCCGCCACCCGCTCGTTCGTCCGGTCCGCCGCTAAGGTGTATTGCGTCAAATCATTAGTCCCAATACTCAGGAACTGCACCATCGGCGCTAGACGATCCACAATCAGTGCCGCTGAAGGCACCTCAATCATCGCCCCCGCCTCCACCTCCGCTGCCGCAGGAATATCCGCAGCCTTCAACTCCTCCCGCGCCTCACCCAATAAGGCCAACGCCGCCGCCAACTCCTCTCGCGTGGCAATCATCGGAAACATCACCCGTACCTTGCCCCCAGGATTCGAACGACAAATCGCCCGCAGCTGCACTTTAAAAACATCAGGCCGCTCCAAACAGTACCGAATCGCACGCCACCCCAGAAAAGGATTCGCCTCAGCATCAAACCCTTGATGCGTCGGTAACTTATCTCCACCGATATCCAAGGTCCGAATAATCGCCGCATGCGGACGCGCGGCTTCCATCACTTGGGTGTAAATATTCGTCTGCTCTTCTTCTCCAGGATACTGCACCCGATTCAGAAAAAGAAACTCAGTACGGTACAACCCAATCCCCTCCGCCCCACTTGCCGCAATCAGCGGGAGATCTTCCGGTAGCTCCACATTCGCCGAAAGCACCAACCGACGCCCATCCTTGGTTGTTGCTGGAGTTTCCCGCAGCGCATCCAAACTCTGCTCCACCGCATGCCGCCGTTTCCCAATCTGACCATACTCATATCGAGTCTGGGGCGAGGGATGAATAATCAAGATTCCCGCGTACCCATCCAGAATCACTGGAGCACCCGATTCGCAACGATCCAAAATGTGGTGCAACCCAACCACTGCTGGAATGTTGAGAGATCGCGCCATGATCGCCGTATGCGAAGTCGTACTGCCCACCTCCGTCGCAAAACCCAAAGCCATTTGTCGATTCAGCATCGCCGTATCCGAAGGAGCCAGATCGTGGGCCAGAATAATGCTCGGCGTGTCCAGCGCGTAGAGGTCAGCTAACTTACGTCCCAGCAGGTTGTGCACCACCCGCCGCCCCACATCCAATATGTCAGCCGCCCTTTCCCGAAGGTAAGGATCTTCCATCTCCTTCATGCTTTGGGCATAGGTGTGAATCACATGCTGATAGACATGCTCAACGCACACTTTACGGAGTTGGAGTTGGCGGCGCACCGCCGCCGCGATCGTACTGTCCGCCGCCACCAAAAGATGTGCCTCAAATATCTCCGTCTGCCCCTCCCCCAACGATTTCGAGAGCTGCTCCTTGATTTTCTGAATTTGCTCCCGCGTCTTTAGCAGGGCTACCTCTAGCCTTCGCATCTCCCCATCCAACTGTTCCTCCCCGATCGGAGTCGCAGGTATGCGCACCTCTTCATGACTGAAAATGACTAATTGCCCCGTTACCACCCCAGGGGAAGCCGCAATCCCTGGGAGGCGAAGCTCCGTCGTCGGCTCAAGAAGATTACCAGTGTCCTTCACGGGAGAGGACTATCTCCTTTCCGACTACTCCTCGTCGAACTTTCTTTCCACTAATTCCAAAAGAGATTTTAAGGCCTCAGACGATCCCGCACCCTGCGCCCGTATCCGAATCTTTGACCCCATCCCCGCCGCCAGCATCATCAGTCCCATAATACTTTTACCATTGATCGTCTCCCCGTCCTTTTCTACATGAATATCACAGGGATGCCGATTTGCTTCCCGAACAAACATGGCCGCAGGGCGCGCATGCAGGCCCAGCCGATTTTGAATGACCGCCTCTTGGGTCGATCCCTCCCCAGCGCTTGCATGAGTGGCCATTCTTAGCCGTCCTTCAACTTCAGCCGAGACATCAGCTTCTCATTAAATTGCAACGCCGAGAATTGCCCCATCGTCTTCATCTTTTGATCCAAGGCCGCGACTTGAACTAATCCCGCCAAATCTCGACCTGGCCGAATCGGAATCCTGATGTGTGGAACTTTTAAACCCAGGATTTCATAGAATTGCTGATCCAAACCCGTTCGCTCGATTTCCTCAATCTTATCCCACTCGACCAAGCTCACCACCAAATCGAGCCTCTTCTCTGTCCGTACTGCCTTCCCCCCAAAGATCGCCGCCACATTAATAATCCCAATCCCCCTCACCTCCATAAAAGTCCGCGTAACCTCCGCGGAAGTCGCCATGAGTTCTCGGCCCTCAATTAACCGCAGCCGTGTGATGTCATCCGCCACCAATGAGTACCCGCGTTCAATCAACCCCAAAGCACATTCACTCTTACCAATCCCGCTATCCCCCCGAATCAACACCCCAACTCCCATAATATCCACCATACTCCCGTGCTCACTCGTCAGCGGGGCAAAGTCTTCCTCCAAGCAGAGAGTGATCAAATTAACCAAACGTGGAGTCGGTATCGGCGAAATAAAGACGGGAATCTTCAGAGCCTGCGCCTCCTTCAAGATCACCGCAGGGGGCCGATTATCACGACTGAAAACAATGCACGGAATCTTCCGTTTCAGAATCGCTCGGATCCTCTCCAGCTTCATCGGCGCATCCAGTGAAGTGAAATAACTCACTTCACTCTTTCCAATCAGCTGGACCCGCCGAAAGGCAAAATATTTTGTGAAACCAGTTAAGGCCATCCCCAAACGATTCACCGCGCCTTCGCGTATCAAGCGCCCCATCCCCTCCTGTCCTGCAACCAACTTCAACTGCAACCGCGCCGCATGCTCTGTGTAGAAATGCTCGACTGAAACCGTCAGGGGCTTGCGCATGGCACTCATCTTTCTAATCGGCATAGCCGTTCGGGTGGGCCCGATGCCAGTCCCAAGCATTCGTTAGTATCTCCTCCAAACCCGAATGATTCGGTTTCCATCCTAATTCCCTCTGAAGTTTGTGCGACGACGCCACCAAAGCGGGCGGATCCCCCGCGCGCGCGGGTTGTCCCCGCATCGGAATCTCCTTTTTCGTAACCTTGCGGGCCACCTCAATCACCTGCTTCACCGAGTACCCATTGCCCGTTCCCACATTAAAATGCCCTGGTTTCTCTCTGGCTAACGCTAAAATATGGGCTGATGCCAAATCCTTCACGTGAATGTAATCACGAATGCAGGTTCCATCAGGGGTCGCATGATTTTCCCCGAAAACTTCCACTTCCTTTCTCTGCCCAAGCGCCGTCAGTAAAACATTGGGAATCAAATGGGTCTCCACTCGGTGATGCTCCCCTCTCTCCGCCGAAGCCCCAGAGGCATTAAAATAACGCAGACACGTTGGCACAATCCCGTGAATCTGGGCATACCAGGCCAGCACCTGCTCGAAAACTAGCTTGGAGTGGCCATAAGGATTAATTGGCTTCTGTGGCGTCTGCTCATCCATCGGCATTTTTTCGGGTAATCCATAGGTAGCGCAGGTTGACGAAAAAATAATCTTCCGGCACCCCGCCGCAACCATCGCGTCCAAAAGATGAATTCCTCCCATCACGTTCACCCGATAGTACGAGGACGGATCTCGCATGCTTTCAGGGACCAGCGCCTTCCCCGCAAAATGAATCACCGCTTCAGGTCGGTGTTCCTGCACCACGCGCTGCAGAAGATCTCGATCCGCCAAATCCCCCTGCAAAAAAACTGCCTGAGGAGGCACCGCCGAACGGTGCCCTTCGCTTAAGTTATCCCAGACCACCACTTCATGCCCCGCACGGATCAACTCCTCTCCGCAAACCGAGCCGATGTAGCCTGCTCCGCCGGTGACGAGAACTTTCATTCCGAGAAAAAAAGGAACTACTCCTTCAGGTTCATTGCCAAGAGAAATTCGACATTGCTCTTGGTTTTCTTCAGGCGTCCCAGCAAAAGCTCCATCGCTTCCACCGGAGGCAAAGAGGACAAGGCACGCCGCAGAATATGAATTCGCGGCATCTCTTCCGCGTGATAGAGAAGCTCTTCTTTGCGCGTGCCTGATTTCGAAATGTTGATCGACGGATAAATCCGCTTATCCACCAAAGCACGATCGAGATGAATCTCCATATTTCCCGTGCCCTTAAACTCTTCAAAGATCACCTCATCCATCTTGCTTCCCGTATCCACCAAGGCCGTGGCAATAATCGTTAAACTGCCCCGCTCCTCCAAATTACGCGCGGCCCCAAAGAACCTCTTCGGCTTGTGTAACGCGTTTGCATCCACACCGCCCGAGAGAATCTTTCCACTGTGCGGTTGCACTGTGTTATAGGCCCGCGCCAAACGGGTGATGCTATCCAACAGGATCACTACATCCGTACCTTGTTCCGCGAGTCGCTTGGCTCGCTCAATCACCATCTCCGCAATGTGCACATGCCGATCGGGTGGTTCATCAAAAGTCGAACTAATCACCTCCCCCTCTACCGAGCGGGCCATATCCGTAACCTCCTCAGGCCTTTCGTCGATCAAGAGCACAATCAAATGGGCCTTGGGATTATTCGCGGTGATGGCGTTGGCCATCTTCTGCATCAGTACCGTTTTCCCGGTGCGCGGTGGCGCCACAATCAAACCCCGCTGGCCAAAGCCAATCGGGCTCACCAAATCAAACGCGCGCATCGCAATGTCCTTCAGCTTTTCATTCTCTAAAATCACTCGGCGATTGGGAAAGAGCGGAGTTAAATTATCAAAGTGAATCGGCGGTACCCGCTTGGAAGCATCTTCCCCACTGATCGTCTCAACCATCGCTAATGAGAAGTAGTGCTCCTTCTGTCGAGGAGAACGAATCTCCCCGCCCACTCGGTCCCCACGCCTCAATCCGTAACGCCGGATCAAAGCTGGATTCACATAAATATCTTCCCGAGTCGCCAGATAATTGTTCGCCTGCAATCGCAAAAACCCATACTGGTCAGGAAAGATTTCCAAAATACCTTCGCCTGAAACTCGTCCATTCGCCTGCGCGTGCCGATGCAGAATTTCAAAAATCAGCTCATACTTCAGCAATCCCCCTGGATTTTCGACTCCCACCTCAGTTGCTTTTTCGATCAAAGCAGGGAAAGCCATTTTTTGTAAATCATCTAAACGCAGCAGTGGCCCCGTCGGCCGCGGCTCCTCCGTCACAGCCTCAGTTCCTCCACCACCCCCATCCTGATTCCCCCCATCCGGGCCACGCCGATAATTGTTATAATCATTCCGCGCATACCCTCCCCCATACCCCCCACGACGATCCCTTCCTCCTCCCATTCTGCGGTTTTGTGCATAACGCCTCGGTCCGTAATCGTTGCGCGGACCATAATTTCCTTCGCCTTGACGGCCGGAATCTTGGTTTCCCTGATTTCCTTGATCTTGTCCTTCACCATTCATAAGTATCCCTCTCTCGCTCCACTCCCCGCGTAGTGCGCCGTCAACCCCACACGGGGTTGGCTAGACGCTTCGCTTGGTCGCGCAGCAGTGCCAAACTTCCTTCATTCCACAAGACGTGATCGCAAGCTTGGGCTTTCTTTTCTACCGCCCACTGCTTCCCCATCCAGAAGTCTATCGCCTCAAGCGCCAGACCCCGCTCGTGCAATCGTTGCCGGGACACCGCAGCCCGACAACCCACTAGCACTTTTTCATCGAAGGATTCCTCCACCCCAACTTCAAAAAGCAAGGGGATGATCACCGCCACATTACGGCGGGGATGGAGGCGAAGGCTTTCGCCGACTTCCGACTTCCAAGTAGCACGAACCATTGGATGGATCAGGTGGTTGACAGTGGCGTAAACGGAAGAGTCCCGAATCATCGACGCGGCCAACAACCCGCGGTCCAAATCTTTCGAGGAAGATAAGATCGAGTCCCCCAGCACGTCAACCAGTTTTCTATACCCCTCCGCTCCACGCTCATAAAGCCGATGGACCAACCCATCACTCTCAATCACCCACCATCCCTCTTCCTCCAGCATCTTACCCAAGGTGGACTTACCCGCCGCCATCGTCCCCGTCACCCCCACCACCCTCCCTTGGCGAAGCTTGGCTCGGTCCGATTCTCCGTTTACCTTGTGGGGTCTCATAAATGGCGGCCGTAGTTCAGCTGGTAGAACTCCAGATTGTGATTCTGGCTGTCGCGGGTTCGAATCCCGTCGGTCGCCCCTCTTTTTTCACCGGAGGCTTTTGCCTCTCGTCCCACTCTCGTAAACTCGGCCCCAGTCGCCTATCCGGCACATTAATCTCATACCAGTCCAAAAGCTCCTTCGCCCGCCCGCGCATCTCCCGCCATCGCCCCACCGCCGCATCCGCGTCCTTCATCGCCGATTCCCTCTCTTGCCGATCCTCCTCTAGATCCCCTGCCTTCACCGCCTGACGATAGCGGAAAATCGCAGGGCGGAGAAAAGGATCCGCCGTCGCCTCCAATTTTAGTAACTCCATCTCCAACCCCTCTATCGGCTGATTTCCTCGTACCGTGGCCTTCGCCACCTGTGCCGCAAGTTCTCGAAGTTTTTTTACCGTCTCCTCCGGACTCTGCGGTTCAGTACTGCTTCTGCGTTCAGGCTCCGCCAAACTCCTCCGCCAAGCCCCGTCCTCCTCCTTCGTGTCCGACCAGAATTTCCCCGGACATCCCACCGCCACCCACTCTTCCAACCGCAACCGATGAGCACTCGAAACCGCCCGCACCACCAATCGCGAAGCCAAAAGTCGCCGCACATCGCGCGTCAACCCATCCGCCGCCAGCTTTCCCTGCTCAGGCCACAACTGTATCCGACTCAAACTTGCCTCATCCAATCGCGCCACTGCCGCCGCCACCCGCCCCTCCATCGCCTCATCCTCCCCCATCGCTCGCCCCGTGCATCCCTCCGCCAGCCAACGAATCGAAGCCGACCCTTCCCTCTTCTGCGCCGCCGCCAAAATCCGCGCCGCGATCACCGTCGAAACCCAAGCCGCCGCAAAATCTTCTCCCTGCGGATCCGCTTTGATCCGACACTTTGTCCGACCGTCCCACTCCAAAACTGGCGGTACCGGACCCCCCGCTTCCAATTGCCCCCGAATCTCCAAAGGAGAAAGTAACCGAGTTTTTGTCAGTTCATCAAAAAGATCCGAAGCTCCCGCCGATGCACTCGCCACTCGCACCGCCTCCACCCTGTCTTTCGCCTCAATCTGCAGTCGCACACTCTTTCCCTCTGCCTTGCCCACCGCACCCTCCACCCTCCCCACCAAAAGGAATCCCAATAGGAAAACCAGCCCTCTCAGGATCACTTGCTTTTCCCAGACTTCCCCTCCCCAGACTTCGTCGCTCCACCCGCCGTCGTCCCACTCCCAGCCCCACTATCCGGGGCCTTCTTTTTCTCGCTGCTTTTCTCGCCACCCCCCGAAGCCTCCTTCGCCGCTTTCTTGTACCCCGCACTGCGATAGTCAGTGATATAAAATCCACTCCCTTTAAAAATAAAGCCCGCCCCCGTCCCCATCTGCTTGACCATCGCACCCTTTCCCCAAACTTTCTTCGGACACTTCTCCTTCGGGCAGATTTTTAAATCAG
>JBGSBI010000035.1:0-14335 GCA_041730685.1 Aliarcobacter sp.
TGAAGTAGTAAAACCAGTACCTCCCCATCCACCTGAAGCAGAAGTTGCCGTTCCTGTAAAACCAAGAGCACTAACTGTAGTACCGTCCGCGTTTACAGACTTCGTCAAACTTGACGCAGTGCTGCTCGCAGGTATTGCCCAAGATCCCAACGTATCAGCAAAAGCCGAGTAGGTTATGGCAAGTCCAACCGCACAAAATGCGGCAACAAATTTAACGAAAATCCTAGTTTTCCTTTTACCCATAAGACCTCCTCCTAATCCAAAAGTTTCACCACGCATACACTCCTCACCATTTGTCATATAGACAAACATAACAGAGAAATCTTATTTTTCAATAGGCGCGTAACTTTTTATCAACAAAAATCACAGATAATCTAAATATGCGTTAAGCGTATAAGGTTTTCTAATTATGTAAATACTTAAGTTGTTGTCTGTAAGCATTTTTCTAGCTGATTTACATTAGTGTTTAACATCTCGAGGTGGGTTTATACAGTAAATTTCTTGGAATGAATCTTGGAGCCCCTAGGGCAGCCCTATTTCTCAGTCGTGCTCGTCGGTCGTTGACGCCTCCGAAGCATAGGAGTATTTTGCTAAGAATGAGCACGGTTCAAGAAATCGAGGCAGCCGCCGATCTTCTTCCCGTCGAGCAGAAGGAGGAGTTGCTTCGTTTCCTCGCCGTCCGACTGAGGAAGGAACGCCAGCAGTCGCAACCGCGTATTTATTCAAACCAAGAAGTAGCCACGATGCTCGCCGAGGACGAGGCAGACGGTGAACGCCTGGTAGGGCGCATCATCCGTGATGCGCCGATTCAACGACTCAAACCTAAATCGCCCTATCGGCCGATGGGGACTATTGGCCCTACCACAAACCACAGCACCGGTAGGGACGACTATCCTAGGTCGTCCTAGTTCTTTTCTAAAAGGAAAAGAACGTAAACAAGAGCTGAACATTTAACGTTGTTCGCCCAGCTAGGCGGCCTCGGAGATGCCGCCCCTACCTAAGCTTCCAGCCACAAAACGGCATTCCAACATTCGCACGTTCCTACGTTCACACATTTAGAATTCCTTAGCGTCCTTTGCGGACTTTGCGTGAGCAATTCTTTCCCCAATCAAAAATTCAACATTCAAAATCAAACATTCACGCGTAAGCGTGTCCCGCAACCGCGGGACCACATTCTAACCACAAACCCAGGTAGGGCGGTCTCTCCGAGAACGCCTGCACTGAACATTCAATTTTGTTCGCCCAGCGAGGCGGCCTCGGAGATGCCGCCACTACCTAAGCTTCCAGCCACGAAACGACATTCCGACATTCGCACTTTCCTACATTCTCACATTTAGAATTCCTTAGCGTCCCAAGCGCCCTCCGAAGCTCAGCGAGGTTTACCGAGACCGAGCGAAGGAGGGTTAGCGACTCTACCCCGTACTCTTGTCGGGGCTGAGCGTGAGCAATTCTTTCCCCACCTCAAATCCCCCCCCCACCACACACACATTTCGACATTATGCATAAAGCCATAATGTTCCTCCCGTTGCCCCGCCCCTGCTACTTGCGACTCATCACCTCAGGGCGCGTCTGCGTCTCTACCCCGACCCGCGTCGGGGCCGCAAGCGCGGGAGCGGTCTCTCCGAGAACGCCTGCGCTCAACCTCCAACGTTGTTCGCCCAGCTAGGCGGCCTCGGAGATGCCGCCCTACCTAAGCTCACAACTACAAATAATTAAAAATTAAACATCCGCGTATAAGCGCGTCCCGCGTCTGCGCCCCGACCTGCGTCGGGGCTTTGCGACCTTAGCGTGAGTAATCCGGGTGGAAGCACGTCCTCGGAGATGCCGCCCAACCTAAGCTTCCAACTACAAATAATTAAACATCAAAAATCGAAAATCAAACATCCGCACGCATGCGTGCGTAAGCGCGTCCTCTTCCTTACACCCAGCCCATCTTCATTTTTCCCACCTCGCTAATCATCGACTGGGTCCACGCAGGCTCCCAAACCAACTCCACCTCCGCCTCCTTCACCCCCGCCACTGACAAAACCTTATTGCGTGCATCCGCCTGAATCGTCGGGCCCATCCCGCACCCAGGCGCCGTCAGCGTCATCTTTACCTCCGCTCGCGATCCCCCCGTAGCCAAAGGCTTCAACTCCACACTGTAGACCAGTCCCAAATCCACCACGTTGACAGGAATCTCTGGGTCAAAAACTTCTTTCAACTTCTCCCAGACCTTCTTTTCATCCGCCGGCTCGCTCGAGTCTGCCTCCGTAGCCACCACCACCACCTTCAATAGACCCAACGCATCTTGATCCTTCTCTTCAATCCTCGCTAATCCAAACGCCCCCGCCACCGTATGACTCCCCCCCAACGACTGAGTTAAGGTCACTTCCGTGTCCTTCGGTAAAATCAACGGCGAGCCCGCAGGAATCGCAGTCGCCGGCACCTCTCGTAACAGTTTTGTTTGATCTCCTGGTTTCATTTTATTTTTATGACCAACCTCCCACTTTCCTTAATTTGCCAGTCCCTGCAACGTCCGAACGTCCAACGCCTCTTCCTCGATCTGACCTTGAACCTTGGGACGAGAAACAATCCTCTCCGCCATTTTCGGTCGCGCTCTCATCGTGGCAAACTTTGCCGCTACCGCCACCCGCACCGCCTCCCCAATCCCCTTCTCTGGTAAACGGGCAATCACCTCCTCAAAAAACCCATGCGCCAAAAGTTGCGCCCCCGTCCGAGGATCGATCCCCCGCGCCATCAAATAGAAAAGCTGATCCCGATCGATCTGTCCTGTCGTCGCCCCGTGCGTGCAACGCACATCATCATTCAAAATTTCCAGCCCAGGCATCGAATCCGCCTCCGCCTCAGGATTCAGCAGCAAATTCCGATTGTTCTGGTACGCATCCGTCTTCGCCGCCCCAGGCGCCACCCGAATCAAACCCTTGAAAATCGATTTAGAACGATCATCCAACGCATTCTTATAAAGCAGATCACTCCACGTATTCGGCACGTCATGACACTGCAAGGTCCGTTGATCAAACTCCTGCCGCTCAGACCCTACGGATAACCCCAACATCTCGCTCCGCGCTCCACTCCCTGCCATCGTGCTCCGACTCTCCTGGCGCGCATAGGCCGCTCCCAGATTCACAAAAAGACTTCGCGCCTCCCCATCCCTCTCCACCCGCGTCGAATTCAGCTGAAAACTAGTCACCTTTGACCCCCACTCCTGCAGGCTGACGTACTCCACCTTCGCCCCAGCCCCCACCAGAAGATCATTTAGCCCACAGGCCAATCCAGCCCCTCCCGCCTCAGTCGAGCCCAAGAAATCCACCACCGTCACTTTCGCGTTTTCCCCTGTAACAATCAGGGTATGAGGAAAAACAGCCGACTCATTCCCATCCAACCAATGAAACGATACCAGAGGCAACTTCACCTCCACATTCTTCGGCACAAAAATCAACACCCCCGCTGAAGCATTCGCTGCATGCAGGGCAGCAAACTTTTGTGCCCCCAGATCCACCGGGTGCGCCATAAAGTGCTTCTCAAGCAGAGCGGGATGCTTCTGCAAAGCCCCCGCAAGAGATTCAAAAACCACCCCTTGTTTCGCCAGTTCCTCTCCCCCTTCGATGTGGAGCAGTCGGTCGTTCGAGAAGACCGCTTTGGCCGCATGCGGAAAAGAAGCCGTACTCCGTTTCCGCAGGGCCTCGTCCGACGTACTCCCTTTTTGACCGGGCTGAAAATTCCCCAGCTGAATCGCGTCAATCGTGGCAAACCGCCAATCCTCATCACTCCGCTTAGGCATCGGCATCGCTTGAAACTTTTTCCAAGCCTCCGCTTTCCTCTCCTGCCACCAACCTACAGGCGCCGACCCATTTTGGCCCACAGGGCTTTGCCCGTTTTTCCCCGCCATAAAAATATCAGGCGCCGTTACTGCCGATCGCCTCCACCGGGCAACCTTCCATCGCTTCTTTTGCCAGCTTCTGCTCCTCGACACTTTCCGGTTGCTTGTAGACAAAAGAGTAGCCCCCATCGTCATTCCGCTTAAAGCTGTTCGGTGCAGTTTCGCGACAAAGATCGCAATCAATGCACTGGTTATCTACGTAGTATGCTCCCGCGATGTTTTCGGGGTAGCGGTTAGCGGTATCGGCCATGGTCGTTATTCTCCTCTTCGATGGATTCTATTTTTAACCGACCGACCCCTCCATCTCGAGGTCAATCAGCCGTTTCAGCTCCACACTATATTCCATCGGGAATTGGCGGACGAGTTCATTGACGAACCCGTTCACGCTTAGGCTCATCGCCTGGCCTTCCGACAATCCCCTTTGCTGCATGTAAAAAATCTGCTCCGCACTCACCTTCGAGACACTCGCTTCGTGCTGAACGGAATTGCCTTCTCCCCGTGTCACAATCGCGGGGTAAGTATCTGTCCTCGATTCCGTATTGATCAACAGCGCATCACACTCCGTATTGTTCTTACACCCCTTCAAATGTCGCGGGATGTGCACCAATCCTCGGTAGGTGGCCCGACCCGACCCGATTGAAATCGATTTCGAAATAATGTTCGAGGTCGTCTCATCCGCCGCATGAATCATCTTCGCACCCGTGTCCTGATGCTGCCCGTTATTCGCCAAGGCGATCGAAAGAACTTCGCCCCGCGCCTTCCGCCCCTTCAAAATCACTCCGGGATACTTCATCGTCAAACGTGAACCAATGTTGCAATCAATCCACTTGATCTCCGACTCCTCATGCGCCAACCCACGCTTCGTCACCAAATTAAAAACGTTCGGGCTCCAGTTTTGCACCGTGATGTACTGTAGTTTCGCCCCCTTCATCGCCACCAACTCCACCACCGCACTATGCAAGGTCACCGAATCAAACTTAGGCGCCGTGCAACCTTCCATGTAGGTCAACTCCGCCCCCTCATCCACGATGATCAAAGTCCGCTCAAACTGGCCAAAGTTTTCCGCATTGATTCGGAAGTAGGCCTGCAGAGGATGCTTCACCTTCACACCCTTCGGAACATAGATAAACGAGCCCCCCGAAAAGACCGCACTATTTAAGGCGGAAAACTTATTATCCGCCGTAGGAATCACCTTCCCAAACCACTTCCTAAAGATCTCAGGATGCTCCTTCAAACCCTCTCGACTTCCGACAAAGATCACCCCCTGCTCCGCTACCGCCTTCTTAATATTTGAGTAGGCCGCCTCGCTGTCGAACTGCGCCTCCACCCCCGCCAAAAAAGCCCTCTCCTTCTCCGGGATTCCCAACCTCTCAAAGGTCCGCTTCACATCATCGGGCACCTCATCCCAAGTCCGCTTCGGCTTTGCCCCTTTCGATAGGTAGTAGCGAAAATCATCAAAATGAATATTCTCCAGATCCTTACTCGCCCAATGGGTCGGCAGAGGCTTCTCGCGAAATATCCTCAGCGCTTTCTTTCGAAACTCGCGAACCCAGTCCGGATCCTCTTTCACATCACAAATGTAATCGATCGTCTTCTCCGTCAGCCCCGTCCCAGCATCGAAAGCGTAGTCCTCGGGATAGGAAAAGTTTCCCTCATCCTGATCAATCTTTAGGTCCGGCTTTTCTAAGGTTGTTGCTTCGCTCATATTTTTACACAGTCGCTAGGTTTTCCACCCAGTCGTACCCTTTCTTTTCCATTTCCAAGGCAAGCTCCTTCGGACCGCTCTTCACGATCCGGCCATCGACCATCACGTGCACCACGTCGGGCACGATGTAATCTAGCAAACGCTGATAGTGGGTGATCACCAGAATCCCCATCTTCGGACCCCGCAAGCTATTCACCCCGTGGGAGACAATCTTCAGAGCATCGATATCTAATCCCGAATCGGTTTCATCCAGCACCGCATACTTCGGCTCCAGCATCGCCATTTGTAAAATCTCATTCTTTTTCTTTTCCCCTCCTGAAAATCCATCGTTCACCGCCCGAGAAGTGAAAGATCGATCGATCTTCAACAGATCCATCTTTTTGTAGAGCTCGTTGTAATACTCCACCGCATCGACCTCCTGCCCTTCAGGACGCCGCGCATTCAATGCTGCCCGCATGAAATTTGCAATCGTCACCCCAGGAATCTCGCTGGGGTACTGAAATGCCAAAAAGAGACCCTCCCGTGCTCGCACGTCTGGATCCAAACCCAAAATCGTTTTTCCATCCAACAAAACATCTCCCCCCGTCACCTCATAATCTGGGTGTCCCGCCATCACTTTAGCCAAGGTGCTCTTGCCCGAACCGTTCTTTCCCATAATCGCGTGCACCTCGCCCTTCGGCACAGTCAGATTCAATCCATGGAGAATTTCTGTCCCGTTAATTGCCGCCTTCAGTCCTTTAATTTCCAGAGTGCTCTTCATTTTGTTTTTCCTTTTTCCAGATGTCCTCGGAAAACCAGCTCCACCGAATCAGCGCTGTAGTTTCCGGGTAACACCTTGACCAAATCCTTCATCATCCCCTCCGGCACTGGCACATCGTAGACCCGCCCTGTCTCCCGACAGTGAAAATGGGCATGCGGGGAAAGATTCGGACAGTACCGCGTCGGCTCCCTCTCAATATTCACCTGCTTGACCAGCCCACAGGTCACCAGCGCCTCCAAACAATTGTAGACCGTGGCCATCGAAATCGTCGGCATCCTTGATTTTGTCCGCGTGTACACCTCGTCCGCCGTCGGATGATTCCGTTCGTCCAACAAAATACTAAAGACCATCTCCCGCTGGGGAGTTGTTCGCTGACCCGCGTGATCTAAGGCATCACTTAGGGCGCCTCGATCCATCTGCTTAAGGGTCTTCATCAGCCCGCCAATATAGTTTAGAATTATTCTAAATCAAATTTTAAATAGAGACCAAAGAGTTTAAATATTTCAAGTGCCTAATATTCAACTACTTAAAGTTGAATTAGCTCTTTTTCGATCCGACCAAACCTTACAAATCCCCTTCATCCGAGAAAGAATGTAATAGGTAGTCTGACTCCTCACCCGCACCAACTGCGCCCCCACTATCTTTGGCACAAAATCACTCGCCAACTCCATCACCGCCTTCGGTGTCACCCCCTCCAACCCTTTACACAAAATCGCCGCCATCGCTTTGGTCAGCGTCTGCACCTGCGGTCCCAGCGTCATCCGAAAATGACTCCGCCCCTCCCCATCCACCTGCAAAAAAACCCCCACCGTATCCGCGCACTCCTCGTCCTTTCGCACATCCTCCAAATCAAACTTCTCCCCATCCTTGGGTTCGAAATTTTTTGTCGTCAGGCTGTAAGAAACCAAACTCTCCCTCTTCTCCTCGTCCGGTAAATGCTCGAACAGCTGGACAATCTCCTGAAGTTTTTCGGGATATTCCATCTTCAGACTTTCGACCTAGCCACGGCATCCTTCTTCGTCCACTCCCAAAGCCGATCCAGCTCCGCCGCCAGTTCCTTCTTGGCCTTTTCCAGATCCTCATTCACCGCCACTCTCTGCTTTCCGAAAAAGTAGCACTTCATCTTTGGTTCCGTGCCCGATGCTCGCACCGCCACCCGATATCCTTCTCCCAAATCAAACATCAACATCCGCTCCTTCGGAATCTCCTTCCCATCCACATCCCGATGCAACCCCTTCTCATAATCCTGCACCCCCACCACCTTCCTCCCTCCCCACAACTCTGGCGGACTCTTCTGATAACTACCCACCGCCCGCGCAATCTGCTTCGCCCCCTCCGCCCCAGGCATCTCCAATGTCCCCAACTTCTCCAAATAAAGCCCATGCTTCCGATAAATTTCGTCCATCTCCTCCAATAAGTTCCGCCCCTGCGACTTTGCCCACGCCGCCACCTCAACCAACATCAATGCCGCCCCATTCGCATCCTTGTCCCGCACAAAATCCCCACCGCTGTACCCATAGCTCTCCTCCCCACCAAAAACAAAAAAGGTACTATTTTCCATCCTTCTCTTTCTCCACTCCTCCGCCCCCATCTTGCCCCGCCCCCCCGCCTCCTTTTCATACACACCTAACTTCTCTCCAATATATTTAAACCCAGTTAACGTCTCCACACACTTCATCCCAGCCGATCTCGCCAACTCCTTCTGCAAATCCGTCGTCACAAAAGTTTTAATCAAACAACAGCTCTTCTCCTGCCCCGGTTGAATCCATCCCCGTGCCCGCATCCGCTCCATCCGATACGCTGCCAACAACGACCCGATCTGGTTCCCCGTCAACAGTGGATAATTTCCACTCCCATCCCGCACTGCCACTCCCATCCGATCCCCATCCGGATCGGTCGCCACCACCAAATCCGCCTTCTCCTTCTTCGCCTGCTCAATCCCCATCGCCAACGCCTCCCCATTCTCGGGATTGGGGGACTTCACCGTCGGAAATCTTCCATCCCCCACCGCTTGCTCCTTCACCAACGAAACCTTCACCCCCGCCCTCTCCAATAAATGGGGCGCAATTCTCGCCCCCGTTCCATGCAAAGGCGTAAACACCACCCGCAAATTAGTCCCCTCCTTTTTTAACATCTCCCCCTCAATCACCAACTCTTGCAAAGCCTCCAGATAAGCTTCATCGATCTCCTTCCCGATCCTCACCACCTTTCCACCCGCCTTCGCCTGCGGATTCACCTCAGGCTCAAGTACCGACTCCACCTCCCGGATAATTCCCGAGGCGTGCGGCTCCACAATCTGTGCCCCGTCCGAAAAATAAACCTTATACCCATTATCATGGGACGGATTGTGACTCGCCGTCACCACCACCCCCGCCTGTGCTCCCAAATATCGCACCGCAAAAGAAAGCTCAGGCGTCGAACGATCCTCCGTAAAAAGATAAGCCGTCCCCGCAGCCGCCACCACCGTCCTCGCGGCCAACTCCGCAAACTCATTCGAGAAAAATCTCGTGTCATGCGCAAACACCACGCTCGGCACTTCCTTCGGAAAAGATTTTTTTAAATAATTCACCAACCCCTCCGTTGCCCTCGCCACATTTTCATAATTCATACAGTTCGTTCCCACCGCCGGAAACTCGGGCCTACCCAACTCCCCCACCCTCCCCCTCTCCGCCTCCGTCACCACCTGCCCAATCGTCCGCCCACGTAACCCTCCCGTCCCAAAGGCCAACCTCCGAAAAAACCGATCACCCAACTCTCCCCACTCCCCTGCACCCACCAGTGCACCCAAACTCACCTGCTCCAAACTCCTCTCCTTCCCGCACACGAAAGTTTTCTTTATATTTTCACCCGATTCCGCCGAAAGATGGCCCGCCACCACCGCCCCACTCACCTGATCAACTATTTTGTCGTTCCCCATAATCCCTTCTACCCAACCCACTCTTCCTAGGCGAGATTCCAATCCGAGGTTTCGCTCGCACCTACCGCACCCCCTCCGCTATCCCCAATCTATGCCCCTACCCTGGTTCGTAAGAGGAGACCTTGATGGCCTCGGGCTAATCCACGGAGTTACCTTAACCCCCGAAGGCGTCCAAGCCTTTACCGGTTGGTGGTTCTACCCCTCATTCACCCTCGCCTATGCGGCCAGAAGCCCAGTACTTTTCAGCCTGTTTTTTCTCCATCGAAACAATCTCCGCGAAGCGACCCACCCTTAAGAATTTTAATTTGAAAAAACCCCCCAAATACCTTTGCGAACGCTGCACCAACTGCTGTCGCTGGCCTGGCGATGTCAAAGTCAGCGATTCCGAAATCAGCGCCATCGCCTCTTTCCTTAAAATGAAACAAGACCTCTTCATCGAGAAATATACCCGACTCCGCTCCGATCGCCGTGGCCTCTCCCTTATCGATCAACCCGACGGCGCCTGCATCTTCCTCGACGGTCAAGATTGCCAAATTCAACCCGTCAAACCCGACCAGTGCCGTGGCTTTCCCAACGCCTGGAACTTCCCTGGCTGGCGCGATATCTGCCAAGCCACTGAAATCGTCTAAACCTTCTCCCCCGCATATTCCCGATACCAATCGACAAACTTTTTCATCCCCTCCTCAATTGTCGTCATCGGTCGAAACCCAACCGCCTCCACCAAATCATCCACCTTCGCCGAGGTCGCTAAAACATCCCCCGCAGGAACCGGCTTCATCACCACCTTCGCCTTTTTCCCCGTCGCCGTTTCGATTGCCCGCACAAAACGCTGCAACTCCACCGGCTGGTTATTTCCAATGTTGTAAATTCGATACGGAGCCAAACTCGTCGCAGGATCTGGCTTCCGCCCATCCCACTGAGGATTGCCCTTCGCCGGCTTGACCGTCAAACGAGCCACCGCCTCCACGATATCGTCCACATAGGTAAAATCTCGCAGCATTTTCCCTTCCCCATAAAGCTCGATTGCTTCGCCCTTCAAAATCGATTGAGTGAACTTATAGTAAGCCATATCCGGCCTACCCCAAGGACCGTACACCGTGAAGAATCTCAATCCCGTGCACGGAATCCCATAGAGATGCGCATAGGAGTGCGCCATTAACTCATTTGCCTTTTTCGTCGCTGCATACAACGAAACCGGATGATCCACATTGTCCCTCTCCGAAAAAGGCAGACTCTGATTCAGCCCATAAACCGAACTAGAGCTCGCAAAGATCAAGTGACCCGTCTTCTCCGCCCGACAAGCCTCCAAAACATCTAACATCCCCTTTAAATTACTCCGCGCATAGGCGTGGGGATGGGTCAAACTATAGCGCACCCCCGCTTGCGCCGCCAAATGCACCACCACCTCAGGCTTCACCTCCTGCCAAATCTTTTCCACTCCAGTCCGATCTCCCAAATCTACCTTCAAAAATCGAAACTCGGGACTTCGTCGCAACTTCGCCAACCGCGCCTCTTTTAATTTCGGATCATAGTAATCATTTAGATTGTCCAACCCCACTACCCGATCCCCTTGACCCAGAAGACGCTCACTTAAGTGATAGCCGATAAATCCCGCCGCTCCCGTCACCAGCACCGTCCGACTCATGCCACCTCCATTCGAAACCACTCCATTCGATCTCCATCAAACTCAAACCAACCCCGAAATTTTTCTCCCGCCAACAACCGCGGCATCCACTGCTCGTCGTCCGCCCACATCCGCCCATAGGGAATCTCGCTCGTCGAACACCAGAAGGGCTTTGCCTCGTCCGTCTCCCGCAACTCCCCCGTCCAGCCCGACGCCCGATACAGATCCACGTGTAAAGAGTACCCGTCTCGGAATTGAAAACTTAACTCCCCCGCCCACTCCATTCCCGTCGGTGTCAGCCCCACCTCCTCCTGCGTCTCCCGTATCGCCCCCTGCTCTGCCGTCTCCCCCACCTCGATCCTTCCTCCTGGCCCATTCACTTTACCCGCCCCCAACCCACGCTTCTTCTCAATTAACAAAATTTCACCATTCTCAATTATGAAACAAAGCGTTCCCTTCTCCCGCGGCTTCCAATTCGCCCCATCTACCCTTTCGCGGGTTTCGCCGACTGGGGAAGGTGACATCGCTTTACCTTAACGCACCGAATCACTCGATCGGTCTTTCGCCATCAGTTTTTTTCGCGCATCTTCCAAAAGCTTCTTCTCCGCCGGAGTTAAAGATCCCATTCCCTCCCGCGAAATCTTTTCCAAAATCGGATCCACCTTTTCTAAGGGCAACACTCCCACCACCTTTTTCCCTACACCACCCTTCGCTTTCCCTACTTTTTTGCGCCGAGACGGGAAGGAAATGCTCGGCCAATCCACCCCTCCACGCCGTACCCAACCGACGGCCAAAACCGCCGTTGCCCACAACTGGACCCCGCCCGACCAGTCCCGTCCCGCAAAATAGGTCAAACTGTACACCGCCAATAAAATCCAACCCACCCAACGCGCAGATAAACCAATGAAAAATTGCGCCCCAGGATGCAAAGCGCAAAAAGCCAAAAACACCGCGAAACTAATCGTGCTCGAACCTGCCAAAACCCCCGAACCCAACCACGGCGCCAAACCCGCCAAAAATAACGCCGGCACCACCGCCAACGCCACGTAAAGCCATCCCAGCGGCTTCCGCCCAATCGCCGATTCCACCTCCCGCCCAAACCAGAAAAACATCAGCATCTCAATCGCAAACCAGATTCCCTCCTGACGAATATCATGAACAAAGGGATAAGTCAGCAGGGTCCAGACATGGCCTTCCTGCAACGCCGCAGGAGTAAATACCGCCGCCGTCACCCACCCCCCAAGTCCCGAGGCCGTCAGAATCGCCCCCACCGCCATCGCCGCCGTGTGCACCCCCACCAGAAGAATCGTTAGATCTACTCGCACCGCGCCGATCGTAAAAATCGGACCCTCCGCCCCTTCCCACCTCTGCCATGGATTAGACCAAGCCATTCTTAAAATACTATTGGGCTAAATCTTCTGCGGAGCAAGCCGAGCAGATCAGATCTGATACTCGTTCAACTTCCCCTTGGCCGCCAGTTTGGCTTGCACTCTCTCCGCCAAGCGCGCCAAGGACTCTGCCTGCAAAACTTTCCAGGCCGCCTGCTCCGCATCCTTTTGTAGATTTCCCCACACTTCACCCACCGCATCTCCACGCTTCTCCGAGGGACTCCCCCCTTGTCCATCCACCCAGCTCACAATCTCCCCCATGCGAATCTTCTCTGCCGCCCGCGCTAACTCGTAACCACCCCCCGCACCCCGCCGGCTCACGATAAATCCCCCCTTCCGCAAAAGCCGTAACACCTGCTCCATAAACTTAGCCGGTGTCCCCGAAATCTGCGCCAAGGCCGCCGCGTGCTTTACCTGCCCACTTCTCCCCTCCAAAGCCAAAACCACCAAAGCCCTTACCGCATACTCTGTCGTTCGTGTCGCTGCCATCCCCCCATCGTCTCGAGGGTTATTCCCCACGTCAACCCCGCCGATCCGCGCATCCCGTTGCCAAGCCCAACGCGCGCAGGTAATCTGGAAACTATGAAAGCGGAAAACGGAAATGCCACCCCGGCTCCGGAAACCGATTCGGGGATCGTGATCACCAGTCGGGTTCGCCTTGCTCGTAACGTTAAGGATTTTCCCTTCCCTGGCTGGCTCAAAAAAGCCGATCGCCTCAAACTTCTCGAACAGATCCAGCCCGCCGTCGCCGACCTCGCTCCCATGCGCCCCGCGAAAGTTTCCGTCGCTATGGAAACCCTTACCCCCCTCGATAAGCAACTCCTCGTCGAGAAACACCTTATCAGCCGCGAACACGCCGCCAAAAATGCTGGGAGCGGTCTGGTGGTCAACGGCGACGAAAGCCTCTCGGTCATGATCAATGAAGAGGATCACATTCGCCTCCAAGCCCTCCGGCCAGGCTTTCATCTTCTCGAAGCTTGGGATGCCGCCGATAAACTCGACACCGCCCTAGAAGAAAAACTCGAGTACTCCTTCTCCCCCTCCCTTGGCTACCTCACCGCCTGCCCGACCAACGTCGGCACCGGGATGCGCGCCTCCGCCATGCTTCATCTTCCTGGTCTCGTCCTCGGCGAGCAAATCAACCAAGTGATTAAGTCAGTCAACCAACTCGGTCTCGCCGTCCGCGGCCTCTACGGAGAAGGCACCGAGGCCCTCGGCAACCTCTTCCAAATCTCTAACCAAACCACCCTCGGCGAATCAGAACGCCAAATCCTCGATCGACTCCTCAAAGTTGTCCGCCAACTCATCGAGCTGGAAACCAACGCCCGCCAAAAACTTGTCCAAGAAAAATCCCGCATGCTTGCCGATCAAGCAGGCCGCTCCTACGGGATCGTCCTCCACGCTTACTCCATCTCCTCAAAAGAAGCCCTCAATCTCCTTAGCCTCCTGCGCCTCGCCACCGATCTCGCTCTCCTCCCCGCCAGCCTCAAGCCCAAACTCGATGCCCTGCTCATCTCCACCCAACCCGCCCCCCGCCCACAAGCTTCCCAAAAGAAACTCGGCGCCGAAGAACGCGATGCTTGCCGCGCCGATCTCCTCCGCGAGAAACTCAAAGGCGTCGCCGAACCCGCCATGCGTAAATTGCACCTCTAACCATCTTGAGCTAACCTAAAACCCGTGAACAATTTCACCCCACGCGCGCAACAAGTACTCGCACTTGCCCGCAAAGAGGCCGATCGGTTTAACCACAACTACGTCGGCACCGAACACATCCTTCTCGGCCTGATCAAACTTGGCCAAGGCGTCGCCGTCAATGTCCTGCAGAAAATGGGCCTCGACCTCGAAACCGTTCGCATGGAAGTCGAAAAACAGGTCGGCACCGGCCCCGATACCAAAATCACTGGGAATATCCCCTACACTCCCAGAGTCAAAAAAGTCCTCGCCCTCGCCAGCAAAGAAGCCAAAGCCCTCCACCACTCTTACGTCGGCACCGAACACATCCTCCTCGGTCTTCTCCGCGAAGGCGATGGCGTCGCTGCCCGCGTCCTCAAATCCCTC
>JBGSBI010000036.1:0-14270 GCA_041730685.1 Aliarcobacter sp.
GGGTTTGACCCGCCGCCCCCCCCTGCTGTTACGCCCCGCAACTCCCCGGGGCGGGCAAACGGTTTAAAAATAATGGTTTATTCAATATTTCCAAAATGTTGGTGGGGGGGGGGGGGGGATTTGAGGGTTGGGTGGAGATTACCAAGAAAGTGGGAATGACGATGGGAGGGGTAGATACGCGTGGTGGAGGCCGGACCTAGAACACCGCCCTCTTAATGTTTTACGTGATCTAGGGGTTAAAAAAGAATAAAAGGGCTATGAATAACGTGTAAAACTAATTTAAATACTTTAAAAATGCTTAGATAAATTGTTTATGGATAGCATTATACAATCTTTACCAAGATTACATAACTGCTTATCAGTAAAAAAACTTGATTACCTGTAGTCTTTAGTGTATCTTTTCCATACGTGAGCAAACTGGCTATAAATAAAACCTTGTTGCGCGGTAGCGAAACGCTTTTTATTTTGAACGTTTGTGTCATTTCGGAGTCAAAATAATATGAGCAAAAATAATATGAATAAAAAATTCAACCACTCATTAGCAATTGGAATTTTTCTGATTGGACTTTTTTCTGCGAATGTTTCGCAAGCGCAGATCTATACTAATCTTTACTGGAATCCCTCCGCTCTGGGAGGTACGGGTACTTGGAGCGTCTCTAACGTTTATTGGAGCACAAATTCCGCTGGTGGTGGCACATTGCAAGCTCCGCTCACATCGACGAGCAATATTTACAACTTTAGCGGAATAGCAGGGACGGTAAGCTCAAGTTCTAGCTTGAATGTCGGAGGGATAAACTGGTTGACGACCGGCTACACTTTGAATGGGACGAGTACGGGCGCTAAGTTCACCGGCACGGATGCCACTGCCACCGGTACAAATAACGTCTCCATCGCCAGCAACGTTAACCTCAACATCACCGGAACTGCAGTCACCTTTGACGCTTTGGGCATGACCGGTGGCTCGGGTTCCACGCTAACCCTCACCAACGCGGCTGCTGCCACCACCACGGTTATTTTCGGCACAACTTCCGCCAAGAGCGGAAGAACCAACTCTGTGAATACTATTATTAATGGAGCCGGCACGGTCGTTTTAGGAACGACTGGGGGAACAAACGGTTTCACCCAAGCCGGCAACATCATTAACAACAGTACCGGGACATTCGTCCTAACGAACAGCGCCACTGGCACATTGACTGTTTCCGGTGCCATTTCCGGTAGCGGGGCCGTCACTTTGGCTAATACTTCGACTGGAAATTTACAACTTTCAGCTTCCAACTCTTATTCCGGCGGCACGATTATCCAGCATCCAACAGGAGATGGCTCAGGTGCGGGCTGGGTCGGCATTAATAATTCTACAGCTTTTGGTTCTGGGACAGTGACGATTGCTGGTGCGGGCACCAACTACATCCGTTCTTTGGCCTCTAGCCTTAACATCACTAACGCCATCACGATCAACAGCGGCAGCACGTTGAGGCTGGCTACCTCAACAAGTGGCTGGAATGGAACCCTTTCCGGTGTCGTCAGCGGTGCTGGGGGCATTGTTTACACCTACACCGATGTACAGAGATTGCTTAATACTAATAATTCCTTTGGTGGTGGGGTGAATATCGCCAGTTCCACCGAGGTTCAGGTGAATAATATTGGGACGTCTGGTTCCACCAGCTCTTTAGGGACGAACGGGGTAGTTACCTTTAGCTCGATTTCAGGCAGTGGCGCGGCCGGAACTTTGCGATGGTTGGGTGCCACTTCGGAGAGCTCAGACAAATCTTTTGCTCTAAACACAATTAGCTCCTCAGCAAATTCTGGAATGAAAATTTATGCTGGTGATACCAGCTCTGGCGGCACGAACGTCACCCTGACCCTTAACGGAAATATCAACAGTACCGGGACCAACAACCAGACCATCACCCTAGGTGCTTATAATGGGAACACGCTGGTGATGAACGGAACAATCAACCAGACCGCTGGTTACACTAACTCGCTTGTTGTTGGAAACTCTGGGGGTGGCACGGTGGTGTTGAGCAACGCCAACAGCAGCTTTGGTGGAGGTCTGACTATCAATGGGCCTTCTTCATCTACCAACACGGTCCAGGTTGCGAGGATTGGTAACGCTGGGGCAAACAGTGCCCTTGGCACCAACGGCACGATTAACATCGGGGGTAGTAGTTCCAGCGGCGTGAATATCTTGAAGTATGTGGGAACCGGGGAGACCAACGACAAGGTGATTAATCTGGCGGGAACGACTGGTGGAGCAACCTTGGATCAGTCTGGTACAGGAAACTTGAAATTCAGCAGTGCGACGACTGCGACTGGGGTAGGAGCAAAAACAATCACCCTTCAGGGATCCACAGCTGGGACAGGAGAGTTCGCTGGGGTCATTTCTGACCAAGGAGCTAATGCGGTCTCTCTAACCAAGTCCGGCTCTGGTACGTGGACGCTTTCGGGCGTTAACACTTACACTGGCCTTACAACAATCGGTACCGGGGGAATTGCCGGGGGAACCCTCAAAATCGGTCTAACCAACGGATTGGTAAAGGGAATTCTGGTTGGCTCCAGTTCCGCCGCCGCTATGGGGGTATTGGATCTGACGGCAGGCGCAGACTATGTTATGAACTCCTACGGGAACAGCGTAACCTCGGGAGGCAACATGACCTTTACCAATAGCAGCGGGACAGCTACCACGCTGACTTTCACCAACGCAAATAACTACATCTCGCAAAGTACTACTGGTGGCAGGCAGCTAAATAATAGCAGTACCAATCTGACGATAGCCTTTAATGGTGCGGTTGACATCGGTTCGAGCACCGCCGATGCCGTAGTCTTTACCGGACCAGGAAGTTTTACCCTCAATGGGGCGCTCAATAGCACTGGCTCGGCATTGCGTGCGTTGACAAAATCGGGTGACGGTACGCTGACACTAAACGCGGCGAGTGGCTACAATGGTGTGACAACGTTGAGTTTGGGGACGATCTCTTTAGGCGCCAACGGCACCTTGGGCACGAACTCGGTAATTATGAGTGCCGGAACGCTGGCAGTGGGTACATCATCCAGCACCATTAAAGATCTGACGGTTACTAACGGTACGATCACCGGCTCGGGTACCTTGAACTCCGCCAACAGCTTTACCTTCGCTAACACCACCACCAGCACGGTGAGCGCGAGTCTGGCCGGTGCTGCGGCCGTCACACAGACGGGGAGCAGCAGGGTGGTATTGTCGGCTAGCAACAGTTTCTCGGGTGGATTGAATCTAAATTCAGCCGGAAGCGGAGTTGATGTAACCCGGGCTGAAGCGCTGGGTACAGGGACAATCACGGCCGGAAGCACTAACAGCAAACTGGGCTTGAATACGATCACCAGCTTGACGATTACCAATGCCGTGAATACGGGAAGTAGCAACACGGCCACGATGGCGTTTACCCCTGGGGCGTCAGGAAACTCGATGACGGTGAGCGGTTTAATCAGCGGAAGTGGAATCGCGAAGGTATCCGGCGGTGGAGATCTTTACCTTAACAACAGTGGAAACACCTATTCCGGCGGCACCGAAGTCGGCACAGGTAGGATTTATGTTGGATCGGACGGGGCGTTGGGAGCGACCACCGGAGCGGTGAATTTCGGCACGACCACCAACAGTGTGCTGGCGATCACCTCAAACGTCAGCTTTAACGCCAACCGTAACTTTACGATGAGTGCAGCAGGTTACACGGCTAACATTGATACTGGTGCTAATGACGTGACGATCAACGGGGTGATTTCGCCTATTAGTGGGGGGACGGGCGGGCTTCTGACAAAGCTGGGGACGGGCTCCTTGACACTCGCGGGTGCCAACACCTATTCGGGTGCGACGACGATTTCGAGTGGTGTGTTGAACATTCGAAACGGCGCAGGGTTGGGTACGACTGAAAATGGAACCACGGTGGTGGATTTAGCGGCTCTTGAGTTGCAGAACGGTATTTCGGTAGGAGCAGAAGCGCTAACGTTGAACGGCACGGGCGTTTCCTCACGCGGTGCGTTGCGTAATATTTCAGGGAACAACACTTACGGCGGATTGCTGACCTTGGGTTCGGCCAGTCGGATTAACTCGGATAGTGGGACACTCTCCTTGACCAACGCAGGTACGGTTGCGGGAGCTTTTGCTCTGACGGTGGGTGGAGCGGGAGATATAGTGTTTAACAGCATCTTGGGGACGAGCACGGGAACCTTGACTAAGGATGGAGCAGGGAAGTTTACCATGGGTGGAGCTAATACGTTTACCGGTCTGACGACCGTTAGTAATGGAACTCTGGCTTATGGAGTGGCTAATGCCTTGAGCAGCGGTGCAGTGACGGTTAATGGATCTGGTGCGGTACTCGATATTGCAACTTTCAGTGACACTGTTGGGGCGGTGACTTTGACGGCAGGCTCGATCACGGGAACGACAGGAGTCTTGACGGGAACGAGCTTTGCGATGGACGGAACGGGTAGCGCCTCGGCTATTTTAGGTGGATCTGGTGCCACGCTGACGAAAACCGGGGCGGGGACGACTACGACACTATCAGGCGCGAACACCTACACGGGTGCGACGACAGTCACTTCAGGGACATTGGCGGTGAACGGGTCCCTCTTAAACAGTGGCTCTGTGGTGGTGAATGCAGGTGGATTGCTCGGTGGATCGGGCAGTGTTGGAGCAATCACGGGTGCGGGGACGGTTGGACCTGGGAACAGCCCTGGAATTCTGACAGCGACGAGCGTGGATCCGACACTTGGAACCGCCTTCAAGTTTGAGATCACCTCGCTCAGCCCAACTTACACTAGTGCCACATCCAGTGGGAATGATCTGTTGCATCTGACGAGTAATTCCAGTCCGTTTGCTGGGGGAACATTTGCCTCAGGAAACATCGTTTCGATCTACCTTAATAGTTCAGCGATCACGGCTAGTCTCTTGGCAGGGATTGACACGACCTTCAGTGGAGCATTCTTCGTAGATGGCACATATGCGCTTGCGTCAGCGTTAACTCCTGCAAGTTTCGCCTACTACACAACGAGTGCCGCCTTGGGAACAGGTTCGGCCGTGGACTATAACGGGACGAATTACTACGAGCTGAATAGTACGATTGTCGCGAAGACAACCTTGTCAGATACGACAGTAACAAGCGCGGGCTTCACCACGGGAACAGTGGCGACGGGTACCTTGTTGACCTTTAACGCGGTGCCTGAGCCTTCTACTGGCTCCTTGTTGGCCTTTGGTTTGGGTGGGTTGGTGTTGACTCGGTTACTGCGTCGGAAGCAGAGCTGAACCGAGCGAGCGTAAAAGCATATTTAAGAAAAGGGTCACGCTTGGGTGGGAATTTCGAATTTAAAATTTCGAATTTCAAATTTTTTGTAGTTGGAAGTTTAGGTAGGGCGGCATCTCCGAGGCCGCCTAGCTGAGCGAACAACGTTAGAGGTTGAGCGCAGGCGTGCTAGGGACAGCCCGCCCTACCTCGGTTTCTCGGTAAACCTGCTGAGCTTCGGAGGGCGCTTGGGACGCAAGTGGGAAGAATTGGGGATCTTGAGAAAAAGGGTGAAATGTGCTAATATAGAAAATCAGGCAACTCGATCGTATCCAGCGCAATTCCTCTGGTTATGCCTCAGCCGTTCCTGTTTGGAACGGCTTTTTGGCTCTAATGTTTTTGTGTTTGGTGCCTTCACTCCACTCCCAAACTAATTTGGCAAGCTACACCCCAGGTAGCACCTATTGGGGACGCAACAACTACACCGAATACATCGCTGGCAACATGCCCTTGATTATCTCTGCCCCACACGGGGGAGATAACTATCCCTCTGAGCTTCCCAATCGCACGAATACCTCCACCTACACCATTACTACCGACCCCGACTTATGGACCGCCAACCTCGCTCGAGCGATCCGCACGGCCTGTTCGAACCGTTATGGTCGTTATCCCCACGTGATTATCTGCAACGTTGATCGCGCCAAAGTGGACTGCAACCGGGAAATTATAGAGGGCGCCCAAAACAACACCAACACGCAGACCGTTTGGAAAGAATTTCACGCCTACATCAACATCGCACGCCAGCAAGTCAGCAATACCTATGGTCGTGGTCTCTACATCGACCTGCACGGTCATGGTCACCCAATTCAAAAAAACGAGATCGGTTACGACCTTTCCGATTCTGACATGTTTAAAACGACCTTTTCGACGACGGATGATAATGAATCCACCATCCATGGATTGAGCGAGCGCTCGCGACAAAGTTTTACGGAGGTTGTTCGAGGCGAACTCAGCTTGGGCTCACTTCTGGAAAAACGGGGATACCCGTGCGTGCCCAGCCTATCCAGTCCCAACCCTGGAGTCTCCAATGGGGTGACCAATGCCTACTTTAACGGTGGGTACAATACCCAAACTTACGGCACGAGCTTAGCCAACGGCGGGACGATTGATGCCATCCAGATCGAATGCAACTACACTAACGTGCGCGCCAAATCCTCCACTTCTTCCTACAGTGAGGATGTGGCCGTACGCGCCAACTTTGCCTCCAACCTCGTGTTATCCCTGGAGGAATACTTCAAATACCATCTGGAAATGACTATGAACACCCAGGCCACTCCTCCTCCATCCGTCAACAGTTTCAGCGACAAGACCATTCTCGAGGATGGATTCACCTCCACCTCCAGCATCACCTTAGCTAGCGCCAGCAACACTTTTTGGGGGGAATCATCAGATCCCAACATCGTCGATGCCTCAGGTTTTATTTTCGGAGGATCCGGCACAAGTCGCAACCTCGTGGTGCGCCCGCGTGCCAATGCGTACGGCAGCAATGTTATCGTGATGGTGTACCAGCAGGCGACCAACGGCGGGGTGGGAACCGACTGGTATTACCTCACCGTCAACCCCGTGAATGACGCCCCGTTCTTTTCCTCTGTACCGGATCGCACCATCAACCCCGGAGTTTTTCTAAGCATTCCTGCCAGCGCCACCGATGTGGAGGGGGCAACTCTGGGTTATTCCCTTGTCTCTGGACCCGTAGGTTGCGCTGTGAACCCTTCCACGGGAACCGTTACATGGAGGCCGACGATTGCTCAGTCGGGGGCAGCGTACCCGATGGTGATTAGGGCAACGGAAAGTGGAGTCGGAGGATTGAGCTCAGATTTGAGTTTTCAGACCACGGTGAATCCTGCAACCGCTCCGCAGGTGACCCCCTCGTGGGTGGCGGGCGCTGGAGGATCCTCTTCTCCCCAATTGCAACTTTCCATTAGTGGGCAGGTGGGACCCGATTACGCGGTGTGGGCATCGGAAGATCTGGTGAATTGGGTGAATCTGACTACGACCACGCCGACGGTATCTCCTTATGTTTGGGCTGATCCGAATGCGGCCAAGTTTTTGAAAAGATTTTATCAGGTGAAGTTAGAACCGTAGGGTTGGTGGAGGAGTAGGGACGCGATTTTAATCGGATTCGGCATAACTTCGAAACGAGAAATGAGCAGGATATTTTCATTCTTGGTGGTGGGGTTCTCTTTTTTGGCTGTGGGACACGGGGAACTCATCAAAGTAGGGGTCTACACTCACTCCACCAACCCGATCCGAGCGCAATCGATTGTCGCGGTTTTCACAAATATACTTACAACGGAGAAGGGGTTTGATCTTCGGAAAGTTACTCCTCTGGAAATCCGTGAGGGGGTGCTGACGAATCTGCAGGTACTGATTATGCCTGGGGGTTCGGGAAAAAAGCAGGCGACAAATCTTGAAACGAGTGGAGTCGATGCGATCCGCGAATTTGTCCGTAAAGGAGGAGGGTATGTGGGTTTCTGTGCAGGATCGTATTTGGCGTCGTGCCAGTACCCCTACTCACTCCACATTATTAATTCGCGGGTGGTGGATCGGGAGCACTGGAATCGTGGGACGGGGACGGTCAACCTTAAGCTCACTGATAAAGGGCGGGAGCTGCTTGGTCATCCCGAACCTGAGGTTGAGGTGTTCTATGGACAGGGACCACTTTTTGCACCGACCAACGAGGTTGGCTTGCCCTCGTACACCGAGTTGGCCACTTACGGAAGTGAGATTGTGAAAAATGGGGCTTCTCCTGGCGTGATGCTCAATACTACGGCGATTTCTCTAGCGGAGTTTGGGGAAGGGAGGGTGGTATGTTTTAGCCCACATCCAGAAAAACCTTTCATGCCGATTCATCATCTTGTGGTGAATGCGGTTCGTTGGACGGTGGGGAAGGATCCAATACCCATGAGCCAGGAGGAGTGGGCGAAGCGACCCATTCCGCCCAAGGCGGGAACCTCTGAGCCAGAGGATTAGAGGTGGCGATAGGGCGTGGATGTTTGATTTTGGATGTTTAATTTTTAATTATTTGCAGTCGAAAGTTCAGGTAGGGGCGGCATCTCCGAGGCCGCCTCGTTGGGCGAACAAAGTTGGAGGTTGAGCGCAAGCGTTCGCGTCTGCGCCCCGATTCCGGTCGGGGCTCGGAGAGACCGCCCTACCTGAGTTTTATGGTTCAAGCGACCGCTGTTTCAATCGGCGGATTACGGATGATCCGCCCTACCAGGCGTGCAACGTTTCAATCGGCCCCGACGCTGATCGGGGCAGGTCGGGGTAGAGACGCGGGACGCGCGGATGTGGGGTTAGCTCTGAATTTGTGCCTCTCGGATCAGCTCCTCTAGGCCCTGAAGACGGTAGCGTTTGCACAGGTCTCTGACTTCGCCCAAGTCCAAATTTGGATTCCTCAGGAGCAGCTCGACGATGTCGGCCTTGGATTTGTGTCCCCCAGCATAGAGCTTGAGGGCGATCAGGTGGGGAAGAGGGACTAGTTTCAGGCGACTGCTGGGACGCACAACCAAATGGGAAACACGAATGGCGTCATCGTTCACAGCGGGAAACTTTTCCGAAAAACTTATGATCTGCAGGGGGCCAGACGGTGTCTCGACGTCGATCACTCCGCTCAGCGGGTCTTGTTGGTCGGGAAGATACAAGTTTGTCGGGTAGCCGGCTTTTTGAAGAGAGGATGTCAGGATTTGCAAGGTTGGGACGGAAGCATTCACCCCTAAGTCAATGTCCTCCGTATGGCGTACATAGTGATAAGCAGCCAGTGCCGCACCACCGATGACTACGGCCTCGACCTGGTGTCCATGAAGGAGTGTGGCCACATCCTCCGCGGCCTCCAAAAGGGCGGCAGGATTCACCATGGTTTTTAGCGGGACAAGGGGGAGGCCCGCAGGCCAGCGAATTGGCCCCGTAGGGAAAGTGCGCTCAGAATGCGTTGTTCGACCGAAAGACGCGCCAAACGCTGAAGCTCGGTACGGCGGGAGGCGGAGGCCGAAACACTGCGCCGAGGCACTACGCCTGAGGGGTGACTGGCGGTTTTTTCGTTTGCCTTCACAAGTCCAGCTTAGGGGGTCGACTTACTGCGTCAATAAAAGGGGCATAGGATGACAAACAGAGAGGGAGAGCGAGAACGGTCGTCGGAACTAGTGGTTGGGCGGCGAGCGTTTCAATCGGCCTCGACGCCGGCCCCGGCGCTGATCGGGGCAGGTCGGGGCGCAGACGCGGGACGCGCTTGCGCGTGAATTACTCACGCGCGGATGTTTGATTGTTGGTGTTTGATTTTTAATTATTTATAGTTGGAAGTTTAGGTAGGGGCGGCATATCCGAGGCCGCCTCGCTGGGCGAACAAAGTTGGAGGTTGAGGGCTTGTTTACGTTCTTTTCCGTTTAGAAAAGAACTAGGACGACCCAGGATTGTCGTCCCTACCGGTGTTGTGGTTTGTGGTAGGGCCGATGGTCTCCATCGGCCGATAGAGCGATTTAGCGCGTTCCTGCGGCTTGGCCTACGCAACGTGGATCGGTGGCGCCAGAAAATGACCCGTCCGAATTCTGAATCATGACTTGGCTCGTACCAAAATCTTCTGCGTCGTCGATCGTGTGAGCCATCGCTTTCAGTTTCTCTCGTGTTTCAGCGGGAATCGATTTCTCCATCCGAATCTGGTCGGGGGACCACTGGTGATGAAAGCGGGGTTGAGAAACCACCTCGGAAGGTTTCATCTTGGAATCCAGCGCATAGGTGAGGCCGAGTAAAACTTGGGAGATGATCGTCGGACCTCCTGCGGCTCCAATCGCCATCACTACCTGATCACCCTTGAGCACGAGAGTGGGGCTCATGCTGGAGAGAGGTCGTTTTCCTGGAGCGATGGCATTGGCCTCGCCTCCGACCAGCTTGAAGTGGTTGGGTACTCCAGGAGCCACGGCAAAGTCGTCCATCTGATTGTTCATGAGGATGCCTGTCCCAGGGATTACTACCTTGGAACCGAAAGCGGTGTTGATCGTGGCGGTGCAGGAGACCCAGTTGCCCTCGGCATCGGCCACGCAGAAGTGGGTGGTGTGTTTCTCAAAGCAGTTGTTCTGCCAATCGGGAGGCGTGCCGTGTTCCACCGAGGTCGCTTTTTTGGAATCAAACTTCGCAGCTAGCTCCTTGGCATAAACTGCGTTGGTTAGGCCACGGGGCACGTTGGCAAAGGCGGGATCGCCCAGCCAGTAAGCGCGATCGGCAAAGGCGAGTTTCATCACCTCGGTCATTCGGTGAATGAATTCAGGTGTGCCAGGCTTTGGCATTTTAGATTCGATTGCTTCGAGGATGTTTAACATCTGCGCTACGTGAACTCCTCCCGAACTGGGCGGGGGAAAGCCGAGGATTGTCCATCCCCGATAAGAAGAGATGAGGGGAGTCCGTTCTTGAATCCGATATTCTTGAAAATCTTTGGCGGTGAGGATGCCGTCGTTGGCTTTCATATATTTCTCAACCGTTTTGGGAAATGTCTTTTGATAAAACCAGGCAGTTCCGTTTTTGGCCATCTGACGGTAACTTTCCGCTAAATCTTTTTGCACAATCGTTTCGCCTTCGAGGTATGGGGATCCGTCTGATTTAAGAAAAATGGCTTTGGATGAGGGGAAGAGGGCGAGGTTGGTGACTTGGCCTGCCAACTTCTTGGCGTAGACCCGATCGATGGGGAATCCCTGATCGGCGTGGTGGATGCCTGCGGTGAATGCTTTTGCGAAGGGGAGTTTACCGTGTTTGCGCACAGCTTCTTCGTAGACGGCCAAAGCACCAGGGGTGGCGGAGGCGAGGGGACCAGTTTTACTTAACTCGGAGACCACCTGACCGTCCTTGAGATACATATCGCGGGTGGCCTTGGCGGGGGCGGTTTCTCTGCCGTCTAAGGCGATGAATGTTCCATCTGCCAACCGAGCGAGGAAGAAACAGCCGCCCCCGATGCCCGAGTTGTGGCCGTCGACCACGCCAAGGGTGAGGGCGACGGCGGCTGCGGCATCGATAGCGTTGCCACCTGCGCGGAGGGCATCGAGACCAGCTTGAGTGGCTAGGGGCTGGACGGAGGCGACAAATCCCTCGGTGGCGTGGAGGGAAGAGAGAGAGACGACCATCAGAGAGAGGAAGAGAGCACGCACGGCAGGCCAGCGGAGACTATTCGCTGAGGGCCCAGTTGGTGCGGCGTTCGTCGGCAAAGCCTTCTCGTTTCCCATTGGGCAGAATTCGGATGAGGTTGACACTGCCAAAATAGTACTCGTTTCGTTTCTTGAAACCGATCTGCCATCCTGCCTTTTTTAAGGCATCGGCTAAGGTGGGGTCGAATCCTTCTTCCAGATCGAAAAAGTTGGTCGGTTCGGACGGACTTTTGGCACGGCGCAGGTGGAAGCGGGGTTGATCGATGGCGGCCATAGGATCCATATTAAAATCGAGCAGATTGCTGAGGACTTGGTAGACGCCGGTGGGGATTCGGTCGGAAGCGGGGGATCCCATGGCGAGGATGGGTTTAGCATTTTCCATAACCAAGACGGGGGCCAAGGTGCTGCGGGGACGTTTGCCGCCCTCGGCAGAGTTGACGTACTTCTTCGTGCCGAAACCGAAGTTGGAGAGGCTGTTGTTCAGGAGGATGCCTGTGCCCGGGGCAACGACGGCTGCGCCCCAGTGGAGGCTGAGGGATTGGGTGGCGCTGACGATGTTGCCTGCCTTATCGATGACGACGAAGTGGGTGGTCTCGCTGTTGCTGGGATCATCTTCCGCTGGGGTGGGGGCGGGCGTGGAGGGGGTGGATTCGTGAATGCTCCGGATCAGTTCAGCCAGGCTGGAGGGGGAGAAGACTTTGGCGATACGTTCAGCCATATCGGGGGTATCGCCGAAATTGGAGGAGACGAGGGGAAAGATTCTTTGCCACGCGTGGCCGACTCTTTCGATGCGGGGTAAGCTCATGGATGAGATCTCTTGCCAAGAATCGGCTTCGAGGGATTTGAGGGTGAGGAGAACGGTAGCTCCGCCCGTGACGGGTGGAGCGGAGGCGTAGATGCGGTATTTTTTATACTCTTGGACGAGAGGAGGAATTTCTCGGGCACGATATTTCGCAAAATCCTCTTTAGAGAACCATCCCCCTCCAGCTTGAGAGGCGTGGACCAGTTGGTCGGCGATCTCTCCGTGGTAAAAGGAGTCGGCCCCATTCTCTCCGATTTTTTCCAAGGTGTTGGCGAGCCCAGGATTCTTGAGGATCTGATTTTTTTCGGGAACTTTACCGTTGGGATAGTAGATTTTGCCTGCGACGGAATCTTGGGTGACGAGATCATAAGATTTGGTGAACTCTACGATCTGCTTGTCGGGCAGGGGAAAGCCGTTGCGGGCGGCGGAGATAGCGGGAGCGGAGATCTCTTTCCAAGAGAGCTTGCCCCACTTTTTGTGGAGGAGATCGAGGGCGGCGGCGCACCCAGGGATACAGGCGCTGCCGTAGCCTCGGGCCCGTTGGGCGGAGGTTTTTTTGCGAAGTTCGTCGAGCGGGATGGTGGCGGGGGCTTGATCGAGGGCTTCGAGGTAGGAGATTTTTCCGGTGGAGGCGTCGTAGTAGAGGGCGGCGAATTTTCCGCCGAGCCCAGAGTTGAAGGGTTCGGTGACCCCGAGAGTGAGGGAGACAGCGGCGGCGGCATCGGCGGCGGTTCCGCCTTGCTGGAGGATTTTGATGCCTGCTTGGGTGGACTCTTTACTGCCAGAAACAACGATGCCTGCGGAGGATTCCGCCTGCATGGCGGCCTGAGTGGAAAGTGGGGAGAAGAAAAAAAAAGTTATGAGAGGAATGAGTGAAAAAGAAATTAGGCTTCTCATAGGACTCCGAATCATATTCAATCATCCCTTAGTGGGTAAAAAAATCAAGGTGGCGCAGTTTGGGTTGGGACCGATTGGGCGCAGTTGTGTGCAACTGTTGGCGGAGCGCGAGGAGTATGAAATCGTGGGTGGGATCGATATCTCGCCTGAGTTGGCGGGGAAGGAGATGACGGAGGTTTGCCAGTTGAAGGAGGCTAGGGCGGGGAAAGTTTATCCGAGTTTTGCGGAGATGTGGAGTGAGGTTCAACCTGAGGTGGTGGTGCACACGGCGGGATCACGGGCGGCAGAGACTTTCACTCAGTGCCGACCGATGTTGGAGAAGGGATTAGCGGTGGTTTCTTCTTGTGAGGAGTTACTTTTTCCAGCGTTTCGGGCTCCGAAAGAGTCGAAGGAGTACCACGAACTTTGTTTGCGGAGTGGGGGCAGGATTTTAGGGACGGGAGTGAATCCAGGGTTTGTGCTGGATCTACTGCCCGTTTGTCTGACGGGGGTGTGTCGGACGGTGCAGAGTGTCTATGGGGAGCGGGTGGTGAATGCATCCACTCGCAGGCAACCGTTGCAGAAGAAAATTGGTAGTGGGTTGGAGCCAAAGGAGTTTTTGAAGTTGTGGAGTGAGGGCAAGGCGGGTCACGCGGGCTTTAAGGAGTCGCTTCTGCTGGTGGCTCACTCGTTGGGGTGGAAGATGGGGGAGGTGACCGAGACGATGGAACCGATGGTGGCGGATCATGATATTCAAACTGAGTTTTTCACGGTGAAGAAGGGTCTGACCTGCGGGTTGCATCAGGTGGTGAAATCGAAATCGGCGAAGGGTCACTCGATTCACCTCGATCTGAAGATGTATTTGGATGCGAAGGATCCGCACGATTTAGTGAAGTTGGAGAGTGACCCGCCGATCGAGGCGTATCTGAAGGGTGGGGTAGCGGGGGATCGGGCGACGGTGGCGGCGGTGGTGAACTGTATTCCTAGGTTACTGGCGGCCCAACCTGGGGTGAGGTTGATGACTGATGTGCCGCTATCTGGTTTTTCGGTCGAGTAGTGGGGGGGGGCCGCGGTTGCAGGACACGCTTACGCGTGAATGTTTGATTTTGAATGTTGAATTTTTGATTGGGGAAAGAATTGCTCACGCAAAGTCCG
>JBGSBI010000037.1:0-13975 GCA_041730685.1 Aliarcobacter sp.
GGGGGGGGGGGGGGGGGGCGGGGGGGGGGGGGGGGGGGGGGGGGGGGCGGGGGGGGGGGGGGGGGGGGGGGGGTAAAAAATCCCTTTTGTTTTTCCCGGGGGGGGGCCTGGTTGGGGGGGGGGGGGGGGCCTGGCCGCAGTTGCGGCGGGTAGTGGCGAGGACGCTGGAGGAGACGAGACCTGAAGTGGTTGTTTATTTTCATCCTGCGGTGGGAATGGCTTTGCAGGAACGGGTACAGGATCGTAGTGAGGCTGGATTTGAAAGGGTGGGGGTGGTTTTAGATGCGGAAGATTTGCCAGGGTGGGATGCGGTTACGGCTGATCTGTTATGGGTAGCGGATGAAGGAACGGCGAAGGAGTTGAGAGAAAAAAATCCGCGTGTTTCGGAAGTGGTGGCAGGAGGATGGCCAGTGCGACCCAGTTTTTTTCCTACTGAGGAAATTAAGGGGAGCCGGAAATCAGGAGCGGGAGTGAAGATTCTCTATTTGGTTAATTCGCGCCGGCGCAAGGCGAGTCGAACTTTGGAGAAGTTGTTGGAAATCGAAGGGGTGGAGGTCACGGCGGTGGTAGGGAGGGAGGAGGGTTTGAAGGCGGATTTGCGAAAAGGGCTGGCGGAGGCGAAAGGTCGGGGAATAGTTCACGGCTGGGTAAAAGATTTGGCGACGATGATCCGAGCTCATGATCTGGTGGTGACGAAGCCTGGGACGATTAGTGTGCGAGAGGTTTTGGCCACGGGCCGCCCCGCCATCTTGGTGGAAGGAGGCAAAGGAGCGGAAAAGCGAAAAGGAATTTGCCGTTTAGCTACGAGGATCGGTTGCGGGGCTCTGGCCGATTCTCCTGGGGAGATCGCAGCAAGAATCAAGGATGCATTGGAAGGGGGTGGAGTAGGATTGCGGGAGTGGGGTCGGAGGGCTCGGAAAGAGGCGAATCGTTCGGCAGGGGCGATGGGGCGGTTGGCGGGAAGAATTGCGAAGATGGCAAGGGCAGCCCAATCGACGGAGAGAGTTCCCGAATTACGATTAGTGATGCACGGGTACTCGGGTCGAAAAGGTTTATTGATGGTAGATTTACATACCCATTCGATATTTTCTGATGGGCGACTGACCTTACGCGAGATCGTAGATTTTTATGGGCGGCGGGGTTTTGATGCGATGGCGGTGACGGATCACTTGGTGGACCGGCGGCGTTTGCTGGGGAGGTTGGCGAGTTTATCTGGGCTGGTGCTGACGTTGGAGGATCTACCCGAGTATTTTAGGGCGCTAGCGGAAGAGCGGAATCGGGCGTGGACCAAGTATCGGATGATCTTGTTTCCTGGGTTGGAATTTAATCACGATGGTTTGACGGCAAAAGGCTCGGCTCACTTATTGGGGGTAGATTTAAAGGAGCCGATCGATCCTGCCTTATCCTTGAAGGAGATCTGTCTGCAGATTCGAGGGCAAGGTGGATTGACGATTGCGGCGCACCCCCACCATATGAGTTCGGCTTGGGGCAAAGACACCCTCTATTTGTGGGAGCGGCAGAATGAGTTTCGCCCGTTGATTGATGCTTGGGAAATTGGGAATCGGGATGATTTATTTAATCCGGTAGGATTAAAGCGTCTGCCCTTTATTGCGGGGAGTGATTTTCATAAGCCGAAACATCTGACGAGTTGGAAGACGATGCTTTGGTGTGAAAAGGATCCTGAAGCGATCAAAGAGTGTATTCGGCAGAATAAGGATATTTCGATCACGCTCTATCGAGACCATCGTTTTGGCGGGGAGAGTGAGGAGCGGGAGGAGAAGACGGCAACGGGGGAGGGCGGAAAGGCTAGTACATTAGTTGGAGGCGGGTAAGAAATCCGAATTCATTATTTTCGACCACCGTGCCCACGCCACCTCCTCCGGTGAAAGCGTTGTATTCCACGGTAACGCCGAGACGGATTAGACGATTGATGTACCAGTTAATCGCGGCGGAAAAGCCGTTGACCCCCGTGGCATTGTCGGTGCGAGAAGCCCCCATACCTCCCTGATTGACAGGGGAGAACATGGTGTCGCCGAGGGCAATTCCATCGTAGCGCAGGGCCACTTCCCAAGCTCCCCAGTCGCCAGATTTAAAATCGACAGGATGCTTGGGAACCACCCCGTCGAGGGTGGCCTCTTCGCCGGTGATGATATAGTTGAAAGAGGCATTCCAGGAATCGGTTTGGTAGCTGGTGAAGCCGCCGCCTGCCCCAAGGGAGCTGGTATCAACGCCTTGTTTTTCGCAAATGTACTCACCCAGAAATCCAAAGTTTTTGTAAGAGTAATAAATCTGGGGAGAGATACGCCAGTGTTCGCCTTGTACGTCGAGGCCGTTGGGGAAGGAGTAGAAAGTATTTCCTCCGTCGGTGCTGTAGTTCTGAAAAAGATTCGAGGTGATCTGACTGCCATTGAGGGCCTGATCTTGCCACTGAATACTTCCGCCAAGGCCGAGTTTAAGTCCAGCGAGAGGTTCGATATCCTTTTCGTCTTTGAAGGGCTGGGCAAAGAGGCGGAAATATCCTGTGTATCCTGTGTCATAATCGAGGCCTGTGGAGAGGTTATTATTTCTCGCTCCTGTACCCACCATGGCGGCCCATGAAAGTTTGCCATCAGCGGTTAGACCGTGGGTCATGATGCCGACGTCGCGTGCAGGGGAGAGGTTGGAGGTGAGGGCGCGCTCGTTAAAAACAAGGAAGGGGTCGGTGACGAGCTGTTCTAAGGCAACGGGTGGTTTGTATTTTCCTGTTTCAACTTGGATGTCATCGATTGGCTTATAGTTGATGAACGCCTCTGAAATAGTGGCTTGATAGGTGGTGGCGTTGGGAGCGGAGAGGGCGAACTCCTCTGCGAAGCGGTAGTTCCAATCGTCGTAAAAATAACCGGAGGCATACGGGCGGGCGCGGCGGAGGAGCATTTTCGAGGCTTGGCTGGAACCTTCATCGGTGAACTCACGATCGTCTACTTGGAGGAGACCTCCGAGGCGAATGGAGTGGCGCCCGTCCTCGGAGCGGAGGACAGCCCCCTTGTCGGAGATATCCAGAGTTTTGAGTCTGCCCTTATCGCCTTCTTGAAGTTTCGTGGAGGCGGATTCGGTGGAGCCTCCTTGGGGCAGTTCCATCAGGGGTCGATTGGCTTGATCGGGCAGAGGGGCATAAGAGGTCCGCGGGCTTTCCGCTGGGGTTGGGTTGGGAAGGGTTGGGGTGGGCGAAGAGGTGGCATTGGGTGATTGCGGTTTAATGGATTGAGCCTTGAGACTTTTGACTTCATCCATGAGGGCCTGCATTTGGGCTTGAAGGGCGGCGATGGTTTTTGTGGTTTCTTCGTCCATGGCATGGAGTGGGCAGGATGGGGCGAGGAGCAGAAGAGCTCCGAGCACAACCCAACCGATCGATTTTGGGAAACCCAGCATCATCAAGAGAGAGAATCGACGGAAAACAGAGACGTCCCAAGACCTTCCCTTGTCATAGGAAAATGAGTCGTGAACAAAGGGGAATAAAGTGGGCCTGAGAGGACTTGAACCTCCATGGGTTACCCCAACAGATCCTAAGTCTGTCGCGTCTGCCAGTTTCGCCACAGGCCCGTTTGAAGAGAGTAACCCAAAACTCGTTCAGGGACGAGCGGAAGAAAAGTGGAAGAGGGCTCTTGATAGGTGACAAAATTGTGACAAGTATAAGTATAGGGTAATGAGCGCCATGTGCTTAAAGTGATAAAGATTCCAAAACATAAAAAGGGGTATACTTGGCGGCACCACTTGGATGAGTGGTGGGATCGGGCGGGAACTGAGTTCAAGGTAAAGCTGTTCTGTTTTGTTGTGATCGGGCTGTTGGTTTCGGTCGCGGGAATGGTGTTTTTGGTTTCGCAGAGGATGGAGCGGAACTCTTTGATGGAAATTGCCAAAACAGCGAAAATCAAAGCAGCGACAGAAGCGGATGGGTTAATCCAAAAAAAAATATCGGATAATCGAGCTAGCCCTACTTTTCAGCAGGCACCGTTGCTAGAGATTCGTGGAGGAGCAGAAAAAGAGGATTAAGCGGGTGGGTGGGGGTGGAAGAGGCATGGGGCTAAGCGCAAAATTGCAGACAGAACCAGCGACCGAGGCGACCACGGTGCTGGAGTTTCCAGCCGAGTTTTTTAGCGGTGCGGAGAATCTGTTTTTCCTGTCCCGACAGGATGCCCGAGAGAATTAAGACCGCGCCTGCCTTACGATGTTTTTCGAGACGAGGCAAGAGATGAAGCAGAAGGGAATCGTAGAGGTTTGCCAGAATGAGATGGGCAGGGGGAAGGGCGGTACGAAGAGCGTCGGCCACGCGGAAGTGGGTGCGAGGTGCGAGGCGGTTGAGCTGACGATTTCTCAGGGCTTCTTGAACGGCCGAGGAGTCGTTATCCCATCCTTCGGCATGAGCGCCGAGGCGAGCGCAGGCGAGAGCGAGAATTCCTGAACCGCAGCCGAGATCGAGGACTTTTAGGGTAGTGCGAGAGCTTCGAGGTGAAGTGAGATATTTGGTTAGATAGCGTTGGCAATGGTGGGTGGTGGCGTGTTCGCCGGTTCCGAAGGCTGGACCAGCGCGGATCTTGAGTCGGGGAACGGAGCGATAGATTGCGGGGATGTTCCTATTGTCGCTGGTCACGAGCAGCCTTTTTCCAATCCGAAGTTGGAAGGGGGAAGAGGTGCGAAGGGTAAGTTTACGAATTCGGCCTCGGTGAAGTTTTTGAAGGAGACGCAGGGGGCGAAGATGTGGGGAGTAAATTTGAAGTTTTGGAGCTTGGCCAATAGTTTCGATTACGGCGGAGGGAAGATCGATGAAGGAGGTGGGGAGGCGATTAAGTTCCAGAGCGTACATTGGTGGTCCGTTTCAGTTGAGGTTGAGTTTGAGGTGAGTCGTGGAGAATGACCTCTGAACCAAAAGAATGGGGAGAAGGGTTGGGCTACTGGAGGGAGGGAATGGAGGCGAGTAGTCGTTGGGTGTAGGGATGAGTGGGGTGGGTGGTGATGAGTTCGGAGGGGCCTTCTTCGACGAGTTTACCGTGTTCGAGAACCGCGATCTGATCGCTGACGTGTTCGACGACGGCGAGATCGTGGGCAATAAAGAGGTAGGTGAGGCTAAGTTTTTCTTGGAGGTCCATCAAAAGGTTGACGATTTGGGCTTGGACAGAAACATCGAGGGCACTGACCGGTTCGTCGCAGATGATAAACTCCGGTTCGACGGCGAGGGCGCGGGCTATACCGATGCGCTGGCGTTGGCCTCCACTGAATTCGTGGGGGAAGCGGCGGGCGTGGGCAGGGTCGAGGCCGACAAGATCTAAGAGTTCTGCTACTCGGGTTGCCCGATCGGAAGGAGACATCTTCGGGAAATGAATTTCAAGAGGTTCGGCCAGAATGGTGCCGATGCGTAGCCGAGGATTGAGGGAGTTGTAGGGGTCCTGAAAAACCATCTGAATCTTTTTTCGGTAGGGGCGGAGGTCGGAACCTCGAAGGGTGCTGATGGTTTGACCATGGTATGCGACAGAACCGGAAGTGGGATCGACGAGGCGAACGATGGCACGGCCGAGGGTCGTCTTGCCCGAACCGCTTTCGCCGACGAGGCCGAGAGTGGAGCCTTTTTCGATTTCGAGGGAAACATCGTCGAGGGCTTTGACCACGCCGGTCTGACGCTGAAGGAATCCAGATTTGACGGCAAAGTGGACGGAGAGATTGGAGACTTGGAGGAGGGGAGGCATAGGGTTTGAGCAGGTTTTATTGGGTGGCGAGGGTGGCGCGGTCGATGGAGGCTAGGCGTTTTGTTTTTTGGCCGAGGCGGGGAATGCAATCGAGAAGGGCACGGGTGTAGGGGTGCTGGGGGGAGCGGAGAATTTCTTTAACGGGGCCTTGCTCGACGAGTTTTCCTTCGAGCATAACCAGAACTCGATCGGCAAAATTGGCGACGATGCCGAAGTTGTGGGTGATGAGGAGGACGGACATGCCGAGTTGGTTGCGTAGATCGCGAAGGAGATCGAGAATTTGGGCTTGGATGGTGACATCGAGGGCGGTGGTGGGTTCATCGGCGACGAGGAGTTTGGGTTGGCAGGCCAGAGCCATGGCGATCATGGCGCGTTGCTGCATTCCGCCGGAAAGTTGGTGGGGATAGTCGTGAGAGCGGAGTTCGGGATCGCGGATGCCGACGAGTTTGAGGAGACGAGTAACTTCGGTAGAGGTGCTAGGAAGTTTGGGTTGATGGAGGCGGAGGGCTTCGGTGATTTGGAAACCGATGGAGAAGACGGGGTTGAGTGAGGTGGAGGGTTCTTGAAAGATGTAGGCGAGTTTTCCTCCTCGGGCTTGGCGAAGGGTGGAGTCTGAGCAGGAGAGCAGATCGGTGCCATCCTGCCAGAGGACTTGACCGCTGAGGTTGCAGGCGGGAGGGGGTGGAGTGAGGCGGGTGAGGGCGAGGGCGGCGGTGGTTTTGCCAGAACCACTTTCTCCGACGACGGCGACGGTTTCTCCTGGTTGGATGGAGAAGGAGAGGTTTTGTACGGCGACAACTGATTTTGCGCTAGAGGAAAACTCTACGCGAAGGTGGCGAACATCGAGAAGGGGTTTGGAGGAAATAGGCATAAGGAAGAGTTTAAGGGTTTTTGGGTTTCATTTTCCAGGGAGTCGGAATCGTGGGTCGACGGCATCGCGGAGGGCATCTCCAAGAAGGTTGAAAGCGATCACGGTAAGGATGATGGCTAGGCCTGGGGTAAGGAGCCACCAGAAGTTGAGCATGAAGATTTTAATGTCTTGGGCTTGGCCGAGCATGAGTCCCCATGAGGAAGAGGGTTCTTGGATGCCAAGGCCGAGAAAGCTGAGGGCGGCTTCGCCGAGAATGTAGCCAGGGACGCTGAGGGTGGCGGCGACGATGAGGTAGCTGAAGGTGTTGGGTAGAAGGTGGCGGAAAAGAATAGTCCAAGGGCGCTGACCGATGACATTGGCGGCGAGAATGAAAGGGCGTTCGCGAAGGGAAAGGACAAGTCCACGAACGACCCGGGCGGTCCCTGCCCAACCGAGGGCGGAGAGAATGACGACGATGAGAAGGAATGTTGCGTCAGAAGGGAACCGGGAGGAGAGGGCGGCGCGGAGAGCGAGAAGAAGGTAGAGGCCGGGGACGGCCATGAGGAATTCTGTGAGGCGCATGGCCAGAGTGTCGGGCCAACCCCCGAGGTACCCAGCGAGGCCACCGATGGTCAGACCGAGGAAACTGGTTAGAGCGACGCCGATGAGACCGATACTGAGAGAGATGCCCGCTCCGTAGAGGAGGCGGGTGAAGACATCGCGACCTGTGGCATCACTACCGAGAAGATAAATGGTGGCGGGTGAGGAGACGGTGAAGAGATGGCGAGTGGAGGGAATGAGCCAAAAAAACTTGTAGGCAGGACCATGGGACAACCAGCGGAGGGGGGCGGTTTGATCTGGGAGGGGTTCGTAGGTGGCGGTGGAGGGATCAACGAGGCGGTAAAGTCGGACGTTGAGGTGGCCGTTTTGCCAAACTATAGCGGTGGGAGGATGGTAGGTACGACTTAGGTCTTGAGCGGAGGGGATGGTGGGAGAAAGAAAGGGGGCGAAGAGAGCGGCTCCGTAAAGAAGGAGCAGAAGGCAGGCGGAGATCATCCCTGCGGGACGACGAAGAAGAGAGCGGAGGAGATCAGCGGCCATAACGTACTCGGGGATCGGACCAGGCGAGGGCGAGGTCAGAAAGAAGATTGCCCACGATGAGAAGAGAGCAGGCGACGACGACGGAGCCAAGGACGACGAACTGATCTTCACGGATGAAGGCTTCATAGACGAGGCGCCCGAGGCCTGGATAGTTCATGACATTCTCGACTAGGAGGGAGCCGCTGAGCAGGCCGGCGAAGGCGTAGCCGATGGTACTGAGAAGGGGGTTGAGGGCGTTGCGGAGAACGTGGCGAAAAAGAACTACTTTTTCGGACAAGCCTTTGGCTCTGGCGGCGGTGATGTATTCGGCTTGTAGGACGTCGAGCACGTTAGCGCGGAGAACGCGGAGGGTGCCGGCGACTCCACCAAGGCCGAGGACCAAGGTGGGCAGGATTAAGTGATGGGCGATGTCGAGAAACTGAGCGGCGGGTGAAAGAAAGTCGTGATCGAGGGAGGTGAGACCGCCAATAGGAAACCAGCCAGTACGGGCGGCCATCCAGACGGCAAGGAGGGCGAGAAAGAATTCGGGGATGGCTAAGGCGAAGTAGGCGGCGGCGGAGGTGAGGCGATCGATCCAGCCGCCTGGGCGGGCGGCGGCGAGTACGGCGAGGGGGATGGCGAGGGTCCAGGCGAGAAGAAGGGAGGTGATTGAGAGAAGAATGGTGGCGGGAGCACGCTGGGCGATGAGTTGGGCGACGGGAACTTTGTAGGTCCAAGAGTAGCCGAAATCGAGATGGAGGACATTTCCTAGCCAGAGGGCGTACTGCTGGTACCAAGGGCGATCGAGGCCGAATGATTTTTGGAGTTCGGCAATGAGGGCGGGATTAATATCGCGTTGAGCTTTGACGGGAGTCAGGAAATCGCCTGGGGCCAGGCTCATTAAGATGAAAACGAGCAGAGTGACTGCGAGGAGCATGGGCACGAGGGTAGTGAGGCGGCGAAGAATGAAGGGGATCATGGGGTGAGAAGTGGGGTCCAGAGTTCGTCGAGATTCCAGACGAGGGAGCCGAGCGGCGGGATGCGAATATTTTTCCAGCGATCTTTGAGGCCGACATAGGCGTTGGCGGTGACGAGATAGATGTATGGGGTTTCGTCGCTCATGATTTTCTGGACCTCATCGAAGTATTTCTTTCGTGTAGGGTAGTCGAGGGTGTGGAGTTGATCGGACATAAGTTGATCGATTCGGGCTTCCCAAGGGGTGGCGGGAGTTTTTTGGTTGGGATACCACTGATGGAGGCGGCCTTTCGAGGAGAAGACGGAGATACCGCCCGCGGGGTCGCCGCCACCAGTGAGGCCGAGCATGCCCGCCTCGTAGTCGTAGGAGTCTTGAATTTTTCCGACTAAGGTTCCGAAATCGAGGAAGGAGAGATTTACGGTGATGCCGAGGTCTCGCATATTTTCTTTGAAGGCAGTGGCCATATTGACGCGGAGCTGGTTTTCCTGATTGGAGTTGAGGGTGAATTCAACAAGGTTGCCGTGGCGGTCGTGAAGTTTCTGGTCTGAGCCGATCTGAAAGCCAGCTTCGGCGAGAAGGGCACGGGAGCGGGCGGGGTTGTAGGGGTATTGGGTGACGTTGGGATTGTACCATTTTTTATTAGCGGGGGTTTCGGGTCCCCAGAGGGGCTGGCCTCGACCGAAGAGGACTCCGCGGACGAGACCTTGGCGGTCGATTCCGTGGGAGATGGCTTGCCGAAAGCGGCGGTCGGTAAACCAGGCGAGTTTATACGGAGTGACGAAAGGCTTTCCTGCGGTGTCGTGGCCTGGGTTTTGGTTGAACCAGATAAAACCGGTATTGGGAGAGGGGCCACGATTGAAAACGGAGAAACCGTAGCGGGAGGCGTAGCGATCGATCCAGGCGACATTATCTGGGGAGAGGCCTTCGGCATCGGTTTGGCCAGTGGCGAAGGCGAGAGTGCTGGCGTTGGCGTCTTTGACCAGTTTGGTAACGAGAAAGTCGACGTAGGGAAGGCGAACGCCTTTGGCGTCGGCGCGCCAGTAGTGTGGGTTGGCTTCGAAGACGATGCGTTCGGCGGGTTGATAAGAGCGGAGGCGAAAGGCGCCGGTGGCGAGGAGGCGTTGGGGTTCTTTTTGGGCGACGCTAACGTTCCAAGATTTAAGAAGAGTTCCGTCGCGGAAGGCGGGTTCGAGTTCGTGTTTGGGAAGGAGGCCGACTCCGCCGACTGTTTCAAGAAAAGGGGCATAGATTTGCGGGGTGGTTAGACGGACGGTGAGGTCGTCGATCTTTTCAACTTTAAACTTCTGGCCATCGACGGAGAGATCGAAGGCGGCGCGGTTGGGGAAGCGGGGATCGTAGATGGCTTGAAAGGTAAAGACGACGTCATCGGCAGAGAAGGGGTGGCCGTCGGACCAGAGAACGCCAGGGCGCAGGTGAAAGGTGAAGGTTCGATTATCGGGGGCGATGTCCCAGCGCGCGGCAAGTCCGGGTTCGACTTCTTGGGTGACGGCGTTGTTGTGTACGAGGGAATCGAGAAAGAGTCCGATGAAGCCGCCTGAGGTAGCGTCCTCGGAGACGAGAGGGTTGAAGGTGGAGGGTTCGCCAGGAGAAGAATCGATAAAGACACCTCCAGAGCGCCCGATCTCGCTTTTGGCGATATCGACTCCTGCGGGAAGAGGATGTGTTTGCCGAGAGATCTTGGGAGGCGGGGAGCAGGCGGAGAGGAGGAGCAAAGCGCAGAGAGCGATAGGGAAAACGGGCTGCGCCATAAAGATGGAGAATAAGAGATTCGAACTTAAACCCAAACCAATTTCACGAAAGAGTGCCCAAAGTAGGTGATGGAGAGAGGGTGGAAATCTAGTCCCGTGGAAACCCAAGGGGCCAAGCGATGCGTCGGCGAATCAACCAACCTACGCCGATGAGATCTTGAATTCCGACCCAAGCGCGGCCGGCGATAGTGTATTTGGAGATGCCGGCGCGGCGGGGGCGATGGCGAACGGGAAGTTCGCCGAGACGAAGTCCGGCAGATCCGAGGAGGGCGGGGAGATAGCGGTGCATCCCTTTGAAGGGAACGAGAAAACGAACATCGTGGCGGCGGATAATTTTTAGCGAGCAGCCAGTGTCGTGGGCGCCGTCCATGAGAAAGGCTCGGCGGATGGCGTTGGCGATTTTGGAGGCGACTTTTTTTTGCCAAGAATCCATGCGAGGGGTGCGGATGCCGCAAGCGAAGTCGGCACGGTTTGAGCGGAGGAGTTCGAGGAGGGCGGGGAGATCAGCTGGATCGTTTTGCCCATCGCCGTCCATCATGGCGGCGTGGGGTCGGGTGGCGGCGAGTAATCCTGCGTAGAGGGCGGGGCCTTGGCCGAGATTCTTTGGAAAGTGGAGAACGCGAATCCCAGCTTCTTGATCGAGAAGCGAGCCGGTGCGATCACGGCTACCGTCGTTGACCGCAATAATTTCCACACCAGGGACGGCGGTCCGAGCTTCGGCAAGAACGGCGGAGACATTTTCCTCCTCGTTATAAAATGGGATGATGAGAGAAAGATCGGAGGCCATAGAAGGTTATTGAGGGGGAAAGAGAGAGGGAAGCCGAGCGAAAGAATTAGGAAAGAAGCGCGGGCCTATTTTTACCCAGAGTTGGTTGAGTCCATGGGCAAGGAGCCAAGTGTAGCCGATGGAGAGTGGAATGGAGGCGAGAACATCGCTGGGATAGTGGTCTCCGGTGTAGATGCGCCCTAGTGCAGCGAGTCCGACAAGAATCCAAGGCCAGCGGAGGGCGCTTCCCCAGATGAGGCTGGCGCTGAAGGCGGCGGTGGTGGCATTGGCCACATGGGCGGAGGGAAAGGATCGACCGTGGGCGACGTCGACTTCGGGTATACCAGAAATACGGACGCTGGGTTGCCAAGGGTGGTCAACGGGGCCTGGACTGACATCGCGAACTCCTTCGACGGCCTGAAAGGGGCGGGGCCGATCGACGAGGTGCTTTAGTGAATTGCAGATGAGGGGATCTCCGATGGCGATTCCGATGGCAGTGAAAAGGACCCAAGATTTGACTCGTGGTCCTCGGCGGAGAAAAAGGAGAATGGCGAGAAGGACGAGGATGGGGGTCCAGAATCGACCATCTGCCAGAAGATTGAAAAACTGATCTAGGAGTGGATGGTTGATTCCCCGGTTGATAAGTCGGAAGAGCCTGAGATCCAGCGAATAAACTTGGGAGATCAAGTGGCTGAGGCTAAATTAGTAAAAATGGTACGCCAAGTTGTTTACGCACTCCTTTTTGTCTGCTTTTTGTCTGTTGGGTGGGCTCAAAATCGAAAAACGGTCTACAGCAAAGGCGGGGAGGAAAGGTCGGCCTCGGAAGAGGAGATAACGCCCACACCGCAGCAGATGCAGCATTTCCTTTGGCGGACTTTGGTGATGAAAGATTTGCGACTCAAGGGGCAGGTGCAAAGCGGAGAAAAAAAGATACCTATTTTGGTACGCACAAAGGATCGGTTGCTCCAGTTTGAGTTCCAAGATCGTCCCTTGCAGATTCGGGTACGATTTGCGCCTGAGGGCAGCCTGATTCAGAAGAGGACCAAGCAAAGCGCGAATTGGGAAGTGGTCACGGGAATAGAAAAAACCAAGTCGGTGGCGGGGACTGATCTGGCCTATGAGGACTTGGGAATTGATTTCTTGCGGTGGCCCGATCCCCAACCCAAGGGGGAAGATTCCGTGATGATGTTAGATTGTTGGGTGTATGAGGTAACTCCTCCGGTGGAGAGCAACTATGCCAAAGTACGCTATTGGATTAGTAAAACATACAAGACGATGATTCGGGCCGATGGCTTAAATGGAAAAGGGGAAGCGATTAAGCGATTCACCTTTAACAGTATTATCGAGGCGGAGGACACGGTGGTGATTGGGGAGATGAAAGTAGCCCGACTGACGCCAGGGACTGATGTTTCGGCCTCCCGTACCTATGTCCAAATCGAAACGGTGGAAAAAGGGTCGGGACTCTGAAAGGATTGAGGGATGAATTACCGAATTGATCTCCACTGCCATTCCCGCTTTTCGGCGGATGGGGTGAGTGAACCCGAAGAAATGGTTCAGGTGGCCAAGGAAAGGGGCCTGCACGGTTTTGCGATTACGGATCACAATACTTGTGCCTGTGTGGATTATTTTCTATCGACTGGACTTATGCGAGAGGATGGGCAACCCGTGGATGGATTTCTTATTTTGCCTGGTCAGGAGATTACGACCTCGGCGGGACATCTACTGGCCTTGGGCGTTCGCTTGCCTGATCTAAAGGGGATTGGACCTGCGGAGGCGATGGGATTAATCCATTCGGGAGGTGGTTTGGCGGTGCCCCCCCATCCCTACGATAATTTTCGTGCGGGAATCCGAGAATCGATTCGCGATAAGCTCGAATTAGAGGCGATCGAGGTTTTTAACGCAGCGGTCACTTTTAAAAGGGCCAATCAGCGCGCTTATGATTATGCAGAAAAACGGGATTTAGCGATGACCGCAGGGAGCGATGCCCACCATGTGGAAGCGATTGGAACAGCCTGTACTGTTTTAGAAATGAACGACTTCAGTGTGAAAGGGGCTTTGGCCTCGATTCGTCAAGGCGCGGTAAGCTTGGAACAAAAATATATGAGTCGGACGATGGCTTTACGCAAGACTTGGAATAATGTTTTCCGTTTGCGCTCGAAAGCGAAGCGGCACTCTCCGCATCCTCACCTGTGAAAAAACCAGCTCCGGTCACGCGGGCGATTATAATCGGGAACGTTGCCGTGGCGGTGGCCGACGTTTGGTTTACCTATGGCCACCCGTCCTCCGACTCGATTCTCCGGCAGATGCTGGCACTTTCTCCGGCTTATCTTTTGGCAGGGGCTTGGTGGGAACCGTTTACCTATATGTGGTTGCACGCTCCTCCTGTGGGATTTTGGGTGACGCACATTCTTTTCAATATGATGACCCTTTGGATTTTTGGAAAACCTGTGGAATCTCGTTTGGGCTCGAGTCGATTTTTCATTCTCTACATTTTGGGTGGACTGGCGGCGGCGGCAGCTTTTCTGGGGCAAGGCTGGTGGATGGCAGGGCACACTTGGCAGGGGTGGCAGGCGGATTCCCAAGAAATTGTCGGAGCGAGCGGGGCGGTTCTGGCGGTGGTGGCTGCTTTTGCGATTTATTTTCCAGACGCCCGTCTCTTTATCTTTCCCTTTCCTTTTCCGGTACGGGCGAGCAAGGCGGTTGGTTCCTTTATCGTCCTTAGTCTGATTTTGATGTTTATTCCAGCACTCTCCTTTATCGGACACAGCGCACACATTGGAGGATTATTAGCGGGCTACGCCCTGGCTCGCAGTTGGC
>JBGSBI010000038.1:0-13223 GCA_041730685.1 Aliarcobacter sp.
GTGCCCCTGGCCAGAATCGACGAGGCGATTATTAAGTTCTTCGGCAAGAACGATGAATCTTTGCAAACCTTGATGGCCAACATGGATGGTAGTGAGCTGGAACTAAAAACTGGCGGAGGAGAAGAGAACGAAGAAAACGCCGAAGGGGATGCCCCCATCATCCGGATGGTCTATGGACTCATTTTGGAAGCGCACCGTCTACGAGCGAGTGACATCCATATCGAACCTCTCGAGAAAAGACTGCGCCTGCGCTATCGCATCGACGGAAATATGCAGGAGATGCGGGATCCGCCCAAACGCCTTCAATCAAGCATCATCAGCCGAATCAAAATCATGTCGAATATCAGCATCGCCGAAAAGCGCCTTCCCTTGGACGGTCGTATTTCTTTGGCCACCGTGGATGGTCCCACTCTCGATCTTCGCGTCTCCACCGTCCCCACCATTCACGGGGAATCGGTCGTCATGCGAATTCTGGACAAGAAGAATCTGATGCTCGGCCTGCCGGAACTGGGTTTCTTTGCCGACGATCAACTCATTCTCGAACGCGTGATTAACTATGCCGACGGAATCTTTTTGGTTACAGGGCCGACCGGATCGGGCAAATCGACTACCCTCTACGCCTGCTTGAACATGATCAATAAACCAGATCGAAAATTAATTACGGTGGAAGACCCCGTCGAATATCAATTGGCAGGCGTCAATCAGGTGGCGGTCAACACTGAAATAGGCATGACTTTTGCCGCCGCCCTGCGCGCTATGCTCCGGCAAGCCCCGAACATCATCATGGTGGGAGAAATTCGAGACGTAGAAACCGCCTCCATCGCCATCAATGCCTCCCTCACGGGGCATTTGGTCTTTTCCAGTCTGCACACCAACGATGCCCCCAGCGCCATCACCCGCTTGGTCGATATGGGGGTAAAACCTTTTCTCGTCTCCTCCTCGATTCGCGCCGTCCTCGCCCAACGCCTTATCCGCAAAATCTGCCCCGACTGCAAACAACCCTACGCCCCCACCGAAGTGGAGTTGCGCGCTCTCAACCTCGCCACCTCCAATCTGGCCGAAGCTCGCTTCGCCAAAGGTCACGGGTGCGATCGCTGTCGCGGCACTGGCTACCGAGGACGAGCAGGGATTTTCGAGATTTTTGTGGTGGATGACGAGATGCGCCACTTGATCAACGAAGGCGTTCCCGTTTCCAAAATTCGTCAGCGAGCCCGCGATTTGGGCATGCGCACCTTGCGGGAGGACGGAATTCGTAAGGTGGTTTCTGGCATGACTACTCCAGAAGAGGTGATTTCCGCCACGATGTCGGATAAGGATTAACTCATGGACGCCCGCTTCCTTCTCCCCTTCCTTGAAGAACAGACAATTCTCTCCACTGAACAGGCACGAGAAATTTCCGAAGAGCAAAATCGAACGGGCAAGCCGGTCGAAGCAATTCTGGCCAATTTCGGCATCATTCAACTTCCTCAGATCCTCGAAAAGATTTCCGATAGCCTAGGCCTGCCCCTGATTGCGGATCTCACCGGACTCGACCTCAGCCCCGAACTGCTCGCGCGGATCCCCCCACACACCGCCCGCAATCTGGGGGCCCTGCCTGTCGCGGGCGACGCCACCACTTTGACCGTGGCCTTGGCTGATCCACTCGCCACCCAAGCCTTGGAAGATTTGCGTTTCGCCACCGGGATGGAAATTGCCCAAGTCGTCGCCCCACCCGATCAAATACAACCTCTGCTCGACAAACACTACGGCTCAGCCGAGGTCAATATCGATGAACTCCTCAATGAATTAGAAAACGCTCCCGATAGCGCCCTGACCGCCGAGGGAGTCGACCTCAGCGAAGCAGGTAGCGCCCCAATTATTAAGTACGTCAACACCATCATCGCTCGAGCGATTCACGCCAAGGCGAGTGACATCCATTTCGAACCTTTTGAAAAGGAATTTAAAATTCGCTATCGGGTTGACGGGGCTCTCTACGAGATGGCCCCGCCCCCACGGCGCCTAGCGATTCCCCTCACTTCCAGAATTAAAGTAATGGCTAACTTAAACATTGCCGAGCGCCGCGTGCCTCAGGACGGTCGAATTCAAACAATTCTCGCAGGCCGCCAAGTCGATTTGCGGGTCTCGACTCTGCCCACCCAGTACGGCGAGAGCGTCGTGCTCCGTATTCTCGATCGTACGGTGGTCAATCTAGATCTGGAGAAGTTAGGCATTCCAAAGCACATTTTCGATTACATCTGCGAGACGGTGGAAAAACCCAACGGCATCTTTATCGTCACGGGTCCCACGGGTTCGGGCAAAACCACCACCCTTTACTCCTGCCTCGGAAGGATCAACACCATCGACACCAAAATTCTCACGGTCGAGGATCCAGTCGAATACGAATTGGAAGGCATCATCCAAGTTCCCGCCAACGAAGCCATCGGTCTGACCTTTGCCCGCGCCTTGCGTGCCTTCTTGCGGCAAGATCCTGATAAGATTCTTGTCGGAGAAACCCGCGACTTGGAAACCGCCCAGATCGCCATTCAAGCCAGCCTGACGGGTCACTTGGTCATGACCAGTCTGCACACCAACGATGCCGCAGGGGCGGTCACCCGTCTTCTGGATATGGGGGTGGAACCCTTTCTGATGTCCGCCACCATGGAGGGCATTCTTGCCCAGCGTCTTCTCCGCCGAGTGTGCAAAGAGTGCCGCACTCCCTTTCCCCCTAAAGAGGATGTGCTCACCCAGCTAGGCATGACCGCCTCCGAGGTCGGAGACCGCCCCTTCTACTTCGGTAAAGGTTGCGAGATCTGCAACGGTACAGGCTACAAAGGGCGGGTGGGTATTTATGAGCTACTCGACATCCGAGAACCGATTCGACAGTTGATCAATGAACGTGCACCTTCAGTTGTTATTCGCCAAAAAGGAATTGAACTCGGCATGACCACCCTACGCCAAGACGGCATACGCAATCTTCTCGAAGGCCACACCAGCATCGAGGAAGTGCTCAAGTACACCTAATCGTTATGCCCCTCTTCGCGTACTCTGCGGTCGATGCCCAAGGAAAAACCCACCAGGGAACTCTTGAGGCCAACAGTGCCGCAGATGCCGCAACCTCCATCAAGAAAAAGGGGCAGTTCCCCACCAATATCTCCGAAACGACCGCCGCCGCCTCAGGCAAAGCAGCTGGCAAGGGCTTTTCCTTTAAGTTTTCTTTGGGGGGCGGTGGAGGCACAGGCAAAGTTCCCGGCAAAACCCTAACCGTTTTTACCCGCCAGCTTTCTACTCTGATTAGCGCGGGTCTTCCTCTCCTTCGCAGTCTGCGCACTTTGGGAAAACAGGAGAAAGATGCCAACCTTAAAAAGATCATGCTGGGCTTGTCCGAATCGGTCGAGGGAGGCACAACTTTCTCCGAAGCTCTCTCCCAGCATCCCAAAGCTTTCAATAAACTGTACGTCAACATGGTCAAAGCCGGTGAGTTGGGTGGTGTTCTCGAAATCGTCCTCACCCGTTTGGCAGAGTTCGCCGAAAAAAGTCAGCGGATCAAAGGCAAGGTCACCTCCGCCATGGTCTATCCGCTCGTGGTCTTAACCATTGCCGTCGGCATCGTCACCTTCCTTATGCTTTTTATCGTGCCCAAATTCGAAGCCATCTTCAAAGACATGCTCGGAGGTAGACCCCTGCCTTTCATTACTCAGATGATCATGGATCTCAGCCGATTCATTCAGGGAAATTTTCTCCTCATCGCGGGGGTTATTATTGTCGCGGTCTTCGCCACACGCTTTGCCATGAAGATGCCTGGGGTGGCCGCGGCTGTGGATAATTATAAACTCAAGATTCCCCTCTTCGGCGATATGTTAACCAAAACCTCCGTTGCACGCTTCAGTCGCACCCTCGGCACCTTGGTCTCCTCCGGAGTTCCCATTCTTCAGGCCCTTAACATTACCCGCGATACCGCAGGCAATCTGCGCGTGAGTAAAGCGGTCGAAAGTATTCACGACAACGTCAAGGAGGGGGAATCGATGGTCACCCCCATGGAAGCGAGCGGTATTTTCCCTCCGATGGTCGTCTCCATGGTCCAAGTCGGCGAAGAAACAGGACAGCTACCCGATATGTTAACCAAAGTTGCCGACGTTTTTGAAGAGGAGGTGGATAACGCAGTCTCCGGCCTCACTTCCCTCCTTGAACCCGTCATGATCGTTCTCCTCGCCCTCGTCGTCGGCACGATCGTCGTCGCCCTCTTTCTTCCACTCATCACCATCATCCAAGATTTGACCGGCGGCGCGTAGTCGGTGCTCGGCGACTCCATCCTGGAGGTCGTGGTCTGCCGATTTCGGGAAGATCTCGCTTGGACCCGCAATCTGCCCCACGGCGTTCCCGTGACCGTCTATGACAAAACAGTTCCTCCCGATCCTCTTTGGCCAGGGGCCTTACCCTTACCCAACATCAGCCGCGACGACTACGTCTGGCTCCACCATCTATTCGAACGCTATCATGATCTGGCCGACCTGACCGTCTTCGCCCAAGGACGGCCTTTTGACCATGCCCCTGATCTTCATCGGGTCATCCGTCAACTCGCTCGTGCCGACGAACCCACCCCCGATTTTTGGTGGCTAGGATTTCTTTGGGAAACGGATAACGCTCGGGGCTATCCCTCGTTCGTTAACTGGACCAAAAATCCCACCCGACGAGAGCTGGATCTAGAAAGTTTTTTTCAAGCCCTCTGGCAAGAACCTGCCCCCGAAGTCGTCCGCTACGTGGGGGGAAGTCAGTTCGCCCTTTCCCGCTCGGCTGCTCACCGTCGTCCGCGGGAGTTTTATGCACGCGCTCGAGATATCTGCCTGAATTTTCCTGATGCCGCCCACTTCTTTGAACGAACTTGGGATCGAGTATTTCTCGCCCCCCCTCTCGATCCTGCCCTTTTCGGTCCCTCGGGCCTCCGCCTACTCAAACCCGTGCGCCCGAAGACCCCAGCCAAACTTCTTTAGGGAGTATCCCCCTCCGCTTTAGGGGGCGCCTTGGCCCCAATTCTCGACTGCAAAGTGGAGAGCCTTTCGCGCAGGCTGGAAGGGAGCATCACCGTTCCTCCTTGAGTATGAACTTCGCCCGCTTCGTTCCTTTTTAACTCAGGTGTGTCCACTCCCTGCTGTCTCGACTCCTCTCTCAATAAATTTCCGTCGGCATTAACCACCGTAATTCGATGAACTCCCGCCGCCGTGGCGTAAAGAAGATGTAGATGATTTTCTGAATCAAATTCTGCTTTAGGTTTGCCCAAGGGCAGGTACGGCCCCAAGCGGCGCACGGGATAAACCAGATTCTGCTCGGGCACCTCCACCTTTAGGTAGAGCCCCACGTTCGGGTCTTCATAAAATTTGAGAAGAGAATAAATTCTTCGTTCCTTGCCATCTCCTCGCGGCACCGACCAGATCACCTCTCCTTTGCCGACAAGAAAATCGAGAGACTCGGTCAACAACTTCTCCCCCGAAGGAAGGTTCACCGAGGCTCTCGCTCGATATCCCCCCGTATCGCGAACCAAATAATAAGGAGCCAAATCAACCGAAATAGCGGTGGACTCTCCCGCCTTCAAAATCTTGTCCGGAGGGCTCAGCGGTCGCTCAGGCGGAATCAGCATTCCATCACGGGACTGCACAATCATCTCCAGCCAAGGTTGCCCCTTTACTTCGGTCAAACGAAGTTCCGCTGCTCCCTGATTTTTCAAGCGAACCGTGAATGGAATGGGGGAAAATTGCAAATAGGCCGTCTTCGCCGTTTCCAGCTTAACGTCGACTTGTGCCCAGCCCGCCGAGCAGGCTAGCCCTAGCAGGCAGAGAAAAAGTCGCGTAAAGCAATTCATACGTTAGGCAATATGCGGGCGGGCCTAACCCCACGGCAAGAGGTAAGGCAAGTTGGCCTCACGACCAACCGCGACACTAAGGAGAAAAATCGCCCTAGCTCGAAGCAAGAACCGTCTGTGGCACCACCACAGTTTCGGTCGCCACCACAATCTCGGCCGGCACTTGAGCTGTAAGGTTCGCAGAACCTTTTCGACTCGTGTCCAACCGGAGAGCGGCTTTCAGAGCTTTCTTCCAAGTGCCGTAGAAATGTTTTTTGCAGGCCGCAGCAAAGAGAGAAGGATTAGCTTTCTTCACCTCGGGGGTGATGAGCTTCACCCCTTGAGCCTTCAACTCCAAAATGCCTTCGGCCACCGAGGCCTTCGTCCAACGCTTGCGACGGCGAATCTCATCATAGTTGATTCCTGCACTTTCCAACGCCCGCCCCCAGTTACCGAAACGGCGCCGAGCTGTCGCGATAAGCTTGTTGGACGATTCATCCATCGATTTAGAACTCAGATCTGCCCCTTCGGTTTGCAATCTGCGGATCTCTTCGAGAATCCCTTCCATATCCCAGCTGCGATACCGGTAGATTTCTTCCGAAGCCAAGCCGGCTGCTTCCAGGGCCGCTCGCCAATCGCCGAAATACTTAGGCCGGATCGCCGCATAAACCATCGAGTTGTGTTGGCTCAAAGCCATCGAACGGAAGGAAAGATCGAAGCCGAGTGCGGCCAAGTTCCGAATCTCTTCCACGATCACCTCTTTCGACCACTTCCGATACTTGCGAACCGCCTCATAGGAAATGCCCGCCGCCTCCACCGCCTTCTGCCAGCTTCCGTAGTAACGGATCGATGCGGCCAAAAGCTCTTGATAGTTCAAACGAACGTGATTGGCATAGAGGGCTTCACCCTTTTCTTTCCACTGGCGAATTTCATTAAGTACCCGCTCTGCACTCCAACGAAGATTTTTACGTGATTTAATATTCATAGATTTCTCTATAGAGGGAAAAATCTATTTGTCAAGTCACAGAAAATTTGTGTATCTACATCTGATTGATGGCTATGGTTTTATATTATTTAATCACCTCTAGATAGCCTCTTGGCCAAGGAGACTGGCAGACCGGCCTTGAGAATTTTTGAGGCTGCTTTTTCCACATCGTAATCCACCCTCCGCAGGTCCACGATCTGCTCTTGGGAGTCATATATCACGTAAGCCGCCCGCCAATCCCCGTCTCGCGGTTGCCCCACCGACCCCACATTAAAAAGAAATTTACGGGCCACCTTCAACCGCTCGGGGTGCACATCCACTCTGCGAAATTCAACCGGGCGCACCTCTTTTTCTTTCAAGAAAACCGCGGGCCGATGGGTATGTCCGATAAAACAAAGATTGGTTTTCTGATAGAAAAAACTCGTTTGTGCCTCAAGCCGAGTCGAGACATAGGCCCAATTTTCTGGACCGTCCAAAGTAGCATGCGCAAGAGTCAAGGTTGTTTCTCCATGCAACAACGGTAGTCGTCGCAAATAATTCAACTGGGCAGGGCTGAGCTTGCTCCGCGAAAAACTCAACGCCTCCTGCGCGTCCTTCGAGAAGGTTTCTGGACTTTGGGAGTGAGTCACCAACTCGTCATGATTTCCTTTGACCACTGGGCAACCCAGAGCACGCACCACTTCCAAACACTCCGCAGGGTTCGCATTATAGCCCACCAAATCCCCGATGCAGAGCGGATGGGTCACCTGCTGATCCTCCATGTCCGCCAGCACCGCCTCCAACGCTTCCAAATTCCCATGTACGTCTCCAAATATTCCGTACTTCATTTTGTCTTCCCCGGCTTTTTCTCCGCCACCTCTTTCTCTAGTCGAGTAATTTCGCGCTCCACCACTTCAGGCCTGCGAGCTTGGCTCGGCGGATTGCCCATCTCGCGCCGTAAGTTTTTGAAATACTCTAGCGCCCCCTGCCTGTCCCCCGCTTTCTCTAAGGCATAGCCAACAAATCGCTCCAAATAAGGAGGCGCATCCCCTTTGCTTAATGCTTCGCGGTAGCACCTCGCCGCCTCCTGATAATCTCCCAACCGTTGCCAGTAAAGATCCCCCAATCGCTGGAAAAGAAGCGCCTTCTCTGGAACCGCCTTCGTTCCCCTCTCTAAAAGATCTCGCCCCGCCTCCACCCACCGCCGGGCCTCTATTTTCCGTTTCGTCTCACTACTTTCCCCGCTGTACCTTTCCGCCGCCACCGCCGCATTCCATGCCAAATGCCAAGAGGCCGTATCCCAGAAAACCGCAACTCGCGGTTGCAACATCGTCGCCAATTCCAGTGCACTTCTCACTCGAACCCACTGCTGCTCTTCCCACGCCCCGTGAGCCTGCAACATCAGCGCATTCGCCGCCAAACCACGAAATCCTCCCAAGGCGGCCAAAGCCAGTCCTTGCCCTACTTTTTCGCGAATCGCCACCGCCGTCGGTCCGCTAAATCCGTAGGTCGCCTTCCTCTGATCTCGAGCCATCGCTTTTTCCCAGGGAATTTTGACTCCCCCCCAAACCAGCAAAAGGAGCAACGCCCCAGCTACGGCCACTATTGGCTTCAAATATCTCTCCCCTCAAACATGCAGGCCGCCGCCGCCAAAAGGACCCCAATGTACACTCCCGAGTACCCCACCACCTCCAGCGTCGTTCGCCACACCACCACATTCCCCGCCACAATCTCATCGATCAGATTATAAAGATTAAAATCAGGCACAAGCAGCGCCACCCCCGCTAAAAAAATCCTCACCGTCCAACGAGCCGCCTCCCCCGTCTCCAACCACTGCTCCCTCGCCACCGACTGCAAATGCCCAATCAGATAGACCAAGAGTGTCATCGCCATGACAAAAGTTGTCGAAGTCGCGATCGTGCTAAAAAATACCGCCAAGGCAGCCACCACCGCTAATTTTGCCCCCACCAATAAAACCGCTTGAAGCAAACGCGGATCCATCGCCTCCGCCCGAATCGCCGCCGCTGCCTCAGGGTCCAGCCCCTCAGCTCGCAAAAACTGTCCTTCCTTCCAACCCAGAACCCCCCAGACCGCCAGCGCCATAATCACCACCATGAGGGCCAAATAAGCGGTCAGCCCGAAATATTTGCCCACGACAAATTCCCATCTGCGTAGAGGACGACAAAGCGCCGTCAAAATCGTTCGCCTTTCAATCTCCCCAGGAATTAACTGGGCCGCCCCCAAAAGCCCCACCAATAAACCCGTCAGACTGATCGCCGCATACCCCAGATCCTTCAGAAACTTAAACTGTTCCTGAAAGGAAAACTCCGTGAAGTAATTCGCTCCGCCGATCAAAACCAAAGCAAACACCAAAAGCACCGCAAATACCTTCTGCCGCACCGCTTCCAGAAAGGTGTTTCCCGCCACCGCAGAAATTCTTCGTAGGCAGCCGATCATCGCCGCGTCTCCTCAGGCAAACTTCTCAGAAAATAATCTTCCAACCTCTCCCGCGGAGCCCCCTCCCGCACCACTTGCCCTCCCTTTTTCTTCAGCCAAGCCAAAAACTCCTGCCGATCCCCCTCAGGCAACCCTTGCACCTTCACTTCCCACTCGTTTTTCTTCGTCAGCAGATCCTCCAATCGACCTTCCCGCAGCTTTTTCCCGCGGTGCAAAATAATCACCCGATCCGCCACATCCTCCACCTGCTCCAAAAGATGGCTCGAGAAAATCACCGTTTTTCCTCGTGCCTTCAGTTCGAGAATTAAATCTCGGATCTCTCGTGAGCCTGCGGGATCAACCCCAGCAGTGGGCTCATCCAACATCAGAATTTCTGGATCACCCACCAGCGCTCCTGCCAGGCCGGCGCGCTGCAACATTCCCTTCGAATAGGTGCGCAAGGGCCTTTTGCCCGCTTCTCCACCCAACCGAACCAGTTCGAGCAACTCCTTCACTCTCTTCTCCAATCCTGCCCCTCCCAAGCCACTCAACCTCCCATAATATCTCACCAGCTCCGCTCCGCTCAAAAAAACCGGAAAATAGGGATTTTCTGGAAGAAAGCCGATCTGTCTTCGGGCCGCAATCGTTCCCGCACGGAATCCACACACCTCAGCTGATCCTGAAGTCGGCCGTAACAGGCCCAAAATCATTTTCATCGCCGTACTTTTTCCACTGCCATTGGGTCCAAGTAACCCAAAGACCTCCCCTTTCTTCACCTCCATTTCTAATCCTTCCAGTGCCAGAACTCGGCCCCGAAACCAGCCCATGGCGAACTCCTTCCGCAAAAGGTGGGTATGGACGGCGGGGCTCACTGGATTTGAAAACCCTTGGTACCTGCAATGGCGTTGACCTCTTCCCCTACCACCTCACGAATAAAACTCGCAAGATGACTTTCCCCAATCTCTTTTTCCATCGCCTCCACCTCGTCTCGATCTCCCTGTAAAAACACCTCCACCCGCCCATCAGGCAAGTTCGCCGCATGGCCTGAGACCGTAAATCCTTCGGCTATCTGGCGGACACTGTATCGAAACCCGACTCCTTGGACCTTGCCTCGATATGCAATTTTCTTAGCCATCATTAGTCATTCAATTTGCCTCCTCCGCCCAAAATCTTCAACCCCCACCCGCCCAAGAATTAACCCCACCTCCACCTCTCCGACATTCCCGCATTCTTGGGAATGTCATAACGCCACCTGATCCCGAAACTCGCATATCCGACTCGACCAAAAATAGCCGCACCGCCACTCTTCTTTATGCATCTTACTTTCCTTGGAACCGGAACTTCCCAAGGCGTCCCCATGCTCGCCTGCCACTGCCGCGTCTGCTCCTCTGCCGACCCACGCGACCGCCGATTCCGCTCATCCGTCTGGCTCGAAGACAAAAATCTCAGCGTCGTCATCGATACCTCACCCGATTTTCGTTCCCAAGCCCTCCGCGCCGCTATTCCCCACCTCGATGCCGTCGTCTACACCCACAGCCACGCCGATCATATCGCCGGTTTCGACGATCTCCGTACCTACTCAGTTAAAAATGGAAACCGTATTCCCCTCTACGCCGATCCCTTCACTCTCTCCCGCCTCGAAAAAGCCTTCGATTACGCTTTCGATCTCAAAAAACGTAGCCCCGCCTACGTCTGCCCCGAACCACACCCCATCACCGGCCCGTTCACCATCGGCTCCACCACTTTCGTTCCCCTGCCCGTCCCCCACGGCAGTATTACCACCACTGGATTCCGAATCGACTCCGCTGGCCAACCTCGCGCCGCCTACCTTCCCGACTGCGCCGCCGTCCCCCTACCCATCCGCGATCTCATTCGCAATATCCCTGTCCTCATCATCGACGGTCTCCGCGAAGAACCTCACCCCACCCACCTGACAATCGCCCAAGCCATCGAAATCGCCCAAGACCTCAAAGCCCAACGTACCTGGCTCACCCACCTCACTCACAACACACTCCATGCAGAACGCGACGCCACCCTCCCCCCCAACATCCGCCTCGCCTACGATGGCCTCCAGATCGATCTCTGAACTTTCTCCCCCATCGCCTCTCCCGCTAGGTTCATACCTTATGTTCCGCGAACTCCTCGCCTTCCTCCTGCTCGCCTGCCTCACCCTCAACCTCGTCGCCGCCCCCGACTCTGATCCCACCGCCACTTCCAATAGCCCCGACCTTTCCGCCCACACCGTTGTCGTCTTCAACCGCGCCGATCCCGATTCGCAATCCCTCGCCGAATTCTACGCCAAAGCCAGATCCATCCCCGCAGACCGAGTCCTCAGCCTGGACGCCCCCCTCACCGAGGAAATTACCCGGGCCGAGTACGACTCAAAAATCCGTTTGCCACTAGAAGAAATCTTCATCTCCCGCGGTTGGCTTAAACGCGCCGAAAATTTCCTCCCCAATCCCATTCTCGGTCTCCAAGGATCCCTCCCCGTCCAACAAGCCCAAGACAATCCCATCTGGATCATGGTTCTCATCCGCGGAATTCCCCTGAAAATCGCCGAAGATCCCACCCTCCTCGCTCCCGAGGCGCTCATGGTCCAGCTCCGCCCCAATGCCGCCGCCGTCGATTCAGAACTCGCCCTCCTCCCCATCCAAGGACTCCCCCTCTACGGCCTCGTTGCCAACCCCTACTTCGCGGATAAACGTATCCGACCCTTCGGCCAATTCTTCGCCAACTACATGATCCTCGTCACCCGCCTCGACGGCCCTACCCCCGCCATCGTTCGCCGCATGATCCAAGATGCGGTCGATACGGAAAAAACCGAACTCACCGGTCGCGCCTTCTTCGACCTCCGTTCCATCGAGAAAAAAGACGATCCCTACCGCATGGGTGATGACTGGATCGAACGCGCCTCTCTTCTCTTTCAAGCCCGAGGATTCGAAGTCGAAATCGACCGCCGTCCCGATGTCGTTTCCAAATATGCCCCCTGGGACCAAATCGCTTTCTACGCAGGTTGGTACACCCAAGATTGTCACGGCCCTTTCGAAATGCCCTCTGCCCGCTTCCGCCGAGGCGCCATCGCCTACCACATCCACTCCTTCAGCGCCGAAACCATCCGCTCCGAAACCAAAAACTGGGTCGGCCCTCTCCTCGCTCACGGAGCCACCGCCACCATGGGCGCAGTCTACGAGCCCTACCTCCGCTTCACCCCTGACATTAATCTCTTCGTTAGCTCTCTCCTCGCCGGCCTCTCTTTCGCTGAAGCCGCCTACCAATCCCAACTCACCCTCTCTTGGATGGTCACCTTTGTCGGAGATCCCCTCTACCGCCCCTTCCCGAGGAACTTTTACGAAAATCTCGACGCCGCCCAAACTTCCAACTCCCCCGATCTTCCCTGGTTCCGCCTCCGCAAAGCTCGCCTCCTCGCCAACGCTGGCTCCCTCTCCGAAACCCGTAGCGCCGTTACCCAACTCCTCGAAGATTTTCCCAAAAACGAAATCATCCTTGAGGGAAGCGCCGATATCTATCGCGATCTCAACGAGAAAAAAGATGCCGTCCGCCTCTACGACGACACCCTCGATCTCCTCGGAAAAAAAGAACCTCGCGACCGCCTTCGCATCCTCATGAAACTCGCCGATCTCTATCGCCGCGACGATAAAACCAATCAAGCCATGGCTACCTACGAACAACTCATGACCGAGTTCCCCGACGCCGCCAAAGGGACTGGCCTCGGAGATCGCGCCCTTGCCCTCGCCTCAGGAGAGGGAATTTCCGAACTGCCCAGCGCCCTCGCCGCCTATAAAGATGAAGTAGAAGCCGCCCAACTCGCCGCCGCCGTCGCCAAAGCCGCCGCTCAACCTCCCGCCAACGTCCGCCCCGAAGCCACCGCCGCCGATTCCGCCTCCAGGCTGTTGAGCCCAGGCGAAGTTCGAGACCGCGAATGCCACGGTAATCACGAACCAGTACACCGCAACGGCACAGCGTGAACCTTTGCCAGCAAACGTCCACAAC
>JBGSBI010000039.1:0-359 GCA_041730685.1 Aliarcobacter sp.
GGCGGCTGGGATGGGTAGTCGATATGGAGGGTTGAAGCAGTTGGATCCAGTGGGGCCGGCAGGAGAGGTGCTCTTGGACTATGCGGTCTTCGATGCGAAGCAGGCTGGGTTTGAGAGGGTAGTTTTTCTGATCCGCAAAAGTCTTGAGGTTGATTTTCGTAAAGCGATCGGGAAACGATATGAGGGAAAGCTGGCGGTTGATTATGCATTTCAAGAGATCGAGGATCTGCCCGCGGGATTTTCGGTTCCAGTTGGGCGAAAAAAGCCGTGGGGAACGGGGCAAGCTATTTTAGCAGCGAAAAAGGTGATTGAGGGGGGCTTTGTGGCGATTAATGCGGATGATTTCTACGGACGGGAGG
>JBGSBI010000039.1:369-13142 GCA_041730685.1 Aliarcobacter sp.
GACGGCGCCTTCGGAGCAGGGGCAGGGAAATTTTGCGATGGCGGGTTTTCGTTTGGACCAGACCTTGTCGGATCACGGGACGGTGACGCGGGGGGTATGCCAGCGGGATGCGGATGGATTTTTGGTGGGGGTGGAGGAGTTTTTTGATTTAAGAAAAGAGGGTGGGAAAGTAGTTGGGAAATCGCATAGCGAGTTGGTGGGTAAATTTACGGGGGAGGATCCGGTCTCGATGAACTGCTGGGGTTTTAACGCTTCGATATTTCCGTTATTGCAGGATGGCTTTGAGAGGTTTTTGACAAAGGAGGGGAGTTCGGAGAAATCAGAATATCTGATTCCGAATGCGGTTGGGGGGTGGATTAAGGAGAAGAGGGCGCGGGTGCGTGTGCTCCCTACCGGGGATAAGTGGGCGGGGATGACGTATCCTGAGGATAAGAAACTGGTTGCGAATTATTTGGCGGGACTGGTAGCGGATGGGACGTATCCCCGGCCTTTATTCTGAAGCGGGTTGGGGTAAGATTGGGGTAGTGATGAGATTTCCAAGGATAGGATGGATGGTTTTGGGTGGCGCTGTAGGGCTGGCGGCGTGGTGGTTTTCGGGGCAGGTTATGGGCATGGCGCAAGCAAGGGACAAAGGAATAAAGGGAGGCAAGGTTACGGTCCGGTTGTTGACGGAGGCAGGAAAACCGGGAGCGACCCGAGAGGTGTCTCAAGTGGTGCGCTCGGATAAAGAGTGGGCGGTGCGATTGACCGTGGAGCAGTTTCGGGTGGGGCGAACGGCAGGGACGGAGCGAGCTTTTTGCGGTGTTTTTCACGACAATCATAAGAAAGGGGTTTATTTCTGCGCGGGGTGCGGCCTGCCTCTTTTTCAATCGGGGGATAAATTTGATTCGGGGACGGGCTGGCCGAGTTTTTTCCAGCCCTTTGCGGACGAGAATATTGGGGAGGAAAGCGATTCCGCTTTGGGGATGATTCGGACGGAAGTGCATTGTGTTCGGTGCAAGATGCATTTGGGGCATGTTTTTCCAGATGGGCCGAAGCCGACTGGATTGCGCTACTGCATTAACTCGGTGGTGCTTAATTTCCAGGAGTCGGGAGAGGTGCCGAGCACGGAAACGATTTTTCTTGGAGCGGGCTGTTTCTGGGGGGTGGAGGAGGCTTTTTCGAAGTTTGCTGGGGTTACAAATGCGGAGGTGGGCTACGCGGGTGGGGCGACAAAAAATCCAACGTATGAGGAAATTTGTCGGCATGGCACGGGGCACGCTGAGGTAGTGAAGGTGGAGTACGATCCCCAAAAAGTGACCACCGAGAAACTTCTTCAGCGTTTTTTTGTGATGCACGATCCGACCACTTTCAATCGGCAGGGGCCTGATGTGGGAGATCAGTATCGCTCGGCGATCTTTTTTACGCGACCTGAGCAAGAGACGGTAGCGTTGGATGTGATCGATAAACTTTCCGCTGCGAAAAAGTTTTCTGGCCCGATTGTCACCCAAGTGGAGTTGGCCGGTCCCTACACTCGTGGGGAAGAGTATCATCAAAAATATTTTGAGAAGCACGGCGGAGGTGGGTGCCACGTGCCAGCGGAGTAGAGACGCCGAGGGCTAGATTGAGTTGAAATGGGCAGGTAGGGTGGGGAGGTTTCGACGGGAAATGTGAATAAGTTGAATGGGCAAGAGAGGGAGTCTCGAGGGAAAAATGATCTATCAACCTTTATTGCAAGCCTATGAGCATAGTCTGAATTTTTTTTTAAAAGTCAGTTGACACGTAAAAGACTTGTACTACATCTAGTCTTCTTGAACGCGCACAACACAAGTCAATGGGTAAGGGCAGTAAGCGACAAAATTACGCTAAAAAGCGTAAAAACAGATGAAATTGGGTCCCTTTGCTTGGGTGTGTGCTCCCTTAACCGGGGCTAAAAAGGAGAATCAAATTATGATGCAAACCGAGTTTGTGGTGGGAGGACGAAAATTCGTTCTCGATAAGAAGAAGGCTGAAGCGGCCTTTGCTGGCAAACGAGTGATTTTGGGCAAGGAGACGATGACCTTTAATCTGCTCCCGTTGAAGTATAGCTGGGCGTACGACCTTTACCGAAAGATGAAGGCCAATCATTGGGAACCCGAGGACATTGGGATGGGGAAGGATATTGAGCAGTGGAAAGATAGTAAGGTGGTGACGGATGTGGAACGGTGGATCATTCGAATGGGGATCGGATACTTTTCTGCAGCCGAAGGGATCGTGGGGGATAATATTCAACATGTGGTGCGAGAAATGGTCACAGCGCCGGAATTAAAACTGGTACTGGGTCGGCATGCACATGAGGAGAACATTCATGCGGATTCGCTCCTCTATATGATCAGCTCATTGGGCATCAATCCGCATGAGTGTGAAGCGATGTTTGAGGACGTGCAGTCGATTGTTAAAAAGAATGAATTCGTCACGGGGATTTCCAAGCAACTGCGACGAGACCTGGATTTGACGAAGCTGGAAAATAAGCAGCTTTTAGCGAAAAACATCTTTGTTTTTGGCCAGTGCATGGAGGGGACGCAGTTTTACGGGCTTTTTGGAATGATTTTGTCGCTTTATCGGCAGAACAAGTTTCCCGGAATTGGGGCGATGTTTCGCTACACCTTGCGGGATGAGTCGAACCACATTGAGGTTTTTCGCAATCTGTTTATGGATCTAGTCGAAGAAAACCGTGAGATCTGGAACGAGGAGTTTAAGGAAGAGTTGCGCCAGACAATGGCCACAGCGGTGGCGCTGGAGAAAACCTTCATTCGGGATTGCCTCCCAGTCAATGCGGTGGGATTGAGTCTAGAGGATTTCCTTTCTTATATTGATTACATTGCCGATCGCCGATTGGAAGGGGTGGGTTTGAAGCCGCTTTGTGCAGAGGTGGTCAATCCTCTGCCTTGGCTGGCGGAGATGATGGACATTAAGAAAGAGCAGAACTTTTTTGAAGGTCGGGTGACCGAGTATCAAAAATCGTCGGCCTTGGCGTCGGTGCACGACGACGAGCTCTGATTTTTAAAGAAACGAAGCAGGAGGAGAGCGAATTATGAAGATGGACCGTCGTGATGTGGATGTGGATTTGGCGATGAAGCAGTTTCTTAACCTGCCTGAGGGAAAAGCAGTGGCTTGGGGAAGTTCGGTTGATGATGTGCAGATGGATTTGCCGGAGATTGAGGTGATTGATGGAGAGGCGCGGCGGGCTTTCTGTTTAGCGGAAGTGGCGGAGATGGTGGGGCGTAGTCTTTCACGTTGGCTGAAGGCGAAGGGGCAGGAGACGGTTTTTACCGAGCCGAACCGCAGGTGGGTGGCGAGGATTTGTACAGAAGTTGGTCGCAATTTGGCGCGGCAGGCTCTTGCGGAGCGTCCACTTCGTCTCAGAATTCAAGATCTTGAAAGTCTTGTGGAGAAAACTTTAGTGGACAACAATGCCTATGATGTAGCCCGCAGTTTAGTGGGGGAGCGCAGGGAGCGTCCATTGGCAGTGCCTGGACCGGGGGAGCCTGCGGCGTCTACTTTGCGACTGATTCGGCGGCAGGGGCAAATTGTGCCATGGAATGAAGCCAAAATTGAGATTGCGGTGCGACAGGCTTTTCTAGCTTTGCGGATGGATTCTCTATGTGCGCCGGAGATTGCGCGAGCGGTGACGGCAAGGGTGACGGAGCTTTCGCAACCAACGATCCACATCGAAGAGTTACAGGATTTAGTCCAAGAGGAGTTGATGCGGGCTGGGCACTATAAAGTGGCAGAACGCTACATTCTCTATAGGGCGACGCGAGCGGATCGGCGGGAGCGCAAGGAGCGTGGTGAAGAGCCTGAGGCGGTGGGGGCCCCTGCCGAAGGAATGGTGGTGGTGACAAATCCGGATGGGACAACCATGTTGTGGGACGGAGCGGATTTGCGAGCGCGGATCGAGTTTGCCTCGATCGGCCTAGATCTCTGCTTAGGAGCGGGTGAGATTGAGAAGGAGTTGCGCCGTTCTCTTTTCGACGAAATCAAGAGAGTGGATTTGAATAATACGATCAGTTTGAATGCGAAAACCCTCATCGAAAAAGATGCGGATTTCGCAAAATTTGCCGGACGAATTCAGCTCTCCTTCATTTATGAAGAGGTGTTGGGCTGGGATATCGTGCGGGACGGGGTGGGCGCCCTACATGATTTCCATCGGAAGCATTTCCGCGAAGCGATCAACCGAGGGATCGAGATTAATCGTTTTAGCGTAGATCTGCAAAAATATGATCTACAGAAGATGGCGGATGCGCTGGATCCATTAGCGGATCTGGAATTAGACTTTTTGGGAGTTCAGACGCTTTATGATCGGTATCTGATTGTCGACAAAAAGGCGGAGTTTGTGCGTCGCTTGGAGACACCACAGTTCTTTTGGATGAGGGTGGCGATGGGGCTTTTTCATGCGGAACCGAAGGATCGGGAAACGAAAGCACTGGAGTTGTACAACCTCTACAAGAGCCGGCGTTTTTGTTCATCGACCCCCACCTTGTTCAATGCGGGGACGAAGCATAGTCAGCTTTCCTCCTGTTATCTTTACTGGGTCGATGATTCGATTGAGGGAATTATGCAGCGGGGGGTAGCGGAGAATGCCAGCCTATCGAAGTGGGCGGGGGGGTTGGGTGGTTCGTGGACGAGCGTCCGTGGGACGGGTAGTTACATTGGCGGTACGAATGGGGAGAGCCAGGGGGTGATCCCATTCTTGAAATTGCACAACGATCTTTTGGTGGCGGTGAATCAAGGGGGCAAGCGAAAGGGATCGGGTTGTGCGTATTTAGAGACGTGGCACAACGACTTATTTGATTTCTTGGAGTTGAGGAAGAACACGGGGGATGATCGGCGTCGTTGTCATGATATGAATACGGCGAACTGGATTCCTGACTTATTTATGAAGCGGATGGAAGCGCGTGAAGATTGGACCTTCTTCCGTACGAGCGATACGCCCGATTTGCATCATTTGTATGGGAAAAAGTTTGAGGATGCTTACACGGAATATGAGAAGCGGGCGGCAAAGGGCGAGATCTGGGGGCAAAAAACCCCCGCGATTGAAGTCTGGAAGCGGATGCTGGCGATGCTCTTTGAAACAGGTCATCCGTGGATCACCTTTAAAGATGCGTGTAACGTGCGCAGTCCTCAGGACCACACTGGGGTCATTCATAGTTCCAACTTGTGTACCGAGATCACCTTGAATACGGGCAAGGATGAGACGGCTGTTTGTAATTTGGGCTCGATTATTTTGGACACCCATTTGACACCCGAGGGGGCATTGGACCTGCCCAAGTTGCGGGAAACGGTGCGAGTGGCGGTGCGGGCTTTGGACAACGTTATCGATATTAACTTCTATCCTACGGAAGCTGCGCGCACGGCGAATTCGCGTCATCGACCGATTGGGCTGGGGGTGATGGGGCTGCAAAACGCGCTGTATTTGAAAGGCCTGTCCTTTGAGTCGGAAGCGGCGGTGGAGTTTAACGATGAGATGATGGAAGCGATTGCTTACTACGCCTACGAAGCTTCGAGCGATCTTGCCGAGGAAAAGGGAACCTACTCCACCTATCGTGGATCCAAGTGGGATCGCGGTCTGATGCCTCAAGATACGATTGATTTGTTGGAGCAGGAACGTGGTGTGCCGGTAGAAGTGCCACGGGGCGGACGGATGGATTGGGCGCCACTGCGGGCAAAGATTCGGGCTCACGGAATGAGAAACTCCAATGTTCTGGCAATTGCGCCGACGGCGACGATTTCCAATATTATGGGGACCTCTCCCTGCATCGAGCCCACTTATAAAAATCTGTTCGTAAAAAGTAATCTATCGGGAGAGTTCATTGTGCTGAATCCCTTTCTGGTGCAGGACTTGAAGAAAGCGGGTTTGTGGAATCAGGAGATGGTGGATCAGTTGAAATACTTCGACGGAGAGCTTGGACCGGTGGAGGGTATGCCAGAAGAGTTGAAAAAGCGCTATCTGACAGCCTTTGCAATCGGATTTGAATGGATTATGGCGGCGGCGGCACGGCGTCAAAAATGGATCGATCAATCCCAATCGTTGAATTTGTTTCTTGGACAAGCTGATTTGAAGGTGCTCTCGCGAATGTATCGGCTGGCTTGGCATCAAGGGTTAAAGACGACGTACTATTTGAGGACCTTAGGGGCCTCAAACATTGAAAAGGCCACAGTGAAGCACAAGAAGGAGCTGAGGGCGGGCATGCAGGACGCTTCCGTCGTGGTGGACGGTACGGAGAAGACGTTTACCAACGAGGAAAAGACGGCCTGCTCGATTGAGGCGATGCGCAACGGGGGCGAGTGCGAGGCGTGTCAGTAGGGCCTTGTTATTCGGCTCGGCCCATGGACATTTTTTGTTTAAGGGAATTGGCTTGAAGGGATTGGAACTGAGCACAGAGTCTGATTATGAACAAACAACAAATTGAGTTTTTGAGTAACTTATGTTTCGCGCTCGGTTTTCTCTCGATCATCGCTTCGGTAATGATCTGGTTTTCCGCTGGGGGGCAATTTGGGGGTCCAGGAACGGGAGACATGATGGCGGAAGCCAAGCGGGCTTATGCGGAGCGTTTTGGAATCTTTGTTGGGCTCTGGGCTCCAACTTTCTTAATCATTTCCAATCGCCTGCATCATTACGGCGAAAAGAAGTAAGAGATATTCTTTTCCGGCTGGGTAGTTATTAGCGGGCTAAGCGGGCGGATTTGGGCAGGTAGCGGACAACCTCCACTCCACTGTTATCGGCTTGGAGGATTTTTATATCAACCGCCTCCAGTCCCGCATGATGAAGTTCTTTGATCATGGCTTGGCCGACGGCATATTCTGACTTGAGACAGATAGCCATGACGGTGGGTCCTGCGCCACTGAGAAAGGCTCCGATAGCGCCTGCCTTTTGAGCTGCTTCGAGGGCGCCTTCTAGACCAGGGACGAGGGCGGCGCGGTAGGGTTGGTGGAGGCGGTCGGCAAAAGCGCCTTGGGCCTCCTCGACTTTCCCTTGGAAAAAGGCGGCGGCAATTCGAGCGGCGTTGCGCAAATTAGAGACGGCATCCTGAAAGGCGATGCTGGGGGGAAGGAGGGAGCGAGCGGTGCGAGTGGAAGTCTCGATTCGCGGGATGGCGGCAACAAACTTTAGGCTAGAGGATACTTTGGCACGGGCGGGTTTTTTTCCTCCACACACGACAAAGCCGCCAAGGGCGGCTGCTGAAATATTATCGGGATGTCCTTCCAAGGCGGTGGCGGTTTGGATGAGCCATGGCAGGTCGAGATTGCGACGATTGAGTTTATCGAGAGCGGCGAGCATCCCGAGGCGGATGGTGGCACTGCTTCCGAGACCGCGGGCGGGCGGGACTCCGCCACGGACGACTAGGCGGTAGGGTTTTGGGCTAAGGCCCCGGGCTTTGTGGTAAGCGTCTATAATTTCAGAGGCAAAGGGATCGAGAATATCTGGGAGGCCAGGTTCGACTGCGATGTAGTTATAGAGATTGAGGGCGAGACCGAAGGCATCGAAGCCTGGACCGAGGTTGGCGGTGGTGGCTGGGACGCGAATCCAAAAAGGCAGATGGAGGTGGGGTGATTTCATTGGGCGGGGGGGAAGCGGAAGAATTTTTCCGCAGTTGCAGTTGTTTCGCGAGCGATTTCTTCGAGGGTTTGACCCCGCAGAGAGGCGACCTTTTCTGCCACGATTCGAGTATAAGCGGGTTCGCAGCGTTGGCCACGATGGGGTTCGGGTGCGAGGTAAGGGCAATCGGTTTCGACGAAATAGGAGTGGGCAGGGATTTGGCGAATTGATTCATGGAGATCGCGGGCGTTTTTAAAAGTGGCAATTCCAGTGAAGGAAACGAGATGCCCTAGCGAAAGGAGTTCGTTGGTTTGGGCGGGAGTACCGGAAAAGCAGTGAAAGACTGCTCGAAGACGACCTGCGTAGGGCTGGAGAGTCGCGAGGGTGTCTGCCCAGGAGTCGCGTTGGTGGACGACAACGTTGAGGGATAGTCGAACGGCGAGATCTAGCTGTTCCTGAAAGAAAATGGCCTGACGGTTTTTGATGTTGGCGTCGGAGAGGAGGAGAGCTTCGGTGCCGGGGGCGGTGCCACCTGTGGCGGTGGTGGCGGCTGAAAAAGCGCTCTCTTGGCGACTGGGGAGGTAGTGGTAGTCGAGGCCGCATTCCCCAAGGGCGACAACTTTCGGGTGGCGGGCAAGTTCAGCGAGTTCATCGCAAGCGTTGTCATTGGTTTCTTCTATCTCTCCTGGGTGGATGCCGACGGTTGCGTAAACGCATGAATGTTGGTCGGCGAGGGCCAGAGCGGCCCGACTGGTGGTGAGATTGGTGCCGATGGCGATGAGACGGGTGACGCCAGCGGCGATGGCGCGTCGGATGACGTCCTCGCGGTCGGCATCGAACTCGGGGAAATCAAGGTGGCTATGGGTGTCGATGAGCAACGCGATGAGGATAATCCAGATGAGGCCAAGGGAAAGGGGAAGTTGGAGAATTTATTAGGTGAAAAAAGTGGCAAAAAAACTCTTTTCCGACATGAGGGGAATGGGCAGAAGAAACGAATGCACGAAGTACGCCATTCTAAGGTCGTCATCCCTGAGAGTGGGCGGGAGAAGCGAGAGATCGAGAATCGCGGAGTGGAGTGCGCGAGGATTGTGAAGCGCCTGCTTTTTTTGATTGATACGCAGGTGGCTTCGTTGAAGAAGGGTGGGTTGGTCTTGGGGTGGGAGGAATTACAGAAGGTTTTACTGGCCTTGGAGGCGGAGGCGGATGGGGCGGAGGTGAATCTGTTTTTAGATGAAGGGAATGAAATCTCGGCCTACGTGAAGAGAAGTCTTTTTGATGAGTTGCTTGGGGAGCCCAGTAATATCTTTTTCACGACGAAGGTGGACTCGAAGACGCTGCGCTACGAGGCTTTGCCGAAGGACTTCTGGAAGGAGTGTCTGGCGCTGTTACGGAAAAGCCTGACGGAGCTGAGGGAAAAAAGTTAAGGTTGGAGGGTTGAGCTAACTCGGAGGGCTAATTTTTCAGGGGCGCAAGCTTGGAAGAGAAAAAAGGAACCGAGAAGAGCGATGAGAGCGCCGCCGAACCGAAGGAGGGTGGTGGCGCGGGGAATCCGAGTGGCGGTCCAACCGATGGCGACTCCAGCAATGTGAATGAGAGCGGTACCGAGAATAAAACCGAGGGCATAGAGGAGGGGTTGGGCGGAGCTAGGCATTTCCTCTCCGTGGGCATGACCATGAAAGAGGGCGAAGAAGCCGACGCCAACCATAGCCAGGAGCACAGGGAGTTTCTTATCGGCGGCAATGGCGAGTCCGAGAGTCAGCACGGAGATTGCGATCCCAATTTCAACTGAAAAGAAGGGGATTTCGTTCATGCCAAAGACACCTCCTACCAGCATGAAGGCAACGAAGGTGGCGGGGATTGTCCAGATTGCGCGGCCGCCGATTTGGGCGCTGAGCATGCCTACACTCAGCATGGCCAGAAGGTGATCCATTCCTAGCACGGGGTGAGTGAAGCCGCTGGAGAATCCAAAAGTACCGTGACTGGTATGGGCAAAGAGGGAGGTGGGAAGGATTAGCAGGGAGAGGATTGGCGCAAATCTTTTCATTGAGAAAGTTTAAGGGGCGCGTTGGGTCTCGCCAGCTAAAAATGGAAAAAGGGGGCGATTTTCTTGCAAGAGCGTTGACGGCGAGGGTGGATTCGGAAAGGATATTGGGCATGGGACATCAAGGCTGGACCTCTAAATTGGCGGGACCTGCGATCGGACCTTATCGCCAAGCTACGGAAGCTGGAGGTGTGGTTTATCTCTCTGGCCAGTTGGCGTTGGATGAAGCGGGAAATCTACAGAATGGCTCGGTAGCGGAGCAGACCCGAAAGGCCCTCGAGCGTGCTCAGAGTTTATTGAAAGAGGGAGGACTGACCTTAGCGGACGTGGTCAAAGCTACGGTTTTCTTGATCGACCTGAAAACATTTCCCGAGATGAACGCAGTCTATGCGGAGTTTTTTCCTCAGGACCCGCCGAGTCGATCGACGATTCAAGTGGCGGGTTTACCTAAGGGCGGGGCGGTGGAGATTGAACTCGTGGCACGGCGGTCTGGGGAATGACTTCGGCTCAAGTTTTAGAAATCTTTCAAAAATGCGGAGCTTTGCTCCATGGACATTTTGTTCTGCGATCTGGAAAGCATAGCCGCGACTTTTTTCAGTGTGCACTTGTTCTTCAAGAACCCACCGCCACGGCGAAGTTGTGTCAGGCGTTGGTGGAAAAGGTGGAGAAGGAGAGGTGGGCTTTTTCCTCGGTCATTTCGCCAGCAATGGGGGGAATTTTGGTAGGGCATGAGGTGGCTAGGCATTTAGGGAAGCGACATATCTTTGCGGAGAAAGAGGAGGGGAAGTTACGAATTCGCCGATTTACGGTGAGTCGGGGGGAGCGGTTTCTGGTGGCGGAGGATGTGGTGACGACGGGTAGCGCGGTGAAAGAGGTGATCCAACTTGTGCAGGAGGCGGGCGGGGAGGTGGCAGGGGTGGCATGTTTGGTGGATCGGAGCGAAAAACGGCCCGAATTGGGGGTTTCACTCTGTTCTTTATTGCGGTTACCCGTGGAGACATTTGAGGCGACAGCGTTACCTACCGATTTACAGAATACTCCAGCGAGTAAGCCTGGAAGTCGGTAGGGAGTTTCCAGCTTGGCCTAGACCCTTTTCTGCGTTCCAATAGAACATGCGGAATTTAACTCAGGCTGTTCGTTTTGACTGGGATCTTGCAAAGGTGCCTATTCTTCCCGGCCCGCTCCCGCTCAAGCACGAGATTAAGGTACAAGCCAATCCTGAGGTGGAGTCTCTTTGGGATGCGGTGCAACGATCTTTTTTAAATGAAAGTGCTTGGATGGTGAGTTTGGAGTCCCATCTCGATCCCATGCGGAAGAAGATTTTCCCTGAAGGAAAGCCGCTGGTGGGGATGGATATTCTTGTTCTGCAGCATGGACTGAGGGTGGTGGGGGTGAGTGCAGTCCTGGCGGTTGCTGGAGAAGGGCCCCAGCTCCTTTCTGGAATTGTGATGGAATATGAGTATCAAAGGCGCGGGTTGGGTTCGGCTCTGCTTTTGGCGTCCCTGCGCCACTGCGCGGAGAAGGGGCTAGAAAAGGCCTCAGTGTTAACCCGAGTGGGGGTGCCAGCGGCACGTTATCTTTATCCGAAGTTTGGCGGTCGTAGCACATTGATCGAGTCGGGCGTGGTTGCGGTTGGGTAGTCCGAATTCTATGAGGGGGTCCTTTGACCTTGCGGTGGTTGGCGGGGGAAGTGCGGGGTATGCGGCGGCTCGGACAGCGGTTGGGTTAGGGTTGAAGGTCGTGGTGATCGAGGGGGGGCGGCAGGTTGGGGGGCTTTGCATCCTCCGTGGGTGTATGCCGACGAAGGCGATGTTGGAGAGTGCTCATCGAAACCATGAAATAGGTAGGGCGGCAGAGTTTGGAATTCGGGTGGGGAAGGCGAAGCCAGATTGGAAAGCTATTTTAAAGAGGAAAGATCGGTTGATCTCGGAGTTTGCCAAGTATCGGCGGGCGCAGTTGGAAAAGGGGAAGTTTACCTTTTATCGGGCGCGTGCCTCATTTGCTGGTCCACATCGCTTGACCCTTGAGAGGGTGGGCGGTGGGATTGTGCCGAGGGAGATTGAAGCGAAGACGATTCTTATTTCCACAGGATCGAGGAGTGCCCGACGCGAGATTCCTGGATTGGAGGAGGCAGGCTACTGGACGAGTGATGATTGCCTGAAGGCATCGAAGCCTTTGAAGAGTTTGATTGTGCTTGGGGGCAGGGCGGTGGCTTTGGAGTTTGCCCAGTATTATGCTCATTTGGGAGTGAAGGTGACGGTGATTCAGCGAAGCGAGAGGCTTTTACCAGAGTCGGATCCCGACGTAGGAGAAACCTTGGAAAAAGTTTTTCGGCAGGATGGAATGAGGGTTTTTTGTGGAACTCAAATTGAGCGGGTGGAAAAAAAAGGAGGGAAGAAGAGGATTTATTTTAGGGAAAACGGTAAAAAAAGAGAGGTGGAGGCAGAGGAAATTCTGCAGGCATTGGGCAGGGAGCCAGATTTGGAAGGGCTGAATTTGGTGGCGAGCGGGGTCAAGACGAACAAGGGAAAGATCATGACTCGGTCTACCCAGCAGACAAATGTAGCCCATATCTTTGCGGCAGGGGACGTGTGCGGTCCGTACGAGGTGGTGCATCTGGCGATTCAGCAAGGGGAGGTGGTGGCGAGAAATGCAGCCCAAATTATTGCGGGAAAAGAGGCAGATGAAAAAATGGAATATCGCTTGAAGTTAGAGGTGATCTTTACGTCACCCGAAGCGGCGGGAGTGGGATATTCGGAAAGGGAGTGTAGGGAGAAGGGTTGGGATGTAGTCACGGGAAGCTATCCTTTTAACGACCATGGAAAATCGATTGTGATGGGAGAGTTGAGTGGCTTTGTAAAACTAATCGCGATCCGAAAAACAGGTGAAATTGTGGGGGCGGAAGTCGTGGGACCGCACGGGTCGGACTTGATCCATGAACCCCTAGTCTTGATGCGATATCGCGGGACGGCGCAGGATTTACTCAATCTACCGCACTATCACCCCACTTTATCTGAGATTTGGGGATACCCAGCAGAGGAGATCGTCGGAAAGATCGAAACCCGGAAATATAAGTCCTAAAAGCCTGTCCATAATGTATTTACGCAAAAAACGCAGGCTTTGGCGGCCTGCGTTTCTTGACGAACACCTAGAGAGATACTCGTAACGTAAGCC
>JBGSBI010000040.1:0-12606 GCA_041730685.1 Aliarcobacter sp.
CGCCCTCCCATCGGGTCATGACCGCGGTTGCGAGGCAGTTGCCCATGAGATTGACGGAGGTGCGGGCCATGTCCATTAGAGCATCCACTCCCAAGATGACGGCCACCGCCTGCAGGGGAAGGCCGAACATGGTGAGGGCACCGGCGAGAATAACGAGGGAGGCGCGGGGCACGGCGGCCACTCCTTTCGAGGTGAGCATGAGGGTGAGCATCATAAGAATTTGTTGGCTGATGGGCATATGAATCCCCGCGGCTTGGGCGGCAAAGACGCTGGCTACGGCTAGGTAGAGGGTGGATCCGTCCAGATTAAACGAGTATCCCGTGGGTAGAACGAAGGCGATAATCCGTTTGGGTAAGCCGAATTTCTCCAGCTGTTTCATGGCGAGGGGCAAGGCGGCTTCGCTCGAGGCGGTGGTAAAGGCGATGAGCCATGGCTCTTTGATGTAACTCCAGAAAAGGCGAACGGGAATTCGCGTGAGCAGGGCGATAGGGATGAAAACCCCGACGATGAGAACGATTAACGATCCGTAGAGGGTGCCGACGAGAAGAAATAGGCTTTTGAGCACGCCCAGTCCGCTGGTTCCCACGGTGGTGGCAATGGCCGCCCCGATGCCGAAGGGAGCGAACTTCATCACGATTCCGACAAACTTGAACATAACTTCAGAAAGGGATTCACAAAAATCGAGCATCACCTGCTTAGGTTTCCCAGGGACCTGGGAAAGACCCACAGCAAAGAGAATGGAGAAGAAGACGATCTGGAGAACTTCATTGTGGGTGGCGGCTTCGAAGAAGCTTTGGGGGACCATGTGTTCGATCACTCCAAGGAAAGTGATTTTGCTTTGGGCGTAGGTGGCGCCTGCCTCGGCGGTGACGGTGGATAGGTTCACGCCGACTCCAGGCTGGATCCAGTTGACGGCGACCAATCCGATGATGAGGGCGAGGGTCGTGACCAGTTCGAAATAGATGAGAGAGCGGAAAGCGAGGCGACCGACTTTTTTGATATCGTCCCCGTGTCCTGCGATGCCTACGACCAAGGTGCTGAAAAGCAGGGGAACGATGATCGACTTGATCATCCGCAAAAAGACTGAGGAGACGGCTTTTTCTGCGACGGCCAGATTCGGAAAGTCAGCTGAGGGGAGGAAGTGTCCTAGTGCAATTCCCACGACCATTGAAATAATGATCCAGTGGGTGGAGCTGACTGTAGATTTCTTAGCGGGCAAAGAAGAGGACAACCCCTATGGTCTGCCAGAACCGAGGGGCAAGGTCACTACCGTAAAGAGACAGGATAAAACTACCTAACAATTAAAAATAATAATCATAGCTATTAGGATTTATGTAGGGTATGATTAAATGAGTGTGACGATCCTTCGGGCAATTTTCGGGAAGAAAGGGTGGGCGGGGCAAGGCGCGGGTATGGCGAGGATCGCCATTTTCGAGATTCGAATCATCGTTTTCGGTTGTCTGGCGGTTGCTGTCGCAATTGGGGCGTGGTCTTGGATGCAGAAGATGGATCGGCAAGGTTATGTATCGGATCCTTCGAAAGTCAGCAAAGTCGAAGTTGGAGAGAATAAGTAGGAGAGCGATTTATTGGGTGTGGGGAGGGGACAGTTTTCCGTGGCACCGAAGGATTTCTCCATCCAAGAGAATAAATTCTAGGATTTCTTGGGCATGATGATCCAGAGGATCAGGTAGACAACGGCTCCCGAGAAGATGGTGAAGATAGTCAGCACGGTATAGAGGATGCGGACGAGGGTGGGGTCCCAGCCGAGCCATTCGGCCAGTCCGCCGCAGACCCCCCCGATCATCCGGTTATTCGAAAGAGTTAAAGCCATAGGATTTCGATACGCCAAATCACGGAAGTGTCGAGCCGAAGTCGTGGCGGAATTCTTTGTCCGTGAATTTTAGATAGGGCAAGGGCAGGATGGGGGGGTGGAGAATCAGATCATCGGAGCAGGCCAACCCTTCTCCCCGCAGGCGCAGGGGTCGCATTTCGAGCCGAGCCAAATGGTGGAGGGTGGGGAGTTGGAGTTGCGCTGGTTCTGTCTGCGGGTGGCGCCGAAGCAGGAACACGTGGCGATCGCCCATCTGCGCAAGGTATATCAGGTGCAGGTATTTTGCCCGCGGTTACGGTTTCAGAAGGCGACGAGAACGGGTCGACGCTGGTATGTGGAGGCGCTCTTTCCTTCGTATCTTTTTGGGAAGTTCGACTATTTGACCCAGCATCGCGCGGTACACTACTGCCCAGGAATCAGTGCGATACTTCATTTTGGGAGCAAGGTCATTCCCGTGCCCGATCGTGCGATTAGGGATCTGCTGGCGGCGGTGCCTGAGGGGGCGGGAGAAACGATTACGATTCAGCCTGAAGTGCAGTTGGGGCAGGAGGTGCAGGTGGTGGAGGGAGCCTTTGCGGGTTTGCGGGCGGTGGTCACGCGGGTGATGCCCGCGCGGCAACGGGTCGCGGTACTCTTAGAGTTTTTGGGAAGAATGTCGGAAACAGAGGTTCCGATGGGAAATGTGCTCTCGGCGGTGCGGCATCCGATGGAGGGGGTGCCGAAGGAGGCGAGGAGGTGAGGAGAAGGCAGAACCGATCTTGGCTACAGGAGCTTTTTGCGGGAGATTAGAGGAAGACATGAATCGTAAAGGCATACTTTTGGCGGGGGGAACGGGAACGCGGCTTTGGCCGTTGACGCGAGCTGTTTCGAAACAGCTTCTGCCCTTGTACGACAAGCCGATGGTCTACTATCCGCTTTCCGTTTTGATGCTGGCGGGGATGCGGGAGATTCTTCTGATTTCGACTCCACAGGATTTGCCTCTTTTCAAACTTCTGTTGGGAGATGGGCAGAGTTTGGGGTTGAAGTTGAGTTATGCGGAGCAGGCCAAGCCAGAGGGGTTGGCGCAGGCCTATCAGATCGGAGCCAAGTTTGTCGGAACGGATCCATCGTGTCTGATTTTGGGGGATAACTTCTTTTACGGGGCGGAGTTGGGGAAATTATTAGCATCGGCCCAAGCGAGAGAGAAGGGGGCGACGATTTTTGCTTATCAGGTGGCGGATCCATCTTCGTACGGGGTTTTGACCTTTGATGAGAAAAATCGGATTACCTCGATTGAGGAGAAGCCGGCCCAGCCGAAGTCGCACTGGGCGAACTGCGGGCTCTATTTCTACGATGGGCGGGCGGTGGAGTTTGCGCGGGGGTTAAAGCCCTCGGCGCGGGGGGAGTTGGAGATTACGGATCTGAGCCGGTGTTACATGAAAGACCAGAGTTTGCATGGGGAGAGGTTTGGGCGGGGTTCGGCTTGGTTAGATACGGGGACGGCGGATGGGTTGTTGCAGGCGGCGCAGTTTGTGCAGACGGTGCAGACGAGAACGGGGATGCTGTTGGGATCGCCGGAGGAGGTGGCGTTTCGGCAAGGTTGGATTGGGGCGAAGGAGTTGGGGGGCTTGGCGGATGCGATTGGAAAAAATGCTTATGGGGAAACGTTGAGGCAGATTGCAACGGAGGGGAAAAGCTAGAGGAGATCTTGGGGGCATGCCGATTTACGAATTTTACAGTCCGGACAGTCATCGGATTTACAGTTTTTTTGCTCGGCGAATCCTGAAGGGTGGTGAAGTGCCGTGCTGTCCGGATGAGTTGGGGTATCGGATGGAGAAGTTGGTTTCGTCTTTTGCTTGTACGGGCAGGGCGAAAGAGGTGGTGAAGAAAGAGGGAGAGAGTGGGTCGGAAATGGATCCGCGGATGGAGCGGGAGATGATGAAGATGGCGGATGAGTTTTCCAAGATGGACGAAAAGAATCCTGATCCCCGAGTGATGGGGAAGATGATGAGGCGGATGATGGAGGCGAGCGGACAGAAGTTGCCTGAGGAGATGGGGGAGATGTTGCAGCGTTTGGAGAAGGGTGAGAATCCAGACAAGTTGGAGGAGGAGTATGGGGATGTGATGGAGAAGATGGATGGGATGGAGGGTGCGGGGGATGGGAAGAAGGAGGATCTGAAAATGCGGTTGCGGAAACGATTGCCGGCGCGAAGAGATCCGAAGTTGTACGAGTGGGAGGAGTTTTGTTTGGGGAAAAGAAAGACGAGCGGGGGGACGAAGAAAAAAGTTTCGGTGGGTGGGAGGGTTAGGGGGTAAGATGGCCAGCTTGAGCCAGAAAAAAGAGGCGAAGGGTTTGTGGGTGAGTGTCGATCGAGTGGAGTATGTGCTGGGGGCGGGGGGGCCGCCGGATCGGCCGCATCAGTTTGTTTATCTTGTGACGATTCATAACGATCGTCCGCACGCGGTGACGATGGGGGGGCGGACGTGGGTAGTAACGAATGCTCAGGGGCATCGATTGATGATCGCGGGGGAGGGGGTGGTGGGTCAGTTTCCGCGACTGACTCCTGGGGACCAGTTTCATTATAATAGTTATCATTTGGTGGATTCGGATAGTGAGGCGACGGGAGCGTATTTGGCTAAAGATGAAGGGGGAAAGGATCTGATCGTGCGTATTCCTACCTTTCGGTTAGACCTACCCATAGCATGAAACTGGCAATGATCGGCGCGGGACGGATGGGGGGGACGATTCTGCGAATGTTGCAGAAGGAGGGATTGTGGAGTTTGGAGGTGTGTGAGCCGGATTCGAAAGGGAGGGAGGTGTTGAGCAAAGAGATGGGGGCGGGGGTAAAGTTTGTCGAGAAGGTGGAGGACGTGGGAGAGGCGGAGGTGATTTTGTTGGCAGTGAAGCCAGCGATGTTGAAAGACGTTGTTGGATGGCTGCAGAGCAGAAAAGGTTCGTACCTTTTGATTTCGATTTTGGCTGGAGTGACGACGGAGAGGTTGGGCAAGGAGGTTGGGGGGAAGGCGCGGGTGGTCCGGGCGATGCCGAATCAGGCGTTGCGGGTGGGGGAAGGGGTGACGGCGTTGTCTGTTGGACCTGGGGCGAAGAAGGAGGATCTGGAGATTGCGCGGAAAATCTTTGCGGCGGGTGGGTACGTGTTGGAGATTGAAGAGGAACAGATGGATGTGGTGACGGCGTTGAGTGGGTCGGGTCCAGCGTTCATGGCGAAGTGGGTGGAGGAGTTGGCGGATGCGGCGGTGAGGGCGGGGTTGACGCCGAAGGCGGCGGTGGAGTTGGCAGCGAGAACCATGTTGGGGACGGGGGCGCTTTTAGTGCGGGAGGGGATCAAGCCGAGTGAACTATGTGCGGCGGTGGCGAGTCCTGGGGGAACGACCGAGGCGGGGTTGAAGGCATTGAAGGCTGGTGGATTGGGCGGGCTAGCGGAGCAGGCGATGGAGGCGGCGATCCGCAGGGCGAAGGAGTTGGCAAAGGGCGGGTAGGAGAGGAGAAGGGGTTAAGGGGTTAAGAAAGATTTAAGCTGCAAATGTTTCCAGACGACCTCATCCCATAATCCCTAAGCCCCTTTCCTTTTGGCTTTAGAACGGGGATTTATTAGCTTATATTTCAATTTCATTCGGGCCGTAGCCCCGACGCTGGTCGGGGCAGGCACAGCCCGGAGAAGCCTGGGGGGTAGAACTGGGAGCGGGGTTGTTTCGAGTACAGGAATTTTGAAGTGTTTAATCTTTCGGGTGGTTGGCGAAAGGGATATAATACTAATTCATTCGGGCCGTAGCACAGCTTGGTAGTGCGCTTGTTTCGGGTACAAGAGGTCCCGGGTTCAAATCCCGGCGGCCCGATGATTTTCCAAAGGGAAAGCAAAGGCCGCCAATTTAATCTAGCCGGAGGCGAAAGAAGATTAGGTCAGGGGAAGGTTGGCGGGGGACCAATATCCCACCGGCCCGATGATTTGCCGAAGGAAAAGCAAGGGCCGCCAATTTAATCTAGTCGGAGGCGAAATAAGATTAGGTCGGGGGCGGGTCTGCAGGGGACCAATATCCCGGCCCTTCTAGGCGCCTGACTTCGGCGACTCAGGAGAAGCTTCGCAGGGCTAACGCAACCCGATGAACTAAACCCCATAAAAAATCTTCTGGGGAGCAGGGCTAGGGAAGGGGGGCAATGCCACAAAAGGGCGTGGAATTATTTATTTTAAAATGTTTTATACAATGTATAAACAAACTATTGAAACTAGAGATCATCATTCTGGAGAACGGGATCAAGCATGCCAAACTTGTAGGGAGCATGGATCTGCAGGGAACAAATCTGATTCATCATGAATTCACCATCAAATTAGCCAGTAGTACGGCTCCTGTTTTGATTGAAATGAGCGAGGTGAGTTTTATTGGATCCCTAGGCATGCGTACGTTGATCATGACTGCGAAAGGCGTTCATCAGCGCGGTGGGAAAACGGCCATTCTCAAGCCGCAGGCTTTGGTGCGTGAGGCCCTCGTACTAGCTGGTTTTGACAAAATCATGCCCATTTACGATGATTTTCAGGATTGTTGTGTTGCCTTAAAGGCAGTGGCGACTTAGTCATACTCCGTAAATCGGGGGCGGTGTGTGGGGCGATTCAAGCTTCGAACTGTTTTGATTGGTTTGCTGGTCATTGATTTTGGCTGCCTCTGCGAGGGCGGCCACTGAAGAGTCCCAGAAGTTTCTGCATCATTCTGAAGGAGTTAGCGCCCCACATCGTAATCATTGCTGAACAGGTGAGTTGGAAGCATTTAGCGTTGTAATGCGAAAGGAGGGGACTTCTTCGATTGGAAGGAGTTAGCGACCCTATGTGGATAGGAGTAGTCGGGTAGATAACCCGACTTTTCTGAAGGGTTTAGAGGGGCTGTAAAGTGTATCAAAGCGATACGGATTAATCCGAAGGTGGAGAGTGAGCGCGAAATCGAATACGCAATAAAAACGCAAAGCAAAGGAAACGCTCGAGAAAATCACTGAAGCTGATTAACTTCAGCTCATGGAATTCAGCTTTGTTGTCTTTAAAATCCTTCTATCCGCATCCATTATTGCCGGAATCTCGTGGTACGCAGGCAAGAATCCGCCACTGGCTGGATTTCTGATCGGTCTTCCCATTATATCTATACTGGCTATTTCTTTCTCTTACTTCCAATACCGAGACATAGAAAAGATAAACCAGTTTGCCAGCTCTATTCTGGTAAGCATTCCACTTTCGCTACTGTTTTTTGTACCGTTTATTCTGAACAGATGGCTGAAGTGGAGCTTCTTTCCTGTTATTCTTTCAGGGTTCATTCTGTTGTTTGTGGGATACCTGATTCATTCACGAATCTTTAAAACGTAAGCAATCCCTAACAGAAGCTGTAGCACCCCCGGGACGCGCTCACCCGCGGATGTTGAATTTTTAATTATTTGTAGTCGAAAGCTTAGGTAGGACGGCCTCTCCGAGGCCGCTTAGCTGAAAAGCACAAAACCTAAACTCCGGTAGGCCCGATGGCCCCCATCGGCCGATAGAGCGATTGAGTCGTTGAATCGGCGGATCAAGGATGATCCGCCCTATCAGGCGTGTAGCGTCCAATCGGCCCCGACTCTGTTCGGGGCGCAGCCGGCTAATTTTTAAAACCCCTCTGAGGTTGGCCCTCAACGTTTCGCAGTTGCGGGACGCGCTTACGCGCGCTTGCGTGCGGATGTTTGATTTCTGATGCTTAATTTTTAATTATTTGGGAAGGTCGGACAGACCCTGATGCCGTGGAAGGGGTCGGACCCAATTGTTTCTAGGGTCTTGGCGAGGGGTGGGGGTTAGGGTATGATCATCAATTAGTTCTATGAAATCGGCTGAAGTCAGAAAAGGGTTCTTGGAGTTCTTCCGTGGGAAGAGCCATACGATCGTGCCCTCGGCCAGTTTGATGCCGACTTCGCCGAATTTGCTCTTCACCAATGCGGGGATGAATCAGTTTGTCCCCATTTTTCTGGGTCAGGCCAAATTTCCCCATTCTCCGGCACGGGCGGTTGACACACAGAAGTGTATTCGGGCGGGTGGGAAACATAACGATTTGGAAGACGTAGGGTTTGATACCTATCACCACACCTTTTTCGAGATGTTGGGAAACTGGTCCTTCGGAGATTATTTTAAAAAGGAGTCGATCGACTGGGCGTGGGAGCTGTTGGTTGAGGTGTGGAAATTCCCTCCCGCTCGTCTTTATGCGACAGTCTACAAGCCAGGGTCAGGAGATCCGGCGGAGTTCGATGCGGAAGCGCACGGCTACTGGGTAGAAAAGTTTAAAAAAGTGGGGCTAGATCCTGCCATTCATGTGGTGATGGGAAATGCGAGGGACAATTTTTGGATGATGGGGGAGACGGGGCCGTGCGGACCGTGTTCCGAGGTTCACGTGGATCTGACGCCTGACGGAAAGACGCAGGGGAAGCTGGTGAACCAAGGGGATTCCCGCTGTTTGGAGATTTGGAACTTGGTCTTTATTCAATTTAACGCTGAGCCCGGGGGTAAGTTTAAGCCACTCCCTGAGCGGCATGTGGATACGGGGATGGGGCTTGAGAGGGTGGCGGGAATTATGGCAACGACGAATGGGTTTAAGAACTTCGCTGCCGAACCCTCGAACTATGATAGCGATCTGTTTGCTCCAATTTTCGCAGAGATCCAAAAGGAGTCGGGGCACAAGTACGGGGCGCGGGTGCCCAAGAAGAGAAGTGATTTGAGTGGGGAAGAAATGAACGACTGTATCTTCCGGGTGCTGGCGGATCATGTGCGAACGTTATCCTTCTCGATTGCGGATGGAATTGTTCCTGGGAATGAGGGGCGAAGTTATGTAGTGCGGAGGATTTTGAGAAGGGCGGTGATGTTTGGGCGTCGATTAAAGCTGCCCGAAGGGTTTCTGGCGGAGTTGTCGGGCACCTTGATCCGGACGATGGGGGAGGCTTTCCCAGAATTGAAAACGCACGAGAAGGATATTCGTTCGGTTTTGGCAGGGGAGGAGGCTTCGTTTTCGAGGACGTTGGAGAGAGGGTTGGCGATATTTGATAAGTTGACCTTAGAACGTGGAAAGATGATTCGAGGGGAAGATGCCTTTGCTTTGTATGACACCTATGGTTTTCCTTTGGATCTGACTCAGTTGTTGGCAAGGGAGAGGGGAATGGAGGTGGATGGGGTAGGCTTTGAAAAGGCGATGGAGGAGCAGAGGCAGAGAGCGCGGAAGTCGCAGTCGAAATCGACGATTTTGGTCGAGGATGCGAAAGGGCCAGATTGGCCGACTCATTTCACGGGATACGAAAAGAGTGAGGAGGGGAAGGTAGAAAAGTTTGAAGTGGAGGTGCTGGCGGAAGCGGGTGGAGAAGAGGCGAAGGGCCGGGTTTATTTATCGCCGACACCTTTTTATGCGGAGATGGGTGGGCAGGTGGGGGACACGGGTTGGATCGAGTGGGACGGGGGGAAGGTGAAGGTGGTGGCCACGGTGAAGGGGGCGGGGGGGGCGACGGTGCACGTGACGGAGCGGTTGATCAACGTGAACGAAGTAAAGTTGCCGGTGAAGGTGAAAGTGGATGCGGAGCGTAGGGGGAGGATTGAGGCTCACCACACGGCGACGCATTTACTGCACTGGGCTTTGCGGGAGGTGTGTGGGGTGGGCGTGAGGCAGAAGGGTTCCTATGTGGGAGCGGATCGGTTGCGTTTTGATTTTTCCCACTTACGAGGATTAAGTGAGAAGGAGTTAGGAAAGATTGAGGAGATGGTGAAGAGCAAGACGAAGGCGAATGTGCCGGTAGTCTGCACGGAGAAAGCTTTTGCGGAAGTGAAGGATGATTCGACGATTTTACAATTCTTCGGAGACAAGTATGGGGCGACGGTGCGGGTGGTGGACATTGGTGGATTTTCGAAAGAGCTGTGTGGAGGGACTCATGCCAAGGCGAGCGGACTCCTCGGCTCGGTAAAGATTATTGCGGAGTCGGCGATTGCAGCTGGGGTACGAAGAATTGAGGCGGTGGCGGGATTGGCGCTGGTGGATTGGTGTCGTGAGGAGATGAAGAAGCAGGAGGAGAAGTGGGCTGCGTTAGAAAAGAAGAAGGCGGGAACAGCCAGACTTTCAATAGAAAGAGGGAAGGAGACTCCGGAGGAGTTGTGGGATTTGGTTAAGAAACGAGATTTGGAGTTAGGGCTAGCGGAAGGGGCGATGCGGGAGGGGGACAAGCAGGCGGCGAAGGATCGAATGGTGGAGATGCAGAAGAGGGCCGAGCAGGATGGAAAAGATTTGTGGGCTAAGGGAACGATTTTGAGCGGAATCACGTGGTTGGGGGCAGATATGGGGGAAGTGCCGAATGGATATCTTCCCGTATTGGCGGATCGGCTGAAGAGAGAAGGGGAGGCAGTGCTATTTTTGATTGGCAAAGAAGGTGGAAAAGTACCGATGGTTGCGTTGTGCACTGCTGAGGCGGCCAAAAGAGTGCAGGCGGGAAAGATAATTCAGGCGGCGGCGGTGGAAGTGGGGGGCAAAGGTGGGGGTAGACCCGATATGGCGCAAGGGTCGGGTGCGGACGCTACGGGAATCGGCAAGGCGTTGGCGGCGGCGGAGAAAGTGGTGAAAGTTGGGTTGGGAGTATGAAAAAGCCCCAAGGAGCGGATCGGATTGAGGAGGTGATTGCAGCCATGAGGAAAGGGCGGATGGTGATCATGACCGACGATGCGCAAAGAGAAAACGAGGGAGATCTGGTGCTAGCGGCGAGGAGTGTGACTCCTTCTCTGATTAATTTCATGGCGCGAGAAGCGAGGGGATTGATCTGTGCGCCGGTATCGCAGGCGCGGGCGGAGAAGTTGGGCTTAAGTCGAATGGTACCTAGGAATGAGGAGAAGTTTGGAACGGATTTCACTGTTTCGGTCGATGCAACGAGGGGGATCACGACAGGGATTAGTGCCCACGATCGAGCGGCGACGTTAAGGGTGTTAGGCCGGCCGAATCCGAAGGCGAGTGAGTTGGTGCAGCCAGGTCATATTTTCCCAGTACGGGCCAAAGAGGGTGGGGTACTGGTGCGGGCGGGGCATACGGAAGCGGCGGTGGATTTGGCGAAGTTAGCGGGGTTGGGGGATGCGGCGGTGATTTGTGAAATTTTGAAGGCGGACGGATCGATGGCGCGTTGGGCGGATTTGATGGAGTTTAAAAAGAGGCACGGACTGAAGTTGGGAACGATTCAGGATTTAATTGAGTATCGGAGAAGGAAGGAACGGTTGGTGGTGCGAGAGCAGGTGGTTAAGTTGCCGACCGATTACGGGCTGTTTGATTTATATCTTTATCGGACGGTGACGGATGGGAGTCATCACCTCGCCTTGGTGAAGGGAAAGCCGAAGGCGAAGGATGCGGTTTTGGTACGGGTGCATAGTGAATGTCTGACGGGAGATGTGTTTACCTCGAGGAGGTGCGATTGTGGGAATCAGTTGCACGATGCTTTGAGGAGGATTGCGCAGGAGAAGCAGGGAGTGCTGGTCTATATGCGGCAGGAGGGAAGAGGGATCGGGTTGCCAGCGAAGATCCAGGCGTATCGGTTGCAGGAGAAGGGACTGGATACGGTAGAGGCGAATCGGAAGTTAGGTTTTTCGGCTGATTTAAGGGAGTACGGGATCGGGGCGCAGATTTTGACCGATCTAGGAGTGAGAAGGATGAGATTACTGACGAACAATCCAAAGAAGGTGGTGGGGTTGGCGGGGTATGGGTTGGAGTTGGTGGATCAGGTGCCGATTCGGACACGGCCGAATCCGCACAACCGAAAGTATTTAGCGACGAAAAAGAAGAAAATGGGACACCGGCTATGAAGAAAGGGAAATTTATCATCGTGGTGTCGGATTATCATCGAAAATATGCAGAGGGGATGGTGCGAGCGGCTCGAGCGGTATTGAAGGGTCATCGAGTGGAGGAGGTGCGGGTGCCGGGAACGTTTGAGGTTCCCCTGGCGGTGAAGCGGTCTTTAAAGAAAAAGCCGGATGGGGTGTTGGCCTTGGGGTTGGTGTGGCAGGGCGAGACCTTACATGCGGATCTGATTTTGAAGGCGGCTACAGAAGCTTTGATGCGGATGATGCTCGAGACCGAGGTGCCGATTTTGCATCATCTGGTGGGAGTAAAGACGGAGAGGCAGGCCAAGGCGCGATGTTTGGGAAAGTTGAATCGAGGCAAAGAGGCGGCTGAAGCGGCTTTACGGATGTGGAAAGTAAAGGGGGTGAGTCGTGGCCGGTAAGCGCAGGGAGGGGAGGATTTTAGCGGCGCAGTTTCTCTACCAGTGGGAGGTGGGGGTGAAGGGGATAGCGTTGGATGAGGCGCTGAAGAATTTATGGGTGCAAACGGAGGCGGAGGGTGGGGTGCGTGAGTTTGCAGAAAAGCGAATTCGGGCAGTTGTAGCTAAGCAGGCGGAAGTGGATGCGGAGCTGAAAAAGTTGGTGACGAATTGGGAGCCGGGTCGAATGGCGCCGGTGGATCGAGCGATCCTGCGGTTGGCTTTGTGGGAGATGAAGTTTGCGGATGATGTACCTCCGATTTCTGCTTTGAACGAGGCAATTGAGGTGGCGAAGGCGTTGAGCACTGATGAATCGGGAAAATTTGTGAATGGAGTGCTGGATAAAGCGAGGCAGGGGTTGGGGAGGTCTGAGCGGGCGATTACAAAAATAGATTTATAATATTCGATGAGTTTTGGATCAGACGAAAAATGGATGAAGCGAGCTCTCAGGCTGGCTGGTAGAGCCGGGGAGCGGGCGCGGCCGAATCCGAGGGTGGGGGCGGTGGTG
>JBGSBI010000041.1:0-12539 GCA_041730685.1 Aliarcobacter sp.
CAGAACCAGTCCCATCCTTCCTGATCTTCCCCAAGTGCGCTTGTGGAAAATTCGTGATCGAACCAAGAGAGGCCTTGGACGGGAATTTTTTTGCCGCCGATCGTGAGTTGGCCTGTGGTTTGGAGTCGGGTGAGGGAGTAGTAGTGGCTGGCGTTGCCTGGAGTGGCGGATTTTCGGCTAAGGCCTTTTTGGCCCTGGAGGGTGAGGGGTTTGAGTGGGGTTGCGGAGAGTTCGAGTCCGATGCCCGTGGCGGGGTCGGAGGCGGCCATTTGCAGAGTGGAGTCGGGTTTTCTCTGAAGGGTCCAGCCGGCGAGTCGGACCTGCATATCTTTTTGGGAAATTTCTACCTCACCGAGTGCGCCACGGCTGAGTTTTTCTGAGAAGATGAAGCGTCGAGATTGAACATCGGTGATGGCGAGATGAGCGAAGTAGATGTCACGGATTGACCAAGCGGAGTCGGGTTGGGTGGGGAGGGGTTTGAGACCGTGGCGAAAGAAGGTGAGTTCGTAGCCGTAGGGGTTGCCTTTCTCGTCGTCGAGATTGCCGGTGAGGTACCACCATTCGGTTTTAAATTCGGGATGAGATCCGTGGTCACGAGGAAAAGACCAGGGCCAGGGGGTGGTGGCGTGGGTCCAGGGATCGGCGGCCATAAGGCTTGAGCCGAAAAGAAAAAACAACAGCGAGTAGATTAAATTCACTTGGGCCATGGAAAAACTAGTTCCTCCAAATTCAAAGTGGGAAGTAACAGACTGTATTGGAAAGGAGGATCATGATGAAAATAAGGACCGTGATGAGGGGACCGAGAAGCGTACGACCTGTCATGAGGAAGATGTAGCGGTGGAAGTAGGGCATGACGAACATCATGGGGACGACGGCAAAGAGCAGGTTTACGTAGAGCCAGCCTTCGGTCCAGCGGACGGTGCCGGTGCGGGCAAAGGTGGCGTACTGGGCGAGCAGGATGAGGAAAAGGCCGAGGGAATTGGCCACGCCTGCCAGCAGGAGACTACGCCAAGGCGGAGTTCCGGCGAAGCGAAGAGCTCGATTCGCTCGAAGGGAGTTGGAGAAAAAAAAGACGAAAAAGAAGGGAGCATAGACCAGCATTAAAAGGAGGAGGGCGGGTTGGAAAAGGCGAACACCAAGAAAGAGGAAGCGGTAGTCGACATGGAATAGGGTGTAGACGACGAAAAGGAGGCCAAAGAAGGAAAAGAAAACAAGGAGTGCCAAAAGGAGGGAACGGATGATTTCAGAAATCGAAAAATCGAGGCCGAGTGAGGAGAGGTGAAAAGATTGGCCTTGGAGGCGATGACCGATGGAAAAAAGAGTGAGGCCTACAAGTCCATTGGTGAAGGCCCAAAGCATAACTCCGTTGTTCATGCGTTGAGGAAAAAACCATGTCTGTTGCCTTCCGGATGCCTCTACAAATAGTTTTTGCGAGAGCTCTGTTAGGGGAATGTAGGAGAAGCAGGCAATAAGTGCACCAGTGATCAGTAGCGTCCAGAAAGTGAGGCAAGCCCATCCAGTGGGCGAGGGAGGGGCTGGAGGGATGGCGTGAACGAGTCTATGGAAATATGGGATTTGTTGGAGAAGAAGTTGGGTGAGTGGGAGGATGGCGACGAAGGCAGCGAGAAGAGCGCAAAGGGAGAAGATTTCTTTCCAAAACCAGACCTGGTCCTCGCCTGGCAAAGAGTTTTGCAGGGCGAAAACTTTGGTGAAGTAGTCGAGTTGGTGGGTGGTGGCGGTAAGGCTGTAAGGCTGGAAAGGGTGCAAGACGGGTTCGTTATGGACGACCCGAAGATTTCTGGCGGCGGCGTCTCCGTAGTCGTGATCGATTTCGATGCTAGTTAAGTCAGGTTCATTGGGCTGGGCTGAGTTAACGAAGCGGAGAGCCTCGGGGGCTTGACGGAGATCGGCGCTTTTACGTTCATTGCGGAAAGCGCCCTCGTCATAGAGGCCGTAGCTGAGGCCAAGATTGGAGCGAGCCTCGCGAAGGATTTTATTTTTTAGGGAGAGGAGGTACCCCGAGATATAAGCGGCGTGAATTTTGCTTGGGGTGCTAGTTTTAGTGGCTTGGGCTCCGAAATGAGAGGCGGCTTGGAGGGCGGCATTACCTCCGGCGGAGTGACCGGTGACACCAATACGGGTTTTATCGATGTAATTAAGATTGTCGGTGTTGGCAAGGTAGTCGACGAAGGCGAACATTCCGTAGCCTTCCTCGGTAGCCGAGCGGGTGCTGAGGGAGGAGCTGGAGGAACCTTGGGCATAGGGGTCGATGGCGATGACAACGATGCCGCGACGGGCGAGTTCGAGAGAGATATTGGCTTGGGTTTCTTTAGACCGTTGAAATCCGGGAACAACGATGACGGCGGGCGCGGGGGAGGTGCTGGTGGCTGAGAGGGGGCGAAAGAGATCGGCGGCGATCCATTGGCCGTTCTGGGTTGGGAGGGAGATACTGGTTACTTTGACTTTGCCCCACGAGTTTTGAATTGAGGAAGCGAGGGCACTAGCGAGTACAACAATGGAAACACAAACAACGAGTAATTTGAAACCAGTGGAAGGCGGACTGGGGACTTGTTCCATGAGTTAATCTAAGATGAGCAGGGTTAGGGGGTGATTCAAGGAATGTCCTGAGGATAGGATTTTGAGATTTAAAAGAAGCGGAAGAACCGAACGGCGAGTGGGAATCAATTAGATTTTCATTCGGAGCGGAGGGCTTCGGCGGGGGAGAGTTGGGAGGCGCGCCAGGCGGGGGGGAGAGAGGCGAGGAGGCAGGCGAGGATCATACCGATGGTGACATAGATTAGGGAGGGGTAAGGAGTGTGCCAATCGATGGTCCAACCAAAAAAAGCGCGGTTGATAACTTGCATGAGGATGAGGGCGACAGCGAAGCCGGTAACGATTCCTAGGGTGATACCGGTGGCACCGAGGTAAGCGGATTCGAACATGATGGTGCGGAGGATTTGGGTGCGGGAAGCGCCGGTGGCACGGAGGATGCCAATTTCGCGAGTACGTTCGACGCCGAGGGCGGTGAGGGAGAGGGTGACGCCGAGGGCGGCGACGGCGATGGCGAGAGTGCGGAGAAGAGTGGTTACGGCAAAGGAGCGATCGAAGATGCGGAGGGCTTCCTCGCGAAGGCCTGCTTGGGAGTAGATAAGAAATTCCCCACGGGGGCGGAGTTGCTCGCGGAGGGAGTCGCCCACGGTTTGGGCGGAGACGCCTGGTTTCAGATGGATGGCGAGGCTGGTTAATCCTTGGTCTTGGGTTAGGCGTTGGTAGGTGGTGCGATCGAGGAGAAGGAGGCCGGATTCGGAGGTGTAGTCACGGAAGATGGCGGCGACCTGGATGGGTCGAAGGCCGGTGGGAGTGGGTAGGGAGATAGTGCTTCTAGGTTGAAGGCGACGGCGGCGGGCAAAGTTTTCTGAGATGAGGGCGTAGTCCCCTTTTTGGCAGAGTTCATAAGGATCGCCGGGGAGAGTGGAGAGAAAAGTTAAGGGATTGTGGACTCGGAGGACGTCCAGTTTACAAGCGGCGAGTTTGGCGGGAAGTCCGTCGAGAAAGAAGCGAACTTCGCGGTAGGTGCCGACGGCAAGAACTCCTGGAGTGGCGAGGGCAAGAGATTCAGCGATAGGATCGAGGGGTTCGAGGGCTCCTGCGATCAGGTTGGTGGATGGGGCGATAAAGAGATCGGCTTTGATGCTCTCGCCGATCCATTGGTCGACGGTGGCACGGAAGCTGTGGACCATAATGGTAACGCCGATGGCCATGGCGACGGCGACGGAGAGAGCGGCGGCGGCGAGGCCGTGGCGGTGGAGACCGCGGGTGAAGGCGGAGCGGGCGAGAATGGCGGAGGGAAAAGGAAGTGAAGGGAGGCGGGCGAAAAATCGACCGAGGGAGGGAGCGAGGAAGGCGGCGGCGAGAAGAATACTGAGGGCGGCAAGGAAGCCGGTGCGGGGGATGCGACCATAGAGGGCAGTGGCGGAAAAGATAAGAGTGAGAATAAAGCAGAGGAAGGCAGCGCGAAGAGCGAGGGAGTGGGGAGAGGAGGCGCGATCAGCTGAGTTTCCAGGTTGGAGGGCATCCACGGGGGAGACGAGAGAGGCTTCGCGGGCAGGCCACCAAGCGGCGAGGCCTGCGGCGAGAAGTCCAGCAAGGCCTGCGAGGAGGAGGCTCCAAGGATTGACTGCGATCTCGGTCATGCTGAGAAGAACGTAGTGGGAAGTGATGGTGGAGGAGACGGATTGAAGAAGAGTGCGGGCGACTTGGAGGCCGAGAAAAATTCCAAGGGTTGAACCAAAGAGCGATAGGAGAAGGGACTCGCCCACGAGAAGAAAGATGACGGAGCGGCGGTCGAGGCCGAGCGAACGGAGGAGTCCGAGTTCGGCACGCCGGCGGGCGACATTGGCGGCGACGGTGTTGGTGACAAGAAACATGCCTACGACCAGAGCGATCAGGGAGAGGGCGGTGAGATTGAGTTGGAAAGCGCCGAGCATTTTACCGACTTCTTGGCCGCGGCGTTCAGGGGAACCTGCTCGGGCATTGGCGGGGAGGTGGGGGGTGAGGCGGGTGAGGAGGTCGGCTTGGGCGGAAGTGATTTTGCCGTCGGCATCAGGAAGAAGGAGGGCGTCGATGCGATCGATTTGGCCGAGGAGCCCGAAGGAGGATTGCACGGTGGCGATATCAGCGATGGCAAGGTGGTCATCGGCTCCGATGAGGTCGGGGGAAGGTTCGAGGAGAAAGCGGATCTGGAGATTGGCTTGGTGTCCGCCTGAGACGGCGCGTAGCGAGTCGCCGATTTTGAGGTGGAGGCGGTCGGCAAGAGGGCGGGTGATGGCGATGGTGTTGGGTTTGGAAACGAAAGCGGTGGCATCGGCAGAAGTGAGAAGGGTGTCTTCGAGGCGGTAGGTGACGAGTTCTGTGTTGGAGAAAGGATCTACGCCGATGAGATGGATAAACTCGCCAGGGTGGGAGGGTAGGGAAGCAACGAGAGTGAGGGTGGGGGTGACTTCGCGGATGGCGGGATCTTGGCGGAGGATGGGGATGAGTTTTTCGGGGAGGCGAAAGCCTTGGCCTTCGATGGTGAAGTCGGGACGACCGGCGACGAGATCGAGGGAGGCGCGAAAGGAGCGGAGAGCGGTTTCGTTAACGGTTTGGATGGCGACGATGGCGGCGACGCCGACGGCGAGGGCGGTGAGGTTGAGGAGTGAGAGAGTTTTATGGCGGAAAAAATCACGGCCTCCGTGAGCAAAAAAGACGCGAAAAGTGCGAAACCAGTTCAAGAGTTAGGATTGGATGCGACCATCGACGAGTTGGATTTGGCGATCGGCGGTGGCGGCAACCGTTTGGCTGTGGGTGACGAGGAGGACGGTGGTTTTTTCTTTGCGAGCGAGGCGGGTGATGAGTTCGATGACGGCGTTACTGGAGGCGGAGTCGAGATTGCCGGTGGGTTCATCGGCGAGAAGGACGGAGGGTTGGTGGATGAGGGCGCGGGCGATGGCGGCGCGTTGAAGTTGTCCGCCAGAGAGTTGGTGGGGGCGGTGGTGGGAGCGATCGGCGAGATGGACGGAGGTGAGGAGGTCGCGGGCGCGGGCACGGGCGAGGGGATTGACCCGACCTGAGAGGAGGAGGGGAAGAAGGACGTTTTCTTCGACTGTGAGAGTGGGGAGGAGGTGGAAGAATTGAAAAACAAAGCCGATTTTTAAGCGGCGGAGGGCGGTGAGTTTGTCATCGTTGAGGGAGTGAAGGGGATGACCTTCGAGGTAGACTTGACCTGAGGTAGGGGCATCGAGGGCGCCGAGAAGATGGAGGAGAGTGCTTTTGCCGCAACCGCTGGGACCGGTGATGGCGACGATTTCTCCAGGGAGGATTTTGAGAGTGATCCCGCGGAGTGCATCGACCCGAGCTTCGCCGGCTTGATACGATTTGTGGAGATCACGGGTTTCGAGCATGGGAAGAGTGGGTTTTGGATTTGTGGATAACTTGTTGAGAAAGGACGAATCAGACTCGAATTAGAACTTTATACCATTTCTAATCAGCAGGTTAGAGAATTTGCCCCCATCTGTTAACAAGTTACTGGAGTGGGACAGGGTAAGCTAGTTACGAGCAGAGGCAAGAGACTGCCTGAAAATACTTAGAAGGCGTAGGTGGCGGAGAGGACTGGGCCGATGGAATCGAGGCCGACGTTTTGGGATCCTGGTTCGGAGAGACCGCCGTTGGAGATGTGTTGGTACATAACGCCGAGATTGATGGCGAATTTTTCCGCGATGGGGAAGCTGGCGCCGATTCCGATGGTAAAGCTGAAGCAGAAGTCTTGGCCTTGGGAGTAGGAGGCGCCGGTGGCGTGGGTGAACATAAAGCCGACGCGGGATTCGAGATATGGAACGACGGGCCAGCCTTCTTGGACGAAATTGTAGCGAGGGCCGAAGAGGGCGCCTGCGAACCATGGATTGGGTCCTTGAACAACGGGCCCGAACATGCCGCTAAAGAGGAATTCGGTATTACCACGGTTCCAACCTTCGTTGCTAATCTCGTCGAGTTGCCATCCGATGGTGATGAGTTGGGGAAGATAAATATAATCGTTGGGATTATTGATGGAGCAGAGGCCAGCGGTTTCGGCAGAAAGAGTGACGATATCTTCTCCGAAAAGAGACGAGGTTATTGGGTCGGAAGAAGTGAGAGAAGGTGAGGCCGAAGAAGAGTTGGGCGATGGGGCGCTAGAGGCAGAAGTGATTTCAGTTTCTGCATAAGTGAGAGGCAAAAAAGAGAAGAAAGCGGCTAGGCAAAAGGCTTGAGAGAGGTTCTTGGCCTTCTCTAAAGTGTTCTCTGGTAGATGGTGGTTGGTTTGCATGTTACGAATCCAGAAATTCTTTTAGAGCCGAATTTTTAGTTTGGGAAGTCCTTTTTATCGTTATATACTAAAAAACTATGAAGAAGATATGGATTACTGGCGGGGCTGGTTTTATAGGAGCGAATCTTGTTATGCAGTTGCAAGAGGAGTATCCATCTGCTGATCTGGCAGTTATGGATGATCTACGCAGTGGTTCATTCTTGAATTTAGAGGGATTCCGAGGTGATTTCGTGGCGGCAGACCTGTCTCGGTTGGATTGGGAAGGGCAGTTTAAGGGTGAGAGGCCTGAGGCGATGTTCCATTTGGCGTCGATCACCGACACAACCTTGCAGGATCAGAAGATTCAGACCCACGATAACGTGGAGAGTTTTCGGCGGCTTTTGGAGTATTTGAGGCCTGAAAAAACGCCGGTGGTTTACGCTTCGAGTGCAGCGACTTACGGAATTCGGGCGGGAGTGAACCGGGTAGGGGATCCGTTGGCTCCTGCCAATGCCTATGCTTTTTCCAAGGTGCAGCTGGAGAATTTGGCAAATAAAATGCAAAAGGAGGAACCTGCCTGGAAGATCGCGGGGCTACGCTACTTTAATGTCTATGGTCCGCGGGAGGGACATAAGGGAGTGCCGGCGAGTATGGCGTGGCATCTGGCGGGGCAGATGCTGATGGGAAAACGGCCACGAATTTTTACGGCGGGGGAGCAGAAACGGGATTTTGTTTATGTGAAGGACATTGTCGCTTTCACCTTGGCGGCGATGAAAGCGGGTAAGAGCGGGGTCTGGAATGCGGGATCGGGGCAGCCCCGCAGTTTTAATGAGATGGTTGAAGGATTGAATGGAGTTTTGGGAACGAAGTTGCAGCCGGAGTATTTTGAGTGTCCCTATCCTTTTTATCAGCCTCACACGGAAGCGGACATGTCGGCGACGGAGCGGGATTTGAAGGTAAAGCCGAAGTTTAGTTTGGAGCAAGGACTGGCGGACTATGAGAAGTCGGGCTGGTTGACTCGGGGGCGGTTGACTAGCAAGGCCAAGAAGTAAGGGCTATTCGGGTGAGGTGGTGGAGGGCCGAATGGAGACATCGGCGCCAGGAATTTTGGATTCGAGATCTTGGCGGATGGCGTTGATACGTTTTTGGACTTCGCCCATGAGAAGGAGAGGATCGAATTCGAGAAAGATTTCCACATAGAGTCGGGGACCGGAGCGGCGTGCACGGATTTTGTGGAGGCGCTCATAGTCATCGAGTCGGAGGACGAGCTGACGTAAAATTCTGAGCTGGGTGGTTTCTTCGACTGTGGCATCGAGTAGGTCGCCGACGGAGGAAGAGGCCATGGACCAAGCGGCGTGGATCATGAAGAGAACTCCGAGCAAAGAGGCGAGGGGATCGAGGTACCAGCTCCAGGTTTCGGAGCGGAAGAGATAGGCGACGAGCAAGGCGCTGCCCATGAGGGCATCGAAACTGGCTTTTGAAAACCAGAGGCGAGATTGAGAGTTCATAATGGCAGAGGGTTGTTGGCGATGAAAGAGGCGGGTGCGGAACCAAATGGCGTAGCCAAAGACGGTGTAAAGGGCGAAGAGGAAAATACCAGGAAGGGTGCCCTCCGCCATGCGAGGTTGATGAAGATGGTGAGCGGCTTGAAAGGTGATGAAAAAAGCGGAGCCGATCATGACAAAGCCAAGAAAAAGAGAGACAAGATTTTCCAGTTTTCCAATGCCGTAGGCGAAGCGGTGGTCGGGAGAGCGGCGAACCGCGCGTAGAGTGAGAAAGGCAGCGAGAACGCAGAGGGTATCAGCGAACTCTTTGAGAAGATCGCCTAAGATGGTGATGGAGGTGGAGTTGAAGGCGACGCTTCCCATGAGGCAGAGGTCGACTAGGCAAAAGAGGAGGGCAAACTGGAGGCTACGTTCGCGAGTTCCGACAGAGGAAGAGGAGGTGGGGAGCATGGGTGGGGGCTGGTGATCAAAGGGGAAGTAAGGTAAGAAGGTAAAGATGAAAATGGGTGCAGCGGCGTGGAAAAGGCTTTTTCCAAAGATGAAGAGCAGGCTTTTTCGCAAAGAAGAAGTCTTGGTGGCGGAGGGCGGATCGGCGCGGGAGCTCTTGGTCATTTTGTCGGGCAAAGCTCGGGTAGAGAAAAGAATCCGGGGGAGAGACCCACTAGTTCTGGCTCATTTGGGGGCAGGAGAAATTATTGGAGAGCTCTCGATTTTGACAGGGCGGCGGCGCTCGGCGACGGTGGTAGCAGAAGGGAAGGTGACGGCTTTGATTGTGCCTGCGGTGTGGGTGAAATCCTTTTTGGCAGGGGGTCGTGGGGCGAGAGGGAAGTTTCAGCGGCAGATGATGGAGTCGCTCGCTCGGAGGTTGGTACGATTGCTGGAGCGTCTGCCGATGTATCAGGGAGTTTCGGGCGAACCACGCACGGCGAGCAGTCTGCACAGAGCGTTAGAAAAAATGTATGCCGGTTGGGCGGTGTAGGTGAGTGGGGGATTAGCGGACAGCAGAAGAAGCAGAAAGGTAAGTTAGGGGATGGCAATGCGTACGGTGGACCGAGCGGTAGGAAAGGCTTCCTTGAAGGCAGAGCAGGATCCGATGGAAAGGATGAGTAGGGCTATGCTGCGGGCGCGTGTTTTGGAGGATAAGCTGGCGAGTTTATATCGGGCGGGGCGAATTGTGGGTGGGGTTTATCTGGGGAAAGGGCAGGAGGGGCTAAGTGCAGCGGGTGGGGTGGCTTTACGCAAAGGGGATGTGCTGGCCCCGTTGATTCGGGACATGGCAGGGCGATTAGGATTTGGTGAGCCGCTGGTGGATGCGGTGCGAGCTTATTTGGGGTCAAAGCTAGGACCGATGAAGGGGCGGGATGGGAATATTCACCGAGGCGACCTTTCTCGGGGGATTCTGCCGATGATCAGTCATTTAGGGGCAATGGTTTCTGCGACGGCAGGAGTTTTGTTGGCGAAACGGATGAAAAAGGAGAAGGGATTTGTTGGGCTGACATCGGCGGGAGATGGAGCGACTTCCACTGGGTCATTTCATGAGGGGTTGAATGTGGCGGCAGTGGAGAAACTTCCGCTGGTGGTGGTGGTGGCGGATAATGGGTATGCGTATTCGACTCCGAATGAACGGCAGTTTGCCTGTACTGATTTACTGGATCGGGCCAAAGGGTATGGGGTGGAAGGTCATGGAGTGGATGGGACCGATCCTGAGGCGTGCTGGGAAGTGGTATGTAGAGCGGTGCAGCGGGCGAGAGAGGGAGCGGGACCGCAGCTGGTGGTGGGCCGATTGTTGCGTTTGTGCGGTCACGGGGAGCATGATGACGGTCTTTATATCGATAAAAAAATGAGGAGTTCTGATCGAGGGCGAGACTGCATGGAGGTTTTGCGAGATAAGATGAGATCACGCGGGTTGGAGCAAGATTGGGATCGATGGGAGAAAGAGGCGCAGGAGGAGGTGGAGGACGCGGTGAAAAAAGTGGCTGAGGAGCCTTTGCCCGATCCATTTGAGGAGGATTGGCGTGCGACGGCCATGGTGGGGGCATCGGAGGCTGTGCAGAAGGGATGAGTGTGACTTATTTGGATGCGATTCGAGCGGCGCAGGAGAAGGCGCTACAGGATGACCCAGCAGTTTTTATCTACGGGCAAGATGTGGGCAAGTTTGGAGGGGCTTTTAAGGCGACAAAAAATCTAGCGGAAAAGTTCCCTGGAAGAGTGATCGACTCTCCGATTTCGGAGGATGCGATGGTGGGATTAGCGGTGGGCGCAGCGATGGAGGGAATGAGGCCGGTGGTGGAGATGCAGTTTGCTGACTTCTCGACAGTGGGACTCAATCAAATGCTGAATCATGCGGCGACGACCTATTGGCGGACGGGAAAGCCGTGTCCGATGGTTCTGCGGTTACCCTCAGGAGGAACGCCGGGGAGTGGTCCGTTTCATAGTCAATCGATGGAAGCGATCTACGCACACTACCCTGGGTTGGTGGTGATGACGCCTGCGACGGTGGAGGATGCTTACAGCATGTTGTTGGAGGCGATTGCCATGCCTGATCCAGTAGTTTTTTGTGAGCACAAACTTCTCTATTATCATTTAAAGGCGAAGAGTCTGCCTGCGGAAGCGGTCCCAGCGTTCAAGGCCCATGTGGCCCGACCGGGGAGGGATGTGACCTGTGTGGCTTATAGCGCGATGGTGCATGAAGCGTTGGCGGCGGCGGAGGAGTTGGCGGGGGAGGGGTATGAGACTGAGGTGGTGGATCTACGGACGGTGAAGCCACTGGATACGGATACGATTTTGGCGAGTGTGGCGCGAACGGGTCGATTGCTGGCGGTGGGCGAGTCGTGGCCTTGGGGCGGAGTTTCGGCGGAGGTGGTGTCGCGGGTGGCGTCGGAAGGATTTGAACTGTTGGATGCACCGCCGAGGCGGCTAAACGCCAAGGACACTCCGATTCCCTATCATCCTAATTTATGGTCGGCGCATCGACCGACGGCAGTGCGAATTGCCGAGGCGTTACGGGAGGTCTTGCGGTACTAGATTGAGGCGAGGCTAGGTTTGGCGGGTTCGGTCTTGCTGTGTGGGGATATCTTTTTTCAAAAGACCGCAACTTTTAGTCTTAGGGTCAGTTTAATCTAGTATGAAAAAAGTGATTCTCGGTTTGGGGTTGGGGCTTTGGTCGTGGATAGGGTTGGGTGCCTTGCCCTTAGCGGAACCGATCTTGGGGCAACCGACTCTGCAGGTTCCGAAGAAAGCTTCGCTCTTAGGGTCATTGCCTAGGGACTGGGTAACATGGAACCTGCAGTGGTTCCCTGGGCAAGTTCCCTATGCGAAGGCGGAACCACGAAAGCTCCATGAAGAAGCGGTACGGGCGACTTTAGGTAAGATTGCGCCACAAGTGGCGCTGTTGCAGGAGGTGGTAGATGCGAACGCGTTAGGGCGATTGACTCCCGAGTACCGATGGCAGGCGGTTTCAAATTTTCAAAGGGCAAAAGACGAGGAGGTGAAGTTGCCCCCGCAAAATGTTGCGATTGTGAGTCAGGTGCCTTGGAAGGAGGTATGGGAGGTAGATTTTCATGGATTGCCGATTACGCCCGATCGGCCAGTGCGGGGATTTTTGGGGGCGCTGTTTGTCGATAAAAAAGGGAATCGTCTGACCGCTTATGTGGTGCACTTAAAAAGCAATCGAGGGGGGAGAGATGCGTCAAGTGTACGAAGGGAGCGGGCGATCGATTATCTGCGCTGGGATTGGCGCAGGCGGGGTTTAGATCCGCAGAATGAGGTTATGCTTTTGGCGGGAGATTTTAATTGTTCATTGCGAAATCCAGATTTCACGGAGGACACCGTCCGGAAGCTACTCCAAGAAGGATGGAAGGCGGCGGAGGAGAAGGTGCCTTGGCCTGCGGTGGCAACGGTGAAGCCCGATCTAGCGGGTCGTTATGCGGTGGCAGATTTTGATCATATTTTACTTTCACCAGGTTGGGTGAAAAAAAACGGGGCAGGTAAAATGGAAGTTGGGGTATGGCGGAAAGGGGAGGTGCCGAGTGATCACTTCCCGTTGGAGATGAGGTTAAAGTAAGGTTAGGGAACTACCTCGACAGGGACTCCCGGACGAACGGCGTTGACGAGTTTGGTGGCGTTCCAGTTGGCCAAGCGGAAACAGCCATGGGAACCGGTACGGGAGATATCTTCAGGCTCAGGAGTTCCGTGAATGCCATAGCCTTGGAGGG
>JBGSBI010000042.1:0-11733 GCA_041730685.1 Aliarcobacter sp.
GTACCGCACCCTCGGTCAAATAGTCCCGGATCGCCTCAGCGATCTCGATCCCCACGCTCTCCTGGGCTTCCGCCGTAGAGGCTCCCAGGTGCGGAGTCAGAATCACCTTCTTGTTCTTCCGTAACGGATGATCCGCTGCCAGTGGCTCTTCTTCAAAAACGTCCAAGGCCGCACCGCCTACCTGTCCCGCCTCAATCGCTTGGAGCAGTACCGACTCCGAAACCAGCCCTCCTCTCGCACAATTCACAATCTTCACTCCCTTGCGACAAAGTTTCAGTCTCTCCTCACTCAAAATCCCCTTTGTCTCATCGGTCATCGGTAGATGCATCGTAATAAAATCAACCTTAGGAAGCAGATCCTCCACCCGATCCATCAACTCTACCTGCAGGCTCCTCGCTTTCCCCGCCGAAAGATACGGATCATACGCCATCACCCGCATCCCAAATGCAATCGCCCGACGCGCTACCTCACCTCCAATTCTTCCCATCCCTAAAATTCCCAACGTCTTTCCATTCAGTTCCGTTCCTTGAAAACTTTTTCGATCCCACTGCCCTGCCGACATCGAGGCATGGGCCTGAGGCAAATGCCTCGCCAGGCCCAAAAGAAGGGTAAACGCCTGTTCCGCGGTGCTGACGGTATTGCCGGCTGGCGTGTTCATCACCACCACACCTTTTTCCGTCGCGGCATCCACATCCACATTGTCCACGCCCCCCCCCGCCCGGCCGACCGCACGAACCGTTGGACACCCCTGCAGTATTGCCTTACTGACCTGAGTTTGACTTCGCACAATCAAGGCATCACACCCTTTTAACTTCTCCAATAGCTCCTTCTCCTTGAGCGTTGGACTTTCGATCACTTCGATCTGCGGGCACGCCTTTAAAACACCCACCCCACTCGGGGATACCCCATCCGTCACAAAAACTTTGTACTTCGTTGCCATCCAAAAGTTCTAGCAGACCCTTCGGTAAGGGCAACGCTTCGGGTTACTTTGTCGCAGGTTTCTCGGGAGGTTGACCCGCTGGTTTAGGCTGGCCAAGGCGATTCATTCCCTCTGGCATACCCTGCCCCATCGAGCCCCCTTGTGGCATAATCCCAGGAATCATCGGCATCCGATTTTCCACAGGCATAACTTGCCTGCGCACCATGACAGGATTCCCCTTTGAAACTAAAATCACCATACAAACCGCTATGGTCACCAAGCTCAACGCCGCAATCCCCATAATCACCTTTACCGTCTTCTCGGGACGAACAGTAGTTTCTTGGCTCATTCTTCAAACTCTATCCGCCCTTGACCCAAACTTCAAGATTCCATGCTCGCAGCATGCTGCGAGCACGATCTCCTTCAAGGGGTAATCAGGGTGTCCCTCGCCTCTTTCCGCTTTTTCGGGTAGTCCGCATTCGCATTCAGGCCCCGACTCTCCTTCCTCCTCAAAGCCGACTCCACAATCAGTGACGCACATAATGCCAAGTTCCGTAACTCCAACAAATCACTCGTCACTCGAAAGTTCCAGTAAAACTCCTGCACTTCTTGCAAAAGCAGTCTCAATCGCGATCGAGCCCGCAACAACCGCTTATTCGTCCGAGCGATCCCCACATAATCCCACATCAACTGCCGAATCTCTTTCCAGTTATGAGTCAACACCACCATCTCATCCGCATCATGAGCCTTGCCCTCCTTCCACCCAGGAATAGGGCCAGCCTTGCCCAAACCAGCCAGCTTCTCGGGCAGAGCCTCCGCAGCCTGATGAGCCATCACTAACGCCTCCAGCAATGAATTACTCGCCAGCCGATTTGCGCCATGCAACCCAGTGCAAGCCACCTCCCCCAACGCCAATAAACCCTGAAGTTGGGTCGATCCATCTAACTTCGCGGGCACACCCCCACACTGATAGTGTGCCGCCGGCACCACCGGAATCGATTGCTTCGCAGGATCAATGCCTAACCCACGTAACGTCGCTGTGATCGCAGGAAAACGCTTTTCCAGAAAGTCCGCCCCACGGGAACGAATATCCAAAAACACACATGGCGCCCCCGTTTCCTTCATCTCCTCATCAATCGCCCGCGCCAAAATATCTCGTGGCGCCAACGAACCCCGCGGATCCCTCTTTTTCGTGAAATTCTTTCCCTGCGCATCCACCACCACTCCCCCCTCTCCACGCAACGCCTCCGAAATTAAAAAAGTCGGCGCCGTGGGATGAAAAAGACAGGTAGGATGAAACTGGATAAACTCCATATTCGCAATCGCTACTCCCGCCCGATACGCAATCGCCACCCCATCCCCAGTCGCAATCGGTGGATTCGTCGTGTAGAGATAACACTTCCCACACCCCCCCGTAGCCAAAACCACCATCCGCGCGGAGATCGCTAAAACTCGCTGCCTAGCACTCTCTAAAACATAAAGTCCCTTCACCTGATTCGGCCCCGACTTCTTCAGTTTTTTCGAGGTAACCAAATCAATCGCCACCAAATCCTCTCGGACCTCAATGTTCCGCGACGCCCGCACCGCCGCCAAAAGAGCTTTCTCCAACTCCTTCCCCGTAATATCCCCCGCATGCAAAACCCGCCGCTTGCTGTGCCCCGCCTCCTTACCCAGATCCAACCCCTGACCACTCCCAACCTGCTTCGCCGTAAACTTCACCCCCAGCCCAATCAACTCCGCCACTCGAGCCGGACCAGCCTGCACCACTTGCCTCACCACCTCCTCCCGACACAACCCCGCCCCCGCCGCCATCGTGTCCTGCACATGCAACTCGGAGGAGTCCTCCGCCGAAGTTACACAGGCAATCCCCCCTTGCGCATAGTTGGTATTCGATTCCGCTGCGTTCTTTTTAGTTAATAAAAGGACCCGCGCATGCCGCGATGCCTTCAGGGCAAAGCTCAAGCCCGCAATCCCACTCCCCACCACGACTACCTCAGCCGTGAATTCCTGACTTGGTCTCTTCGCCATCACAGGTATAATTCTATCTTGGTTGGAGCTGTAGCTCAATTGGTTAGAGCACCGCCCTGTCACGGCGGGGGTTGCGGGTTCGAGCCCCGTCAGCTCCGCGGGATTTCACGCAAAACACCCCGCAAAGACGCGGGCTGAATTCGCTCATCCTGCAACTCTCCATCGTAAAAAAGCTGCCACGAGTATCCCGCATATTTAGATTCCGCACTGGGCCGAGCTTCCGCCGAAAGATTCCGCCATCCATCACCCTCAACCAACGGAGGTCCTTTCTCCCAACGCGGAAGTCCTCCCCCACTCTTTTGCAAAACTCCAGTCGAACCACGCTCAAAAAAAGTCACCCGCACCCCCACTTTCCCTGCATCCAACGGACGATTTCCACTCACCGCCCGTACATTCCAAGTAACTCGCCGCCCCTCCCCCCCGCTCTTCTCCTCCACTACCCCTGCCAAAGCCAGCTTCCGTGAGTTCTTCGCCAAGCTCTCCTCTCGCTGCCTCGCCACCTGCTCAAGTCGCATCCTCTCTTCCACTACCCTCGCTCGCGCCAAGGCCAACCGCCGAGTCGTTCCGCTTGGGTCACTCGCTCGAATACACTCCCGCCAACGCTGTAGCGCCAATGCCGAATCCTGACGCGCCTCCGCCAACAAAGCCGACGCCACCCGAATCCGATTATTCTCAGGTGCCTTAGCCTGAGCTTGCCCCAGCAATTTCTCCGCCAAATCAAGTTGCCCCCGATTTTGCAGCTCCCTCGCCTGCTCCAAAAGATCCTCCGCCTGCGGCGCCGCCGCCTGCGCCCCCGCCACCGTCAAACGCCTCGTCCCCTCAGGCAAGGGCAAGTTGCCCAACGCCTCGCGCGACTCCTTCTCCCGAGCCGCTTCCTCCACCGTCGCCTTCGGATCCAACGACCATTCTCGCGACTCATCCGTGTCTTGATGACGCAATTTGAGTAGCCCGAACAAAACTAAAACTTGAATCCCCACCAACCCTGCCGCTGCCAAAATCCAAGTCCGACTTTTTTTCTCAGCCATAAATGTTCAGCGAGGCGCGGACACCGGCGCATTCGTCTCTCCACGCGGTGCCATCATCCCCTTGGTTACTCGGGACTGCAAAAAGCGAGTCACCCCACCCCACCACTCCCCCGCTTTCGCTCTTTCGCTATTCAATATTCCTTCGGGGGTTTTTCCTTGGGCGTAGGGTCTAAGAACAAATACCGAGATACAGAAAAGAACCTGAATCAGCAGAATTCCCGCCACCAGATAAAGAGCTACCCCATACAGCTTAGGTCGTACTCGGACTTGGTTCTGCGGCGTGGCACTTTTTCGGTCCCGTTCCATCGCTTCAATCTAACCTAAAGAATTCCCGCGTCACCTCTGGGTTGAGATGGATAAACGAGGATTCTGCTTAAGCTGCCCCACCTGATTCTGCGAAAGCAGACCTGCAAATTCAGCCCCCTCCACATGCACCGGAGCGAATCCATCCACCATCGGACGACCCACCACAATCCTCGCTCTTTTCCCCTTCTCCCCCTGCACCACAATCTCGACATCGGTTTTGCTAAAGTCACCCTTGCGCGGTTCTCCTGTCCACCGCGACACCTCAAGATGCGCTAATCGCGCCGCGTAGCCCGCCGCTTCTGGAACATCCGCCCCCGCCCCTTCGGCACGCCACCGCCCATCCGCTCCCGCAAGATACTCATGGCGTACTCCTCCTGAAGCCCAGATCAGTCCCGTCACGGGTCCGAAATCAGCAGGAAGCAAATCCTGCCTCAGCCAGTTCCACGGACTCTCGGGAATACTTCGCCACAGAGCCATCGGCAACGCCATTCCTCCAGGAATCGCCGCCAACTGAGCGTAGACCTCCTCCTTGACATCATCTCCGAATTTCAAAGTTTCCACCCGATTCGTCGATCCCGCACTTCCCACGGTATTCGACCAAGAAAAAGTCACCGTTTGCCGAGGCTTATTCAAGCCCATCCGCGCTGGATCTTCCGTTGAAAGAAAACGACTCGCCCGCGCTTCCTGCCAATACTCCAACCAAGCCCCCACTCTCAACTCATCGGCCACCCGTTCTTTCCCTCCCACCCGTAACGCCCACTGGTTTGTGCCCTGCCCACGCTGAAGACGATACTCCCCCCCACGCCCAGCAAAATCCACCGCCTGCACCTGCGCAGGAGAAGAAAAAGTCACCAAACGTTTATCCCTCACCCGATCCGCCATTTTCCCTAAGGCATCAATTGCCGACCGCGACAAAAGAAAAACCGAAGGCTGATCAGAAACCCGGGCAAAAACCTGCTGCGCATCTTGCGGATTCACTTGCCCAATCTGCAGAATCCGATTCGTCGCCTTTGTCCGTAATTCGAAAACCAACCCCGGCGCATTCAACCCGTACAGTGCCAGATCTCCCCCTGTATCCGAAACAAAAGACGCCGCCTTCAAAGTAGACATCTCCCCTAGAACAGTGCCCACCGCCACTGGATCCGCCGGCGCGTCCACCGGCTTGTGGATCGACCACTCCCCATCCTTTTTCCTCACCTCGACCTCCAACGCTCCCTGATGCAAAAGAATCTCCTCCACCTCAGACACCGCCAGCGGCAATACCCGCTTTTCTCTCCATCCGGTTAAGTCGCGATCCATCGATTCCGCTAACTGCTTTTGCACCACCGCGATAAGTTCAGGCCGACCCGGTTGCCGCGCACGAACGTAAATCCCCCCCGCAATTGGAGTTTCACGGCCCGTCTCAATCTGCAACTCCCCCTCCTTCATTCCCACCCGCACCGTACGCGTCGGTTGCCCAAGCCCGAACGATTGCAACAGAGCCTCCTCTTTTTTCCCCTCTGGCATTTTTTGCAATGTCTCCACAAATTGAATTTCTGAAAGAAGCTGTCCCACTGAATTTGCATCCGCTGCACCCTGAATCGGCTTTTCCAACAACCACTCCTTCTCCGCTTTTTTTCGAAAGGAAAAAGACCCCTTCGGCCCTGTGAGATCGATTCGTTCCGCCTCCCGAACAGGTAAATCTGTCATCCGACGGGATTCTCGCGCACCCCTCTCCGTTCCTGGCTCCTTGCGCTGCAACACGCTCAGAACAATCAATAGGGCCAGCACCAATCCCAGAGAAATCAGAAAAGACCGCGCACTCATCCCGCTATTTCCATCAACTACGCCGTCGCCACCAAACCAGAAATCCCAAGGATCCTGTTACTAGGGGAATGCCCAGCAAGGTGGCTAGCATAATGATCCTTTGCTGTCCCTCCTCCAAGGAAAGGGAAAAGTCCTTCGGCGTTTTCGGGGAAATTCCCAAGGATTCGTTTCGTCCCAACATCCAACTCACCGAGTTCACCATGAAATCCACTTCTAATGGAGAAATGTTTTGATTCGCAAATGCCGAAGCCGAGCCGACCACCACCGCCCTCAATGCCAGCGCCTCCTTCCCCTTGTCTCCAGGGGCAGAACCATCAATCGCCGCCGCCACCACAAAGGGCCCATGCCTATCTTCCCCCTCCGCAAAATCGGTTTTTTTACCCACGGCCAAGGGCCAACCCTTCGCCCAATACCGATCGGACGTCTCCACCAGCATCTCAGCCTTCGCAGTCGATGCCGCCGTTACCGGCCGAATCGAAAGAGACCGACACGGCCCAAGACGAATCGACCCCCCCACATTTTCAATCCAACGTATCGCAGGATGCCCCGAGAACCTTGTGCCCACCGTTTCCTCGTTCACCCCTTGCGTCATTCCACCCGTACTTAAGACCGCCACCTTGCGAAAGATTTTGTCTGGGTTCACCGTCACCCCCTGCTCCGCCAGAATGTTCTCCAGACCCGTTGGCACCCCAGGATCCAGCAACAAGATCAGCTTTCCTGGCTTAGCCAAATAGGCTCGCACCGCCGCCACCGAAGGAGCCGCCAACTGAAATTTAGGACCCGCCACCAAAAGTGCGTCCGCATCCTCAGGCACCCCTTCCTGCTCTGCCAATTTTAACGGCAGTAACTCGAGGTTCTGCGAAGCCAGCCGCGCCGATAAAAGGGAATAGCCACCAGGATCTCGGTCGGTCGAGTTGAGGTTGTACTCCCCTGAGCCTTCCGTGACATAAATCTTCGCTGGCTTGCCCTGAACCAATGCCCCAATCGCCGAAGATATTTTCTCCTCTGCTCGGAAGGTTTTCACCCGCGCCGCACCCCCAGACATCATTGCACCAGAATCGATCTCTGCCATCTCCGCCACCTTCAACACCCGTGAACGCTCCCCATACTGAACCAAGATGACATTCTCATTACTCGTTAGCTTAAACTTTTCCGCCAACTTCTGCGCCGCTTGGAAATCCAGATAAGGTCGCACCAGAACCACCTTCACCTTCCCACCCCCCCGATATTGATACTCATCGAGCAGTTTTTGCACGTCCTCCTGAATCAAACTGCCCGTCGTATCCTGTTCCGGCGCGAGAAATGCCGTCAACGTCACCTCGCTCGCAAGATTCTTCAGAAGGTTCAGCGTCTGCCCTGAGAGCTCTTGAAATTGGTTTAGGGTGAAATCAGCCCTCTTGTAATGGCGCCAGCCGATGTAATTCACACCCGCAAGTAGGAAGACCAACATCGGTAAAAACAACCACCCTAAAAAGACCTGCTGTCGCCGTGCCTTGCGCAACGGCGAAAGGGGCGGAGGGGAAAGAGGGGCAGCACTCATCTTGCCTTCATCCCTTCAAGGTACGGTTCGCCATCACCCGCTGGGTTAAGCAGAGAAAGAATATCGTCCCACTCAAATAAAAGACCACCGGCCGAGAGTCGAACTGCCCCGCACTGAACGAACGCATCTGCTCCAAGGTAAAAATATAGGTAAGCACTTCCCGCCATCCAGGGTCCCGCACCAGATAACTTAAAAACCCCGTAAAGAACAGCAGGGCAATCATCGTAAAACTCAACATCGCCGAAACCGCCTGATTTTTACTCAGGACCGAAGTAAATAACCCAATCGATAGATACAGCATCCCCACCAGCGTCACCATCAAGTAGGAAAGCCCTAACGGAATCCACGCCACCGGCACCGCTTGATGCGTCACCACCTGAAAGACCGCCAACCCTAACAAAGAGGGAATCCACAACAGAAGGTAAAAAGAGAGCGCCCCCGCAAACTTGGAAAGAATCACATCCCAGTCTCGCACTGGCGCCGTCAAAAGCATTTCAATCGTCCCAGTTTTATACTCCTCCGAAAAAAGTCTCATCGTTAGAATAGGAACGAGAATGATCAGGAGAAACCAAAAATGGAAAATGTAGAAATAGATCTGCATCACCGTGAACTCCCGCACGCCCTGCCCGAGATAAGCCACGCACTGACTAAAGCTAAAGCCATTAATCAAGGCCATGCAGCTCAGGAGAACCCAAGCGATCGGGGAAAGCAGAATCGCTCCCGCCTCTCGCTTCCATAAAGTCCAAAATGCACGGGTCATCATTCTCTCCTATTCTTGCGTCAATTCCACAAAGACATCTTCCAGCCGAGCCTTTTCGCGACGGAAATCTCTCAAAGGCCAGTTTTCCCGCTTAATCAAGCCGTCCACTTCTCCGCGAATGTCCTTCCCTGGTAAAGCCGTCACCTCAAAAGAAACCCACTCACCCACCCGATTTAATTCCACCACACCCCCAACTTCGCTCAATTTAGCCAGCTTCTCCCTCGCCCCCACCGGATCCGCTTTCACCTCAATCTGTAGAGCCCCCGACTGCACCCGCTTGGCCAAGTTGGCCAAAGTATCCGACGCCTCAATCTTTCCTCGGTTGATGATGATCGCTCTCCCGCAGACCATCTCCACTTCGGAAAGAATGTGGGTCGAAAGCAAAATCGTCCGATCCCGCCCAAGATCCTTGATCAACTCACGAAACGAGCGGATCTGATGCGGATCCAAACCCGCGGTCGGCTCATCCAAAATCAATAAAGGCGGATTATGAATCAAGGCATCCGCCAGGCCCACCCGTTGCCGAAATCCCTTGGAAAGGGTACCAATAATTTTCTTCCGCACATCCGACAAACCACACTGATCCAGAACCAATCCTACCCGCTCCGTAATCTCCTTCCGTGCAACTCTCTTCAATCGACCCCGATACTCCAAAAACTCCTCCACTCTCATCTCGGGATAAAGCGGAACATTTTCAGGCATGTATCCGATCCGCTGCCGCACCAGCAAGCTCTCCTCAGGTAATTTCGCCCCCGCCACCTCAATCTGCCCGTCCGTCGCAGGCAAGAAACCGGTTAGAATCCGCATGGTTGTGGATTTTCCCGCTCCATTCGGCCCCAAGAATCCCACCACCTCCCCCTTTTCCACCGAAAAGGAAATGCCCCGCACTGCCTCTCCTCCCGCATACTTCTTTGTTAAATTTTCAACTCGGATCATGGTGAATCGTAAATTTTAGAAACTATACGCCAAAGGTCAAGCCCACCGCCGACAGAAATTCGCTCGACAAGACACCCCTTCCGCCGTTCTCCTTCTTTGTGCAAACCATCGCCATCTGCAACCAGAAAGGGGGCGTGGGGAAAACCACCACCGCCATCCACCTAGCTGCTGGCGCCGCTGAAGCAGGTCACCGCGTTCTCCTTGTCGATCTCGACCCCCAAGCCAATGCCACCAGTGGCCTTGGGCTCGAAATCATCCCTGGTAAAAGTCTCTACCCCGTCCTCATCGGGAATGCCCGTGCCATCGACATGCTCCAACCTTCCCGCCAAGAAAACCTCCAAATCCTCTCCTCCGAGATGGATTTAGCAGGTGCCGAAATGGAGCTCGCCACCCTCGAAAATCCCCTACTCCGCGTCCGCGACGCCCTCGCACCCCTCCGCCACGATCCAGCTTTCGATCTCGTGATTCTCGATTGCCCACCCAGCGTCGGGCTCCTCATGACCAGTGCTCTCGTTGCCGCCGACAAAATCCTCATTCCTGTGCAATGCGAGTACTTTGCCCTCGAAGGAGTCGGAAAGATTCTCAGCCTGATCGAGCGGATCAAACAGGGGGATCACAATCCCACCCTTGCAGTTCTCGGAATTGTTCTGACGATGTACGACACCCGCACCCGCCTCAGCCAACAAGTCAGTCAAGATCTCCGCACCCACCTCGGAGAACAGGTCTTTCGCACTATCATCCCCAGATCCGTTCGTCTCGCCGAAGCCCCCAGTCACGGCCAAACCATTTACGAATACGATAATTCAGGAGCCGCCGCCGCCAGCTACCGCCAACTCACCACCGAACTTCTCAGTCGGCTTGGATTCGCTTCACCCCCCTAGGCGTCGCCAAAAGGAGGAGATCTGCCCGCCGTCGACCAAAGATCCCCGCGCAAATCACCCCAGGTATCGCCTCCAACTCCTTCTCCGTCTTCACAGGGTTATTAATCTTCCATCCGTGCACATCCAAAATCTCCCCCCCATTGTCCGTCACAAATCCCTTCCTCCAAACCGGCCTGCCCCCCTTTTTTCTTATCTCCTTCGCCACCTGATCTCGTGCCATCGGAACCACCTCCAGCGGTATGGGAAACTTGCCCAGACGCTTGACCAACTTCGAATCATCCACGATGCAGATGAACTTTTTTGCCGCCGTGGCTATGATCTTCTCCCTCGTTAACGCACCCCCACCTCCCTTAGTCAGCCTCAACTTTGGATCCACCTCATCTGCTCCATCCACATACAACTTCACTCTCTTCGCCTGATTCAAATTCATCACTCGGATTCCCCTCTTTCGCAACGCCTGCTCCGTTCCCTTAGAACTGGGCACCGCCCCCCTCACCCACCCCCTTTTCAAGCCCCGAATAAAATAAATCATCGTCGATCCCGTTCCTACCCCCAACAGACAACCCTTCGGCACATAAGCTAAAGCCGCCTTGGCCGCAGCTTGTTTCAGCGAGTTTAATTCCACTCTTCTTTTCTGGGATTTCCTCACGGTTGCGTCAATCTATCTTCAATGTCGCATCCCGCACATCTTCATCTCGATTGCCCCTCTGGAATCAGTGGAGACATGTTTACTGCCGCCCTCCTGGATCTCGGTGTTCCCTTAACCCTCCTTCAAGAATCGATTCAGAATCTAAACCTACCCGAAAAAGTTTCCTTACAAACAGAGCGCGCCATACGCGGGGGCCTCTCGGGCACTCGTTTTCTCGTTCAGGAAACGGCCCATCCCCACCATCACGAGCATCATCACCATGAACATCATCATCACGGTCGTTGTTGGGCCGATATTCGTGTGCTTTTAAAAAAATCGAAGCTCCTTCCAGCTGTTCGCGACTCTGCCCTCGCCATGTTTCTGCGGGTGGCTGAGGCCGAAGCCAAACTTCACGGCGTCCCTATCGAAACCGTCCACTTTCATGAAGTGGGTGCCGTAGACTCCATCGTCGATCTCGTCTGCGCCGCCGTCGGCATCCACCACCTCAAACTCGAAAACATCACCGCCTCCGTCCCCGTCGACGGTACCGGCTCAATCCAATGCGCTCATGGCACCTTTCCTCTGCCCGCCCCCGCCACCGCCGAAATCCTTCGCGGCATCCCTATCCGCCAACTCGATGTTCCCCACGAACTTACCACCCCCACCGGCGCCGCCATCCTCGCTCACTTCGTAAAAAAGTTCGGATCCCTCGACTCCTTTGCCGCCGACAAAATTGGCTACGGACTCGGCACCCGTGAACTCCCAGGTCGCCCTAACGTCCTCCGTGCCTTTCTCGGCACCCCTTCTACGACTCCCTCCTCCTCACACGATTCCATCGTCGAAATCCGCACCCACCTCGACGATATCACCGGCGAGCACCTCGCCCACGCCATCGACCGCCTCA
>JBGSBI010000043.1:0-11650 GCA_041730685.1 Aliarcobacter sp.
AGGTCACTGGATAGGAAGCAGTCGCGTTCACTACCGTGCTCGGCGTCGTCCAAGCAAACGTGCCCGCCACGGTCGCCGTACCGCCACTCAAGATCGAACTACTCAACAGAGCCCCCACCCTAACCGCTGAGGCGGTCGGAGCTACCGAAACCGTCGGAGTCGTCTTGGCCACTTCCAAAAGAAGGTTTGCGCCATCCACCCTCAATGCCCATCCGGTGGCACCCACCAAAGTGGGTGTCGAGCCGGTGATAGCAGCATTCGCCCTCATCAGGGTGTAGATGTTGCCAGCGGTAAGAGTTCCGGTGACCGAAACTTTCGAACCCACGGCAAAATCAATCGTCCCACCCGTAGTCCAAGTGCTGCCCACAACCACTTCGGCCGCGCCCGCTTCCTGCACTTGGAGACTAGTGATGGATCCACCTCCGCGCACAAATCCGTTGGTGGAAACCTGCACCACCCCGGCCGCACCAGCCAGATTCAAGCTGGCAGAATTTGTAGCGCTAACTCCAGTGCCTTTCACAATCGTGTTTCCGCAACTCGTCAGAGAGCCCCCTGCGGGGATGCTCAAGGTTCCCTTTGAAACGGTGGTAGTTCCAGTGTAGTTATTTACCCCATACATCGTCAGGGTTCCCGCCCCGTCGGATTTCTCCAAGCCCCGAACAACAGAGTTACTCGAATTGAACACACTGCCCATGATCACCACAGGCCCAAACGCTTCAATCTTGCAGTCGTTGTCCGAGCTTCCACCAATATCCATCTGACCGTTAAATGTAATGGTTAGATTGGTACTCTTGTTGGCAAGAGTTCTACCAGCTGACGTACTGAAATAATTGGTCAGATTGGTGAAGGTCAGCGTGGTGGGCGAACCACTACTGTTGGCAAAGCTGATATTGCCCATGTTGTACTGGTTGAGTGTGTAGTTCCCATTGGTGGTGAACTCCAAGGTCCCCGTTTTAGTCGTTGAGGAGGATCCAACGACGTTGGCTGAAGAGCTCATCGCGTTGGTCGCACTCACCTTCAACACCGGGAAGATGTTGCTGGCATAACCGGAAAGGGTATAGCCAGAGGAGGAATTGGATCCAGACAAGATCAGAGTGCCATCATTAATTGTGGTGGTCCCAGTATAGGTATTGGTACCCGAAAAGGTGCTTGTCCCCGTATTGCTAACTGTCACCGAACCAGTAGAGGTGGCTGCAGCCGTGCCCACTGCACCATTCGCGATTGGCCCATTCACCGTGAAGTTGCCGGCACCGCCAAGTATGAGAGTTCTACTCGAGGCAGTCTGGGAAAGATTAATGCCGTTATTAAAGACTAAACTACCGCCAGCTACGGATGACCAAGTTGCTGGACTGGCATTGCCAACGTCCACACCCAAATTAAATGTTTGTGTGGCAGTGGAATTATTAACAATACCATTTGTGCCAATGGACAAACGGCCGGTATTAGCCACATCGGTTGTAAAGGTATAAGCATTTGCTCCCGCGTTAAAGGTGACTCCGGAAGCACCCCTGGTGGTGGCCAAATAAACAGTGTTGAAACCCGTAGCCAAATTACTAAATTGAACCATATCGGTGGGAGAGCCAGGGCTAGAGCTGGAAGGCGCTACTCCCCCAACCCAAGATGAACCTGAATCCCAATTCGTACCGGTATTGTTCCAAGTGAAAACAGGTGCGGGATTGATCGTGATCGTCAAAGCCTGAGGACTACTTGTCCCGAAAGGATTGGTGGCGGTGTAGGTAACAACCGTGTCCCCAACCGAACCATTCGGCGTTCCCGTGATCGCACCGGTCGTTGGGTTTAATGTAAGACCAGAGGGAAGGAGCACCGCTCCGGTTATCGCATACGATGTCGGAGTAGAGGCAGGAGAGGTCGTACTTGTGTTGATCTGATAAGTGAAAGCCTTGGTCAGAAATCCCGAAGCAGTTGCCGCGCTGGTGATGACGGGAGCCGCGGCTGGAGGCGCCGTGATGGTGAGTGCCAGATTAGCGGTGGCCGGTTCGCCCGTTCCGCTAGCGGTCAGCGTGATATTGCTCAAACCTTGAGTTGCTCCCGCAGAAATCGTTCCAGAAATCACCCCAGTGGATGAGTTGACGCTCAAACCCGAGGGTAAAGTAGAAGTGCTATAGACAGGCGAAGTAACCCCCGAGGAGCTGATCGTGTAGGAGAAAGGATATCCAGCCTGCGCCGTGGCTGTGGTATCGCTAGTGATGGAAGGCCCTGTTACCACAGGAGGAGCATCGGCCGCATACAAATCATCAATAATAAAATCCGCTGTTTGTGAGCTTCCGACAACGAAAGCCATTTTTCCTACAGTAGAAACTGGAGTTGCTCCCGTTGCAGGCGTGACATCGGCACCCAATGGGGAACCAGTGGTTCCTGTCAAAATCTTGCTCGCAAGGGAATTCCCGGCATAGACAACAAAAGAACTTGGTGACAAACTTACAGAGGTTGATGTTCCAGGCGGCGTATAACTCGTCGTGGCCGTAGTAGTGTTATAAAAAACCCGGATCTGAACAGCACTGGAAGCATTATCGAGGCTAAAATAGCCTTGATTACCAATCCCTCTGTTTCCTGTGATTTTAAAATTTGCATTGGCACTAGTAGCAGTACCCGTCACGTAAGGCTGATTGATAAAACGCAACTCAAACCAAGTCATGGCTGAATCAGACAAATTATTAGCATCATTAGCACCTATCCTGAAATTAATGTATGAGGTGGCTGAATTAATATAGGTCCCACCCTGCTTAATTTTAAATGTGATGTAACCCGAGGGACGTGCTGTTGCATAGCTGTCAGAAAAACTCCACCTCGACTCTTTTCCAGTTCCAGTGTCTTTCTTAATTCGCAAGGCTCCTCCTCCTGGCGCTCCCACCGCAAAGCCAGTAGCAACCGCAACACTTTTGCCCCCAGTTGTTTGAGCAACTCCATCCCCTAATAAGTTGAAATTTTCGTCGATCCAAACCTCGGCTTGAACAGAATTTCCAAATGCACCAACTGCAAGAATCGCAAGTGCCAACCACAGATTTCTGTGAGAGGAGGAGAGAGAAAAAATAGCCTTAAAAAACGAAGCGGAAGGACGGCTTTTTAACGAGGGATTTATTTTTATAGTTTTCATATAACTCCTTATTCAGACAAGAAACCGAGAGAATAGTTCAATTGAAAAGTTAACGCTCACCAGTAATAATATACACCAATTATACTCTAGCGCTAGTTATATTTAATTGAATCGCCAGCTCTGGAATTTTTAATCGCCTTATACTATTTGTATTTAGTTACTTATAACTTTTACCTGCATAGCAATATATTTTGTATTATAGTTAACTAACTCACGCTTTTTTCGTCCTCCCTTTGCGTACATAAGCGTTGCGGGGCCTTCCCCGTGCCCGCGTCAATGCCGATTGGACGCTGCACGCCTGGTAGGGCGGACTGTCCCTAGCACGCCTGCGTTCAACCTCCAACTTTGTCCGCCCAGCGAGGCGGTCTCGGAGATACCGCCGCTACCTAAACTTCCAGCTACAAATAATTAAAAATTAAACATCCGCGCGACAGCGCGTCCCGCGAACGCGGGGCAAAATCAAACATCCCTACCCCCCCTTCGCGTCCCGCGTCTGCGCCCCGACCGGCGTCGGGGCTTGGCGTGAGTGATCCCCTCTTTCACGGTGATTGCAAAAGCGGAATCAGCCAGCCGGGCGTGGGCTTGGGCAAATAGGCGGGTTGACCACTCTCGAAAACGGCAACATGGCGGAAGGGTATTCTGAGATCGTCATTATCGAAAATCCAGACGTGGGGCAGATCCCGAATCGCCGTTTTGAGATTGGTCATCGTCCGAGGGAAACGAGTGACCAGCTTTTCTGCTGGGACATCATGTCCCCCTTGGGAAACACGCATGGCAACACGCTCCTCTGAAACAGCCGGACCAGAAATCCCCACAAAACATAAAACCACGTTGTAGCCAGCGGCCACCGCGGATTGAAGAAAGGCCAACTTGTCTCCTACCGGATCAGAAAAGACGGTTTCAAAAACAAAACTCTCACCTCGCTCCATCAGTTGCCGTCGGAGGACTTCAGCCACATCGGCGGCCGCGTAAGAACTAAGGCTCAGTTCCCGAGCCAAAACATCCGCATTAATGAAGCGCAACCCTGCGGATAAGAGGTGGGCATGATAAAAGGTGGTTTTTCCCGCTCCATTCGACCCTGCAAGAGCGACAATGACTGGGCGGTGGTCGAGAGAAAGTTTTATGGATTAGGGGCCTTCGCTTTTACCGTCTCAAAGCGCCGATTCACGAATCGTCCAACCGTGCGTTTCCCGTTCTCATCGATACGGAGGAGCAAGCCGGCTTGGTGCGGATGGGGTTCATAGTGCGGCCAAGGCTGGCTTTCGAGAAACTTCGACAAACGCTTGCGACCCGCAGGGGTACCCACCGATTCTAGGCACTGCGAAAGCGGACGCGTGGCCCCTTGGCGGCACAAGGCCATCACCTGCACCCCTTGGAGTAGGGGCTCAATCGCTTGGCCGACCTTTGCCCAGAACTCCACCTGTCCAGCGATCGATCGTTCAACCACCTTTCCAGCCAGTCGGGCATCCAAGACTAAGGCATCCGATAGTTTTACGGGTTGGCTCATGCCTAAGAGGTAGCATAATGCTACCTAAGGTCAACTCCTCGATCGAGGTCCATTCATTGCCCCGCTATCGGATTTTTGAATCGAGCAACATCTCTTTTTTCTCCTACGCACCCTCATCAACCATCGCGATTCACCGCACGATCGCAGATCCAAAGCCTCTTCTTAAATTGTAACACGTGTTACAATTTAAGAATGACTTCGTTTTCTTAAAAACCATCGCCTAAGATAAGTGATTGATGAATCCTTCCTACCCGTCGATCGAACTTCTGGCCGAACGCGCCCGCCAGCGTATCCCAGGCTTTGCCTACGACTACCTCGCGGGAGGTTGTATGGCCGAAGTGAACCTCCACAAAAACACTAGCGACATCCGTGCCGTTGAACTCCGCCCCGCCTACTTGCGCGACTACAAAGGCGCTTCCCAAAAAACCACCCTCTTCGGCCGTGAATACTCCTCTCCTTTTGGCATCGCCCCAGTCGGCCTACAAAGTTTGATGTGGCCGAAGTCCTGCGAAATCCTCGCTAGGACCGCACGTACTCATAACATTCCCTTCGTTCTCAGCACGGTCACCACCGCCAGCATCGAAACCATCGCCGAGATCACCTCGGGCGACTTCTGGTTCCAGCTCTACCATCCCGCCGAAGATTCCCTACGCGATAATCTCCTGCGTCGCGCCGCCGAAGCCGGCTGTAAAACCCTCGTACTTCTCGCCGACACCCCCACCTTCGGCTACCGCCCTAAAGAAATCCGCAACGGTCTCTCCGTCCCACCCAAGATGAGCCTCCGAAATGTTTTTCAAATGTGCACCCATCCGACGTGGTCATTTTCCCAACTTTTCGCAGGCATCCCCCAATTTGCCACGCTCAAGCCCTACATTCCTCCCGGACTATCGATGAAGCACCTCGGCCTCTTCATGAACAAAACCTTCAGCGGTCGGCTGACCGCCTCCCGTATCCGCGCCATCCGCGATCAGTGGAAAGGTAACCTGGTGATCAAAGGAATCGTCAACCCCGAGGATGCTGAACTCGCTCTTTCCCTCGGCGCAGATGGACTCATCGTCTCTAACCACGGCGGTCGCCAGCTCGACCAAGGCCAGTCGACCGTTAAATCCACCGCCGCGCTCGCGAAGGAGTTTAAAGGGCGAACAAAAATCATGATGGACGGCGGCATCCGCTCCGGCTCCGACATCGCCGTCGCCATGGCCAGTGGGGCTGAATTTACCTTCCTGGGTCGCGCACCGATGTACGGAGTTTGTGCAATGGGCGCGAAGGGAGGCGATCAGGTGGTCGAAATCTTCCAAAAACAACTCCAACAGGTGATGGAACAGCTCGGTTGCGAGGTTTTAGAAGATCTTCCGCGCCACCTCGTCTGAGGCACGTTCCCGTGCCGAACGGCTACTGCAGCGTCGGCAAAAGTAAAACCCACAAGCTGCTGGGAGACACCGTCCAGCTCTTTCTTACCCACCCACCTGGGACCGAAGTCTAATTTTTAGCGCGACTTGCTCTTTGCGCCTCAATCCCAAATCTGATGGATCCCATATTCAGCAAACACTTTATCGCTACTTAAAATTGCGCAATTCATACGACGAGCTTGCGAAACTAACAGTCGGTCGAAGGGATCACGATGGACAGTTTCAATGTGCTGAACGCCAGCTGCATCCGCTAAATCTAACCCCAAATAATGAAATCCGTTTTCCTCAATCAATCGTGGCAGATCCCGTTGCAAATCATAATCTATCTTTAATTTCCCAAGGCCTCTTTTAATTGCGGCTTCCCAAACAGTGACCACGCTGATCCAACACGAACTCGGGTTTGACTCCATCGTCTCACGAGCCAGGCGACCAAAGTTTTTTCGACCCTCAAAAAATCCCAACCATGCATTCGTATCCACCAAATACTTCACATGTATTCCTTAAAATCCTCCAAAGGCGCATCAAAATCAGGAGCCATGTAAAACCCTGGGCCCTTGGCACATCCGAACTTTGCTTTTTTGGGCTCCTCCGAAGTGGTCAGCTGGGCGACTCTTTTTCCTCTACGCGTGATATAGATTTTCTCCCCTTTTTCCACGGCATCCAAAAGCCTTGCGAAATGGGTCTTAGCCTCGAACGATCCTACCTCTTGTACCCTCATATCTAACCAACTAGTCCAACTAGTTGGTTTGTCAATCGAAACTTCTAGTTCAACAACTCCTGCAACTCCGTCCAGTCGAGCCCTCGTACAAAATCCTCCTCGCTGACCAAGGTCCCTCGGAAGAGCTCCTTTTTCCGCTCCTGCAGGCGCACGATCTTTTCCTCGACCGTATCTCGCGCAATCAACTTGTAAGAACTCACGATTTTATTTTGTCCAATTCGGTGGGCCCGGGCTGTCGCTTGATCCTCCACCGCTGGATTCCACCACGGATCAAAATGAATTACCGTATCCGCCCCAGTTAAATTCAATCCCGTGCCCCCCGCCTTTAAACTGATTAGGAAAACTGGAATATCTTGGTTCCGCTGGAATCGATCCACCTCGCCCGCTCGATCCATCGTTCCCCCATCCAAATAACAGTGCGGTATTTTTCGTCGACGCAACTCCTCCTGCACGATCTTCAACATGGAAACAAACTGGCTGAAAACCAGCATCCGATGCCCACCCGAAATCGCCTCATCTAACCGATCCAAGAAGTATTCCATCTTTCCCGACGGTTCAGTCCAGACCTTCGTTCCCGCCCCCGCCTGAGGCAGTAACCCCAAATGACAACACGCCTGCCGCAAACGCATCAGCACCGTCAGCACCGCAATCCGATCTCTTCCTCCCGATGCCTTACCCGAAAGTTCGCTCACCTGCTTCCGCCCCTCCTCCAGAATCTGCCGATACACTCCCTTCTGCTCATCCGTAAGCTCACAAAAGGCAATCTGCTCAATCTTGGCAGGAAGATCCTTAGCCACTTCAGCCTTGGTTCTTCGTAATAGAAACGGCCGCACCCGATGCCGCAATCGCGCCTGCGCTCGCTCATCCCCCATTTTCGCCACAGGAATTTCATACCGATCCCGGAAGTCAGTCGCCGTCCCCAAATATCCAGGCATTAAGAAATCGTAGATCGACCAAAGATCGAGCAGGGAGTTTTCCAGCGGGGTTCCCGTCAGCACCATGCGATGATCACAGACTAGCTTCTTCACGCTGATCGCCGTCTGACTCGTCCGATTTTTAATATTCTGGGCCTCATCCAAAATCACCGCATCAAACTCCATCTTTTCGTAGATCGCGATATCTCGCCGCAAAAGCGCATAGCTGGTTACTACCAAGTCATACTCTGGAATCTTGGCCAAGAGCGACTTTCTCCCCGCCCCATACAAGGCCAGCATCTTCAGTCCAGGGGCAAACTTCTTTCCCTCATCCATCCAGTTAATCACTAAACTGGTGGGACAGAGCACCAGTCCAGGGAGCTTGGTTTTATTTTCCGCCCGTCGTAACTCCAAAAACGCCAGCGTCTGCAACGTCTTCCCCAGTCCCATCTCATCCGCCAATACCCCGCCAAAGTGGTTCTTCGCCAAATACTGCAACCACCCAATGCCCTCCTTTTGATAGGGGCGCGCAATCTTCTCCAGCCTCTCAGGTAGTTTCGCCTCGCTGTACTGCACCAAGTCCGCCGGCGGTTTCCAATTTGAGCGACCACTCACCATCCACCCCGTCCCCCGAATCGCTTCTCCGAAATACCCACGAAACTTTTTTTCTAACCTATATCGCGTGCCGTCGTTCTTCACTTGGCAATCTCGTAACACCTCGGTGAATTCCGCCACGTCCTCCGTCGGCACCAGCGCAATTCTCCCCCCCGCTAAGCGATGATGACTCAAACCCGTCTGCAAAAGCCTCTGCACCTCCGATGGGGTCAAGGCATCGTTTCCGTTGCCCGAGCGAAAATCAACTTCCACCGAAAGCCACGAGCCGCCCGTGTCCCGCAAGGTTACTTCCGGGGCAATATAATCACATCGACCGAGCAAGGCTTCCATCCTCGGAGTCACCGTTACCTCCCACTTCTTTTTCCAACGGGGCAAAATGTTCGCCAAAAAAGCCCCCACCTTCCCCTCGCCCGCTAAGGTGTATCTCTCCGCCGCTCGTTGCCCTGGAAGAAATCCTGCCGCCAGCAACTCCCTCTGCGCCGTTCGCTCCATCGCCCGACCCCGCACTCGATATCGCCCCACATCTTTTCCATCAGGGACCCAGGCGTCCATTCCTTCGTTCTGCCCTGGCATCCCCGTTAAAATATGAATCTCTTTACCGTAAAGCGCCTCCAATTGACAACTCACCCCCGAAAGCAAACCGTCCAACTCCACCTTGATCTTTGGCACCATCGTCTCGAATTGCAGCCCACGAAGCTTCTCTCCCGCTTCCACTCGGACATGCCTTTCCAAATTCGGCATCTCCCTCTGCAGAAAAAGGGCTAGGCCCTCACGAGCCACCGATCTCGGCCCGTGCCGCAATCCATCATAACTGTGGGGCAGACTGTCCAAGAGTTCTAGATTCTCCCCCGCTAACCTCCACCGCCCATCTGCGCACTCCAGTAGCTCACTCTCCGCCGGGCCCGCTGGCGCCGCGAACAGCTCTAGATGCAAAATGCCATCGGCATCCAACTCCGCCTTCAACCGGGTGCCCTCCACCGCTCGCTTCACTAAAAGATGTTTTCGCCTCCCCGCAAAAACTCGCGGATGCCCTAAGAGCGCAGGAAAGAAAAGATCTCGATCCGTCGCGGTTAAGTCGGCTTCCCCATGCACCGAAGCCCCCTCCATCTTTTCTAACATCGCCAAGAGCGTCGCGTCCGCTTCGTCCACAATGTACGGCTCCACCTTCTCCACCGGCACTGCATCCAAACTTTTCGTTGGACCTCCATCGACCGAGGCCTCCACCGTCAAAGGAATCTTCCCTGCCTTCCACGCCTTACCCAAATCCAGCGGTAGATGAACCTCCAAAGACATGGGCTTAGAACCTTTGCCCGCTAACTGACCCAACACCCGCGGAAATCTGGGAGCCATCGCCCGAGCTGCGGCCGCTACTGGGCCCGAGACCGCCCCGTTCGGTCGATGAACTGGCCCTGTCGCCGGCTTCCCATTTTTCTCCAAATATTTTAAACTCAGCGCAATCACATGCGGACACACCGTCCCATACTCCCTCGCCTGCCGACAGCTACAGAAGTTCTCCACATCCGCTAAACGCGCACCCAATTTCAATCGCGCATTCACCGTCCCCGTTCCCGCCTGCACCACTCCCCCTAGTACCGGATCCACCCACTCCACCGACATGACTTTCCCAGCCTCCCAAAGGGAGCGGCCTTCCTGCATCGCCCGCCAACCTCCAATCTCCAAAAGCATCTGCTTAGAGAGCACCGAAGGTGCCGAATTAGTTTCCGACATAGTCCTCAAACTTATGAAAACCCGACAAGCGTACGCAATCCCCTCCTTTCACCTCTGTGCCCTCGTTGCGAACAACTTTTTACCTCTTCTCCGTCCTACACACCCCTTTTCATCCCCTCATTCATGATGTACACTCAATCAAGTTACCAATGAATCGATCCAAGTTCCTCTTCTCCTTTGTGGGACTCCTCGCCTTGATCTGGCTCGGGCTCTGGATATCCAGCTGGTGGGGAACCATCACTCTCGACTTCGAAAAGAAACCCCTTGCCGCTGTCCTGCGTTCTTTCACCCAGCAGTCTGGACTTAAAGTCATCACCGATCTCGATCTCACTAAACCCATCACAATCCATGTCCGCCGTGTCCCTGTCAGCGAAGCCCTCGACGCCCTCCAAGCTTCCGCCGAATCCCGTGGCCGCCTTGCTTTTCTTCTCGCTCCCGATTCCTCCTCCTTACAAACCCTGCTCACGGCTCTGCCCAAACTCCCCGAAAACTCAGAAATTCGCACCATCGAATACCGCACTCCATGGCTCTTTCGTGCAGGAATAGACGATCTGCCCACCGACCGTGATCCTCGTCAACAAAACTGGAAAATTTCAACCATCCCACCCCTCCAACTCGTCCCCTCTTTAGAAAGTGCCGCACAAGCCACCGAGATTCGGCTTGTCCTGCCCAAAACATGGAACCCCAGCTTAAAACACTCCGCCAAATCAGGTCCTGTCCAATCCTCCATCCCAGCGCTAGCCAAGGACGCCGGCGGCGTTTGCCAAATTGCCTTCATCCTCCCCGCACACTCCGAACGGGACGGCCCGGGCGGCCCTCCCGCCACCAGCGATTCCAATCGTGGATCTCTAAACTGGAGAGAACCTACTTCCCTCACGCCCGATGCTCTCCTCACCCGCCTCGAATCCAGAATCGCAGGCCTGCCCTCTTCCGAACAGGCCGATGCCCTCAAATCAGCTCAAGAATCGGTCCGCCAATATCGCGAATGGTCGACACTCACCGAGGAGGAGCGGGACAAAAAACGGCAAGAAATTATGAACGATCCTTCCCGAGCTGAACGCGGCGGCGAAGGTTTCTCCCGTGCCATGCGAAAAATGAGCCCCGAACAAAGATCCCAGCGCTATCAAGGCTACGTGGAAAGACGCACATCGCAGAAGGGAGGATAATCCCGTTCCCCGTCCCATCCATTGCCAGAATGGATTTACCCTTGTTGAGCTTCTCACCGTAATCACGATCATCGCTATGCTCGCAGGAATACTTTTCCCCTCCCTGCAAAGAGTTCGTGCGAAAGCAGAAACCACCGCTTGCCAGTCCAACCTCCGCCAAATCGGCACCGCCGTCTGGCTCTACATCCCCGACAATGGAAACAAATTTCCGAGCATCAATAATCCATGGGGTGAACAGATTTTCACCAACGAGGGGGCTACCAACCTACTCGGTGCCCTCGGTCCCTACGGACTAACCGCCAAGGTTCTCGCTTGCCCAGCCGATCTGCACAGCAAAGACAGCTATTACCGGAAATACACCAACAGCTACGAGTACCTCCCTTTTTCTTCCGACGAGGAGGCCGCCACTGGAACCGCCACCATTTATCGAGGGAGTACCACCTTCGAAATTCCGTTTCACCGACTCACCTTGGCTTGG
>JBGSBI010000044.1:0-2962 GCA_041730685.1 Aliarcobacter sp.
CCAGGGAAAAATAGATCGCGCAGAGCTTGAAGCCAGATGACGACGAATTCGATCGAGTGCTCTCCTTGGAATCCGCGGGTTTCTTTGCCGATAGGAAAAGGACAGGAGGAGCTTAAGTCAGAAAAAATATCGTGGGCGGCAGGAACTTCGCCGAGAGGGGTTCGGTATCCAACGGAAAGGCAGGCGAGTTCACTGGGGCAATGGTGGCCTACGCCGAGAACGATGACGCGTGAGGGAAACCAGTTGGCGTCGCGCCAAAGAGCGTAAGTTTCGGCGTAGAGACTGAAGTTAACGCGAAAATCGATATGCGGAACAATAGGTCGGCGCAGATCGTGCGGGATCTTTTTGAGGGGCGCGACTTTTTCTAAGGCAGTAGCGAAGGAACGGAGTAGCTCCTGCGGATCTGCGGGATAGCACGATCCGGCACAACGTGCCGTGAGTTGGGCGGGGGCGGGGGTCAGACCTTGGGGAGAAGGGCTTCGACGGCAGACCAATCGACGAAGTTGAGAAACTCGTCGATATATCCGCCGCGGTTGCTGAAAAAGTCGGCGTAGTAGGCGTGTTCGTAGACATCAAGGCCGAGGAGTGGAACTACGCCCCAGACGGGGTAGCTATTCTGGGCGTCGCCAATGTAGTTGAAGAGTTTTTTAGTGCCGTGATCGTAGCCGGTCCAAGCCCAGCCTCGGGCGGAGATGCCGGTGGCTTTAAGATCCTTTTTGTAGTTATCGAAAGAGCCAAAGTCTTGGTCGATATGTTTGAGAATGCGATCGGTAGGTTTGCCATTGCCTCCAAGGATGGAGAAGTAGAGTTCGTGGTTCTTCAATCCGCCGATGGCGAAGGTGAAATCGACCTTAAGGGATCGGACACTGGAAAAGATCTGATTGGCGACGGCGGGATTAGTGGGGTCGGGTGTGCCCATTTTTTCGAGTTCGGCGAGGATGGCGTTACTTTTATTGACGTAGCCGGTGTAGAGCTTGAGGTGCTCTTCGTGGGTTTTATCGGAAATCTTGCCGGTTTTTCCCTTCACTTTAGCGAGGAGGGATTCTTGTTGGTTGGGGTAAGTTTGGGACATAGGAGAATTATTCCGCAGAGAAGGGGTGGCGTCAAACCCGAGAAAGGTTTTTCATGCGGTGGTTGCAGGGGCTGCTTGGCAAAACTCGAGGCTTAGGGTGGGTCTCGACGGAGGGACTAAAAATGGGTTGAATGGCGTAATGCTCGATATGGCGTTGATCCGAAAAGACCCTGAAGGGGTTAAACAGAGGTTGCTCTCTCGCGGGAAAGGCGCGGCGGACGGTTTGGCCAAGGTATTGGAAGTGGATGAAGAGCGCCGGAAACTGATTGGCGAAGTGGAAAAGTTGAAGGCGGAGCGGAACGCAATTAGTAAGGAGGTGGGAGTGCGGAAGGCGAAGAAGGAGTTGGCGGATGACTTATTGGCGGGGATGAAGGAGAAGTCGGACCGGATTGCGGAGCTGGATGGGGCCACGGCGGCGGTGGAGGCAAAGCAGGAGGGGTTACTGCTTTCGATCCCCAACATGCCTTGGGAAGGATGTCCGCAGGGAAGTTCGGCGGCGGACAATCCAGTGCTTTCGAGCTGGGGTGAGCCAAAGAAATTTGATTTTAAGCCGAAGGATCACGTGGCTTTGGGGGAGGCGTTGGGGATCTTGGATTTCACGGCCTCGGCTAAAGTTTCTGGCAGTGGGTTTGCGGTGTATCGGGGGGCGGGGGCGCGGTTAGAGAGGAGCTTAATTAGTTGGATGCTGAATTTGCATAGTGGGGAGCACGGGTATACCGAGGTCTCGACTCCTTTTCTGGTGAGGGAAGCGAGCATGGTGGGCACGGGGCAACTGCCCAAGTTTCGTGATGACATGTATGCGGTGGAGGGAGGGGAGCTTTTCTTGGTGCCGACGGCGGAGGTGCCCGTGACAAATCTTCACCGAGAAGAGATATTAGCCGAGGGGGACCTGCCAAAACGGTATGTGGCGTATACCCCATGTTTTAGAAAAGAGGCGGGGAGCGCGGGGAAAGAGACACGGGGGCTGGGGAGGATGCATCAGTTCGACAAAGTGGAGTTGGTCTGGATTGAGCATCCAGATCGCTCGATGAAGGCTTTGGATGAACTTTGCCAGCATGCTGAGTCGGTCTTACGCAAGTTGGGTTTACATTATCGAAAGATTGAGCTTTGTGCGGGAGACATAGGTTTTGGGGCGGCGCGGTGCTACGACCTAGAGGTGTGGGCTCCAGGGATGGGGCAGTTCCTAGAAGTTTCGTCGTGCAGTAATTTCATGGATTTCCAAGCTCGGCGGATGGGACTGCGTTTTAAGGGAGCGGATGGAAAGAATCGGCCGTGTCATACTTTGAATGGCTCAGGCACGGCGTTGGCGCGGCTTTTTATTGCGTTAGTGGAGACGTACCAGACAAAAGAGGGAAAGGTGGAGATTCCGGAAACGTTGCAACCCTTGTTTGAATCGAATCGGATCGGATAAGGGTGGGGCGGAGAGGTTGGCCAAAAGAGAGGGGGAGGGGTAGGGTCGGGTAATGTTGCAGGTGAGGAAATCGTTATCCGAAGTGCACGGGTCGATTGCGGTACCAAGCGGGGTAGGATTTTGGCGAAAGATGCTGGCGTTTGCGGGGCCTGCCTTTCTGGTGAGTGTGGGGTATATGGATCCAGGGAACTGGGCCACGGACATTGAGGCGGGGTCACGTTTTGGATATCAGCTGCTGTGGGTCTTGCTTCTTTCGAACGGGATGGCCTTGTTGCTGCAAAGTTTGTCGGCGCGTTTGGGAATTGCGACGGGTCGAGATTTGGCGCAAGCCTGCCGAGAATTTTATCCCGAACCCTGGGGAAGGTTGCTTTATATTCCATGCCAAGTGGCGATCGTGGCGTGTGATTTGGCGGAGGTGCTGGGGGGGGCAGTGGGGTTAAGTTTACTGACGGGGTGGCCGCTGTTGGGATGTGCGGGGG
>JBGSBI010000044.1:2972-11241 GCA_041730685.1 Aliarcobacter sp.
AATGTTATTTTCATGTTTCTTTTGCCGGCGCGGGGGATGCGATGGTTGGAAGCGGGAATTCTTTCGTTGGTGACGGTGATTGGGCTTTGCTACGTGGTGGAGCTTTGGTTGGCGAAGGCGGACTGGGCGGCTGTGCTCGCAGGGTATTTGGGTCCGAAATTAACGGGGATTCGTCCTGCGGGTGGTGGGACGAGTGATCTTTATGTGGCGATTGCGATGATTGGGGCGACGGTCATGCCGCATAATCTTTATTTGCACTCAGCCTTGGTGCAGACGCGAAGAATTGAGCCGACAACGGCGGGAAAAAAAGAGGCGGCGAAGTTCAATCTGATTGATTCGGCGGTAGCCTTGAACGCGGCTTTTCTGGTGAACTCGGCGATTTTGATATTAGCGGCAGCGGTTTTTTTCCGAAACGGGGTGGAGGTGAAGGAGTTGAGGCAAGCGTACGAAACCTTGACCCCGCTGGTGGGGACGGCATTTGCGGGGACATTGTTTGCGGTAGCTCTATTGGCGAGCGGGCAAAGCTCGACTCTAACAGGGACGTTGGCGGGGCAGATTGTGGTGGAGGGATTTTTACGGTGGAGGGTGGCGCCTTGGGTTTCGCGGTTGAGCACGCGGTTCTTGGCGTTGATCCCTGCGGTGGTCGTGATTCTTTGGCGGGGGGAGGAGGGGACGTATGATTTGCTGATTTTGAGTCAAGTGATCTTAAGCCTGCAACTGCCCTTTGCGGTTATTCCTTTGATTTATTTCACGGGGCGAAAAGATTTGATGGGGGAGTTGGTGACGAGACCTTGTTGGAATGTGGTGGCCTGGGGGGTGGCGGTACTTTTAACGGGTCTGAATATCTGGTTGGTCTATGAAACGGTCTTGGGATGGGTGGCGCCATGAGTAGTGGTTTGTATAAGAAGATTTTGGTTCCGCTTGAGGGGACAGGTCACGATGCGAGTATTCTGAGGCATGTGACGAAGTTAGCGAAGATGCATGGCAGTGAACTGATTCTGATTCATATTGCGGATGGGTGGTCGGCGCGGTTTTATGGGGAGGAAAGTGATTCGAAGGAGGTGCGAGAAGATCGGGATTACATGGGGCAGTGTGCGGAAAAAATGAAAAAGGAGGGCATTCCGACGACGTGGCGTTTGGGGTATGGTAAGCCTGGGCCTGAGCTGGTGCGCGCGGTCGAGGAGACGGGTTGTGATTTGGTGGCGATGACGACGCATGGCCATCGTTGGATGGAGGATGTTCTTTTTGGAAGTGCTTCAAGCGAGGTACGGCATGGGGTGGACATACCGGTGCTGCTTTTGCGAACGGAGAAAAAAGGGGGGAGGCGAAGGGGAGATAGTAATTTTTAAATTTGGATTTTAGATGATGGATATTTTCTCGCGACGGACGAATTGCTTAGTCAAAGATCAGTAAGCCCGCGGAGCGGTAGGGGTAGAGAGGTAAAGCGGGGGTGAGGGATCGGATTGCCAAGAAGTGGCTAAGGAGACATCCTTTGCGGATGTATAAAACTCTTCCCCTACTGATTGCCCTGTTCTTATCCACTCTGCTACCCGCTTCCGCGGGGAGCACCTTGGGAGAATCGATCGACAAGACGATTGATATTTTGCGGCAGTATGGAGATTCACAGGGGGATTCGATTCCTCGCAATGTTTTCCACGAGTGCAAGGGTTTGGTAATTCTTTCGGTTTACAAGGCGGCTTTTATTATTGGGGCGAGTGGAGGTGAAGGACTGGTGGTGATGAGTAAGGGTGGTATGGGGTCGCGGCCTTCTGGTATTTCGGCGGCGGGAGCAGGGGTGGGGTTTCAAGCGGGGGTATCGAATCAAGATTTCGTGATGCTGCTTAACACGGATGAAGCGGTGAAGCAGTTTGAGCAAAAAGGAAATTACACGAGCAGTGCGGAGTGTGAGGGAACAGCCGGGCCAGTTGGGCGAGAGCTTTCGGCTGGGGTAGCGACAGTGAACGCGCCGATTTACACATATAGTTTCAGCAAAGGGTTGTTTGGAGGGGTTGCGTTGTCGGGTCGGGGTTTGGCTTCGGCGGATGATACCAACGAAAACTTTTATGGAGAGAGGCTTACTCCCAGGGAGATTTTATCCGGCAAGATTAAGAAGACTCCCGAAGCGGTGAAGCGCCTTTGGGCGGCTTTAGAAGAGTTAGATAAGAAGCCTGCTCTCGTAGGCAAAACGCCTTCGAAGGATGGGAAGAGCACGAAGAAAACAAACAACTAAGGAGATTTATGGCTGATCCGATCATTCCCAATCCGTTGCCGACTCCGGTGGGGGCGACAACAAGTAAAGTGGTGGCCACGGGTGCGGCGAAGGCAGCGGCATCTGGGGCGGCGGCTGGGGTAGCCAAGGTAGTGGCATGGCAGGCGATTACTCTAGGGACGGCGGCAGCGCTGGGTTTAGGAGGGGGCGGTTACTATATGGCGCGGGATGCGAAGGCTCGGACGCAGCTGACGGAGATGGAACAGAAGTCAGGAGCCTTGGAGGATCGGGCGAAGCAGGCGGAGGTATCGGCGGAGACTTTGCGGGCTCAACTGGATCAGGCGAAGGCGGAGGCGGCAAAATTCGCAGCGGCTTCGCTGGAGTTGGAGGGTACAAAAGCTGATTTAGCGAAGTTGAAAGATCTCTCGGCTTCGGAAAAGAAAGTTTTGGAGAAAAAGTTGGCGGATCAGCAGCTGTCACTAGAGAAGCTTAAGGCGACCTCCGTGCCGACCGATGAGGAAGCGAAGCTAGAGGCGGATTTAAAAAAGAGGTTGGCGGATAAGGATGTGGTGATTTCGCGTTTAAAAGATCAACTGAAGGTGACGGTGGCGAGCGAGATTCTTTTTCCGAGTGGGTCGGCGGAGCTAGCGCCTGAGGGGGCGGATGTGTTGCGCAAGGTAGCGGCCGCAGCCAATAAATCGATGGATGAGGTAAGGGTGGAGGGCCATACGGATAGTGATCCGATTGCTCCGGTTTTGGCGCAATACTACCCAACGAATTGGGAGTTATCGACGGCACGGGCGGCGGTGGCGGTGCGGACACTGCAGGCGACGGGGATGGTGCCAGCAGACCGGTTAGCGGCGGTGGGATATGGGGATAGCCATCCGGTTGCTCCGAACGACACGGTGGAAGGGAAAGCGAAGAATCGCCGTGTAGAAATTATTTTTAAGCCAATACCGAAATCTTAGGCGGCGGGCGGGATGGTGCCGGGGGAGCAGTCGGTGGAGTGAAGGTTCTCGACGGTGAGGGGTCCGTCGTACCAAGTGATGCTAATGACCTCTTTCTCAGCGAAGTGCGGGCCGTGGACGGAGTTTTTTGGCGCGTGGAAGAATGTGCCAGGGCCGTATTCGACTTTTTCTTCCGTCCATTTTCCTTTGAGGATGACGACGGATTCAGAAGCCTGAGGATGACGGTGGGCAGGAAGAGTGGTGCCTGGGGAGAACTTTCGTAGGAGGAAACGCGCGCCAGTTATTGGGTCGTGAGAAAGGGACGCGAATTCCACTCCTGGGTAAGGGCCTGTTTCCCAGAGGGTAGTATTGGGAAGACGAATGGTAGGGAACATTTGGGAAGGATGAGGGATAGGATTCTCTCTGACAATCTCAAGAGTTGGGGTAGAAAGGAGTTTATGGCGAATCGAACGGCAATGAAGGCGGGAGAGGTAGATTTCGGGCCTTTATTTCGGCTGGCGGGAGAGATTGGACGCGAAATGGATTTGGGAGGATTGCTTTTAATGATTTTGGAGAAGAGCCGTCCCTGGATGAAGGCTGAGGCGTGTTCCATTTTCCTGCCGGATAAGGAATCGGGCGAGTTAGTGATTCACTCTGCGCGTGGAGATAGCACGCCCGAGCTGGGTGCCTTACGGATACCGAAGGGGCAGGGAATCGTGGGCACGGCGATGGCGGAGAAAAAGACGATTCGGGTGGATGAGGTGGAGAAGGACGCGAGATTTTATTCGAAGGCGGATGAGAAGACGGGGTGGAAGACGAAGGCTCTTTTGGCGGCACCTTTGGTGGATGGAGAGGAGTGTGTGGGGGTGATTGAATTTCTTAACCCGATTGGGCGGCCAGCTTTTACAGATCAGGACGAACAGATGGTGGAGTATTTTGCGGGACTGGTGGCGGCGGCATTGGTGCGGATTCGGGCGAACGAGGCCGCTTTGGAGAGGGCAGCGGTGCAGAGGGATTTGGATTTGGCGAGAGAGTTGCAGGGGGGATTATTGCCGAAGATCTTCCCGACGAAGGAGGAGGCGCCGGGGATTGAGTTATTTGCGCGGCTCGATCCAGCGAAGGAGGTGAGCGGGGATTTGTATGATTTCTTTCCGATTGAGAGTGGGAAGATGTGTTTTGTTGTGGGGGACGTATCGGGCAAAGGAATTGCCGCGGGGATTTTCATGGCGGTAACGAGGACTTTGATTCGGGCGACGGCGGTGCCTGGGCGGAGTCCCTTAGAAATATTGACGAGGGTGAACGCCCAGTTGGCCAAGGAGAATCAGGCGAGTCTTTTTGTGACAATGATTTTAGGAATCGTGGATACGCGAACGGGGCGGATGATCTATGGGCAGGGTGGGCATAATCCACCGATTTTGATTCCGGCGAAGGGCCACCCAAAGTACGAACCGCCTGGAGGCATGCCCTTGGGGGTGTTTGAAGATGCTAAGTTCGGTGAGCGGGAGTTGGTCTTAGGGAAGGGCGATACTTTGCTGGTGTATACGGATGGGGTGACGGAGGCGATGAATCTGGCGAAGGATCTTTTTGGGGAGGACCGGTTGCAGTTGGCGGTGGAGGGTGGGGCGGCACTTTCGGCGGAGAAAGTGACGGAGCGGGTGGTGGAAAAGGTGGAAGAATTTGTGGGGGCGGCGGAGAGGTCGGATGACATTACTTTGCTGGCGATTCAGCGACGGATCGATTGAGTCCTGAATTGCGGCGGGAGGTGTGGGCGGAGATGAGGGCGTTGGGGGATCGTCTGCAGAGTGTGTTACGAAGTGATCCGCGGCATCCGCGAGGAAGGAACCCGTACGCGCACGTGGCGGGTTGTGTCCGGGAGAGGTTTGGTTGCAGTTACGGAGAGTTGGCGGATGAAAGAGTGGAGGAGGTCCGAGGATATTTGAAGGAGCTAGAAGAAAAGGAGAAGAGGGCTTAGGCGTAGACGCGCCAATCGAGGTCGAGGAAAATAGGGTTGCGCCATTCGCAATTGGCGAGGAAGGATTCTTCAACGCGATCGCTTTTAATCTGTTCGTAGAGGCGAGTGAATCGAAGAATATGGTCTTTGGTACGTTTAACAGCGTAGGGCACCATCGTGCCGGTTTTCATGATAAAGGCCCAGTCGCTGGATTGGGCGAGAAGGAGTTCGCGGGCGGCTTGGCGCAGAGCTCGATCGAGCAGGGTGTGAGGGTGTTGATGGCGGAAGCGCCCTGCGAGTTCGATCATACGGACGGTGGCGATGTGCAGGTGGGGGTAGATCCAAGCGTTGGAGGGTTCGAGCCAAACGGAGGAGTGGCCCTCATTCCCCCAAGAGGAGGCGCTAGGCTGACTGATTTGGTGGGTTTGGTTGCGGGTGAGAAATTCGGATGGCGTGATCATGGAAAATGTTTTCTGGTCGCAGGCGGATTTGCGGAAGAGGTAATCGAGAAAGATAGGACCTTCGTACCACCAGTGGCCGTAGAGCTCCGCATCGTAAGGACAGAGAACGAGGGGTTCGACGCCCATGATTCCGCGAAGGTGCTCGACCTGTTTTTCCCGATTGAACATAAAATTAGCGGCGTGGCTGGCGGCGCGTTCGCGGGCGAGATGGGGGCGGTAGGGTTCTTTGTGCGGGGTGCGGCCAGTGATTCGATAATATTTGAGTCCAGTAAACTTGCGAAGGCCGTTGGGTTGGATGTAGGGGCGGATGTAGTCGTACTCTAGATCGAAGCCGCAATCGCGGTAGAAATCGCGGTACTCGGCGTCGCCGGGGTAACCTTCTTCGGCGCTCCAGACCTGTTTACTGGATTCGATATCGCGACCGAAAGCGGCGGGGCCTGCGGGGGTGAAGACGGGGGCGAAGACGCCGTAGGCGGGGCGGGGTTCGGCATGGAGGAGACCGTGGGCATCGAGGATGAACCAGCGGATTTCAGCCTCTTGGAGGTAGTTTTCTAGGCCTGGGTAGTAGGCGCACTCGGGCAACCAGATTCCGCGAGGATCGCGCCCGAAACATTGGTGGTAGTCGTGGCGTGCGACTTGGACTTGGGCGCGGACGGCTTGCGGAAATTCGCGCATGAGGGGAAGAAATCCGTGGGTAGCGCCGCAGGTAATGATTTCGAGAACGCCGGCGTCTTGGAATTTGCGAAAGGCGCTGACGAGGTTGCGGTGGTAGCGGTCGCAAAAGAGGGTGCGGCAGTGGTGAAGGCGTTGGTGGTAGAAATGGGCGAGGGAGTGGAAAGCGGGATCGCGGCGGGTGCGTTCTAATTCTTTGCCTGCGAGTTCTAGCTGTTTTTCGAGTCCGTGGACGTAGCGATCTTGGAGGAGGGGATCGCGGAGCATGGCGCAGAGGGGAGGAGTCATCGACATGGTGAGTCGGAAATAAATTCCGTCCCGAAGGAGGCCTTCCATCATATCGAGGAGGGGGAGGTAGGTTTCGGTGATGGCTTCGTAGAACCAGTCTTCCTCTAAAAACTCAGGATATTCTGGATGCCTGACGAAGGGCAGGTGGGCGTGGAGAACAGGAGCGACGAATCCGATGGCCATGGATGTTTAGGTGGTTTGCCCGATTGGTTTGGGCAAGGGGGGTTGGCCGGTGGGGTCAACACCTGGGGTGGTAGAGCTGAGGCGGAGAAAGGAGAGGAGGGCGGAGCGTTGTTCGGAGCCGTCGGGGGCGGTGGCTTGGATGGGGATATGGAATTGTCCATCGGGGAAGACGAAGTGGTAGGAGAAGGTTCCATCGGGGCGAAGGCTGATGGAGCGTCCGTCGACGGTGATTTGGGATCCTGGGGTGGTGCCGCCGTAGAGGATGAGTTCGGCGTTGACGTGCATGGCGAAGGTACGGTCGTGGCCAAGAGCACCTGAGGTTAGGCTTGAGGGAGTGTGACTGGAGGAGAGTTCTTCGAGTCGGCGCCGAAGAGTTTCGGTGATTTCGAGGGAACCGACGCGAGTGCGAAGAACGAGTTCGCCTCCGAGGTAATCGAGGATGCGGTCGGCCACGCCTGTGGGGACAACGCGGCGCAAGGCGTAAGCGAAAGGTAGGGGGTAGCCCTCGTTTTGGAGTCGGGAGAGGGCGTGGGCGAGTGATTCTCCTGGGCGCAGTTGTCCCGCGACTAGGTCGAAGAGTTGGCGGAAGGAGTAGTGAAAAGGGATGGTGACGAACTGGACCTCGCAATTGGGGGAGGGATCATCGCGTGGGGTAGAAACTTCGTCAGAAACGGATAGGGCATTGAAGGAGCCGTCATGGCGGTAGTAGCCGATTTCGGCTTGAAAGGGGGTGGCGGGTCGGTGGACGGGGAGGTACCACTCGCGCGAACCGGGGAAGATATGAATTTGATGAATGCGTTCCCGACCTGGGATGAATACTTGCAAAAAGATTTGGCCGCTGGGGGATTCTTGTTCGGCGTCGCGCAGTTGTTGCCAGGTAAAGTCCCAGTAGGCGTAGAGCCAGCGGGGATCGCGGGCGGTGAGAAAAAGGCGACGGGAACCGTAGCTCTCGGGGAGTTCGCCGAGTTGTTCGAAGGAGGGTGGTTCGGATTCTTTTGTTGAAGGGCTGAAGGGTTGGAGGACAAATTTGTGGGTGGCAGGGTCGAGGGGGAGGGGCTGGGCGCGGAGGCGGGGGGCGGTGCTAGTTTTTCGAGTGGTGGGGCTGCGGGGGGCTGGGGAGAAGGCGATTTTTTGATGGGTCGAAGAGTTTTCTTGGGGAGGATTTTCTTTCCCGATGGCTTTGGGTTCTTCATGGATAATTAGAGAACAGAGCAAAACAAGACTCGGATTTTTGCCCAGTTTACGGCAAAATCAAAGTAGATTTTACGGAAACAAACGGAACAATTCAAAAACTTGATCTTGATGCCTTTATGAACACAAAGCGGATTATCCCCTGTTTGGATGTGGATCGGGGGAGAGTGGTCAAAGGGGTGAAGTTCGTCGGGATTCGGGATGCGGGGGATCCGGCAGCGTGTGCGCGGGCGTATCACGAGCAGGGTGCGGATGAGCTAGTTTTTCTGGATATCACAGCTTCGGCGGAGGCTCGTCCGATTCTTTTGGAGGTGGTGAGGAAAACGGCAGAGGAGGTATTTCTTCCGTTGACGGTGGGGGGAGGGAT
>JBGSBI010000045.1:0-11238 GCA_041730685.1 Aliarcobacter sp.
ATCCGCCTGCTTAAGAAACTCTTGGAAATCGTAGTAGTACCCACGGTCTTTGACCTTTTCTGCCCGCGCATAGTCGCGCTCACTCACCGAAAACAAGGATGACCCGGGAGGTAGTGCTAAAGCCTTCTGTGTTCCGCAAAGCATCACATCCAACCCCAACTCATCGAAAGGAATCGGCATCACGCTAAATGACGACACGGTGTCGGTAATCAGCATCACATCCGGAAATTTCGATCGGACTAGCTTTGCAATCTCCGCCAAAGGACTCAAAACACCTGTGGAAGTCTCGTGATGAATCAGGGTCAACGCATCATACCCTCCTTTAGAAAGTTCTTTTTCAATCATCTCAGGCTTAATCGCTTGCCCCCACTCCACCTGTACCTTGCCCGCTTCCTTCCCGCACTTCAGCGCTACATCAAACCACTTGTCGGAAAAAGCCCCGTTCATACAAACCAGCACCTTCTTTTGCACGAGATTACGTAGGGAAGCCTCCATCACTGACCACGCCGAACCCGTCCCCAAAAATACCGGTTGAGATGTTTGGAAAAGCTGCCGCAACCCAGGTTGCACTCGCGAGTACAAGTCTTGAAACCCCTTTCCTCGGTGCCCAATCATCGAGCCAGCAAAGGCTTGCAGAACTGAAGGTGCGATTTCGACCGGTCCAGGTATATATAATTTGATGTGTGCCATGTTTAGGGTAGATAGAGGAACTATGAATTTTCGCAAACTTATCCTTTTCGTGCTCCCTAGTTGCCTGCTCGTTATTCCCCTCTCGGCCCAAGTCAACTCTAGGAATCCAGCAAACAGCCCAGACTTCCAAACCACGGCGGACGATGATGAACAAGATGCTTCGTCCAAAAAACAAACACCTAGCACCTCTCCCGACCCCGCACCCGTTGCAACTCCCGTCGCCACTCCCGCACCCGCCCCGACTGAAAATCTAACCGCAGATCAAATCATCCAAAACGCCATCCGCCGCGACGAGGAACTACGCGATCTACGCGAAGACTTTAGCTACCAACTCAAGCTAGTTACCCAACAACTCGATGAGGACGAAAAGGTCATTCCCGATAAAACCAAAACAGTCACTGCTAAAATTAAACCAAGCAAGGACATCACTTTTAGCGCCGATTTTAACGACGACTCTAAACCAGCCTCAGGCGACGCAAAACCCTCTGGCAATAAAACAACCTATGCGGGAGCCGCCTCAGGTCGCGGCCTCCGTTCTACAGGCAGAAACTCAAACTCCGACGACGACTCCGGCTCCTCGAACAAAGACGTAGAAGACGCCCGCAAAGTGAATGCCATGCTCGATATGGGTAAAATCGCCCCACGTTTTAACTATACCAAGACGGGCAACGAAATGATCCGCGACCGCTCCTGCTACGTCATTAAGTTCACTCCTAAGAAAGATCAGCCTTTCTCCTCACGCGAAGAAAAAGTCATTAATAAAGTTGGCGGCACCATTTGGATCGATCAGAAGGACTTCAGTATTATCCGCACGAAGGGCAGTCTCACTGAAGAAGTGGAAGTTGCCTGGTTCCTCGCCTCGATGAAAGGACTAGATTTCGATTACCAAACATCTGAGCTCGCCGCCATTCAGATCCCTGTGCCGTCCGATTTCGCGATGAATTTCGTGCTCAATATCATGGGATACCGCATGGAGCAGAAACAGACCAGCACGATGAACGACTATCAAATCATTCCTGGCAAGCTCCCCGCAACCGACTCCACAACTCCTCCCCCTGCTTCCGCCAACTGATTTTGTTACTCGGAGCGCTCAATCGGCGCCCGCACTCGGTTTCCCCACTCCGTCCACGAACCATCGTAATTCCTCACCTTCTTCCGTCCGAGTAGGTAGCTCAAGACAAACCAGGTATGACTCGATCGCTCACCTATCCGACAGTAGGCGATAACTTCAGTCTCTGGTCCCACTCCACATCCCTCACCGTATATCTTTTCGAGATCCTCAGCTGACTTGAAGGTCCCATCCTCCTTCACCGCGGTCTTCCAAGGAACACTCTTGGCCCCAGGAATATGCCCGCCACGCAATACACCCTCCTGCGGATACTCGGGCATGTGGGTCACCTCCCCTTTAAACTCTCCTGGCGAACGCACATCGATTAAAAGCAGCTTCTTTTGGCTCCAAGCCAAGGCATCTTCGTAAAACGCCCGAATTTCGGAATCCAATCTGCGCGGCGGAACGGGATAACTTGCTGGAGACACTTTGACTTTGTCCCGAGTCAGCGCACGTTTTTCAGCCACCCATTTGTCCCTACCCCCATTCAAAATCTTCACGTTACTGTGCCCGAATAGACGGAAAGCCCATAAAGCATAACACGCCCACCAGTTCGATTTATCACCATAGAATACCACCGTGGTCTCAGGCGTGATCCCATTTCGCGCACAGAGCTCCGCAAAAGCTTGTGGGGTCACATAATCCCGCACCAGCGAATCCTGTAAATCTCGCCGCCAATCGATATGGACCGCACTTGGAATGTGACCCGTATCGTAAAGAAGAACGTCCTCGTTACTTTCGACTACACGAATATTCCCATCCGTCAGATGTTGAGCCAGCCAGTCGGTTTCGACTAAAGCTTCAGGATGCGCGTAAGGTTTTGTACTCATAAGTGGGGGGTTCCTTGAACTTTTAAAATGCCTCACCTAGTAACGGCATGCAACCGCTCGCCGTGTCATACCTTCCCTTTCTCCTTCTCATCTTCGAGCAAGGGGAAAAGAGGTTCGATCTTTCCGAGAATTCGCCCCGCCTGCGCCTGCGGCCACTGAGGCCAATCCGCCCCTCGCACCTCGATTGCTCCACTCAAACCCAACTGCACCAGGCCAGCCGCCGCCGTTGTCGGTAAAACACACGCCACCTCTTCAAAAACTAACTCCAGCACTCCCATGGCATCCGCTAAGGTCGCATCCAACTCTCCCGCCTTCGCTGGATCCTTGGCCAACTTCCAGGGCGCACGTGTTTCAATCATCTGGTTTCCCGCTTGAACCCCTTTCCATAACTCACCCAAAGCAAGATGCATCTGATCCGCCCCCATTAACTCATCCCATTTCCGCAAGGCCCCAAGCACGGTGCCCCGAAAGTCATGGGACATCGAATCCGCAGGAGTTGGGGCACTAGGAATTTTCCCTTCCCGATACCGACCCACCATTGATCCCGCCCGTTGGAGTAAGTTGCCTAACTCATGCGCCAACTCCCCTTTCCGCCGAGCCGCCAAGGACTCCTCATCAAAGTCCGCATCATGCCCCAGCGCCATCTCCCGCAAAACATAGTACCGAAAGGAATCCGATCCGTATTTCAGCGCTAACTCCTCTGGATCTACAATATTTCCCGTCGACTTACTTAACTTCTCACTTTTACGCGTCCAAAAACCGTGCACCAGAAGTTTGGCAAACATCGGCAATCCCAAAGCATGCAACATACAGGGCCAATAAATCCCATGAGCAGGAACCAGTATGTCCTTCCCAATCACATGGACCGCGGGAGTCCAATCCGCCAACTCACCCTTTCCTGTTCCTGCCCCCGTCACATAATTCAAAAGCGCATCAAACCAAACATAGGTTACCTGATTTTCATCGAAAGGCAGAGGAATTCCCCACGCCAAACGCGATTTCGGACGCGAGATACATAAATCGGGCAGAGGCTTCTCCAAAGCTCCTAAAACCTCCTTCGTTCGAAACTCAGGAAAAATCAGGCTCGGTTGCTTCTGATACAACTCCTTCAACCAATCCTGATGCTTCGAAAGTTTGAAAAAGTAGTTCTCCTCAGTTAACTCTACCACTTCTCCAAATATCTCGGGCCATGATCCATCCGCTTGCCTCTCCTTTTCCGTTAAAAACTGTTCCGCCCGCACACTATAAAAACCCTTAAAGGTTCCCTTCACAATGTCCCCTTGGCTATGTAATCGAGTTAAAACCTCCTGCACAATCCTGCGATGCCTTGTCTCTGTCGTTCTTAAAAAATCATCTGGCTCCACGCGCAATTGCTTCCATAGCTTGAGAAAGAACTGGCTGATCCCGTCGACAAATTCTTGCGGACTCTTCCCCGCCTTCGTCGCACTTTGCTGGACCTTTTGGCCGTGCTCATCCAATCCGCTCAGAAAACGGACGGATTGACCCCGTCGCCTAGCAAAACGAGCCAAAGTATCCGTCAGCACCTTTTCATAGGCGTGGCCCAAGTGTGGCTTGGCGTTGGCGTAGTCAATCGCTGTCGTTAATAAAAGATTCTCCATAAAGTCCTGACCATCCTAGCAGTTCACCGATAAGAATTCGATCTAAAGAAGATCCTGTGCATCCACATCCACCGAGGTCCGTAAGCCGCTCGGCCATTTCGGCGCCAAGACCTCTCTCTTCAAATCCCCAATCACTTCCCCAACTTTGTCCACCAGCAGAAATACCTGAAAGCGGAACCTCCCCTCCACTCTTGCAATCGGAGCTGGCCCAGCATCGGGAACCTCAACCTTGTCCTTCCAGATTTCCCGCAACCTCTTGACCGCATGCTCCGCTGCCGCGAGGGCCTGCGCCTCACTCGGTCCCGAAAACGAAAGAAGAATCGCTCGACGATAAGGCGGATAACCATGCGCCTTACGAAACTCCAACTCCTGCTCTCGGAACCCAGTGACATCGTGATGCCGAGCAAACTGAATCGCAGGATGAAAAGGAGTGTAAGTTTGCACGAAAACTTCCCCAGGGATCTCGCCCCGCCCAGCCCGACCCGCCACCTGCACCAAAAGCTGAAAAACACGTTCCGATGCACGAAAATCTGGCAAGTTCAGCGCTCCATCGATTCCCACCACCCCAACGCATGTCACTCGAGGAAAGTGCAAACCTTTGGCGATCATCTGTGTTCCCAATAAAATCTCCGTGCGCCCCTCCCGGAAAGCCGCCAGCGCCTTGGCATGAGATCCACGCGCTTTCATACTATCCGAGTCCATTCGCGTCCACCGCACCCCAGGAAGGGCTTCGGCCACCGATTCTTCTAGTCGTTCCGTACCCGCGCCGGTGAATTTTAAAACCGGAGAAGAGCATTCCGTGCATTGACGAGGCGCAGCCTTCTCCGCATCGCAAAAGTGGCAACGTAACTTATCCTCACCTCGATGATAGGTCATCGGCACAGCACACCGCTCGCACTCCTCAACTCGACCACAGTGCGGGCACTGGACACTCGGCGCATATCCCCGCCGATTTAGTAAAACAAGGCTCTGCTCTACCTTTTTTCGGCGATCCGCTAAAGCATTCGTCAGATCAGCCGATAAAAGAATCGGCCCACCTCCCTTTGGCTTGTCCTCCTTCCGTAAATCCACCACGTGTACCTTGGGCAACTTGGCCCCATCCACTCGATGAGTCAGCAGCACCCGCCGGTACTTATTCCGATCCGCATTAAAACCACTCTCCAGCGATGGAGTCGCGCTACCCAAAAGCACCGGCGCGCCTTCGATTCGACCTCGCACCACTGCCAGATCTCTTGCGTGATATCGTGGCGACTCCGCCTGTTTGTATCCACCATCGTGTTCCTCATCGACCACAATCAAACCGAGATTTTCTAAAGGAGCGAAAAGAGCCGACCTCGCCCCAATCACCACTCGTGCACGACCCTCGCGTATCTCATGCCACGATTCCCTCCGCTCCGCCACCGTCTGTCCGCTATGCAGAACACATAAGCGAATCTTCTGACCGACCAACCGACCGCGGAACCGCGCCACCGTTTGGGGCGTAAGCGATATTTCGGGCACAAGAATAATGGCGTTTTTTCCCTCCGCCAAAACCGCTTCCATCGCCCGCAAATAAATCTCCGTCTTCCCGCTCCCCGTCACCCCTTCCAGTAAAATCGCCCGCCCTGCACCCTCCTTTTTTCTCTCCTCCTGCCATGCTTCCATCGCCCGCACTTGCTCCACGCCCAGCTCGGGCCGCTTCTCTGCGTCGGGCCACCCTGCTTCCGCCAGTGCCTCGTCCTGCACAAATCTCTTTTCCGTTCTTTCCGCTAACCCCCGGTCCACCAATGCTCGCCAAACCGCCGTCCCAATTCCTGTATCCCGAGCCAGTAACGTCAACCAACCCCCACCGCTCTTCAGTAGGTGCTCCCAACCTTTTCGTTGCGCCTTAGACCCCTTCAACACTGCCTCGGCTACCGCTTCCCTGCCTGGTACTGGGCTGATCCACCAAGCCATTTTTCCACCTCCCTCATGGGAGCGCACCGGCCCAGGCAAAATCGTCCGCAAAGCAGCTCCAAGATCGCAGGCATAATAATCAGCCATCCAACGAGCTAGCTGGCACAGAGCCGCAGGAATGAGGGGGCGCTCGCCCGTAACCTCCTCCACCTCACGCACTTTTTCTGCCTCCACCTCAGGTTGATCAGGAAACTCTACCGCATAGGCCATAATACTCCTCCGCCCCCATGGCACCCGTAGCCTCTGTCCGAGCCCCACTTGACCCCGTAATCGCTCGGGAATCCGGTAGTCAAACAGACGATCTAGGCCCAATTCAGGAGCTACCCTTACAAATTCGTAAGAATTCACCCATTGGCTCTGCGCTATTTTTAGTCGCTAGGCAAGTTTCCCCCGCTTTCCCTCCGCCTACTTTATCGCTTATCTTTGTAATACTATGCTCCTCGCTCGACCCCGTATTCTAGCAGCCTTGGCCGTGATTGTAGCTCCGTTGGCCATGATCGCCTTTTCCTGGATTGGCGAAATCCATCGCTCCACCGAACTCGGTCCACTCATAGCCGAGGCCGCCTCCCGCCACCAACTTCCCGTCTCCCTTGTCCGTGCGGTGGTTTGGCGCGAAAGCGATTTTGAAGTTCGCGCCACCGGCACCTCAGGCGAAAGAGGCCTGATGCAGGTCACCCCAGGCGCAGGCCAAGACTGGGCTCAGGCCAATCGCGTCCGCTCCTTCCACGAAACCGATCTTTTCGATCCTCGAACCAACCTCGCCGCAGGCTCTTGGTACCTCTCTCGCGCCATGAAACGCTGGTCCAATGCCGACCGTCCCGAGGTCTTTGCCCTAGCTGAGTACAACGCAGGCATCACCCATGCCCGTCGCTGGGCTCGAGATAATCCCACCCTTCGCGCCGAAGACTTTCTCCTCGCCATGGATTTCCCTACGACAAAATCGTACATCCGCTCAATCCTCCACCGCGCCGATCTCTACGCCTCTGGCAAAAACCCCAACCCCCTCGAATCAGCAAAACGAAAACTCGCCATGCAAAAAGAGCGGTGGATAAAAAAACAGTGAGCCTTAAGGAGACCTCCTTCCCAACCGCTTTTTAAGTCATGCAAACTGAACCCGCCCTAACCGGGCTCCTCACTCGTCTATCCCACCTAATCCATCGCTACTTCGTCGGCCTCCTCATTAGTTCGTACATCATCGCAGGTTTTTTTCCTCGTTTTGGGGAATGGCTCCGTCGCATTTCCCTAGGCCAAGCTTCAGGCTTCGGCGAGACCACTTCCCTCTCTCTGACCATGGTTTTATTAGCCGTTCTCCTTCTCAATGCCTCTCTCTCCCTTGAAAAGATCCGGGATCTTATTCGATCCCCACAACTCCTCCTCGCGGGCCTTGGCGCCAACCTATTACTTCCAATCATCGTCCTTTATTTCGCCTCGTTTCTCCTAACGGTCGGAGGTAATCCCGAACATCTTCAAGCCATCATCGTGGCCCTCGCTCTCCTTTCCACCGTCCCAGTCGCTGGCGCCTCCACCGCCTATACCCAAAATACCGATGGTGATGTTCCCTTGGCCGTCGGACTCGTACTTTTCTCAATTTTCCTCAGCCCTTGGCTCATGCCCACCTCCTTACACTTTATTAATGTTGTCGCCATCGGGGATTACACCCCAGCCCTCGCCCAACTCAAAGGTGGTGCGCCCACGCTCGTACTCCTTCTTTCCGTCCTACTCCCTTCCCTCCTCGGTCTTGGCCTACGTCCGCTAATCGGTGCCGACCGGATCCAATCCGCCAAGCCCACCCTCAAGCTAACCAACTCCATCTGTCTCCTCATATTAAATTACACCAATGCCTCCATTGCCTTACCCAGAGTCTTCGCCTCACCTGAGTGGGGTTTTCTGATCATTGCCCTCACCTTTGCCGTTCTATTATGTAGCGTCGACTTTCTTGCAGGTTGGTGGCTTGGACGTCTCCTCAAAGCCAAAACATCTCAATGCTATGCCCTCATGTTCGGCGTGGGCATGAACAACAATGGCACCGCTCTCGTCCTCGCCTCACTGGCTTTTGTAAACCAACCCAAGATTCTCATTCCCATCATCCTCTATAATCTTGTGCAAAACCTAATCGCGAGTGGGGCCTCCCGCATCTCCTCGTTTGCTTCCTCCCGGTAAAAAAACCAACCCTAAACCATGCCCACCCTAAGTCAGGACCAACCCAGGTGCCAAACCGGCACCGCGTGCATACTCCACCGCTGCCATGCGCTTACGACCCTCCAATTGAACTTCGCGCACTAAAACTCCACCCTTCTTCGCTGCCACCAAAATCCCATGCGAATTAACCTCCACAATCTCCCCAGGCTTTCCCTTGGCTCGCTTCGAAAGTATCACCGAGAAAATCTTTAACATCTTCTGATCCGTCCCATCAGGGATCCAGGTATACGCCCCGGGCCAAGGCTGCATCGCACGAATATGGGCCTCAATATCTTCAGGATTCTTTTCCCATTCGATCTTTCCATTCTCCTTCGTCATCTTCGGCGCCAAAGAAGCTTCCCCTGCAACTTGCCTCGTGTTCCGCAATTTTCCTTTCCTGGCTTGCACCAGCAACTTCAAAAGCAGCGGTCCCGCCTTCCCCGCCAAACGATCATGCAACATCCCCGTCGTCTCTCCCGGACGGATTCGTGTCGCCACTTTTCCCAAGATGTCCCCTGTGTCTAATCCCTCATTCATCTGCATGATCGTTACTCCTGTCCGCTTCTGACGATCGCGAATGGCCGCCGCAATCGGAGACGCTCCTCGATACTTCGGCAAAAGCGAACCATGCACATTCCAACAACCCTTCTCGGGTATCTCCAAGAGCGGCTTCTTCAGGATTTGTCCATAGGCCACCACGATCATTAAATCTGGCTTCTGATACCGAATCTGGCTGAGTGCCGTACCCGCGTTAATATCTTCAGGCTGAAATACCGTTAAATGACGGCGTAAGGCACACTCCTTGATCGGGGATGGAAGCAGCTTCTGTTGGCGTCCAGCTGGACGATCAGGTTGCGTGATGACCGAAAGTACAAAATGCTCGTCACAAGCCACCAGGGCCTCCAGACAAGGGACTCCAAATTCCCCTGTGCCAGCAAAAATAACACGCACGGGACTAAACCGTAACCGCAGTAAGATTCTGGGGGCCGATTTTCTCTTTCGGACTTCCAATCTGACTCAAAATATCACGCGCCACTTCATAGGGGAATTGCTCCGCATCAACCTCATGCACCACCTTTTCCCCGTAGAATTCCAATACTGGCTTAGTTTCATTTTCGTAGGTGGTCAACCGATCATGAATCACTTTGTCGCTGGCATCGTCCAGTCGGTTATCCTTCAAAGCCCTTCGCTTTAGCCGTTCTTCTAATTTAGATCGGTCGTGGCAAACTAAGTGAAAGAGAGCCTCCACTTTTAAGTCATTTTTCAGGAGCTTCGCTTGGGCATCGTTCCTCGGAATCCCGTCGAGAACTAGATGGTCAATCTCGGGCTTAAATTTCCCTAAGGTCACCAAATGATCCATGTGCTGCCGCCACAAATCCACCGTGACATCATCCGGCACCAAATTCCCCGCACCCGAGTACTTCAAAAAAGCTTGCCCCACTGGTGTCCTCAAATCCATTCCACGAAAAACATCCCCGCAAGAAATGTGACAGAAACCAGGGATCGTTCCTAAAACCTTACCTTGAGTTCCTTTCCCAGAGCCAGGAGCCCCAAAGAGAAGAATGGCACGCCAGCGCATCCCTCTTTCCTACACCTACTCCCCTAACCCACGCAATCCGACAAATCCACGGCGCGGTGCCAACAACCGTAGGCTATTCAAAACTACGATCACTGTACTCCCCTCATGACCCGCTACCCCTACGGTCAATGGGATCGCCGCACCCAGTGCCGCCACCACCAAGACCGCTACGGTTCCTAGAGAAATCACTAAATTTTGTGTAATGATTCTTCGGGTTCGCCGACTTAAATCAAAAGCCTCCGCAAAACTCTCTAATCGATCCCGCATTAAAATAATATCCGACTCCGCCAAAGCCGCCCCCGTCCCCCGCGCTCCCATCGCCACCCCAATTTCTGCCATCGCCAAACTTGGTGCATCGTTCACCCCATCCCCCACCATGGCTACCTTCTCCCCCTGCTCATTCCATTCCCGAATCGCCGCCACCTTCTCTTCTGGATGCAACCCATAGCGGAAATCTTTTAATCCTACCTGCTCCGCTACCAGTCGAGCCGCCGCCTCTCGGTCACCCGTCAACATGGTTACTTTGAGCCCCTGCTTTTCCAGCCAACCAAGCAAAGGCCGGCTACTGGTGCGAATCTCATCTTCCAATAATATCCGACCCCGCACAGCACCCGCTTCGTAAAGTACTTCGGTTAAACCAGCAAGCGGCGCCGCTTTGGCCGCCACCCATTCGGCCTTCTCCAAGAAACTTCTTCGCCCTAGCCGTGCCTCCACCCCACCCCTCACTCTTCCTCGTAATCCTCCGCCCGTAGCCGAGGAAAACTCCTCCAGCGTAAGCCCTGGAAACCCACGTCGCTTCGCATCCCGAACAATGGCTACCGATACAGGATGAAGCGACTGCATGCCTAATGCAGCCGCACCCTGCAAAACCTGCTCCTCCGTGCAACCTTCTTCTACCTCCACCCCATGCACTTTCATCTCGCCCGTAGTTAAAGTCCCCGTCTTGTCCAACGCTACCCGATGAATCGACCCCAATCGTTCAATCGGACTCCCCCCCCGAAATAAAATTCCGCGGCGCGCTCCGGCGGCAATCCCCGCCAAGACTGCCGAAGGAATAGAAAGCACTAAAGCACACGGCGATGCCACCACAAGCAGGGTCATCGTTTTATAAAACGCCGTCCCCGCTTCACCCCTAGCCCACCCCGCCAAGCCCCACCAAACCAGAAACATAACCAAACTTAGGGTCAAAATAGCTTGGGTATAACGAGTCCCAAACCGATCCGTAAAACGCTGGGCGGGTGCCTTCTGCTCTTGTGCATCTCGGATCAATCGCAAGATTCCTTCCAACGCACTTTCCTT
>JBGSBI010000046.1:0-6574 GCA_041730685.1 Aliarcobacter sp.
TCCAAATAGTGCATCTCCACCGGAAACATTCTCCCCTCTGATCTTAAAATCACCGCCCCGATCCGCTCCGCCAACTTCTCCGTCTCTAACGTGGCCGACATCACCACCAAAAGCAGATCAGGCCTGGCCCCCTCCTGTAAATCCAAGATGCGCCCCAAGGTCAAATCCCCGTAGAGATGTCTCTCATGAAACTCATCACAAATCACCGCCTGCACCCCCTCCAACTTTGGTCGCGAGATCATCTGCCTCACCAAAACTCCTTCCGTCACAAAACGAATTCTCGTTTTCCCCGAGGTCTGATCATCTAACCGAATCGTGTAGCCCACCTCAGCCCCCAACTCTACGCCCCGCTCTTCGGCCACCCGCTTTGCCAGCATTCTCGCCGCAATTCTCCTCGGTTGCAGGATCACCGCCTGCCCCTTTTCCCCCAGAAATCCACCCTCCAACAGCATTTGTGGAATCTGGGTCGACTTCCCCGATCCCGTCGGCGCCTCAATCACAATCCGCTTCTTGCCCGCGCGCAACGCTTGCCCCAAAGCTTCACGAATCTCCTCAATCGGTAAGTTCGACCCCATTCCCCAAACCTAGCCGAAACTCAAAACCAAAGCCATGAGAGCAGGCCGTAAGACCTAACTCCATTACCTCTTCGCCCCGCATCTTCCCCGTATCTGCTGGGGCTTCTCACCTTCAAACTTCAAAACCTAGGTAGGGCGGTCTCTCCGAGAACGCCTACACTGAATATTTAATTTTGATCGCCCAGCTAGGCGGCCTCGGAGATGCCGCCTCTAACTAAGCTTCCAACTCCAAAACGAATTTCTCACATTCAAACATTCGCACCCGCCCGCTTCGGGCGCCCCGGGCGCCCTTCGAAGCTCCTCCGCGAAGCGGTTTAGGAGCGTAGTAGGGTCGCCACCGGCTGATTGATTCTCTCTCGCTTGCTTCGCTGCGCTCGAGAGGATTTGAACCTCCATGAGTTGCCTCGCTACCACCTCAAGGTAGTGCGTCTGCCAGTTTCGCCACGAGCGCGTAACAAAAACCTTAGTTTAACTACTCCCCTCTGACAAGCCGACTCGCCGAGACACCTTCGCCATCACCTCATCCAACATCCCCTCCGTCAATCGCCCCGTAAATGTGTTCTGCTGGCTCACGTGATACGACCCCACCAACCATCTCCCCCCAGGCAACTCCACCTCCACCCCATGGGAAAACTTCGGCTTCGGCTTCAACCCAAATTCCCGCACCACCGCCTCAAACCCAAATCCCCCTAAAGCCAAATAAACTTTAGCCGCTCGCAAAAACCCCAGCTCCCTTCGAAAAAATCCCCCGCAATTGTCCCGCTCCCGCGTCGTTGGCCGATTCGTCGGTGGCGCACACTTCACTGCCGACGTAATCCACACATCCCGCAACTTCAACCCATCCCCCCGCTCCCTACTCTCCGCCTGACTCGCCCATCCCACCTTGGCCAGCGCCCGATATAACCACCGCCCCGACTCATCTCCCGTAAACATTCGACCCGTCCGATTCGCCCCATGCGCCCCAGGCGCCAACCCCACCACCACAATCTTTGCCCGCGGATCTCCCCATCCAGGAACCGGTTTTCCCCAGTACGCTTCGTGGGCATAAGCCGCTTTTTTCTCTCTCGCCACCAACTCCCGCCACTTCACCAACCGAGGACACTTCCGACACCCAACAATCTCCCGCTCTAAGCCCCCCAACCCACCCAAACTCATCTCCCTATCCTCTCGCCCGAGGCGGAATCCGACACGACGTCCGACCCATCCACCCCGAAATCCTTTGCCGATTCATCGCCACAATCGCATAGCCGATCGACGCAAAAGGAAAAATCAAAGGGAAAAGAATGAGATGTCCCAACCACGCCCACCCCGTCACCAACGTCAAACAGTACCCCGTCGCCACCGCCTTTCTCCGTAATCTCCCATCCTCCCCCAACGCCTGAATCCCCTTATCCGCCAAACTCCGATCCACCATCGGAAAATTACGCATCCTCTCATCATCCTGATATCCTACCGGATCAAAAGTGCCCACCCGCGCCCTTTTCAAAAGCCACTCCACACTGCTCTGACAAAATCCGCAGTCCGCATCGTAAAAAAGGGTTACTCGGGCCATTCCCTACTCTACCTCCATTCTTCGCACCGCCAACTCACTTGCTTTCGCCCATTTCCCCGACAATCTATTCCCATGATCAAGCCCGATCCTTCCCGCCTCGGCTCACGCCTCTTTCGCCTCATCGCCAAAGGGGAAATCATCACCTACGGATACGTCGCCGTCCTACTCCTAGTCATCGCCGGCTCTATTTCCCTCTACCTCATCCACTTCATCCTCAATGCCATGCTCCTTCATCAACCCTTCTTTTCAACCCTCATCTCGGTCATCAATGAGGTTCTTCTCATTCTCATCGTCATGGAAATTCTTCGCACGGTAACCCGCCTCCTCGTCTCCCCAGCGCACGATGTCAGTATCGCCGATCTCATTCCCTTCCTCGTCATCGCTGGCATCAGCGTCACCCGCCGTATCCTCACCATCGGCGCAGGCCTTTCCGTCCAAGAAACTGAAGGCGCCTCTCACAATTCGTTTCAATTCAATCAATCGATGACCGAGCTTCTCGTCAGCGGCGTAATTATTGTCTTGGTCGCCGTCTCTCTCTGGCTGATTAACCGCCGCCTCGCTAACCGCTAACCTTAGCCCCTCAAAAAAAACCAAACCTCCCGCTCCTGCTCGGGGACTTATCTTTCTTCTGGCAGTAAAATATAGTCTGGGAAGTTCCCCCGCACCTTCTCCCCCACTGGACCTTCCGTCACCGACTCCACTAAATATTTGCCACCCACGAAACAGCCCTTCCACGACTGCCCAAACCCACCGAAACTCTCCTCATTGTCCCCACGCGACCGCACCCGATTGTGACCAAACTTAAAGCATCGTAAATCCATCGCCACCTGCTTCGCCAACCCCGCATCATCCGTCGCTAGACTGGAAACCAGATTCCCATTCGAAACATTCATCTCCGCCACCATCTGATCCACACTATCCACCACCGTCACCGAATCCACCGGCCCGAAAGGCTCCCCATGATACAACTTACAATTACGCGGCAGATTCAGCAGAGCCACCGGAGCCAGATAAGCCGAAATATCCTGCGAAGGTTGGAACCGCGCCTCGTCCAACCTTCCCTCATAAAGCGCCACCGCCCCACCCGCAACCGCCTCCCCCACCTGCACCCGTAACTCCTCCACCTTCTTACTATTAATCAAAGGGCCGAAATCTAACGCCGGCAACGCATCCTCCGCCTTATCCACCAAAAGCGGATGCCCACACTTCAATCCCTGCACCACTCCCAAATACATTTCCAAAAACTTTGGGAAAAGAGACCGTTGCACCACATAACGCGGATACGCCGTACACCTCTGCTTACCAAACTCGAACCCCTTCTTAATTTGCGCCGCCAGATTCTTCCAATCCGAGAATTCCCACACCCCGTAACAGTTCACCCCGTCCATCTCCAACATGTACCGCTTCGATCGGTCATAAAATGCCGCCGCAATTTCCCGCCCGTTATTCTTCCCACCCACAAAGGCCAAACAGGAAATCGCCTCGTTCCGCACCAAGGCATCACTCAACTCCCCCCCCGAACCACTCACCAAACTTACCGGCAATCCCCGCCTCCGCGCCAAGGCCATCGCCAAGGTAACCGAATGAATCCCCCCGTCCGTTGGCGTCTTCGCAATCACCGAGTTCCCCGCCAAGCACTGCACCAGCACCGCGTGAATCAGAACCGAAAGCGGATAGTTCCACGAAGCAATATTCGAAATCAGCCCCAGAGGTTTCCGCCCCTCCATCATCTTCTCAATCTGCCCCACATACCAACGCACCCCTGAAATACAACGCTCCACACTGACCTTCGATTGCCCATACGGCTTGCCAATCTCCCAGACCAGCGTTTTTGCAAAAAGATCCGCGTGTTTCTCCATGTCGTCCAACGTCTCCGAGACCTTTCGTTTGCGCTCATCCAAGTCGGTCTTTGACCAAGCGTGGAACTCCCTCTCCGCCGCCACCACCGCCGTGCGAGCCGCTTCTAACCGAATCATCGGATACCGACCCAATGGAGTCGCATCCACTGGCGAGAGGAACAGCTTCCCGTGACCTGGTTGACACCACTCCCCACCCATCAGATTGAAAAGATTCCCCTCTGTCCCAAAAGCCTCTGGCACCACCTTGCGATGCTGCTCAATCAAATTCGGCCAAGATGCCGAAGGGGAGATAAACTTACTCATAAGCTGAAAAGGCTACACGTTTTTTTACGCTCGTCACGCCATGACTCGACGAATGCTCCCCTAATCCGTATTCCCAATGGATGCGCGAAATCCGTTCACTCACCAAAATCATGGCCCGCCTCCGAGGTCCCCGCGGTTGCCCTTGGGACCGCAAACAGACCCACCGCACCCTCCGCCCCATGATTCTAGAGGAAGTCTACGAACTACTCGAAGCCATCGACGAAGGCGATGACCAAGCCCTCCAGGAAGAACTCGGCGATGTCCTCCTCCATCTCCTATTTCACGCCCAACTCGCCCACGAACGCCGTGCCTTCAACTTCCAATCCGTCGCCAAGGGCCTAGCCAAAAAATTAATCAACCGCCACCCCCACGTCTTTGGTAAAGAAAAGATCGTCACCCCTGCCCAGGTCCTCCACCGCTGGCATCAACTCAAACAACAGGAAAAACCCTCCCGCCGCAGTAGCCTCGACGGCATTCCTCGTCGCCTCCCCGCCCTCCTTCGTGCCCAAAACCTCCAACGCAGAGCCGCCCGCGTCGGCTTCGATTGGCCAGACCCCAAAAAAGGGGTCCCCGCAAAACTACGTGAAGAACTGAGGGAACTCGCCCAGACCAAAGGCCACGGTCCCGCCTTCACTCGCGAACTCGGTGACCTCCTCTTTACCCTAGTCAACCTCGCCCGCCACCGTGGAGTTGACGCCGAAACCGCCTGCCGCGATGCCGCTGAACGCTTTGCAAAACGCGTCCGCCATATCGAACACTCCCTCCATAAAATAGGTAAAAAACCCTCCCAGCTTACCCCCCACCAGCTCAACCAACAGTGGCTCAAAGCCAAAAAGTCATTGCGATAGTTACTTACAAATCAATTTCTCCTATTCACATAAACTTATTTTTTCGCTTGTCCTAATTCGCTCCTTCTTCAAATATCACGCAACAAGCAAAAGCCCCGTAAGGGGCAGAAGGAGAAAACACAACTATGCTAGCAGCCTCAGCAATGAAAACGGGTGACCTTGTCGGGTTCACCTTCTTTATCGGGACCATGGCCATGTTTGCCGCCTCGGTCTTCTTTTACTTCGAGAGACAGACTGTCTCGGATAAATGGAAGACGTCGCTGCTGATCAGTGCCCTGATCACCACCATCGCAGCCGCCCACTACCTCTATATGAGGGAGTTCTGGTGCGCGAACTTCAACGGCCTCAACGCCGCTGCCGCTTCGCCCACCGAGTTCCGTTACATCGATTGGCTCCTCACCGTGCCTCTCATGTGCGTTGAATTCTACCTCCTTCTCAAGGCAGCCGGAGCCAGCATCAACATGCTCTGGCGTCTCATCGGCTACGCCGTACTCATGCTCGTCGCAGGGTATATCGGCGAAGTCTCTGCTAAACTTGGACAACCCGTTCGCGGTTTCTCCAATTTCGGCTGGGGCGTAATCTCCACCATCGGTTGGGCGGGGATCGTCTATGAGATCTTCTTCGGAGAAGCCAAACAGCTGGCCGATGGAAGCAGCGATGCCAACATCCGCAAAGCTTTCAATCTTCTTCGTGGCTTCGTCCTCATCGGATGGGCCATCTACCCAATCGGCTATATGACCTTGCCGGGCAACGTGCTCAGCAACTCGGTCGAATTAGCTTCGAAGATGAACGTCATCTATAACATCGGTGACGCCGTCAATAAGATCGGCTTCGGTTTGATCGTTTGGGGCTTGGCCAAACGCGCAAAATAATCGATTCAGTATCTTTGACGTAGGTTTTCCTACGCAGCATCGGGGGATCCCTTCGCGGGGATCCCCCGATTTTTTTACCCCCCACCCCAATCTTTTCCTCGCCCCCCACCCCAACTACCCTTCCATCCATGCCCTTTGCCCTCCGTCACACCTTCCCCTGGCTTCTCGCCCTGAGCCTCGGCCTTTTCGCACTCGCCTTGCCCGACCACGCCTCCACCTTCGCCCCCTACTTTTTCCTCTCCTCCGCCCTTCTACTCGGCGTTCCCCATGGCGCCTGCGATCCGTGGGTTCCGGGTTGGGTTCTCCGCCACCCCTCCCGCCTCCCCTTCCTTATCATTTTTTTTATCGCCTACCTCTCCCTCTCCGCCCTCTACCTCTTCCTTTGGAAAATCTTCCCCCTTCCACGGCACGTTGCTCCACCTGCATCGCCACGCCGCGCTGGCGCGCGAGAAGGGCGTGGGCGAGGTCCTCGTCTTGGAGAACGGCCAAATCGGCGACGTCGGCGAGCGGGCCGAGCGGTCCAAGGAGACGGCGTTCGTCGGGAAGATCCCCACCTGGGACGGCG
>JBGSBI010000047.1:0-5730 GCA_041730685.1 Aliarcobacter sp.
ACCACCACCACCCCACTTCGCTTTCTAAGCTCGATCCCGTGCAAAGTTTGCCCGACCAACGGCGACCCCTTTTCCACCCGATAAGACCGAACTTGTGAATTGCCTGGAAGTTGAATCTGGGCCTGATCCGGCACCCCCTGCCAAGTCTTCTGAATGCTCTCCTGACCCTGCGAATAGATTTTCACCAATCGTCGTCGAATTCCTAGCCCCAAAAAAGCCACCGCCCCGACAAGACCCAAGACCAAATAGGTCCGCGGCAAAAGCGGACTGCTAATCAATATCAGGTAAACACCCAGCAAGATGTAACCAGTGCCACAGACGAGGAATGTCGCCAAAGCCCGCATCGGCCCTACCTTCTCGTTGCTCTCCTCCCTCGGAAAAGCCATTTCAGAAACTAAGATTCCGAAAGCATGGTATTTCCGAATGAAAGCAACCACCACTGGTAAGGCCAAGAGAGCACCACCCAGCCAAAAAAGAGGTCCTCCCCACCAAGCAACTCGAAATATTTCTGGCAACTGATTCCGATATGCCTGCCAAAGACCCGCCGCCCCCACAATCGGTGCCGTCATCAACGCCAACTGAAGCCCCAACTGCCCCAGGAGTTTTCGCACCATCAAGCGCGCCGTAGTGCGACGATCATGAGGAGCGGACTGAAAACCCTTCCATCCCGAGTTATACCAACCCCAGAAGTTCACAAACCAACGCGGCCCCCGGCGCTCCACCCAATCCGCCATCGGCCCTGACCACGAGATCAAGTAAGGCGTAGTTAAGGTCGTCACCGCCGAAACTAAAACAGCTAGCGAATACAATCTCGCCCCCGTCGCCCCCAGCGCCATCCCCAGCCCAGCGATGATAAAGGAAAACTCTCCAATCTGAGCTAAACTCATTCCGGTTCTCAACGCCGCCCGCACATCGCATCCGCCCAGCAAAGCTCCGAAAGTGACCATCCCAATTTTTCCGAAGATCAGCACGAGCGAGATTAAGGCCACTTGACCCACTCCTTCCAAAGAGAGATCAAAACGAATCAGCATTCCAGAAGAAGTAAAAAAGATTGCGCTAAATAAGTCCCGTAGCGGCGCGATCAGCCGCTCAATTCGATGAACCTCTTTCACCTCCGCCACAACCGCCCCCACCAAAAAAGAGCCTAGGGCAATGCTGTAGCCCAACTTTGCCGACCATACGGCGAGACCAAACACCATACCCAGTACCGTGATCAGGAGCACCTCGTCCGCCCGACTCCTGCCCGCCAGCGAAATAAGATGCGGAATCACAAGGAAACCCACCACCGCCACCGCAACGCAAAAAAGAATCAACTTCAGTAGGCCTTGTCCCGAAGAAGCCAAGTCCACCTCGCCCGTCGTGCCCAACCGCGTCAACAGTCCCATCATGGCAATGGCCAGAATGTCCTCCATAATCAGAATCCCAAATATCAGCTTGGCAAACCCTTGGCGCAACAACCCCAGGCTTTCCAGAACCTTGGCAATAATCGTCGTCGAAGAAATCGACAGAATCGCACCAAGAAAAATCGAATCCATTGCGCTCCAACCGAATGCCCGCCCCAATCGTTCTCCCAAGAAAAACATCGCCCCAATTTCCACCACCGCCGCCACCACCGCCGTCACTCCCACTTCCTTCAACTTCCGAAAACTAAAATGCAGCCCAACCGAAAACATCAACAAGACCACCCCCAGCTCCGCCAAAGACTTAATTTCCTCCTCGTTGGAGATAAAACTAAAAGGAGGGGTATTCGGACCAATCAAAACCCCCACCAAAATATATCCCAGAACTACTGGCTGTTTTAGTCGCTGACAGATCACTGTAGCTACCGCCGCGGCCGCCATGATCAACGCTAAGTCTTGAACCAAAAGCATGCCGTGCATCCCTCTTTTCTCGCAGGTTTCCCCAGATCTTAAACCCTTAAACCCTAGCCCCCTTTTGACACCCTCTCCCCCTGCCTTTAGCCTAATTCCATGATCCAGTTGACCGATCGCGCCGCCCTCCATATCAAAACTCTTTCGGCCGCCGATCCAACTCAAGGTCTTCGCCTCTTTATTGAGAAGGGCGGTTGCGCCGGCTCTTCCTACGGCATGCGCATCAGCATCGCCGAACCATCCGATGAAACCCTCGAAAAAAACGGCGCCCGCCTCTTCGTCGCCGCTGATAGCGCCTCCCTACTCAGTGAGTGCGTCCTCGATTACGAAGAGGAGTTGACTCACACCGGCTTTAAAATCGTCAATCCCAAAGCCAAGCAGACCTGCGGTTGCGGCACCTCGTTTGAGGCCTGAACGCTTATCCGCTCCTTGGACGTTCTGGGACGCCCTCCGCCCTGGCATCCTAGCCGTCCGCGCCTTCTACCGCGTCTTCATATTCTTCCAGGCTATTGGGATTGCTCTTTTTTTTTCCTACCATAATTCACCGGCGGTCCACACGGCCTGCGATTCTTTTGCTCAATGGAAGACAGAAGGGGGAATCGCCCTCACCGCGCTTCTTACCGCCCTAGCTGGCACGGTCCTGCCTGAACTTGCCCATACCATTGTCGGTCCAGACCGAACCTGGAACTTAGCCCGCCTCCGCCGTCTCGGCTGGAATTTTATCTTTTTCGCGATCAACGGCCTCCTCGTCGATCTTTTCTATTTGCTCCAGGCCACTCTCTTTGGCGTCGGAGCAAGTTGGAAAGTCGTCGCCCCTAAGATCGCTCTCGATTTTCTCGGATTCGTTCCTTGGTTCGTTCTGCCCATCGCCGTCAGCTACTTCCTTTGGCTCGAACTGGGTTGGTCGCCTCTACGCATTCTCCGATCGTGGAACTGGCGCCTGTACCGGGATCGGGTTCTGCCCCTTATTCTTCCTGACTTTGTCTACTGGGGGCCCCTCCTCATCATTCTCTATGGCCTGCCCATCGCGCTCCAAGTCCCCTTCTTTCTCCTCGCCTTTTCCGGTTGGAGCCTAGCTTTTGTCTTCATCGGTTCCCACGGACTAAAGAAAAAGTCCGAGCCCACCACCCCTTAATTGCTCCCAATCCAGAGGACTCTTATCCGCAAGGATTCTTAGAGCCCGCAACGTCGGTGAATCAACTTTTCGTAGCGCAAGTGACGATGGGCATTGCCCGCTTCCCTTAACCCTTTCCGACCGATTTTCTTTCCTAATTCAGGATCCCCTTCCAACCGCGTGGTAAACTCATCTCCGCCTTCGACCCAAGTCGCCATCGCGTGTTTCTGGACCGCTTCGTAAGCTTTGCGCCGCTCCAATCCCGCGCGAGTTAAGGCCAGCAGAGCCCCTTGCGAAGCCCATAGCCCTCGCGAAGCCTTGAAGTTTGCCAACATACGTTTGCCATCCGCCTTATGTCCCCGAACCAAAGCTTCTAAATCCGCTAGAATGAAATCCAAAAGAACGGTTGAATCGGGAAAGAGAATCCGTTCTGCCGAACTATGGGAAATATCTCGTTCGTGCCAAAGTGCCACGTTTTCCAAAGCAGCCACTGCGTGCCCCCTGACAATTCGCGCTAAACCGCAAATCCTCTCTGCGTTCACCGGATTCCGCTTATGGGGCATCGCGCTACTTCCCTTCTGACCCTTGGCAAAAGGCTCCTCCACCTCCCCCACCTCCGTCCTTTGCAAATGCCGAAACTCTGTCGCCCAACGCTCCGCACTCGCCGCCACCAAGGACAGTGCCAAAGCAAACGCCGCATGCCGATCCCGAGGCACCACCTGCGTGGCCGCACCAGGCTTCAGCTTTAGTTTTTTACAGACAAATGCCTCAATCGAAGGATCAAGGTGGGCATAGGTGCCCACGGCACCGGAAAGTTTTCCAACCGCAATTTCATTCCGCGCCACCAGCAACCTCTCTTCCGCTCGGCAGAACTCATCATGCAAGAGGGCCATTCGAATTCCATGACTTGTAGGTTCCGCATGGATTCCGTGGGTCCTTCCAATTGTTAGCATTCCCCGATGTTTGCGAGCGCGCATCGCCGCAGCCGCCTTCACCTTGCGAACTCCAACGAGGAGAAGATCGGCCGCATCCCGCAGTTGCCAGGCCAACGTCGTGTCCAAAATATCAGATGAGGTCAGACCCTGATGAATCCACCGCCCTGCAGGACCCACATGGGATGCGACATCTTCAAGGAAAGCTAAAACATCGTGTCGTGTGCGGATCTCATTGCGACGCACCTGCCGAATGTCGAATTTGGCTTTTCGGCGAATCGTACGGGCGTCCTGGTGCGGGATGATTCGACGACTGGCCATCGCTTCACAAGCCAAAATCTCGATCTCCAACCAGCGCGAAAGCTTGGCTTCTTCGGACCACAACGAACTCATCTCAGGGCGGGAATATCGGGAAATCATTAGGAATCTAAAGTGCTGAAGAAGAAGAAATCAAACAAGTGCCAACCCAAACTTATTAACGAAGATTTTTAACTACAGGCTGGCAGGTTCTACGCCCCATCGGCTGAAAAAGGCTTTTACCACCTCGGGCCGACGACCTACTTCTCCCAACATAAAAACTGTCACCGCCTTGTCCTCCCCATAGCCCGTCATCCAAAGACATCCTCCAAAGGATCCCGTCTTAGCCCGAACCACCACCTTCTCCCCCTTCCAAAGCAACGCCTCCTGCAACTTCTTTCCCGCTTCACCATTCCACGGTGCCTTTCCCCTCATCCACGCCACCGCCATCTCATGCTCTCTTCGTAGAGTGGTCCTACACTCTCCGCCGTGCGCCGCCTCCTGCCCACCCCCCTTCATCCAGTCCTTAGAAATTTTTCCCTCAATCAAACCACTCCGCCCCGCATATTCCGCCAATCGGGCTCCACCGATTTTCTCCGCCAAAAAGACAAAGGGCGGGTTGATCGATTTCTGGAGTGACTGCCTCAACCCCAACCCGTCCGCCCCCTTCAACGGTGTCTCCACATCTTTTACCCATCCCTCTTCCAACGCCGCCCAAGCAATCACCACCTTGAAAGTGGAGGCCGGTTCCCGCGCCACATCCATCTCCACTCTGCTTCCCGTCACCACCTGCATTTCCCCGCTCCTCGGCGTCTCAACAATCGTCATCCCAACCGGATACTTTTCCTCAGCTAAAGCAACCGACCAGACCCCTAACCAGCCAATGAGCAGTGCCATCCACATCTTCAAAACCTATCCCGAATCTTAAAAACGATCGAGACTCCCTAAAATAGCCCCGAATAACCGCCTAACCGCTATGTGAATAACTTTGCAAGAACATTGGGAATCACCATGTACAAGCCCTATCTATCAACGACTTTGAACAAGAACTGATATCTTGATAACTCCATACCAATAACCCACCCACCACCGCTACCTCCCCCGCTAAATCTTAACGACTTTGACCGACGTAATGTCCTTATCCGCCAGCATCTCCTTCAACACCTCATCCCCAGGAGCCGAATCCAGATTCAATACGCTCAACGCCTTCGATCCTGGTGCACTCCGACTCAGCGTCATACTCGCAATATTTACCTTATGCTTGCCCAATAGTGTTCCGATCCAGCCGACGATCCCCGGACGATCCTTATTTTCCATCAACAGTAAAAACCCCTCTGGCCTCGCCTCCATCCACTGATCATTGATCCGGACGATATGCGGACTCGTTCCGAAAAACGTCCCGCTCACCTCCGCCTCTTTCAAATCCTGCCCAGCTCTCACGGAAATTAGCTCAGCATACTCCCCCGGTTCCGCCTGCTTGGTTTCGCTTAACTTCAGTCCCAGATTCACCGCCATC
>JBGSBI010000048.1:0-5171 GCA_041730685.1 Aliarcobacter sp.
CCCCCCCCCCCCCCCCCCCCCCGGCGCGCACGACTCATGGGGGGCCGACTCCAACGGGAACCGATGTGCCGGAGTGGAGTGCGGAGGCACCAAGGCGGGGGGCGGGAGAAATTTTGCTGACGAGCATGGATGCGGATGGAACAAAAGAGGGATATGATTTGAAGCTGACGAGAAAAGTGAGCCAAGCGGTGGGGGTGCCGGTGATTGCGAGTGGGGGGGCGGGAAGGAAGGAGCACTTTGCGGAAGTGTTAGGGGAGGAAGGAGGAGCGGACGCGGCGTTAGCGGCCAGCTTATTTCATTTTGGTGAGTTGACCGTACCTGAAGTGAAGCGCTATTTGCAGGAGAGAGGCATTGCGGTGCGGCCTCCGAAAAAAGCATGATTTATCCTGAGGAAAAAAAGTTTTTAGATTTGGCGAAAGAGGGGAATCTGATTCCGATCGGGCGGGAGTTTCCTGCGGATGGAGAGACTCCGGTTTCGGCCTACAGCAAGCTCTCGGGTCAACCTGGCGGGGCGGCTTTTTTATTGGAGAGTGCGGAAACGGGGGGCCGGCTGGGTCGTTATTCTTTTGTGGGATCGAGACCAACGGCGGTAATGGAGTTTCGGGGTGGGCGGGTACGTTTGACGAAATTGAACGGGGAGGTGGAAGAGAAGGCCCCGGAGAATCCTGATCCACTGATTGAGGTGCAGGAGATGTTGGCGGGAATCCGTCCGGTGGCGGCCTGGCCTGGGGAGGCGCCCCCGTTTGCCGGTGGGGCGGTGGGTTTTTTAGCTTTTGAGGCGGTACGTTACTTTGAGACGACGGTGGGGATGGCTAAAAAGGATGATCTAGGAGTTCCCGACGCATGTTTTGCGTTGGTGGAGGAGTTTATTATTTTTGATCATAAGCGGAAGACGCGGCGATTCGTGGTGCAGGTGAAGACGGGCAATGATCCGAGAGCTGATTATGCGAGTGGAGTGAAACGACTGGAGGCGTTGGTCAAGCGCCTGGAGGCACCTGCGGGAAAAGCGGCGGGGGAGATTCCTCAGAGGCCTGAGGGGGATCTTTTGGCGGGGGCGACGCCGAACATGACGAAGACGGAGTATTTAAAAATGGCGGGAAGCATGCAGGAGCATATTCGGGCGGGTGATATATTTCAGGTAGTGCCCTCGCAACGTTTCACGGTGCCGTTTCATGGTCGGCCGATTGATTTGTACCGTGCTTTGCGGTCGATCAATCCATCGCCCTACATGTTCTGTTTGGAGATGGCGGGTCTGGCGCTGGTGGGTTCCTCGCCAGAAACTCACGTGAGGTGTGAAAATGGCAAGGTCGAGATTCGTCCGATTGCAGGGACGAAGCCGCGGGGGGCGACGGCCGAGGAAGATTTGCAAAACGAGAAAGAGATGAGGGCGGATCCCAAGGAAAGGGCGGAGCACATTATGTTGGTGGACTTAGCGAGGAATGATTTAGGTCGGGTGTGTGAGTATCACAGTGTGAAGGTGGTTGAGTTAATGGAGGTGGAGCGATTTTCACATGTGATGCACTTGGTTTCGCGGGTGACGGGGCAACTGCGTGCTGGGCAGGACTCGTTTCAGGTGATGCGGGCGACATTTCCTGCGGGAACGGTGAGTGGATCGCCGAAGGTGCGAGCGTTGCAGATTTTGGCGGAGAGTGAACCGACGAGGCGTGGGGCGTACGCGGGTGCGGCGGGGTATTTTTCTTTCGATGGAAATCTGGATTCCTGCATTTCGATTCGGACGATTCTATTGAAGGGGGGCAAGGCGCATGTGCAGGCGGGGGGCGGGTTGGTGGCGGATTCCACCCCGGAGGGGGAGTATCAAGAGAGTGTAAACAAAGCGAAGGCTGGGTTAGCGGCGGTGGTGGTTGCGAGGACCTTGGGGTAGGATTTCTTTATGCTTCTGGTCATTGATAATTACGATTCGTTTACTTACAACTTGGTCCAATATTTTGGAGAGTTGGGGGCGGATCCGGTGGTGAGGAGGAATGATGCGATTACGCCGGATGAAGTGGAGACAATGAGGCCGTCAAAGATAGTGATTTCTCCTGGACCGGGCACGCCGGCAGATGCGGGAATCTCGATGGAGTTGATTCGGAGATTTGGTCCGAAGATTCCGATCTTGGGGGTATGTCTGGGACATCAGTGCATGGGGGAGGAATATGGGGGTAAGGTGGTTAGAGCGGAGAGGTTAATGCACGGGAAGACATCGCCGATTCGGCATGATGGGCAGGGGTTATTTGCGGGACTACCGAATCCGTTTGAGGCGACGCGGTATCACTCGTTGATCGTGGAGAAGGTTTCTCTTCCGAAAAGTTTGCTGGTGTGTGCGGATACGGTGGAGGGGGAGATCATGGGGTTACGGCATCGCGAATATCCGGTGCATGGGGTTCAATTTCACCCTGAGTCGATTTTAAGCAAAGAGGGCAAGGATCTTCTGGCCAACTTTTTAAAGATGTAAAAAAGGTGAGGGTGGAGGAGTCGGTATTAAGAGGAGGATCTTTTGCGAGCGACATAGACGGTGCTAGCGGAGTCGCGTTCGAGGATGGGATTAGGAAAAGAGATGAAGTGGGCTTGGGGAGAATCGAAGACGGCGGCGAGGCTGGCAAGGAACTCGTCATCGGGCGGGTCGTCTGACCAGAGGGCAAAGATGCCGCGAGGCAGGAGTTGGGCGGCGAGGCGCTGGAGTCCGTCGGGGCTATAGAAATCAGCGTGCCGTTGGTGGAGAAGGTGAGAGGGTGAGTGATCGATATCGAGGAGGACGGCGTGGAACTGGCGACCGGGTTGTTGAGGGTCGAAACCTTTTTGAGGCGAGGCGGCGAGAGCAAAGAAATCGGCTTCAATCAAGCGGCAGCGCGGATCGCCAGTGAGGGTGGGACCGAGGGGGACGAGTCCGCGACGGTGCCAATCGATGACGGCAGGCAGGGCGTCGACGACGAGGAGTTCGGCGACGCGTTGGTGCATGAGGGCGGCGACGGCGGTGTAACCGAGGCCGAGGCCTCCGACAACGACATCGAGGGCATCGCCTTCGGTAGCGGCGAGGCCAAGATCGGCGAGGGCTTCTTCGACCTCATGAAAGAGGCTGGACATGAGGAAGTCCTCTCCGAGTTTGACCTCGAGGACTTCTAGATTGTCGAGGGTGGCGATGCGTCGGCGGCGAAGGATGAGGTCACCGAGTGGGGTGGGCTGAAAATCGAGTTCTTCGTAGGGTAAGCCCATAGCGGAAGGTAGGCGGGTGGGATGGGAGCGCACCCTTAGACTTTAGGGGTGGTAGGACGAGATTAGTTTTTGGTTGAGGGGGGGCGGAATTCGGGATGGCGGATGCGTCCGCCTAACTGTGCGGATTGGAGGGTGAAGATGGAGGCAAGACATGAGCCGAGGATTACGGCAAGGGCGGCAGTTTTTGCCCATGTGGGACGAAAGCGAAGGATGAGAAGTCCTGCGATGGCCCCGAAGCCAACGAGATACAGGAGCGGGGCGGCCTTTTCGGCCATATCCTGGTGCATTTCCGCGGCGATGTCTCCTTGCTCGTCTAGCGGTGGTTGGATCTGTCCCATTTCAAAACGAGTGTGGGCGGACTGGCCTGTCTGCATGACAACGGGGGTGATGAGATCGGCGAGAAGAGCAAGGGAGAACCCGACAGCCAGGATTGGTTTTTGATTAAAGAAAAGGCCTGCCAAAAGAATTGGAGGAACAAGAAGAGTGAGGATTACAGGAAAGTGGTTAAGCATGACATGAAGGTGTTCGGCGGTGAAAAAGCTAGGGCTCATCGATTCACAATGGGGGGAGAACGGGCACTTTCCAACTGAAACCATCGGGGTAGAAAGGCAGGATGGACTGGAGCATAAGGCCGAGGGCGCAGAGTTGTGCGGGTTCCGGAAAGGAATTTTCGGATGGGCAGGTGGTCTATACGGTCTTGGTGGCGATGGATGGGGGGATGGAGCGGAAGGATTTTGCGCAGGAGGTATGGGAAAAAGGGGAGGAGAGGCCGACTTATTTTTGTTTTTGGAAGGGCAAGTTTCGGGCGGAACCGTTGGTGCCTGAGAGGGAACCGCCGGCGGCGAGAGCGGAGGCGGAATTGCGGAGGAGGCTAGCGGAGCCAGTGCAGACGGAGAGTCCAGCGGCGCGGGTGATTTTTCTTTTTGCCCTGCTTTTAGAGAGAAGGAAAATCTTACTGGTGAGGGAGAGGACAACGGGTCCAGAGGGGAGGGTGACGGTGTATGAGCATAAGCTGACGGGGGAGGTGATTTTGGTACCGGAGCCTGAGGTGAAGTTAAGCGAGGTGGATCAGTTGCGACTGGAGGTCGAAGCACTGGCGGCGACCTGGGGTGCTTGATTCTGTCATGATAATGTCACCTTGGGAATCTTGCGGGGTGGGAAGGGGAGGGAGGTAGGATGGAGGCAATGCGCGATAGAATTTTAGTAGTGGAGGATGATAAGGATGTGAGGGATATGATTCGAATTCATTTGAAGGCGGCGGGTTTTGATGTTTTGGAGGCGCACAATGGGGCTGAGGGGCTAGTGATTGCGAAGCAGGATCTACCTGCGGTGATTATTCTCGATTTAATGATGCCGGAGATGAGTGGGGTTGAGGTCTGCCGAGCCTTACGGAGAAATCCGGCGACGTCGCGGATTCCGATTCTGATGTTGACGGCGAAATCAATGGAGAATGATAAGGTGGCGGGGTTTGAGTGTGGGGCGGATGATTATGTGACGAAGCCGTTCAGTCCGCGGGAGTTGGTTTTGAGGGTACGGGCGGTGGCGCGAAGGCAACAGGATCAGGGGGTGGCGAAGCCGATCCCCGTACGGTCGGGCAAGATGCAGCTGGATCGCGGAACGATGACGGCCTCGATGGGGGGGAAGAAATTAGCGCTGACCTCGACCGAGTTTCGTTTATTGGAGTTGTTGGTGCGGCGAGTGGGGAATATTCAATCGCGCGAGGTACTTCTGAGTGAGGTGTGGGGCTATGAGGCGAGTTTGGATACGCGAACGGTGGACACGCATGTACGGAGGTTGCGGGATAAGTTGGGCAAGACGGGGAAGTTCATCGAAACAGTGCGTGGAAGTGGGTATCGATTGAACGAAGTGGCTGTGTAAAGAATTTTGCCCCGGAGGGTGGTTGAGGGCAGGGTTAAGGAATGGATATCGGGTGGACACTTCTGCTTTTAGTCTTGGGG
>JBGSBI010000049.1:0-4852 GCA_041730685.1 Aliarcobacter sp.
CCTCCGGCGGGTAAAGGCAAAGGAAAGAAGTAGTCGGACGCTTCGAAAAAGCAGAGCATGGGAATGTTTGATCAATCGGCGAAGCAGAGCCCACTGGTGCGGGATCGGCAGATTGGTGGTTTTTTGGAAGAGGTACCGGCGGCGGATGTGGCGCCTGGGAATGAGGCGGCGGTTTTCAAGAAGGTATTGCGACCGCGTTTGTTGGAAGAAAAAAATAAGGAGCTGTTGCGGATATGGGATCAGCGGATTACGCGAATGGATGAGAGGGTGGAGAAGAAGGTGAAGACATTGGGGGCGGACGATTATAAGATATTAAAGCGGCCTGAACTTTTGTGGGAGAGGGCGTCGGATGAGGAGGCATTGGGGGAGAAGGAGGCGGCGTGGGCGCAGAAGATGGAGATTTTGCGAACGTGTCCGTATCACCCGAAGTTGGAGGAGTGGGTGAAGGAGTTACGGGCGAGTTTGGAGGGGGGTTCCTCAGGATTGCCCGAGAAGACGCCTTGAGGTAGGATTGCCTTTCAAGCGCTGTTAGCTCAACTGGATAGAGCACCTGACTACGAATCAGGAGGTTAGAGGTTCAAATCCTCTACGGCGCAGATGGTTTGCGGCTGTAGTTCAATGGTAGAACGCTAGCCTTCCAAGCTAGACACGAGGGTTCGATTCCCTCCAGCCGCACATTTTTTAGTAAGAAAAGATAACCACGGGTTCGATTGGCCCCCTAAGACCTGCCCCTACCCATTCTCAGATCCGCGTCCCGCGGGGATGGATTTCCGCTTACGCGGGGGAATTGGCCCGCGCACACCCGCCCTTGGCCTATCCGATTCACGCCTCCGGCATGGAAAATATATCCGCTTTCGCGGGGGGATTCCCTCCAGCCGCACCAAATTAACAAGCAAGTACTTGCGGAAAATAAAGTCTATAACTTAGACAAAATTCAGATACAGCTTAGAGATTGTTATTAGTGGGTTTAGGATTCGTCCACTTCATCAGGGTTACTTCATGTCCTTCCGCTTTTGTCTGACCGTGAATGCCAAAATTAAAATTTGAAAAGAAGGAGGCTTTGTTTTCGGTAAACAGAAATGCGCGGGGGAATTGTTGGTCGTGGAGAGCATCTAGGGCCTTCTGAACCAGAATTCTTCCCAGTCCCAGGCTCCGAAACTCCGGAAAGACAAAGAGGCTGGCTAACCAGGGATTTAAATCAGGATGACCTGGCAGATCATCCATCAGCAAACTGATCGATCCCATGAGGGCACCAGATTGGCGGTGGATGACCCAAGTGGTCGGTAAATCGGTGTTGCCTTTCTCCATTTGAAAATCACCCAGAGCAGTGTCTTGATTCCAGTTGGCATAAAGGTGCCCCCACTCCCGAGCATGGGCTGCTGCCAGAAACGGAGCGAATAAAGGGACATCGCATAGACGGGATATCGAAAAGTCCTCGGTTGTTTTTTGCGGAATGATCATGTTTTGCATACAGTATGAAATGCTGAAAGGGAAACCAACGCAATCCGCTACCAATTCCCGACAAAACCCATATTAGACCCGACGCTTTTCGAGGTGGAGGCACGTCCCGTGTTCGCAAGACACGCTCAAATGCGGATTTTTCACGCCAAGGTCGCAATGGGCGCAAGGGAATTTCAGATGTGAGAATGTAAGAAAGTGCGAATTTGGGAATGTTGTTGGAGGGTGGGGGTTTTCTTTGGAGGCGTTCTCGGAGAGACCGCTCCCGCGGTTGCGGCCCCGACGCTGGTCGGGGTAGAGCCGCAGAAGCGCGCTGGGGTGAGGGTATTAAGTGTTTCAATCGGCGCATCAGGGATGATGCGCCCTACCGGTGGATGGTATTGATCCCGTGGTTGCGGCCCAGACGCGGCATGTTTAGGGCGGGGAGGTTGAGCGGGGAGGTGGAGGTTGCTAGGGTTTTAGGATGCGTGGGTTTGAAAAAATATTGAGGGTTGGGCTGGCCTGTGGGTGGGGCTTGGGGGTGGTGCTTTGGGCGGAGGATAAGGCGCCGGCGAAGGAGGAGGCGCCGAAGGAGTTGGTGAAGTTGGATGCTGCGGAGGAGGTTAAGTTGGGTCGGGGGATGGCATACCAAGCTTTTTCGGCGGAGCAGCAGGAGGCTTGGAGGCCGGCAAAAGATTTGTATACGGCGGCATTGCAGAAGGCACCGGAGATTCCTTGGATTCGAATGCGGCGCGGGTTTTGTGAAATTAAGTTGGAGGATGAGGAGGCGGCGCGGTCAGATTTTGCGAAGGCTATTTCCCAAGGGGTTTCTACGGATAAGGCGGATGCGGTAAATGATTTACAGTTTTTGATTACATTGCGTTCTCGTGGAGGGCCGCTGGCTGAATTCAGGGATCCGAAGGGGGCGATGGCTCTTTCGCGACGTTTGGTGGAGTTGGATCGCACGACCGATAATGTTTTGTTGGAGGCGGCGTGTTTAGCGGAGTCGGACCAGTATTTGCGAGCGCAGGAGGTGCTTTTGGCTCGGTTGCGGGAGGTGGAGGAGGGTGAGGACAAGGCGAGGTTAAAGGCGGCGGTGGAGACTTTTCGAAGGCAGTCGAAGTTTGGTCCCGCTTTAGAGGGGTTGGAGTTGGAGAAAGATGGGAAATATGCGGAAGCGATGGATGAGTACACTAAGGTGCTAGACCAAGCGCCCGACACGGCGTGGGTTTTGATTCGGCGTGCCCTATGTCTGGCCAAGACGGGGGATCCTGCGGGGGCGAAAGCGGATCTGAGGCGGGCGATGCGCTTGATGCCGGAGACGGCTACGGATCGGGTGATGGTGGCTTGGGCTAAGGCGAACTGCCCGTTTCTGGAGTTTCGAGATGGAGCGGGGGCGGTGAGTTTGGCGAAGCGGGCTATTCAGGATGAACCGTTGATTCCGACGTATGGAATTCTGGCTTCGGGCTATGCGGAGATGGGAGATTTTCGCAGGGCGCAAGAGACGGCGATGTTGGCCTTGAGTAAGGGTGCGAGTGGTACAGAGAAGAAAGAGTTGGAGAAAAAGTTGGCGCTTTTTCGAGAGAAGAAAGCGGAGGTGGATAACTGGGCTCCAAAAGCGTCCTCGGCGGAGGCAATTTTCTAGAGTTTGGTTGCGGGAGAGTTCTCGGCTAGCAAAGGAGATGTCTTTGAAGTGGCTTTTATTTGTGGGGCTGGTGGGGTTGAGCCTAGGGTGGGTGGCGTGTGGAAAAAAAAGCGTGGTGGCGACTGATTTAATTGATCGGGAGCTTTTTTTTGGTAACCCCGCCTTGGCCAGTCCGCAGCTTTCGCCAGATGGGCGGTGGATTGTTTTTCTGCGGGAGAAGAACGGGATTTTGAATCTTCATTTGGTGGGTTGGGGTCAACCGATGGAGACGGCGAGGCCGTTGACGGATGAGAAGGGGCGACCCCCAGCGGGTTTTACTTGGACGAGAGATTCGCGTTACCTGCTGGTGTCGCAAGATTCGGGTGGGGATGAGAACTACCGACTGCGAAGGTTAGATTTGACGGCGCCGGCGGATGGGGCGACGGGATTACCGACGGCGGTGGAACTGCCCTTAAAGAAGGGGGCACGGGCGAGTGTGATGGCTTTACCGAAGGGGAAGCCAGGGGAGGCGTTACTGCAAGTGAACGAGCGGGATGAAAAATATTTTGATGTGGAGCGGTTGCAGATTGAGTCGATGACGCGGAGTCCAGTGTGGGAAAATAAAGATGGATGTGCGGATATTGTAGCGGATCTCGATGGGGTGGTTCGGTTGGCGACGAGGATGACGAAGGATGGGGGGACGGAGTTATTGAGGGTGGAGGGGAAGAAGTTGTCGGCGGCGATTTTGAAGGTGAGTTGGCAGGAGTCGATGGGTGGATTTACTTTTCGGCCTGGGAATCGGACGATGTATTTGGAGACGAACGTAGGGCAAGAGGATTTGTCTTATTTGGCGGAGATGGATCCGAAGTCGGGCAAGTTGAGTAAGATGGAGTCGGATCCGTTGGGTCGGGTGGATCTGGCGCGGGCGGCTTTTTCGGAGGCGACAGATGAGTTGGTGGGGACGGTTTATTTGGATGATCGAAAGAGGAACTATTGGAAAGACAAGGGCTTTGAGGAGGATTTTCTTTTTCTGCGGAAGATGTTTGCGAATCGGGAGGTGGGGTTGGCGGATATGTCGGGGGATGATGGGCGTTGGTTGGTTTTGAGTTCGGGGGATACGGATCCTGGGACGTACTATCTATTTGATCGTGGGACGAAGGAGGTAAAGAAGTTCGGGGCTTTGCGCCCTGATTTACCGCAGGAGAAGTTGGCGCCGATGGTATCGGTGCGGTATCGGTCGTCGGACGGGCTGGAGATTCCTGGGTATTTGACGTTGCCGTTGGGGAAGGTGGCGAAGAATCTGCCATTGCTGGTGATGCCGCATGGGGGACCTTGGGCGCGAGATTTCTGGGGGTACAGCGGGACGGTGCAATATTTTGCGAATCGTGGGTTAGCGGTGTTGCAGCCCAAATTACGGCAATCGACGGGCTATGGGAAAAAGTTTTATGCGGCGGGGCGGCACGAGTGGGGGGATAAGATGCAGGATGATTTGACGTGGGGGGTGAAGGATTTGGTGGCGAAGGGGGTGGTGGATCCGAAGCGGGTGGCGATTTATGGGGGGAGTTATGGGGGTTATGCGGCGTTGGCGGGGTTAGCGTTTACGCCTGAGGTATATGCGGCGGGGGCGTCTTTTGTGGGACCCTCGAATCTGTTTACCTTATTGAATTCGATTCCTCCGTATTGGGAATCGGTGCGGCGGCAGTTTGATTATTTTGTGGGGGATCCAAAGAATCCTGAGGATGAGGCGCGGATGCAGAGGCAGTCTCCGATATTTTCGGTAGGGAAGATGAG
>JBGSBI010000050.1:0-3956 GCA_041730685.1 Aliarcobacter sp.
CCCCCGTTGCCCCCAAACCCCCGCCCCCCCGTCCCACCCCCCCGAAAAAGGCTTCGCATGATCATACGGCACACACCCAACTTTCATCCCCTCATCCTACCACACCCACCCTCAACTTGGGACGACCCACTCGCCACTCACGACTCATCCCCTCAATCCATGGGTAGCGACGGCATCTCCGAAGTCGCCTGCGCTAGAAATTCAAAACCGTCCACCGGTAGTGCCCCGGCCAGAGTCGGGGCCGATTGAGTCACTCAACCGCTCAGGCCTAAATCGCTCTATCGGCCAATGGAGACCATCGGCCCTACCAAAGTTTAGGTTTTATACCATTCATCGAGGCGGCCTCGGAGATTCCGCCCTACCTAAGCTTCCAACTACAAACAATTAAAAATTCAACATTCAAAATCCACGCGCCAGCGTGTCCCGCAACTGCGAGGAAACATTCCTGCCCCCCTTTGCCCAATCTTCCCTCATCTATTAATAATTTTGGAGGCGAGGGTCGGAATCGAACCGACGAATACAGCTTTTGCAGAGCCGTGCCTTACCACTTGGCTACCCCGCCCAAAATCTCTTTCTATCATTCTCCCAGTTGTCCTCCTCGTCAAATCACACCACTTCAACTCTTCATCGGCGCAACCAACACCTTGTCCAACCGATGCCGATCCATATCCACCACCTCATACCGATACCCCCGATAATCAAAGTAGTCCCCCTCCTTCGGTACTCTCGCGAGATGATGCACGATAAATCCACCCAGCGTCTGGTAATCCCCATCCAAATCAAGATAGTCCGCACCCTTGCCCAACTCCTTCGCAAAATCTTCCACGGGTAAGGTTGCGTCCACCAACCAAGAACCATCCTCCCGCTTCACCGCCCGCGATTTCTGCCGATCCTCGTGCGACGGTAAATCTCCCACGATCGCCTCCAATAAATCCAAGAGACTAAGAATTCCTGTAATGCTCCCAAATTCGTCACTGACCAACGCCACCCGCTGCTTCGCCTTTTGCAACTGTTCCAACGCCCGCAACGCAGGAATCGTTTCCGGAATGATCAACGCCACCGTCGCCAAATCCGCCGGCAACGCGGGTAAACCCGCCGCCATATTCGCCCAAAGTGCCTTCACCGAAACCACTCCTAGAATATTGTCCCGACTCCCACGATACACCGGAAAATGGGAATGCCCGCTCGCCACCAGCGCTCGCCAAGTCACCTCCGCACTCTCGTCCGCATTGATCCACACAATCCGCACCCCAGGAGTCATCAACTCCTCCACCCGCAACTCATCCAAACGGAGCACCCGCTCCACCATCCCCTGCTCCGTCGAACTAAAAACTCCCGCCCTCTTTCCCTGCTCCAGTAAATATTTCAACTCTTCATCACTCACCGGAGCCGTCTCCCCCGTGCCCTTCACCCCAAAGAGCGCCGCCAAAGCATCCGTGATCCAGCTAAACAATTTCACCACAGGCCCCATCCCCGCCGCCACCGCCTGAATCGGCCTCGCCAACCGAGCCGCAATCGTCTCGCTGTGCGCCAAGGCCAATCTCTTCGGCAACAACTCGCCAAAAATAATCGAGACCGCCGTGATGATCAGCACCACCAGACCCAACGCCAATGGATGCGCCACCGAAACCGGAATCGAGAGACTCTGCAACTTTAACGCCACCGGCTCCGCCAAGACCGCACCTCCCATCGCACCCGAGAAAATCGCAATCATCGTGATGGCCACACTCACCGTCGAAAGCAACGCACTCGGAGAACAAGCTAACTCATACGCCGCCTTCGCCCCATGATCCCCCGCATCCGCTCTCTGCTTTAACTTACTCCGCCTGCTCGAAACAACCGCCAGCTCCGCCATGGCAAATAGCCCATTAGCTAAAATCAGAATACTTAATATAAATCCTTCCATAGTAGTTGTTTATGCTATTAAAATACGTTTTGTTTCACGGCTAACCCGAAACCATAGGGTAAAAAGGCCCTGCAGGAAAGCCCCCCGCCCTACGACCAAAAGTGGGCCAACCAATTCCAACACCCCATCACCGCCTTCGGTCCCAACAGAAAAAGGGCCGCGAAAAATGCGGTGCAAGGTATCGCCGCCACATACCCCGCAATCAAAAATGCCCCGTCCTCCTCCAATAAAGCCAACGAAATTAAAAGAATCGGTATGGCCGCCAGCAAATTACTAAAAGGAATCGGCAAAGGCAGAGCCAACAAAATCGCCAAAAAAGCCACCAACAAGCCATGACACCGATGCAACCAAGGGTTCCGACAAAGAAACGTCAAACGAGGATGAAGTATCTTTTCCGCCCAAGAGGCCAAACGACGCAACCCTTCTAGTAATCCCTGCGCCGTCTTCTCAGGAATCTCCCTCACCAGCAGCCATCGAGGCAACCAAGGACCTTGCGCAAAAGCAATCCGCAGTCCGCTGAAAATTAAAATCATGCCAAAAGGCGTAGACAACCCAGGTACTTGAATCGGAAAACAAAACGGCAAGGCCAGAATCGCCATAATCGCCGCATGCCCCTTCCCCTCTAACGCGTGGACCAACTGAGCAATCGAAAGCCCCTGCTCCTTCTGCGTTTTCTCTAAACGTAAGACCACCGCAGAGATCGCCCCACCGCCCGAAAATTCAACCCCCACCCGACTAGATTTCCTCACAAGCTTCCAGAAGAAACCCGACCCAAAAGCTGTGTCAGATACAAACCATAGCCAACCAAGAGAGCTAATCCGATCGCACGGCGCCGCTTCTCGTCCGCCTTCATCATCGGTAAGACCGCCAAGGTCGCGAGTAGCATTATCCCTAAATCAAACTGCCCAACCGTCGGCGCCAAGATCGGTCGGTAAAACGCCGCAAAACCCAGTACGCCCAAGCAGTTGAAAATGCAGCCCCCAATGATAATCCCCCCAGCTAAATCCTTTTCTTTTCGAAGCAACGCCATGAACAGGGCTAATAATTTAGGTGCCGAAGCGACCAAAGGAATAAATGCCAGAGCCATCGCAGGCTCCGATAAATGAATCATCTCTGCTCCCGAAACCGCCGCTTTCACCAGAAAACGGGCTCCGGCGATGAGCAAGATCACTCCTCCCGCCGCTTGCGCGATTTCCACACGCTTCGAAGGGCCAGCCGGTGGAAGATCTTTTTCGATTTCTCGGATCACCCTTGCATCCGCTTCCACCTCGGCGGAGAACCAGAGAAAGATGGTGTAACCGATCAAGCAGGCAATTAGGAGACAACCTTCAAATCGGCCCAGCCAACTGTTGCGCATTAAAAAGGCAGCTAAGGCAGCCCCTGCCACCATAATCGGTATATCCCCTTGAAAAAGTTGCGGCCTAAATCGTAAAGGTCGGGCCAAAGCGGAAATCCCCAGAACTACCCCGAGGTTCACCAGCACCCCTCCCACCGCCGTCCCCGCCGCCAAATCTCCTTGCCCCTTATTTGCCGCCCACAGGCTGATAAAAAAAGCAGGCATGGAAACCCCAAACGCCACCACCGTGGAACCAATCACCATCGGATGAATCCCCATCCTGCGCGCCAAACCAGATCCTCCATCTACCAACAGACGGCTTCCATACACTTGCAAAAGAATTCCTGCCAACAAGACAACCAACACCTGCAGAGGATCACGCGTATCCAGTCCAACCTCCGAGGAAAAAATTGTCGCAGGGGTAAACATAGACAAACTCCTTCTTAGCCTCTTTCCCTCTTCAGGCCAAGATCGCCCACACCGCCAAAAATAATAGTCCTGCCCCCACCCCCCTTATTGCCAGCACCCTCCACGGCAATCCCGCCTCCCGATTCCCCACCCACCCCCCCACAACCACCACCAACCCCACCCAGGTGGGCATCGGGCCTGCTTGGTTGGGGTTATTTTCTAACATCAACTACTTTATGAATCTTTTAGCTTTACTTCAACCTGACGTTGTTTCTTGGGAAGATCGGAAGAGCACACGTCTGAACT
>JBGSBI010000051.1:0-3837 GCA_041730685.1 Aliarcobacter sp.
TATAAGGCGCGATGCAAAACGGTGGGAAGCTCAGGGAGGCGAGTCCGAGCTGCCTCCAGCAGGCCTTGATCGGTGCGCACCGGAAGAAGATCGGGGTCGGGGAAATAGCGATAGTCGTGGGCTTTTTCTTTGGTCCGCATGGTGAAGGTGGCGCCAGCTTCATCATCCCAGCGGCGGGTTTCGTGGGCGATGGCCTCGCCTTTTTCGCAGGCGGCGATCTGTCGAGCGATCTCGTAAGTCAAAGCTCGGCGGACACCACTGGTGGAGTTGAGATTCTTTAGCTCCACTTTGGTGCCAAACTCTTTTTGGCCGATGGGCCGTACGGAAACGTTTACGTCGCATCGCATTTGGCCTTTTTCCATATCCGCATGGCTGACGTGGCCTGCGAGGAGAACTTGGCGGAGCGAACCGAGGAAGGAAAAAGCTTCGCCTGGGGTACGGAGATCCGCTTCGGAAACGATCTCCATCAGGGGGGTGCCAGCTCGGTTAAAATCGATTCCGCTGCGATCTTCAAAGTGGAAAGATTTGGCGACATCTTCTTCGAGGTGGATACGGGTGAGGCGAATCGCGCGGCTTGCTTTGGCTTCTGCGGTGTCTTGGATTTCTTTGGGAAAAAGGAAGGGATCGAGGGGGACCTGACCGCCGGCGCAGAGGGGATCATCGTACTGACTGATCTGATAATTCTTGGGCATATCAGGGTAAAAATAGTTTTTTCGATCAAACCGCGCCACGGGGGCGAGGTTGCAACCGAGCATTAGCCCTGTGAGAAGAGTCAGACGAATCGCCTCTTCGTTGGGAACGGGAAGACTGCCTGGCAGGCCGAGGCAGACGGGGCAGACGTGGCTAGTCGGGGCATCTCCGTAGTGATTGATGCAGCCGCAAAACATTTTGGTTTGGGTGAGAAGTTGCACATGCACTTCCAGTCCGATGACCGCTTCCCATTTTGCGGGGGTACTCATGAGGGGGGTAACCTTTGAAAGAAGTCGTGGGCTTGTTCGAAGGCGTGCGCGGCGCGGAGGATGGTTTCTTCTCCGAAACGGGGGCCGATCAACTGCAGTCCGATGGGCAGATTTGATTTTGTGAAACCGCAGGGGAGGGAGATGGCTCCGTTCCCTGCAAGATTGGTCGAGATAGTGAAAACGTCGGCGAGGTACATTTTGAGAGGATCTTGGGTGCGTTCGCCAAGGGGGAAGGCGGGCTCGGGGCTGGTGGGGGTGAGGAGCAGATCGCACTGGGTGAAGGCTTTTTCAAAATCTTGGCGAAGGAGAGCACGGACTTTTTGAGCCTGGCGATAGTAGGCGTCGGCATAGCCTTGGCTGAGGACAAAGGTGCCGAGAATGATGCGGCGTTTGACTTCTGCTCCGAATCCTTCCGAGCGGGTGCTATGATAGAGGTCGAGAACATCGCGGGCATCGGTGGCGCGTCGGCCGTAGCGGACTCCGTCGAAGCGGGCGAGATTGGCGGAGGCCTCAGCCGTGGCCAGGATGTAGTAGACGGCGATGGCAGTGGGAGTGTGGGGGAGGGAGACGTCGACGAGAGTGGCGCCGTTTTTCTTGAACCAATCGGCGGCGGAGCGGATAGCGGATTCGGTTTCGGAATCCATTCCTGGGAGAAAATATTCTTTGGGCAGTCCGACGCGTAGGCCTTGGACGGAGCCATTTTTTTGGGTGAGAAACTTTTCGGGGGGTCGGAGATCGGTGGTGTTGTCGCGAGGGTCGTGGCCGGCGAGAACGGAAAGGAGGAGGGCGGAATCCTCGACTGTGCGGGCGAGAGGGCCGATCTGATCGAGGGAAGAGGCGAAGGCGACGAGGCCGTAGCGGGAGACGCGACCGTAGGTGGGTTTCAGTCCGACACAACCGCAGAGGGCGGCAGGTTGGCGGATCGAGCCGCCTGTGTCGGAACCGAGGGCGGCGAGGGCGATGCGTCCTGCGACGGCGGCAGCAGAACCTCCTGACGAGCCACCTGGGATGCGATTGGGATCCCAGGGATTGCGGGTGAGGCCGAGGGCGGAGTTTTCAGTGGAGGAACCCATGGCGAACTCGTCCATATTGGTGCGACCGAGAAGAATGGAGCCCGCTTGGCGGAGGAGGGAGACAGCGGTGGCATCGTAGGGGGCTTTGTATCCCTCGAGAATCTTGGAAGCGCAGGTGCAGGGATCGCCAAGGGCATTGAGATTATCTTTAAGGGCGATGGGGATGCCGCCGAGGGGAAGAGACAGATCGGCTTTTTCAGCGGCGGCGAGGGCGCTTTCGCGATGGAGATAAGTGTAGGCGTGGAGAGTTTTTTCGCGGGCATCAATTTGGGTGAAGAGATCTTTGAGAATATCGCGCGGATGAATCTCCTTTGCTATGAGGCGACGCCGGAGCGTGGCGATGGTTTCGTAGGCTAGGCTCATTCGAGAATTCTGGGGACGAGGATGAGGTCGTTAGCTTGGGCGGGAGCGTTGGAGAGGGCGGCTTCAATGGAGAGGCTGGGGGTGGGGATGTCCTGGCGGAGGGCGGGTTGGGCGGGGGGGGTGACCTCGGGGACAGCGCCTGTGGCGATTTGGCTGAGGGTTTCCATATGGCCGAGGATTTGGGTGAGTTGAGCGGAGAACTTTGCCGTTTCTTCGGGGGTAAGGGTGAGGCGGGCCAGAGAGGCGACATCAGAGATATTGATTTGGGGCGCCGACATATGCTCGAAAGAGTAGGAAGAAAGAAAGCAATTCGGAAGAAAGAAAGAGGGGGTAAGAATGTGCGAAAGTCAGAATGTGCGAATCCCGCAGTCGCGGGACGCCGACCCGGGGTGGGATCAAACATGTGAAATTCAAAGACGTGGTGGCACGGCCACCGCCCCCCCCTACACTGTAATCCTTACCTGTAAACCTCATGCGTCCCGATTTCGAACGTTGTAATCTTCTCCCCCAAGAGAAGAAACAGAACACGCAAATCTTTTTCAATTACTACCGAGTAGACAGGCTCGCCAGCTCTTGCAGAGAGAATCCGAATCTTATGAGTGCCTAAGGAGGGCTCGAATGGGTCGAGTTGAAACTTTTTCCACGCTTGGCGAACGGAATCCTTTTGCGAAGGACTAAGGGCGTAAAACTTTTTCCAAAACAAATCAGTGACAAGAAAGACCCGCTTCAACTGGGGGGCGTCTTCTGCAGAGCTTCCTCCATCAGGAGCGTCTGGCCCTCACGCGCCTGCTGCAGGCCTAAAAAAAAGTCTTTTGGAATCTGATCTTCGATTTGTCCTAGGAGCCATTCCGCCACTTCTCTTTTTTCTTGGACGGGCATCGTCGCAAGGGCTTTTTCCATCTCCGTCACGCTCATGGGTATAAACTATCTTCCCCTCCACTTCCGTCAACATCCACCCCTTGTCTTCCTAATCTTGAAATAAATTTCTCTCTGTATTTGTCCTGACCCGCGTTGGGGGATTCCCTCGCTGGATGTTGAATCATCGGGAGGACTGACCGGAGCTTGGAAGATATAAGCTTTGGATTGGCGGGCTAGGGGCAGCCCGCCCTACCTTAGCTTAGGCGAACAGCTCGAGTGTTTTATTCGCCCACGATGACGCGGGTTCCGACGGGGCGACCTTGGGCGGCGGCCCGCAGATTTCCCTCTCGGAAGACGTCGAACACCACGATGGGAATTTTATTATCCATGCAGAGGGAGAAAGCAGTGGAATCCATGATTTGTAGGCGGCGGCGTAGGGCGTCCCCGTAGGTGATGGTTTGAAAGCGTTGAGCGCGGGGGTTGGTCTTGGGATCGGAATCGTAGATTCCGTCTACCTTGGTGGCCTTGAGGAGGGCATCGGCTCCGATCTCGCTGGCGCGAAGGGCGGCGGTGGTATCGGTGGA
>JBGSBI010000052.1:0-3527 GCA_041730685.1 Aliarcobacter sp.
CGATACGCCGCCAACTCCTCCAAAGCCCCGCTCAACGAAAACAAAAAGAGCAGCAACACTCCCTCCTGCAAATGCCCCACCGCCGCCGCGCCCGCCGCCACCGCCAGCATCAGAAAATGAATATCTAAAACCCCCGTCTTGAATCGTTGCAACACCTCCTCCCCCGTCTTCCAACCCCCCGCTAAGTAGGCCATCAGAAATAAGAGTTTCCCAATCCATCCCTCCGCCCACCAACCCAACAAACCTGCCATCCCACAGACCACCGCTAAGGCCAGTGGAACTTTCCACTTTTTCCCCGCCCCCACCACGGAGGGAAGTTGCCTTACCTCTAACTTCACTCCCCCTAATATCTTCCACAACCAGAACTTCGGAGCCGTCGGACAACTTTCTCTTTCTAAAATAATCTTATCCCCATCCCTCCGCATGAAAACACCCTCCTCCCATTTTCCCTCTAAAAGACGCCCGCACTTCCCACAGCGCGAATCGGGAGGAGACCACCGACAGATACTCCCCCCACCCAAAGCGCGCACCGCATCGGCCAACCCGACCGCTCCACTCTCCCCCCGCTCTTGGCCAGCCGTCGCATAATTAATCCGCCCTTCTTGAAAGGAAACCGAAACTCCTCGCAACTCCCCTGAATCGGCCAGCTGATGAGCCAGCACATCCAACCCACAGGCGTTGCCCCCACAGCAATTTTTAGCGGCATACTGATGCATCTCTTTATACTAACTATTCCCAACCCCTTCTGACCAACTTTACTCCACGACTTGCGCACCCCTCGCTCTCCACTACTTTGGGTCGGTGCCCGTAGCCACTTCTGCCAAGACCAAAAAGACCACCACCCTTCCCACCAAGGCCCCTGCCCCTTTCCTACCTCATAACCACGGCGACCTCTCCTTCCTCTCCCGACATATCGGTCCCACTCTCTCCACCCAGAAGCAGATGCTCGCCGAACTCGGTCTCTCCTCCTTGGAAGACCTCGTTCAAGCTACCCTCCCTCCTGGCCTAGCCTCCGCCCACGCCCCCAACCTTCCTCCCGCCCGCTCCGAACAGCGCGCCCTCGCCGACCTCGAAAAAACCTTCTCCCAAAACCGCCCCTTCCGCTCTCTCCTCGGCCTCGGATACCACGGCACCATCACCCCACCCCTCCTCCGTCGCGCCATTCTCGAAGACCCAGGTTGGTACAGCTCCTACACCCCGTACCAACCCGAAATCGCCCAAGGCCGCCTCGAAGCTCTTCTCAATTTCCAAACCATGATCGTCGAACTCACTGGCCTAGATATTGCCAACGCATCCCTACTTGACGAAGGCACCGCCGCCGCTGAGGCAGTCTCCCTTGCTCATGCCGCCCTCCATGCCGCTCCGCGCAACACTCTCTGGCTCGCCCCCAACCTCCACCCCTCCACCGCCGCCGTCCTCACCACCCGCGCCGAAGTCCTCGGTTGGAAAATAATCATTTCCGAGCAGTTTCCCGAAAAAGATGCCCACTCCCTCTTTGCCGGAATCCTCGCCTATCCCGAAACCGATGGACTCCTCTCCGACCCACGGCCCTCAATTCTTCAACTCAAAAAAGCAGGAGCCCTCTCCATCCTCGTCACCGATCCCCTCTCCCTTCTGCTTTTCACCCCTCCCGGCGAACTCGGCGCCGACATCGCCGTCGGTAGCACCCAACGATTCGGCGTTCCCATCGGCTTCGGCGGACCTCACGCCGCCTATATCGCTACCCGCTCGGCCTACCAACGCCTCCTCCCTGGTCGCCTCATCGGTGTTTCCAAAGATGCCGCTGGCCGTACCGCCTACCGCCTCGCCCTCCAAACCCGCGAACAGCATATCCGCCGCGATCGCGCCACCAGCAACATCTGCACTGCTCAAGCCCTCCTCGCCAGCCTTGCCTCGATGTATGCCGTCTACCACGGCCCGAAAGGCCTCCGTCAAATCGCCCTCCGCATCTACGCCCATACCCTTCGCCTGGCCGAGGGCCTCACCCATCTCGGCTTCACCATCGTTCACTCATCTTTTTTCGACACCCTACGCATTCACGCTCCCGCTTCTTCACTCCAACGCATCTCTGCCAAAGCTACCCAAGCAGGTTATAATTTCCGCGCTCTACCCAACGGCGATCTCGGTATCACCTTCGATGAACGTACCGACGACGCGGAAGTCGATTCTCTCCTCTCTCTTTTCGGTGAGGCCAAAGCCCTCCCCCTTCTTGCTCAGCCCTCTCCAAAAAATCCGTCTCTTGCCGGACCCCTCGTTCGGCAATCTCCTGCCCTCCGCCACTCCATCTTCTCCACCTATACAAGCGAAACCGAACTCCTCCGCTACATTCGTCGTCTCGCCGCCAAAGACCTCTCCCCCGCCCACTCCATGGTTCCGCTCGGCTCCTGCACCATGAAACTCAACGCCGCCTCCGAACTCACCCCTCTCGGCTGGTCCACCGTCTCCGACCCACATCCCTGCGCCCCCGCCGATCAAAATCCAGGTTACCTTTCCATGATTCACGAACTCGAGGATTGGCTTGGCAAAATCACCGGCCTCCCCGGTGTCTCCCTTCAACCCAACGCCGGTTCTCAAGGTGAGTACGCCGGTCTCCTCGCCATCCGCGCCTGGCACCACTCCCGCGGCCAATCCCAACGCGATACCTGCCTCATCCCTGTTTCCGCCCACGGCACCAATCCAGCCAGCGCAGTTCTCGCAGGCTTCCGCGTCGTCCCCATCGCTTGCGATGCCCAAGGAAATGTCGACCACTCCGATCTCGAATCCAAGATTCTTGAACTCGGCCCCCGCCTCGCTGCCATCATGGTCACCTACCCCTCCACCCACGGCGTTTTTGAGACAGGCATCCGCGATCTTTGCTCTAAAGTCCACGCCGCTGGCGGCCAAGTCTATATGGATGGTGCCAACCTCAACGCCCTCGTCGGAATTTGTCGCCCAGGCGATTTCGGCGTCGATGCCTCCCACCTCAATTTGCATAAAACATTCTGTATTCCCCACGGCGGTGGCGGACCAGGCGTCGGTCCCATCGCCGTTGCCAAGCACCTCATTCCCTTTCTTCCTAGTAACCCTCTCGTGCCTCGGTTACCTGGCAGCGTCGGTCCAGTCGCCTCTGCCCCTTACGGAAGTTCCAGTATTCTCGTCATCCCCTGGATGTACCTCGCTATGATTGGCGGCACTGGCCTTGCCCGCTGTACCGAAGTCGCCCTGCTTAATGCCAACTATCTCGCCAAACGACTCTCCAAGGATTATTCCATCCTCTACCGCGGCCCAGGTGGATGGGTCGCCCACGAATTCATTCTCGATTTCCGCCCCTTCAAGAGTTCCGCAGGCATTGAAGTGGTCGATATCGCCAAACGCCTAATGGATTACGGATTCCACGCACCCACTATGTCCTGGCCCGTGGGCGGGACCCTAATGATCGAACCCACCGAATCAGAATCCAAAGAAGAACTCGATCGTTTTGCGGATGCTCTCCTCTCCATCCGTCAGGAAATCGCCGATATCGAATCGGGAAAGATGGATCGCAACCG
>JBGSBI010000052.1:3537-3826 GCA_041730685.1 Aliarcobacter sp.
CCCCACCCAGCCACCGATCTCCTTTCCGATTCATGGGACCGCCCTTATTCCCGGGAGAAGGCCGCTTTCCCCGCACCTTGGACCCGCACCTCGAAGTACTGGCCCACCGTCTCTCGTATCGACGACGTCCACGGCGACCGCAACCTCGTCTGCTCCTGCCCCACCGTCGAAGAGTTGGCTTCCTAAACAAACTTAAAAAGAAAAATCCCCCGGAGCCCATTTACTGGCTCCGAGGGATTTCTCGACTAACTGTGTTCTAAATAATCTTTAGAAGCTGTAGACAACTTCC
>JBGSBI010000053.1:0-3805 GCA_041730685.1 Aliarcobacter sp.
CCAAGAGCTCCAGATTCTCCCCCGCCAGCCTCCACCGCCCATCTGCACACTCCAGTAGCTCACTCTCGGCTGGGCCCGCTGGCGCCGCGAACAGCTCTAGATGCAAAATGCCATCGGCATCCAACTCCGCCCTCAACCGTGTGCCCTCCACCGCTCGCTTGACTAAAAGGTGTTTCCGTCTCCCCGCAAAAACTCGCGGATGCCCTAAGAGCGCAGGAAAGAAAATATCTCGATCGGCTGCGGTTAACTCGGCCTCCCCATGCACCGAAGCCCCCTCCATCTTTTCTAACATCGCTAGGAGCGTCGCGTCCGCTTCATCCACAATGTAAGGCTCTACCTTCTCTACCGGCACCGCATCCAAACTCTTCGTTGGACCTCCATCGACCGAGGCCTCCACCGTCAAAGGAATCTTTCCTACCTTCCACGCCTTACCCAAATCTAGAGGTAGATGAACCTCCAAAGACATGGGCTTTGAACCTTTCCCTGCTAACTGCCCCAACACCCGAGGAAATCTGGGAGCCATCGCCCGCGCTGCAGCCGCCACTGGGCCCGAGACCGCCCCGTTCGGTCGGTGAACTGGCCCTGTCGCCGGCTTCCCATTTTTCTCCAAATATTTTAAACTCAGTGCAATCACATGTGGACACACCGTTCCATACTCGCGCGCCTGCCGACAGCTACAGAAGTTCTCCACATCCGCTAAACGCGCACCCAATTTTAATCGCGCATTCACCGTTCCCGTTCCCGCCTGCACCACTCCCCCTAGTACCGGATCCACCCACTCGACTGACATCACTTTCCCAGCCTCCCAAAGGGAGCGACCTTCTTGCATCGCCCGCCAACCCCCAATCTCCAAAAGCATCTGCTTAGAGAGTACCGAAGGTGCCGAATTAGTTTCAGGCATAGTCCCTAAACCTATGAAAACCCGACAAGCATACGCAATCCCCTCCTTTCACCTCTGTGCCCTCGTTGGGAACAACTTTCTGTCGTCAATTCAATCCTATCCCATCGCTTTCCTTCCCCCCATTCTTGCACTAGCTTAAGGGATCTCACTTATGAATCGTCTCAAAGCGCTTTTTTCCTTGGTCGGCCTTCTCGCCCTGCTCTGGCTCGGACTCTGGATATCCAGTTGGTTGGGAACCATCACCCTTGATTTCGAAAAGAAACCCCTCGCCACTGTCCTGCGCTCTTTCACCCAGCAGTCTGGACTTAAAGTCATCACCGATCTCGATCTCACCAAACCCATCACTATCCATGTCCGCCGCGTCCCTGTCAGCGAAGCCCTCGACGCCCTCCAATCCTCCGCCGAATCCCGCGGTCGCCTCGTTTTCCTCGCCGCTCCTGATCGCGCTGGACTGCAAAACTTAATTTCCCTTCTCCCTCGCCCAGACGACAAAAGTGGAATCCAATCCCTCGAATATCGGATGCCCTATATGTTTATTCCCGGAACCGAAGAACTCCCTCAATGGCGAGACCCACGAGATCAGCTTTGGACCCCTACCAGCGCCTCATCTTCTTCTTCGTTAGTTTCTCTCTTTGAGGATGCAGCTCAGAAAACCGAGATTCGTATTCTTTTCCCAAAAGATTGGAATCCTAAACTCACCAAATCAGCTTCCTCAGGCCCCCTTCGCTCCTCCCTTCCCGCCCTTGCAAAGTCTGCCAAAGCCACTAGTGAACTCGCTTTTCTTCTTCCTGCACCACGCTCAGAAAATGCACCTGCCCCAGCAGCCGGCAGCCGCCCCTCGCCTGAACGCTGGGATCAGCGTTGGTCCGAAGGGAATCCCTTGCCACCCGATGCTTTTTCCGCCCGCCTCCAAAGTCGCCTCTCTGGCCTACCCGCAGACCAAGTCAAAGATGCCCAGCTCTCAGCGGAAGATTCTGTAAAGCAGTACCGCGACTGGCTCACCCTCTCCCAAGAAGAAAAAGACAAGAAAATGCAGGAGATGATCCAGGATCCCAACCGCCAGCAGCGCGGGTCGGACCGATTTATCCGAGGCATGCGAATGATGAACCCAGACCAAAGAGCCCAAAGGTACAGTCGCTACAACAGTCAAAAGGAATCCGTTAAAGATCCTGGCCACACCCATTGAAACGCTCCCCATCTTTCACTCTTATTGAGCTTCTTGCGGTTATGTCCATCATAGCACTTCTCGCGGGAATGATCAGTCCATCCTTACAACGTGTCCGATCCAGAGCAGAATCCCTCGCCTGCCTTTCCAATTTAAGACAGATCGGCACCGCCATCTGGCTTTGGATTCCTGACAACGGCAACCACTATCCGCGAATCGAAAATAATCCTGCCCAACCAATTTACGAACCGGCCGACGAGGCCAAGAGCCTCATCGAGACTCTTGGCCCCTATGGCCTAACCACAAAAGTCTTGGCCTGCCCAGGGGATCTTAAAAGCCAATCTAAGTACTATGCTAAATATACTAACAGCTACGAATGCCCACCTTGGGCGGGGGATGAGGTCGCCGCCAGCGCGCAAATCCCCATTTATCGTTCAGGGGGAAGTTTTCAGATCTCAGCCAGCAGAGTCACCCTTGCATGGGATTACGAAAATGTTCACGAGGGTGGGTTCAATATGCTCAAAGCCGACAACACCATTGTCTTTCGAAATCTTAAACCCAGTTACAAGTAGCATCGGACATACCCACTTCCGAGACACTTGGTTGCGGTATTTCTAACCCCGCTATTCGCTTAACTTAGGCCTCAACTTGATCACCCATTTACGATATCATCTCATCGTGATCCGCTTAGGCGTCAACATCGATCACCTCGCCACTCTCCGGCAGGCGAGGTACCGCATCCCCATTCCAGGAGTCGTGCCTGAACCCGACCCCGTTCCCGCCGCCCTGCTCTGCCTCAGCGCCGGTGCGCACTCCATCACCGTCCACCTCCGCGAAGATCGTCGACATATCCAAGACGACGACGTCCTTCGCCTCGGCCAAGAATGCCGCGAAAAGCTCAACCTCGAAATGGCCGCCACCCCCGCCATGCTCGACTTCGCCCTCCGCCTCCAACCCGCCGAAGTTTGCTTCGTCCCCGAAAACCGTGCCGAAGTTACCACCGAAGGAGGCCTCGACGCCGTCGCCAAAATCAACTCTCTTCGCCCCATGATTCAAAAACTCAATCAGGCCAATATTCTTGTCAGCCTTTTTCTCGATCCCGACCCTCGCCAAATCGATGCTGCCTCATCCCTCCAAGCCCCCGTCGTGGAACTCCACACAGGTAGCTTTGCCGATGCCAGCCCTACAGAACGACCCACCCACTTCGCTAAACTAAAATCCGCAGCCGAACAGGCCCACCATCTCAAGATCCAAGTCAACGCCGGCCACGGCCTTCGCCTCTCCAATCTCCCAGATCTCCTCTCCCTTCCCCACCTCCATACTCTCAACATCGGCCACTCTCTCGTCGCCCACGCCATCAACGTCGGCCTCGAACAAAGTGTCCGCGACTTCCTCCAAGCCATCACAAAAAAATGAACCCAGAAAGAATCCTCGGCCTCGGCATGGATCTAGTCGAAATCGATCGCATCGAAGACTCTCTCCAGCGCTTCGGCGATCGATTTCTCGAACGTATTTTCCTTCCCAACGAAATCGCTTACGCCCAGACCCAAGCACGCCCTGCCACTCACCTTGCCGCTCGCTTCGCCGCCAAAGAAGCCACCTCGAAAGCCTTCGGCACAGGCATCGGCCAATCCTTACCCTGGCTCGGATTGGAAATCGGTCGTCACTCAACCGGAGAACCTTTTCTCCGCTTTCATCACGCTGGTGCTACCCTTGCACAAACCCGAGGCATCACCCGC
>JBGSBI010000054.1:0-3776 GCA_041730685.1 Aliarcobacter sp.
ACAGGTAGTGCCAAATAACCCACCACCCGCACGATCTCTCCCACTCGGGGAATCTTTTCTGGAGCGGGATCTACCCGCATTAAAACTCTTCCTCTGGTTCTCTCCCAACCCGATTCACCCTGTAATCGGACAACTTCCAGCTCAGCTTCCAAAGCCTCCCCGCCACCATCCCATACCCTCTTCGTGGGCAACTCAGCTACCCATCCTTCTACCTGCACTGTCCCCCCTTTCTGCCCTGCCCGTGCACGAAGGGAATCAGCCGAAGGCGCAAACGCTTTCGCTCCCGCGTACAGATTGAAAACAGCCAGAGCAAACAGCCAGATTGCAGGTGTTCTCCACTTCTTCGGACCCCACCAGGAAAGAATCCCAAACGAAAAAGCAAACCCCACCCCTACTAGCGGATGCGGAGGAATAATTAAGCCCACCACCGTCCCGACCAACCCAGCGATCGCCACGGGAAACAAAGGCCGCCGCATCGGCCAACTCGTTTTCATACAGACAAAGGCTAACCCCAGCTACACTGCCCTCAAACGAAACCTTTACCCAAACCTACATCGCCCCTTTGCGGACTTAGCCCTCTCTAATTCTCAGGCCTGCAAGTGATTCAAAGGCGTATACCGACCCAACCGAAGATGCCTCCAAATCGCCCGAGTAATAAACTTTTTTCCAATTCCAACCGCCTTCTCCAACGAAAGCCCCTTTGCCAGTCCAGCACAGATCGCTGCTGAGTAGGTGCACCCCGTTCCATGCGTCTCCACCCCCTTACACCGTAACGCCGTAAAGGTTTTTAACTTTCCGTTTGGCCAAGCCAGATAATCCTCCGCCTTGGCCAATTTGAGATGTCCCCCCTTCACCAAAAACGGAACTTTCCATTTTTTTGCCAACTCCCGAGCCGCTTCCTTCGCCTGCTCCGGATTTTTTAGCCTTCTTCCCACCAATCGGGCCGCCTCATCCAGATTTGGAGTCACAAGAGTTGCTTTAGGAAAGAGAAACTTGGCCATCGCCCGCTCCGCATCCGGCTTGAGCAGTGCCGCCCCGCTCGTCGCCACCATCACAGGATCTACCACCAGCTTCAGCCCCTTTTTCTTGCCCAACTGCTTCGTCACCTCCCTTGTGATTGCGGAAGAAAACAGCATCCCCGTCTTCACCGCTCCCACTGGAAAAGCTTCAAAGACCAACTTGATCTGCTCCGCCACCATACTTGGCTCAACCGCCGCGATTCTCGAAACTCTCCCCGAATGCTCCGCCACCACACAAGTCAAAGCCGACGTTCCATACACCCCCAATCGGGTAAAAGTTTTTAGGTCCGCCTGAATTCCCGCTCCGCCAGAGTTGTCCGATCCGGCAATCGTCAACGCCACGGGTGCTTTGCGGTTCACCACCCAATCCTTTCCACACCCTGAACCCGATCAAAGTGGCGATCCCGACTGACCACCTTCATCCCGTGCAACCGAGCCAGAGAAGCGGTCCAAAGATCATTGGTTGGAATCGGGGTACCTGCTCTCTTCAGCTCGGTGCGGATGACGTGGTAATAAGGAAAAACGTCCCGATCGAGATCGAGGATCCGTACGCTATCCAAGAATTCAGAAAACCAGCGGGCTAAGACGTTTTTTCGTTTCGAGCTTTGCAATCCATAAAAATATTCCGCCGCATTCACCACCGTTACACAAAGATCGTTCTTACGCTCCAAAACGTAAAGCAGGCCCTCGTCCTGTGCCGAAAGAGCAGAGATGGCGTTCGTGTCCAAGATCATCGCCACATCTCCGGATCCACTTTTCGAAAATCAGGGGAATCGATGATTTTTTTCAGATCGTCCAATCCATCCTTGGGTATTTTCGGAAGAGTTTTCAACCACTCGCGCAAGGGAAGACGGGCCTGAGATTTCCGGATTCGATGCTCTAACGACTCCTCCATCAACCGACCCAGAGGAATTCCCTCCAGAGCCGCTTGTGCTTTCGCCCTGCGATAAAGCTCATCCCGAACAATTAAGGTGGTCTTCACAAAACCATAAATATGGTATTTCCATACTTTGTCAACTTCTACCCAACCCAAAGCCCGCCATTATCCCGCAAGCGCGGGAGCGGTCTCTCCGAGCCCCGATGGGAATCGGGGCGCAGACGCGAACGCTTGCACTCAACACTCAAACCCGTCCACTGGTAGGGCCTATCATCCTTGATGAGCCGATTGAACCATTGATAGTTTGAGCCACTCAATACACCCCTTAGCGCGCGTCTGCGTCTCTACCCCGTACCCGCCCCGACCCGCGTCGGGGCTTAATCCCTACTCCGTCTATTTCCGCCGCCGCACCATCGCCAACCCGCTTAAACCAATGGCGAGAAGCGAAAGAGCTGATGGCTCAGGGACCCCGACAGCAGCAACACGGAACCCGAAGCTGTAGACCTTAGTCGACGGACTGTAGCCGAAGCGGTTCGAGGCACCCAAGTTGACGCTGTCGATTTCGTACCAGGAGCCGCCGCGTAGCACCCGATTCTCGCCCGCTGTGTTGTTAATTCCATCTACTGCTGTCTCATTCCACTCCCACACATTGCCTCCCTGCCCCATCGTTCCATATGAACTTAGCCCACCCGCACTGGTGATATCAGCAGGGCCAGTATCATAAGATTGACCATAGACTGCCGTGTTCGCATCTGTTCCACCAGCTACTGGCGTTGGTGCACTATCGCTTCCGTTGGGAAAGTTTGACCAGCTACCAACCGCTTTACCATAAGCCCCCTTGTACCACTCGTTACTACTGGCGATGACATATTTCGCTAGGCTGTTCCTATACATATTATTCGCGTCGTACCCTGCATCTGTCGGAGACCACAGCTGGAATGTTCCACTGACAAACTTATATGCTGCTGTTCCCCCTGTGCTCGTATTCAGCCAATTCACATATTTAGCCGCCTCATAATAGCTAATTCCTGTCGCAGGTTTAAGCAATCCGTTGCCGCCATAGGGGCCCATATCAGCCATCCTAATCCCTAGGCTTCCTGCTACATTCGCTTTATCGAACTGCCCCCTGCTCACCTCGTACTTGCCCAGATTGTAGGTGTAGGCCACCGAGCCCGCAGGATTAGGACTCCCCGTTGTGTCGGCCGCATTATTAGGATTGCCAATCGTTACAAATTCCATCGTGAACGCATTGTCTCCAGTGCCGAATGATTCTAATAAAGATCCCGCCGAAGCGCTCTGGTAGCCCAAAGCGAGTATGGTAAGTGAAACGAATATTTTCATGTTGGAAAACATAGCCATAGAAACCTTTTTATCAAGGGGGTTTGTTTTTTTAAGATATCATAACTCATTGTTCATCAATGCTATTAATTGAAATCGTCTACATTAGACCCCCTCAACGATTCAACACGCTCCGTTCGGAGCTCGAGTTTTTAAATATGGATCGCGTGTCCGACCGCCGCTTCGGTCGCTTCCTTGATCATCTCGGTCAGTGTCGGATGAGCGTGAATCGTCCCAGCAATCTCGTCCGCCGTCGCCTCCAGCGTCATTCCCAATCCCACCTCCCCGATCAACTCCGTTGCCTCCGCTCCAATAATGTGTGCACCGAGAATTTCCCCATGTGGTTCTCCGATCAGCATCTTCACCATCCCTTCCGAATCGCCACTCGCCACTGCCCGCCCACTCGCCCGATACGGGAACCGACCCACCTTAAATTTCAGTTTCTTCTCCTTCGCCGCCGCTTCAGTCAGCCCAATGCTCGCCACCTGCGGTTGGCAGTAGGTACAACCAGGAAAAATCCCAACCTTCTTCGGCTGGTACTT
>JBGSBI010000055.1:0-2971 GCA_041730685.1 Aliarcobacter sp.
GGCCGCTCAAGCATGGCTGAAAAAATTCCCCTCCACTCTCCTCCTTGCCAAAGGAGCCCACACTCTCATCGCCACATCCGCACATCCTTTCAGCTTCAATGGTTCAGGGGGACCCGCCCAAGCCACTGCGGGTATGGGCGACCTCCTCGCGGGTATACTCACGGGTCTTCTCGCCTCAGGCTACCCTCCCTACGATGCCGCACGCCTCGCCGTCTCTTGGCATGGCCTCGCCTCCGATCAAATCGCGCAATCTAGCGGTCCAGCCGTCCTCGCCTCCGACATCGCTCCCCACCTTTCTACCTCTTGGCGTACTCTCATCCATCGTGCAAAGTAGAAAGTCATGATTTTTCGCGATCTCCGCACAACTCGGCTTGGGCTGCAAATCATCGATGGCCTCTGCGCTACTGGTGCCATGATCCTCGCTTACCTGGTCCGAATCCAGTTTCTGCCTCGTTTTATCCCGTTGGAAAGTCACGAAATTGGACAGCTTTCTGTCTATTTGCCATACGCCATCCTCATGGGCCTCCTTGCCCCCATCATCCTCGAACGGCGCGGCATCTATCGCCACTTCTCGATTCGAAAACGCGGAGGTGTCTTCAGCTCAATGATGGAGGTCTCTCTTGTACTTTTTCTCCTAGCTGTCTCCTTAATCTTTTTTCTAAAGGAAAGCCCCAGTCGCGTCGTCTTTGTCCTCTTCATCCCCATCTATTCCTTCATGCTCTCCATACGAGAAGAATTATTCCGCCGCCTCAGCCAATCACGTCGCCAGGCAGGTCAATACTCCGCCAACCTCATCCTCATTTCCGATTCCGAAACTAGCGCCGAACGCTGGTCCAATCTCTTTGCCGATTCAGCCACCGCCGTTCGTGTCGCCCACCTCCTCCACCCCAAAGAAACCTCACTTGAAGATTTTATTAAAGTTCTCCACCGCGAATCGGCCGGCATCGTTCTTTTTGAAGTCGAGCCCACCAATCTCCCTTGGTCCGTCAAAGCCATTCAAGCCTGTGAAGAAGAAGGTGTGGAAGCTTGGCTGAGTACTGATTTCGTCGGCACCCAAATTGCCCGAGCCCACTTCGAGGATATTATGAACCGTAACCTCCTTGTCTTCCGCTCCTCTCGAGGCGGGACTTGGCAATCCATCGCAAAAATTCTCTTTGATCGTCTTTGCAGTGCCCTTCTTCTCCTACTCCTTTCGCCCGTATTTGCCATGATCTGGATTGTCATCCGACTTGAATCCACCGGGCCCGCCCTTTTTCGCCAGAAACGGAGCGGTCGCCATGGCGACCCTTTCACCATGTACAAGTTTCGTACCATGGTCAGTAATGCAGAAATGCAGCACGCCGAACTTAAAGCCTTTAACGAAATGAGTGGCCCAGTCTTTAAAATCAAAAAAGATCCTCGGGTCACCAAAGTCGGCAACTTCCTCCGCTTCACCTCCCTCGATGAACTCCCCCAACTCTTCAACGTCTTTTTCGGCCAGATGAGTCTCGTCGGCCCTCGCCCTCTTCCCACCTATGAAACTCTAGCCATGACTGCCAACGCCCAACGACGCCGACTTAGCGTCACCCCAGGGATGACTTGCCTCTGGCAAATCTCAGGCCGCAACGACGTAAAAGATTTCTCGGATTGGGTTCGCCTTGATCTCGAATATATCGACCAGTGGTCTTTCTGGCTCGATATCCAAATCCTCCTTCGCACCATCCCCGCCGTCATCTTCGGCCGTGGTGCCCGCTAACCCCCTGGGGTCGTAGGTCAAATATTGCATTATGCTAGCTTAATCAAAATGTTGCCCCTCCTCCTCGATCAGCCCGTGGCCAACTGGGATCTCCCTCCCGACCAGCCCTACCGCGAAAAACAAATTCGTACCTGGGTCCTGCAGCGCTTCGTTTCCTCCTACGATGAAATGACCGACCTCTCCCTCCCCCTCCGCACCTCACTCGCCTCCCGCTTCCGACTCCGTGCCGCCGAACCCATCACCATCCAAGGCTCCGAGGACACCACCCGAAAGTTTCTCTGGAAACTTGGCGATGGATCGCTCATCGAATCCGTTCTCATCCCTGCCACCCTCAGCAAAACCGGTACCCGCAGCGCCCGACTCACCATCTGCGTCTCCAGCCAAGTCGGTTGTGCCTACGGTTGCCGCTTCTGCGCCAGCGGACTCGATGGCTGGCGCCGAAATCTAACCGCCGCCGAAATCATCGGCCAAGTTCTCGAAGCCGCCCGGATCGCTGGACGCCGAGCCGACAATCTTGTCTTCATGGGCATGGGCGAACCTCTCGCCAATCTCCCCAATCTCCTATCTGCCCTCGATCTCCTCATCTCCCCAGCCAACATCGGCATGGGCGCCCGCCATGTCACCATTTCCACCAGCGGTCTCGCCCCCCAAATCGAAGAACTCGCTCACCACCCCTTTCCCTTCCGCCTCGCCCTTTCCCTCCACGCCGCCAGCGATGAGGTCCGCGACCAAATTATGCCCGTCAATAAACGCTACCCCATGGAACGTCTCCTCGCCGCCTGCGATATCTTTATCGCTGCTCGTAAAAAACTTATCTTCTTCGAATACATTCTACTCGCAGGCATCAACGATAGTCCCGAACAAGCCCGCCTCCTCGCCCAACACGCCAAACGACTCCACGCCAAGGTCAACCTCATCCCCTATAACAAGGTCGAAGGCCTCCCCTACGAGCGACCCACCGAAGACGCCATCCACCTCTTCTGCCGAACTCTCCTCGCCGCCGGAGTTCGCGCAACCGTCCGCCGCGAAAAAGGCCACGATATCGACGCCGCTTGCGGCCAACTCCGACTCCAGAAAATGCAAGAAGACCAAAAAACCTAAACCATCCGCCTCTTATCCTCTCACTGCGCTGGCTTCGTTTTTTTCCTCAACCACAGATTCGCCGAATCAGCTTCATGCGGATTCACCGCCTTCACCATTCGGGGTACCTCAATCGTCCTCTCCACCCGCGCAAAC
>JBGSBI010000056.1:0-241 GCA_041730685.1 Aliarcobacter sp.
GTAGCTTGCTACCTGACTTAGCGGCGGACGGGTGAGTAATACTTAGGAATCTGCCTATTAGTGGGGGACAACGTTTCGAAAGGAACGCTAATACCGCATACGTCCTACGGGAGAAAGCAGGGGACCTTCGGACCTTGCGCTATCAGATGAGCCTAGGTCGGATTAGCTAGTTGGTGAGGTAATGGCTCACCAAGGCGACGATCCGTAACTGGTCTGAGAGGATGATCCGCCACACTGGGAC
>JBGSBI010000056.1:251-678 GCA_041730685.1 Aliarcobacter sp.
GTCTTAAGTGACGAAATTGAAGTAATGATGTCTTAAGTGACATATAGCTAGTGAAAGATGAGCCAAAGATTGGTGACCTTAAGTCACTATGAAACATTAAACTGAAGAGTTTGATCATGGCTCAGATTGAACGCTGGCGGCAGGCTTAACACATGCAAGTCGAGCGGTTTAGTTAGCTTGCTAACTAGATAGCGGCGAACGGGTGAGTAATGCCTAGGAATCTGCCTGTTAGTGGGGGACAACGTGTGGAAACGCACGCTAATACCGCATACGTCCTACGGGAGAAAGGGGGCTCTTCGGAGCTCTCGCTAACAGATGAGCCTAGGTCAGATTAGCTAGTTGGTAGGGTAAAGGCCTACCAAGGCGACGATCTGTAGCTGGTCTGAGAGGATGATCCACCACACTGGAACTGAGACACGGTCCAGAC
>JBGSBI010000056.1:688-1184 GCA_041730685.1 Aliarcobacter sp.
TTGGACAATGGGGGAAAGCCTGATCCAGCCATGCCGCGTGTGTGAAGAAGGCCTTTTGGTTGTAAAGCACTTTAAGCGAGGAGGAGGCTCCCTTGATTAATACTCTAGGAGAGTGGACGTTACTCGCAGAATAAGCACCGGCTAACTCTGTGCCAGCAGCCGCGGTAATACAGAGGGTGCGAGCGTTAATCGGATTTACTGGGCGTAAAGCGTGCGTAGGTGGCTATTTAAGTCAAATGTGAAATCCCCGAGCTTAACTTAGGAATTGCATTCGATACTGGCAAGCTAGAGTATGGGAGAGGATGGTAGAATTCCAGGTGTAGCGGTGAAATGCGTAGAGATCTGGAGGAATACCGATGGCGAAGGCAGCCTTCTGGCCTAATACTGACGCTGAGGTGCGAAAGCATGGGGAGCAAACAGGATTAGATACCCTGGTAGTCCATGCCGTAAACGATGTCAACTAGCCGTTGGGCCCCTTGAGGGCTTAGTGGCGCAG
>JBGSBI010000056.1:1194-1507 GCA_041730685.1 Aliarcobacter sp.
ATTCGATGCAACGCGAAGAACCTTACCTGGCCTTGACATAGTAAGAACTTTCCAGAGATGGATTGGTGCCTTCGGGAACTTACATACAGGTGCTGCATGGCTGTCGTCAGCTCGTGTCGTGAGATGTTGGGTTAAGTCCCGCAACGAGCGCAACCCTTTTCCTTATTTGCCAGCGGGTAATGTCGGGAACTTTAAGGATACTGCCAGTGACAAACTGGAGGAAGGCGGGGACGACGTCAAGTCATCATGGCCCTTACGGCCAGGGCTACACACGTGCTACAATGGTCGGTACAAAGGGTTGCTACCTAGCGAT
>JBGSBI010000057.1:0-1501 GCA_041730685.1 Aliarcobacter sp.
GAACCCTGGGTATGTCGACGTTTAGTGACACAGTGGGAAGCTTTATTATGTCGAGTGGAACGCTGGGTGGAAGTGGAACATTGACAGCGGCGACCTATGGGTTGAATGGCGGAACAGTCAGTGCGAATTTAGGAGCTGGCACGGCGACGGTAGCGACGGGCACGACAGCGTTGAATGGAACTTTGGGGGCGACCACAGTCAATGTGAATAGCGGAACACTTAACTTAGGATCAGCGAATCGGTTGTCAGACACGGCGGCAATCACAGTGGCTGGTGGAACACTGGGTATGTCGACCTTCAATGACACGGTTGGGGCGGTGACGTTGACGAGTGGTTCGATCACGGGAACTACGGGAGTGTTGACGGGAACTAGCTTTGCGATGAATGGAGCGGGTAGTGCCTCGGCGATTTTGGGTGGATCTGGTGCCACACTGACGAAAACTGGGGCGGGGACGACCACAACGCTTTCAGGCGCGAACACTTACACAGGTGCGACAACGATTACGAGTGGTGTGTTGAACATCCAAAACAACAGCGCACTCGGCGGCACGGGCGCTGGTACGACCGTGACCGACGGCGCGGCCCTTCAGCTGCAGGGAGGCATCACGGTCACCGGCGAGGCCCTGTCGCTCGGCGGTGTGGGTGTTAACTCGGACGGCGCGTTGCGGAACATCAGCGGGAACAACACCTATGCGGGCGTGATCACCCTATCGTCCATCACCAACCGCGTTTTCATCTTCTCCGATGCCGACCTCCTCACGCTTAACACCGGCACGATCACGGGATCCGGACTCTCTCTCCGCACAGGCGGTAACGGCGATATGGCGATCTCGAGCGTCATCGGCACGGGCACCGGGGGGCTCACGAAGGGCGGGTTGGGCACGCTGACTCTCTCCGGCGCCAACAGTTACTCCGGCGGCACAACGCTAAACGCCGGAACGCTGATCTTGAGTGGATCGGGAACGTTGGGCGCGACGAATGGCAATGTTGCGATGCTTGCGGGGACAATGGATTTGGGTGGGCTGACCCGAGGCAACGCGGCCTTCACCATGGATTCTGGAACTCTGAGCAACGGAACATTGACGGCGGCGACCTATGGGTTAAATGGTGGAACGGTAAGTGCGAATTTAGGAACGGGCACAGCAACGGTGGCTACGGGAACGACAGCTTTGAATGGGACTTTGGGTGCGACCACGGTGAATCTGAACAGCGGATCGATGAACTTAGGATCAGCGGATCGGCTGGCCAACACCGCGGCGGTCACGCTGGCGGGAGGAACCCTAGGTATGTCGACCTTCAATGACACAGTGGGAAGTTTTATTATGTCGAGTGGAACGCTGGGTGGAAGTGGAACATTGACGGCGGCGACCTATGGGTTGAATGGGGGAACGGTCAGTGCAAATTTAGGAGCGGGCACGGCTACGGTGGCGACGGGTACGACGGCCTTGAATGGAACTTTGGGTGCGACCACGGTGAATGTGAACAGCGGAACGATGAACTT
>JBGSBI010000058.1:0-1272 GCA_041730685.1 Aliarcobacter sp.
GGATGGGAGTATTCGCAAAGCATCCGGTCTGCGCCATATCCGCGTTCATTATGATGTCGTCTTCCGCTGGTTAAAAGGGGAGAGCCCTAAGACTACTTAAGCTGAACTTTTTGAGCCATGGCCTGAGAGTGCACTGAGCAGTATTCCGAGTAAGTCTGAAGAACGAGAACGCCACCATCCTTATGACCCAACCAGCGGGATACGGTGGGAACATCGACTCCGCTTTGCAGGCATCGGGTAGCGAAGAGATGTCGAAGATCGTGATGAGTCAATGGAGTGAGGCCGCAGAGGCGACACCCTCTTTTAATCGCGATGTAGCAGGAGATGCTATGCAACACTCGGTCCGAAAGACGTGGCAAACGCCGAAGCAGTTCGTCCAGTGCAGGAAAGATGGGAATCGTGCGGCTTCCTCCGCCTCCTTTGGTTCCGACGATTGGATCGCCACGGATAACCATCGTCCCTTTATCAAAATCAACATCCCGCCATTTCACATTGGCTGCCTCACCCAGACGGCATCCGGAGTAAGCGAGAAATTCGACAAGATTAGCGGCATGCTGGCTCCAGCGACTTCCTCCCGTGCGAATAGTGGTGATGAGTTTTTGAAATTCCTCGCGGGTGGGCAGATTCAATTTCCGTGGTTTCACACGCCTCTGTTTCAATTCGGTGGCTGGATTGTCTTTTCGCACGCCCATGCGGATTGCTGTACGAAAAATTCCACGCAGGGTGCAAAGGCAACCATTGAAGCGTGGGGCCGATGCTCCTGTGAGGAGAAACTTGTCGCGCCAACTCTCGCATTCGGTCGAGCTCAGGCTGCTCGCTGCCAATCCTGGCAATTCACTCCAAGATTTCAGGACGCTATTGAGCGTTTCGCGACGATATCGTTTACTGCTGGGTCTGAGATCGGGATGAACATCGATAAATTCTCGGTATTTCTCGATGACTTGGCTCATGGGAACTGCGGGTTGATCCTCTGGGGTGGGGGAGATGATGCTTGTTTGAAGTTTTGGGTGAAGAAGGCGAGCCACTGTTTTCGACTTGGTGCCCAAGCTGCGGCATATAAGTTTACCTTTGTGGCGAATGACCGTGTAGTAGACCCCGGAGAGTGCATCTTTACGAAGATTTGTAATCCCAGCTATTTTTACGAGATTTCCCATAACAAAGAGTATACGAATAGAGTATACGAGTGTCAAGAAGTGCCTGCATAAGTCGTTGATTGGTCCCATAGCTCAATAGGATAGAGCAGCGGTTTCCTAAACCGCATATCCCCGTTCG
>JBGSBI010000059.1:0-1237 GCA_041730685.1 Aliarcobacter sp.
GCTGGATCAGACTTTTGGTCCATTGTCCAATATTCCCCACTGCTGCCTCCCGTAGGAGTAAGGGCCGTGTCTCAGTCCCCTTGTGGCCGTTCACCCTCTCAGGCCGGCTACCTATCGTCGCCTTGGTGAGCCATTACCTCACCAACTAGCTAATAGGACGCAAATCTCTCCCCTAGCGCATATAGCTTTCATAAGTCCTTGATGCCAAGGTCTCATAATATCTAGTATTAGCTGTCGTTTCCAACAGTTGTCCCAGACTAGGGGGCAAGTTCTTTACGCGTTACTCACCCGTCCGCCACCATCCATAACCGAAGTTACTTCAAGTAGACTTGCATGTGTTAAGCATTCTGTCAGCGTTCATCCTGAGCCAGGATGAACGCTAGCGGCAGGCCTAATACATGCAAGTCGAACGGTGTCTTCGGACATAGTGGCGCACGGGTGCGTAACACGTATGCAACCTACCTTACATTGGGGGATAGCCTTTCGAAAGGGAGATTAATACCGCATAAGACAGTAACTAGGCATCTAGTAGCTGTTAAAGATTTATCGATGTAAGCTGGGCATGCGTCCAATTAGCTAGTTGGTGAGGTAATGGCTCACCAAGGCAATGATTGGTAGGGGAACTGAGAGGTCAATCCCCCACACTGGCACTGAGATACGGGCCAGACTCCTACGGGAGGCAGCAGTAGGGAATATTGGGCAATGGACGCAAGTCTGACCCAGCCATGCCGCGTGCAGGATGAAGGCGTTATGCGTTGTAAACTGCTTTTATACAGGAAGAAACGACTCTTGCGAGAGGCATTGACGGTACTGTATGAATAAGCACCGGCTAACTCCGTGCCAGCAGCCGCGGTAATACGGAGGGTGCAAGCGTTAATCGGAATTACTGGGCGTAAAGCGCACGCAGGCGGTTTGTTAAGTCAGATGTGAAATCCCCGGGCTTAACCTGGGAACTGCATTTGAAACTGGCAAGCTAGAGTCTTGTAGAGGGGGGTAGAATTCCAGGTGTAGCGGTGAAATGCGTAGAGATCTGGAGGAATACCGGTGGCGAAGGCGGCCCCCTGGACAAAGACTGACGCTCAGGTGCGAAAGCGTGGGGAGCAAACAGGATTAGATACCCTGGTAGTCCACGCTGTAAACGATGATCACTAGACGTTAGTCCCGTTTGACGGGATTAGTGTCGAAGCTAACGCGTTAAGTGATCCGCCTGGGAAGTACGGTCGCAAGATTAAAACTC
>JBGSBI010000060.1:0-937 GCA_041730685.1 Aliarcobacter sp.
GCTCGGTGGGTGCAGCATTGCATTTATCCATAAAACCCGTGATCCAAGGGTGCCAAATGAGGCAACTGTTGGAAAAGTTGTTGGTGATGTTAAGGGAATGACCTGCGTAGTAATTGATGACATGATTGACACGGCTGGAACTGTTACAAAAGCAGTGGATGCATTAATTGATGCCGGTGCTAAAGATGTAATTATCGCCGCCACTCATGCGGTTTTGTCCGGACCTGCAATTGATAGATTGAAAAAATCTAGAGTCTCTGAGGTGGTAGTCACAAATACTTTGCCAATCGCAGAGGAAAGTAGATTTGATAATTTAACCGTGCTCTCAATTGCTCCACTTCTAGGACGCGCCATCAAAGAGGTCTTTGAAGATGGCTCAGTTACTAGTCTTTTTGACGGGCATAGTTAATATCAATTTTTAAAATTAAATATAACTTGCGCCCGTAGCTCAACTGGATAGAGCATCTGACTTCGGATCAGAAGGTTCGGGGTTCGAATCCCTGCGGGCGCACCATCAATTTGTCCTTTTACCCACCCATTAGATAACCTTGCGCTTCGTTCCGCGAGGGATAAAACCGTTATCGAGGGAGAAGTAAATTGGCTGAGATTTCAATTAAGGGTGCACGCCGAACTGAGTTTGGCAAAGGCGCATCACGCAGATCACGCCGTGATGGATTAATACCGGCAGTAATTTATGGTCATGGTGAGAAGCCACAACATGTTGCGCTTCCTTCTCGCGAGTTAGGAATTGCACTTAAGACCTCAAACGTTTTGATTGATGTTGTTTTAGATGATCACACAGAGTTAACACTTCCTAAATCTGTTTCTCGTGATCCATTAACTGGTTTATTAGAACATATAGATTTAGTAATTGTTCGTCGTGGTGAGCGCGTTGTTGTTTCAGTTCCAGTTCATACTGAAGGTAAGTATGACCAAG
>JBGSBI010000061.1:0-292 GCA_041730685.1 Aliarcobacter sp.
GGAATATTGGTCAATGGGCGAGAGCCTGAACCAGCCAAGTAGCGTGCAGGATGACGGCCCTATGGGTTGTAAACTGCTTTTATAAGGGAATAAAGTGAGTCACGTGAGACTTTTTGCATGTACCTTATGAATAAGGACCGGCTAATTCCGTGCCAGCAGCCGCGGTAATACGGAAGGTCCAGGCGTTATCCGGATTTATTGGGTTTAAAGGGAGCGTAGGCCGTCTGTTAAGCGTGTTGTGAAATGTAGATGCTCAACATCTGAATTGCAGCGCGAACTGGCAGACTTGAGT
>JBGSBI010000061.1:311-894 GCA_041730685.1 Aliarcobacter sp.
GCTGAAGCTCGAAAGTGCGGGTATCGAACAGGATTAGATACCCTGGTAGTCCGCACGGTAAACGATGGATGCCCGCTGTTGGTCTGAATAGGTCAGCGGCCAAGCGAAAGCATTAAGCATCCCACCTGGGGAGTACGCCGGCAACGGTGAAACTCAAAGGAATTGACGGGGGCCCGCACAAGCGGAGGAACATGTGGTTTAATTCGATGATACGCGAGGAACCTTTCGCCGGCTTAAATTGCAAAGGAATAATCTGGAAACAGGTTAGTCTTCGGACCTTTGTGAAGGTGCTGCATGGTTGTCGTCAGCTCGTGCCGTGAGGTGTCGGCTTAAGTGCCATAACGAGCGCAACCCCTCTCCTTAGTTGCCATCAGGTCATGCTGGGCACTCTGGGGACACTGCCACCGTAAGGTGTGAGGAAGGTGGGGATGACGTCAAATCAGCACGGCCCTTACGTCCGGGGCTACACACGTGTTACAATGGGGGGCACAGAGCGTTGCTGCCGCGCGAGCGGTGGCGGACCGCGAAATCCCCTCTCAGTTCGGATCGGAGTCTGCAACCCGACTCCGTGAAGCTGGATTCG
>JBGSBI010000062.1:0-843 GCA_041730685.1 Aliarcobacter sp.
TCGACGCACGAATCGTCGCAACTTACACGCCAGCGCAGTACGCTAGGGAGTGTGCAAGAGCCAAGGCGGATCGGGTGCGCTGGGGGATTGGGCAGTGGTGAACGATACCCTGTTATTTGATAGGGTCTCTGAACCAGTAAAGGCGCTTGATGTTGCAAGAATTGCGGGATGTTCTGAAACTACTGTTCATAGGGCTTTTGGATTAGACACAGATATCTCCGACCTTTTTCGTCAAAAAATATTTTCAATATCAAAAGAAATTGGATACGTAAGGTCAGATCCTTATGCCAAAATATCTAAAGAGTTTTTAACTGGTCGAAAGACAATTTATGGCACACCGGAGTACAATGCTGAGTTAATAATTAGCCTAAAAAAAAGCGGCTTAAGTATTAATAAAATATCGCACGCGAGTGGAATTAGTAGACTAACATTACGCAGAATACTTTCAGACAACAATGTTTCGACAATTAATCTGCAGACGAAGTTTATTAATGGGCTGTCAAAAGCCAGAACAATAGCCCTTAAGACGCTCCAAAACAAAAAGACAAGATTTCAGCTTAAGGTTCGCAGCTCACAAACTAGGAAAACTATCGCACGGATTATAAAGGAATATAAAAAAGGCAGGCACATCGAAACTCTGTGCCACGAATACGGAATAAATAAAAGTATTGTGTGGTCGTATTTGAGTAAAAGTTTTGCCTATAAAATTTTAAAAGCCAAAAGAATTCGGCCATTTAGCGGCGTAAAAGACAAAATTGAGATCAACCTTAAAAGCAAAAAATATAAGTACGAAAAGGAAATGAGCGCCAATGTCTTAGCCTATTTACATAAGACATATCCATT
>JBGSBI010000063.1:0-349 GCA_041730685.1 Aliarcobacter sp.
GGTTATGAAACCTCTGGAATAGGAAAAATATACCATCCTTCGAGTGCAATCGGTGGTGTGGATCCGGTTTCCTGGAGTTTTCCTTATTTAAAATCGAAAGAATCCGATTTTCCAGCTAATTTAGGTTCTCCTGCAAATGGTCAATATCAGTTGTTAGAAACGAAAGCAAGAATGACTCCTGAAATCATTGCTGAGAGAAAACAACAAAATAAAGATTTGGCTTCAAATGATGAAAATCCCAAAAGTATCAAAGGTCCCTCTGTAGAGTGTATTGATGTACCAGACAATGCATATCAAGATGGAGTTAATGCCCTTCTGGCAAAAGAACAAATTATAAAACTTTCTAAAG
>JBGSBI010000063.1:359-823 GCA_041730685.1 Aliarcobacter sp.
TAATTGCCTATCATCAATCGGGTGAATTACGAAATTATTTAGACATTCCTGAATTTACAACTTTACCCGCCGATTCTCTTCGAATTGGTTTGAAACTTGAAAAACAAAAAGAATTAATTCACGGTTACTATGCAGCTGTATCTTATTTAGATGCGCAAGTAGGAGTTTTATTGAACACATTAGAATCTCTAGGCACTTTAAACAATACTATAATTGTACTTTGGGGAGATCACGGTTGGCATTTAGGGGATCATGATTTGTGGCACAAACACACCAATTTTGAAGAAGCGACTAGAGCTCCTTTAATTATTGCAGGACCTGGAATAAAACCCGGAAAAACGAATTCTTTAACTGAATTTGTTGACGTATTTCCAACTATTTGTGATTTAGCAGGTGTGCCTATTCCAAATAAATTAGATGGTATTAGCTTGAAGCCACTGATGCTAAATAATGGTGCAAAAGTG
>JBGSBI010000064.1:0-273 GCA_041730685.1 Aliarcobacter sp.
CCTAACACATGCAAGTCGAACGGCAGCACAGTAAAGATTTCGGTCTTTATGGGTGGCGAGTGGCGGACGGGTGAGTAATACGTAGGAATCTGTCCTGGAGAGGGGGATAACCCGAGGAAACTCGGGCTAATACCGCATGACATTGAGAAATCAAAAGCAGGGGACCTGAAAGGGCCTTGCGCTCTGGGTTGAGCCTACGTCGGATTAGCTAGTTGGTGGGGTAAAGGCCTACCAAGGCAACGATCCGTAGTTGGTCTGAGAGGATGACCAGCC
>JBGSBI010000064.1:283-796 GCA_041730685.1 Aliarcobacter sp.
CACGGCCCAGACTCCTACGGGAGGCAGCAGTGGGGAATTTTGGACAATGGGGGAAACCCTGATCCAGCGATGCCGCGTGTGTGAAGAAGGCCTTCGGGTTGTAAAGCACTTTAGGTGGGGAAGAAAGGTAGTTGTTGAATAAATGACTGCTGTGACGGTACCCGCAGAATAAGCACCGGCTAACTCTGTGCCAGCAGCCGCGGTAATACAGAGGGTGCAAGCGTTAATCAGAATGACTGGGCGTAAAGGGCGTGTAGGTGGTTGACTAGGTTTGATGTGAAATCCCCGGGCTTAACCTGGGAATTGCGTCGAAAACGGGTCGACTGGAGTGAGATAGAGGGTTGTGGAATTTCCGGTGTAGCGGTGAAATGCGTAGATATCGGAAAGAACATCAGTGGCGAAGGCGACAACCTGGATCTTAACTGACACTGAGGCGCGAAGGCGTGGGGAGCAAACAGGATTAGATACCCTGGTAGTCCACGCAGTAAACGATGAGAACTGGCTGTGATGCGT
>JBGSBI010000066.1:0-308 GCA_041730685.1 Aliarcobacter sp.
GCGCATCAACGCGGTGCTTTTTTTGCAAATCCATGTTTCACGCAAATTCACCCGACTTGTATTCCGGTTTCGGGCGAATATCAATCGAAATTAACATTGATGTCGGAATCCTTGCGGAATGATGGACGGATTTGGGTTCCAAAACGCAAAGAAGATTGCAAAAAGCATCCAAATGACATTGCGGAAGCAGACAGAGATTATTATTTGGAACGCATTTATCCTGCATTTGGGAATTTGGTGCCGCGAGATATTGCGTCGCGGGCGGCGAAAAACGTTTGTGATGAAGGGCGCGGTGTTGGCGAATCAGG
>JBGSBI010000066.1:346-709 GCA_041730685.1 Aliarcobacter sp.
AAAGAAAAAGTAGCCGAAAGATATGGCAATTTGTTTGAAATGTACGACAAAATCACTGGCGAAGACCCGTACAAACAAGCAATGCGGATTTATCCTGCGGTGCATTACACGATGGGCGGGATTTGGGTAGATTACAATTTGGAAACCACCGTTCCCGGACTTTTTGCAATGGGCGAATGTAATTTTTCGGATCATGGCGCGAATCGTTTAGGCGCGTCGGCGTTGATGCAAGGTTTGGCGGATGGCTATTTTGTGTTGCCTTATACGATAGGTTCGTTTTTGTCGAAGGAAATCCGAACGCCGCGTATCAGTACCGAACATGCTGCTTTCGCAGAAGCCGAAATATCTACTAAAAATCGTATA
>JBGSBI010000067.1:0-705 GCA_041730685.1 Aliarcobacter sp.
CGGCAACCCGTGGCGGTATCGTGGACTACGTTGATGCGACACGCATTGTGGTCCGTGTCAATGACAGCGAAGCCATGGCCGGTGAAGTCGGTGTGGATATCTACAACCTGATTAAATATCAGCGTTCCAACCAGAACACGAATATCCATCAGCGGCCTATCGTCAAGTTGGGCGACAAGTTGGCCAAAGGTGACGTGATTGCCGACGGTGCGTCGACGGATCTGGGCGAAATCGCCATCGGCCAAAACATGCTCGTGGCCTTCATGCCGTGGAATGGCTACAACTTCGAAGACTCGATTTTGATCAGCGAACGCGTGGTTGCGGAAGACCGCTATACCTCGATTCACATCGAAGAGATGGTGGTCATGGCCCGCGATACCAAGTTGGGCGCGGAAGAAATCACGCGTGATATTCCTAACTTGAGCGAGCAGCAGTTGAACCGCTTGGACGAGTCCGGCATCATCTATGTTGGCGCTGAAGTACAACCGGGTGACACGCTGGTCGGTAAGGTCACACCTAAGGGTGAAACCACGCTGACTCCCGAAGAAAAGCTCTTGCGGGCCATCTTCGGTGAAAAGGCATCTGACGTGAAAGACACGTCATTGCGTGTCGACCAAGGTTCGCAAGGTACCGTAATCGATGTGCAGGTCTTCACCCGTGAAGGTATCGTGCGTGACCGTCGTGCCCAACAAATTATCGATGACG
>JBGSBI010000068.1:0-701 GCA_041730685.1 Aliarcobacter sp.
ACGACGTCACCCACGGAGCCGGACTCGCAGCTATCTGGGGAAGCTGGGCACGCTATGTCTACGAAGTAAACCCGGAACGCTTCGCACAGTTCGCAACCAATGTATTTGACATTCCATGTGGAACTGATTATAAAGAAACAGCCCTTGCAGGAATTGAAGCAATGGAAAATTTCTTCCGGTCTGTAGAAATGCCCACCAGTTTACATGAACTGGGTCTGGATCTCACAGATCAGCAAATTCATGATCTTGCATTCAAATGCAGTTTTGAGGACACTCGCACCATTGGAGTCTTTAAACAGCTCAATATGAGAGATATGGAAAAAATCTACCTTATGGCAAGATAAAATAAATTTTTGTTATAATTTTCTCTTTTTTCGCAAAAATCATAAAAATTACTTGCATTCAAACAATCAATATGCTATGATAAGGTCTGTGATACACAACAGTTCACAGACCAAATGCCCAGATAGCTCAGTTGGTAGAGCAGAGGACTGAAAATCCTCGTGTCGCTGGTTCGATTCCGGCTCTGGGCATTTTTTATTTTCTTTTTTGCTCACGGCTGGTTAGAAAAAGCCTGAGCATTTTTTTATTTCATTTTTTAATATTGTCTTCTCTCACTTTCAGCAGTATAATTTTTCCAGAGTATGTTTGAAAAATGCTTTCCGCAAGATGTGCGTCACAATTTGTGGGAATGATTTTTC
>JBGSBI010000069.1:0-290 GCA_041730685.1 Aliarcobacter sp.
GGAGCGTATGCTTTGGACGACGCCAGGTCAGTCCGGGATCTCCTCGGGAAGGCCGACACTGTTTATCGAAGCCGGGGAAAGGATCTCCAGAGCATGTTCTTCTCAGAGATAGCCGAGGAATTTATGCCATTTCATCGCTAATGAGTACAGGTTGAATTGCCGAAGGTGGCCTCCAACGTTCGCAAACTGCCAAAGATATGGTGTGTTTGGGCGATTGGCGAGTGTCCCCTCTTTGTCCAGGTCAACCTAAAGTGTGAATGCAATTGATCATGCGTTGGCGCGGTGTGATT
>JBGSBI010000069.1:300-683 GCA_041730685.1 Aliarcobacter sp.
ACTTTGGGAAGCGTCGAGTTCCGACTAAATACGGCCAAGATAGGCGAACTCGGTTTGGATATCAGAGGCTTGCCGTATAAGTCATTGGAAACACACAGCTTGGTCTTTTATGTCGGATACGGCTCATAACCTGAAGGCCGCAGGTTCAAATCCTGCCCCCGCAACCAAATCTAACAACGATATCAAATAGATAGAACCTGACCTAAACAGTCAGGCTTTGTCGTTTGAAAAACGTGTCAACGCTGTGTCAACGTTTTGAGAGTCGCATGTAAAATATCTGCTGAAGCGCACTCGCCACCAACGTTGAAATCTTTGCCTTCCACTGTCATACGACTCAGTCACATTAAGGAGGCGCTCATGACCGTCGAGACGACACTCTATTT
>JBGSBI010000070.1:0-668 GCA_041730685.1 Aliarcobacter sp.
CCTGTACACACGGATAACATACCGAAAGGTATGCTAATACGAGATAATATGTATTGATCGCATGGTCGAGATATCAAAGCTCCGGCGGTACAGGATGGACCCGCGTCTGATTAGCTAGTTGGTGAGGTAATGGCTCACCAAGGCGACGATCAGTAGCCGACCTGAGAGGGTGATCGGCCACATTGGGACTGAGACACGGCCCAAACTCCTACGGGAGGCAGCAGTGGGGAATATTGGACAATGGGCGAAAGCCTGATCCAGCCATGCCGCGTGAGTGATGAAGGCCTTAGGGTTGTAAAGCTCTTTTACCGGGGAAGATAATGACGGTACCCGGAGAATAAGCCCCGGCTAACTTCGTGCCAGCAGCCGCGGTAATACGAAGGGGGCTAGCGTTGTTCGGAATTACTGGGCGTAAAGGGCGCGTAGGCGGACATTTAAGTCAGGGGTGAAATCCCAGGGCTCAACCCTGGAACTGCCTTTGATACTGGGAGTCTTGAGTCCGGAAGAGGTAAGTGGAACTGCGAGTGTAGAGGTGAAATTCGTAGTATTAGGAGGAACACCAGTTGCGAAGGCGGCTCTCTGGACTGTAACTGACGCTGAGGCACGAAAGCGTGGGGAGCAAACAGGATTAGATACCCTGGTAGTCCACGCCGTAAACGATGAGTACT
>JBGSBI010000071.1:0-663 GCA_041730685.1 Aliarcobacter sp.
CGCAACTTACACGCCAGCGCAGTACGCCAAGGAGTGTGCAAGAGCCAAGGCGGATCGGGTGCGCTGGGGGATTGGGCAGTGGTAGTCGGTAAAACAAAGGAGAAAAAATGTTACAACAATTAGCAATTAAAGATTCGGTAATTCAACGCCTTAGCCAAGCAAGTCAGATGCTTGTTGAGGCCAAGTCGATGCAGGAAGTTAAGAAGATTATGGACGTAGCAGCCGCGGCCAGAATTTACGCCAAACGCCAACAGCTTGGAGAGGAGGCCGTTCAGCTAGCTAGAAGTATTGAGCTTGAGTCAATGAGAAGACTTGGGGAGTTGCTTGCAGAAGCGCCTAAAAATAAGGGCGCTCAAGGCATTGGAAAAAGTGCGGTTACAAAGGAGAACCACACTCCAACTCTTATGGAGTATGGAGCCACCAAAAGAATATCAAGTTTATCTCAACAGCTTGCTAGGATGCCAAAAAAGGAATTTGAGCAGTTAAAGGATGGTGTTGTGAGTATGTCGGAGGCGCTAAAGCTGGTACACGTTTCGCACAACAGCGGAGAAAATGAATGGTATACGCCGTCTGTTTTTATCGAATCAGCACGCGCAACCATGGGGGGGATAGACACAGACCCAGCGTCTTCAGCACAAGCAAATATCACCGTTAAGGCCGAGG
>JBGSBI010000072.1:0-215 GCA_041730685.1 Aliarcobacter sp.
CTTTTACCCCACCAACTAGCTAATCTGATATCGGCCGCTCCAATCGCGCGAGGTCTTGCGATCCCCCGCTTTCATCCATAGATCGTATGCGGTATTAGCACAGCTTTCGCTGCGTTATCCCCCACGACTGGGCACGTTCCGATATATTACTCACCCGTTCGCCACTCGCCACCAGGATTGCTCCCGTGCTGCCGTTCGACTTGCATGTGTAAGGC
>JBGSBI010000072.1:225-643 GCA_041730685.1 Aliarcobacter sp.
CGTTCAATCTGAGCCAGGATCAAACTCTATAGTTCGATCTTGATATTTTTCGCTCTTTCGAGCAACTCATAAATTGGAATCGACGTGATTTTCTTTGACGAATTTCACATCTTTTTTACTTCATGAGCGTTTGTAAGTCAATTAAGACTTAGTTCTAAAGAACTTGGCAATTGCCTTCAAACGCCCACGCTTATCGGCTGTAAATTTTTAATGATCTCAAAGCAGTTTTTACTTTGCCTTGCTTGCTTGGCTGTGATCAGCGAAGCCTTGTATTATGACACACTTTTTGAAGTATTGTCAAATCAAGCAAAAGATTTTTGCTTTTTTTAGAACTGCAAACAGTGCTAAAAAAAACACCCCGCCGAATGACGGGGTGTCTTCACTGTAATAGCCTGACGATGACCTACTTTCACACGGG
>JBGSBI010000073.1:0-619 GCA_041730685.1 Aliarcobacter sp.
AACAGCATATCGATCGCCAGTGGGGTGTCGGGGGTTTTTGATGCGGGTACCAACAGTGTGACCTCCTTGGATGGTTTATTGACCAGTATTGTAACAAACAACATGACATTAACGGGCGTGATCTCAGGCCAAGGTTCATTAGTCAAAACCAACAGTGGCTCTCTTACCCTATCTGGAACACTCAGCTACACGAATGGCACCACTACTGTGGCCGGTGGCAATCTGATCGTGGTAAAAACAAACCTGACTGCAACCGTAAGCTCCAACACAGTTGGCATTTACTTCAGCAACAATGTCTTGGCCGGAACTTATGTGGTTCTTCCCGGTGCGTTAAATGGAACATATTCTCCAGCAACGTACGCGAATCTTGCCTTGGGGCAATCAGCCGCTTTTGACCAGAGCACTGGACAGGTGGTTGTGACGGGAAACCCGATTTCAAAGACGACTCCGACGGTTTCGGTAGCTCCGACCGCCTCGGTGGTTAGGGTGGGGGCTCTGTTGAGTAGTTCGATCTTGAGTGGCGGTACGGCGACCGTGGCGGGGGCGACCGTGGCGGGCACGTTTGCTTGGACGACGCCGAGCACGGTAGTGAACGCGACTGCTTCCTATCCAGTGACCT
>JBGSBI010000074.1:0-602 GCA_041730685.1 Aliarcobacter sp.
ACAGGAAGCTGCAGCGCTGCGGCTTGACGAGATCTACCGGTACACGCGCGACCGTTGGGGCGCTGAACAGGCTGATCGCTACATCACCGATCTCTTTGCAGCATTCGACAAAATCGAGGGGCACGGCGTCGCGTCGCGGCCGATCCCAGCAGAGTTTGGCGTCGAGGGCTTCTACTTCCGGCACGAGCATCATTTCGTGTACTGGCGGCGGCTGTCGAACGGCGACATCGGCATCGTGACGATCCTGCACGAGCGGATGCATCAGATGGATCGGTTCCGGGACGACCTGCCCGACTGATCTTGGCCAGCAGTGACTCGATTGTCTGGCCCGCGAAGGGGGGACTCTTAAAACGTTGACCAGGTGTTGACAAGAATTTGGAATGACAAAAGCCGAGCGTTTTGCTCGGCTTTGAAGTCTTTGATAAGACGAAGTTTTTTGGTTGCGGGGGCAGGATTTGAACCTGCGGCCTTCAGGTTATGAGGGTTACCCCTGTGCCTGGAATAACCACGTGATTTCCGTTGGTTAGTCGATTTTTTGGCTCTCAACGTCGGCGTCGTGTCGCACGGAACAGCCGCAAACCGTTGGAAAGATACGGTAGTTG
>JBGSBI010000075.1:0-253 GCA_041730685.1 Aliarcobacter sp.
ATTGATACTTCTGTGCTGAAAAACACAGGCAAACAAAACGGCCTCAAAGCCGCAGCGGGAGCCAAATTTTAAGCATGGTTGAACCTAGAAAACTATATAGTCTGAAAGAATTTAAGAATAAAACCATAAAGTCCTCGTTAAATAAAATCGATGAAGCAACTTCACGGTTGTGGAATCAAAAACGAAGAAGAATGTAAAGAGCAAAGACTGCTTTCTATATATATTATGGAGAGTTTGATCCTGGCTCAGGATG
>JBGSBI010000075.1:280-600 GCA_041730685.1 Aliarcobacter sp.
CTCCTACGGGAGGCAGCAGTGGGGAATTTTCCGCAATGGGCGAAAGCCTGACGGAGCAATACCGCGTGAGGGAGGAAGGCTCTTGGGTCGTAAACCTCTTTTCTCAAGGAAGATAATGACGGTACCTGAGGAATAAGCATCGGCTAACTCTGTGCCAGCAGCCGCGGTAATACAGAGGATGCAAGCGTTATCCGGAATGATTGGGCGTAAAGAGTCCGTAGGTGGTAATTCAAGTCTGTGGTTAAAGCGTGGAGCTCAACTCCATAAAGGCCATGGAAACTGAATAACTAGAGTGAGGTAGGGGTAGAGGGAATTCTCGG
>JBGSBI010000076.1:0-589 GCA_041730685.1 Aliarcobacter sp.
GGCGACCGTGGCGGGCACGTTTGCTTGGACGACGCCGAGCACGGTAGTGAACGCGACTGCTTCCTATCCAGTGACCTTTACCCCGACTGATGGGGCTAACTACAACACGGCCACGACGAGCGTGAGTGTGACGGCTAATCCTGCGGGAAGCACGTTTGAGGATGCTTATCCAGGAAAGATTATGACAGACTTCGCTCCCAATGGGCTTACCTGGTTGGCGAACTATGCGTTTGGTGGAAATGCTACAACGCAGGCCACGTTGCCGGTGCAAGACACGAGCGACCCGACCAAATTGCGATTGGTTGTTGTTTTTCGCACGGATGATTCCACCTTACCCTTGACCGCACTTGGTGGAGAGGCGACTACTGATCTGGATCTGGCCGGAAGCTGGAGCACGAGCGGAGTGTCGGTGGGGGATTCAACTAATTTGTCGCCCGTGCCTCCGAACACCGTTCGCAAAGTAATCAGTGTGGATGTGGTTAGCTCGGATTCGAGGAGGTTCCTCCGAGCGACGATCACGAAGTAGGGTTCTGCTATGTCCTGCATTCGGCGCTTGCGGGACGCGCTTACATGCGGATGTTTGATTTTT
>JBGSBI010000077.1:0-243 GCA_041730685.1 Aliarcobacter sp.
AGACGTATACGGCCGCTAATGGTCAGGTTGTAACGGATGAAATGATTGACGCGTGGTGTGAGTCGTACGAGCGCGGAGAGTTTCCGGATGGCGAACACACCGTTGGTGGAATCGTGCGTGGACGGCCCCCGCTCTCAGGTGAGGGGACGGCAACGCTGTCGGTCAAGATTCCTCTGGGAATGAAGGAGGCCATTCGTCGACGCGCGGCTGCCGAGGGGATGACGCCAAGTGAGTTTGCCCGTG
>JBGSBI010000077.1:325-575 GCA_041730685.1 Aliarcobacter sp.
TAAAATTCTCGGTTGACCGGAACGCGTCCTTGGTTATACTAATCAAGCCTTGAAACAAGGCACACATCAAATGGCTGGGTAGCTCAGTTGGTAGAGCAGAGGACTGAAAATCCTCGTGTCAGGGGTTCGATTCCCTTCCCCGCCACCTTGAATTGACTAGGACCTCTGCAAAGGGGTCCTTTTCTTTTATGTATAGCTCTGCGGAAACTGCGTCCCGGAATTTGGCTTCAGAGTGGGATGCGTTTTCCGC
>JBGSBI010000078.1:0-571 GCA_041730685.1 Aliarcobacter sp.
CCCCCCCCCCCCCCCCCCCCCCCCCCCCCCCCCCCCCCCCCCCCTGGGGGCGGGCGGACGATTACCATTACCATGTGGCTCCTTGGCACTTAGCGGAGCGGTTGGGTCCGAGCATGCCGTTGGGATATGCCTTGGATGGGTATCCGATTTATGGGTTGGCGGAACCGGATGGCGGTACGGTGAACGGACTTGATTCCTTTCACGGTCACACGAATGCGTCAGGTGAGTATCACTATCACGCGAGCAAAAGTTACCCTTACATCAACGGCGGGTTCCATGGGGAGGTAGCGATTGGTGGTGGACAAGTGGAACCGCAACCCAGTGCTAATCCTGTGCGACAGGCAGGTGAGCCTTTACCGGGAGCAAAGATCACGGGGTTTGTTATCTCGGCCGATAAGAAAAAGTATCAGTTGGATTACAATCAAAATGGGAGAAAGGGTTCGGTGAACTACGAGATTCTGCCAGGTGGGAGCGTACATTTCACTTTCAAGAAACCAGATGGGACGACAGCCGAATCGACGAGTGAGAAAGGGAAACAGAGGAAGGGTGGGGATCGTCCGCCGCCTCCACC
>JBGSBI010000079.1:0-283 GCA_041730685.1 Aliarcobacter sp.
CCTGTTCCTTGGACTGCCATGAGAGTTGCAAGTGGGCACCGCGCAATGGGCCGGGAACTGGCTTCTTCCAGTTTCCAGACCCCGGAACGAAAAATCGTCCAGCAGCTTTTTTGCATAAGCTGCTGGACGATCTTGTTTGGTAGGGAGTATGGGACTTGAACCCATGACCAAGGGATTATGAGTCCCCTGCTCTAACCAACTGAGCTAACTCCCCACATGGGCCCATCGCCGAAGCGGCGTAACCACACTCGAAATATTCTAGGGCATCACTAGCCGAAACACC
>JBGSBI010000079.1:293-549 GCA_041730685.1 Aliarcobacter sp.
GGGTGGAAACTTCGTGGCCGCGGTAAAGGGCTTCGAAGGAGTTCATTGTCTTTTCCTGCGCGTGGTTCTTCACCTTTTCGTGCCCGGCTTCACCCATCTTGGCACGGCGCTGCCCATCCAAGGCAAGAACCTGGTCTAGCTTGTTGGCCAGATCCTGCCGGTCTCCCGGCGTGAACATGTAACCATTGATGCCTTCGTCTACCAGGTGCGGCAGGGCCATCGCGTTGGCCAGAACGACGGGTTTGGAAGCCGAGAG
>JBGSBI010000081.1:0-537 GCA_041730685.1 Aliarcobacter sp.
GCGAAAGATTTATATGCTCAAATAGATTTGGTGGCTCCTACTCCTTACAGTGTAATTATAAGCGGTGAAACTGGTACTGGAAAAGAATCAGTAGCTCGTACAATTCACGAAAAAAGTAAAAGAGCTAAACAAGCATTTGTAGCATTAGATTGTGGAGCTATATCTAAAGATTTAGCAGGCTCAGAACTTTTCGGTCACGAAAAAGGAGCATTTACAGGAGCTTTGTATAGTAAAGAAGGATTGTTTGAGACGGCAAACAATGGTACTTTATTTCTGGATGAGGTTGCCAACTTGCCCTACGATACACAAACTCTATTATTAAGAGTTTTACAAGAACAGAAAGTAAAAAAAATTGGTGGAAATAATGAAATTCCAATCGATGTGAGAATTATTGTTGCATCGAATGAAAATTTACTTGAAGCTGTAAAGCAAGGGAAATTTAGAGAAGACCTTTACCATCGTTTTAATCAATTTAGTATAGAAGTATCTCCATTAAGAGAACGAGGAAAAGATATTTTAATTTTCGCACAGTATTTC
>JBGSBI010000082.1:0-535 GCA_041730685.1 Aliarcobacter sp.
CGCAGAGCATGACCGTGGCTGGCGGGAAAAACCCAAGCGTGCCGCCGAGGCGAAGGAGGGAAAGGTGGTTGAGCGCTTCCTTGGAGTCGATGATATGGGCGTAGCGGAGAGTGCCGTAAGCGCGACCGATCTTGTCGGCGACCATTTCGGGATCGTCTTCGAGGAGTTTTTCCCGGGCGTTTTGCTCGTGACTCGACACTTGGAAGATCACGCGTTCGAGGCGGCGGATGATGGTTTCCTCGCTTTCGCCGAGGGTCGATTGGTTGGAGATCTGGTAGAGATTTCCAAGGGATTCGGTGCCTTCGCCGTAGAGGCCGCGGACGGCGAGGCCAATTTTGTTAACCGCTTGGAGGACCTGGCCGATCTGGTCGCTGAGGACGAGTCCGGGCAGGTGAAGCATGGCGGAGGCGCGAAGGCCGGTGCCGAGATTGGTCGAATGAATTTAAAGGTAAAATGGACAACTGGATGTATGGTTGTGATATTTGCCAAGCCGTTTGTCCTTGGAATCGTTTTTCATATCAACACAACGAACCAG
>JBGSBI010000084.1:0-532 GCA_041730685.1 Aliarcobacter sp.
ATCACAGATGGCGTAATTTCTAAAGAAACAAACCACCCTACTAGCTAAGGTGGTAGAGTATTTTGATTTGGTCAAACGCGCCTTGGACAACCTGCCGCTGCCAGAGGTGGAAGACCACCCCCATGCCGCCCGCAACGCCGCCTTGAACGACTTGGCCAGTTCTAAACTGGCTCAAATTGCCGCCCGCTTTAAACCCGAAACCACAGGCCTGACCCATGAGTAAGCACCGTAAAACTGAAATCATCGGCATCGCCAGCGGCAAGGGCGGGGTGGGCAAAACCACCACCTCCATCAACTTGGCGGTGGCCTTGCGCCAAATGGGCTTCAGCGTCATGTTGTTTGACGCCGACCTTGGTTTGGCCAACGCGCAAATTGCTCTTGGCGCCCGCGCCGAGTACAACTTGGGCCACTTTTTGGCCGGCCAAAAGACCTTGCCAGAAATCATGATCACCACCCGCCAAGGCATCAAGCTGATCCCGGGCGCTTCGGGCATGCAAGAGTTGGCGGGCTTGAGCCAAGTGCAAGCGGCGAG
>JBGSBI010000085.1:0-531 GCA_041730685.1 Aliarcobacter sp.
ACTTAACCCAACATCTCACGACACGAGCTGACGACGGCCATGCAGCACCTGTGCAAATTCCCCGAAGGGTCACACGCTTTCACGTGTTTAGAGATGCATGTCAAGCCTTGGTAAGGTTCTTCGCGTTGCATCGAATTAAGCCACATACTCCACCGCTTGTGCGGGTCCCCGTCAATTTCTTTGAGTTTTAATCTTGCGACCGTACTTCCCAGGCGGCACGTTTAACGCGTTAGCTCCGGCACGGACGGGGTCGATTCCGCCCACACCAAACGTGCACCGTTTACTGCCAGGACTACCGGGGTATCTAATCCCGTTTGCTCCCCTGGCCTTCGTGCCTCAGTGTCAGTAACTGCCCAGTGACCTGCCTTCGCCGTTGGTATTCCTCTCGATATCTACGCATTTCACTGCTACACCGAGAATTCTAGTCACCTCTTCAGTACTCTAGCATGGCAGTATCGGATGCAATTCCGAGGTTGAGCCCCGGGCTTTCACATCTGACTTACCACGCCACCTACGCACCCTTTACGCCAC
>JBGSBI010000086.1:0-522 GCA_041730685.1 Aliarcobacter sp.
GATGAGCTAACGGCACTCCGCGTGTTTGGATTCCAACTAAAACAATATTTCCTTGGGGGTGACGTTCAGCAAATTCATGTGCTATCCGCCGAACAGCTCGGCGTACAGTCTCTCCATCCATTAACTGTTTTCCCACCATACTCGCCTCCTTGAGGAACTCACAGGTTCCCGTTAAAGGACGCGTCATGCGTCATTTAGAAACTAGCAAATCTCTTTTTCCTTCGCGAGCTCTTTTTCCCTATTTGCCCTCCAAGCAACCCTATGCTTCACGATCCAATCCAGTAGCCCTTTTTCAAAACCCACATCGTGGCCCGCCTGTTCGCTCAGGTGCCACTTGTGTTTTAAAATCTCTTCCCGCTCCAACAAAAACTCACGATACAAAGCGGAATTCTTAAAGACCGACTTAGGGTCGAGCGAGAAGTGTGAGGCTTCTTTAACGTCCACATTTATAATTTGGTCCCTTTAGGATATTTCGCAAGTGTGAATCTTTTGTAACGAAAATTATAAATCGCTTAATGTTAG
>JBGSBI010000087.1:0-522 GCA_041730685.1 Aliarcobacter sp.
CGAGTGGAAAACCGCCAGCGGCGCCACCTACCCTTCTGGCTGGAAAATCTCCATCCCCTCACTCCAAATTACAGGAGAAGTTCAGCCCCTCCTCCTCGATCAAGAACTCCGCCTCAAACGCACCTCCAACATTCGCTACTGGGAAGGCGCCTGCCGCTTCACTGGGACAAGGAACGGGAAACCTCTCTCGGGTCGCGGCTACACCGAGCTCACCGGCTACGCGTCACCCATCGGTCAAGGCATGAAGGAATAGTCACTTCCAGATCAAGCCCTTCGAAGCTCAGCGAGCTTGCCGAGACTGAGCCAAGGAGGGCGTCGCCCATCGGTCAAGGCATGAAAGAATAGAACTATTTAACTACCACCAACCAGACCAACCCCAGACCAATCCGATACCATCCAAAGGGGCTGAACGTCCTGCTCCGTACATAGCCCAGCAACCACCTCACCACGAAATAGGCCGTCACCCCCGAAACCGCAAAGCCTAACCCCAGATGCATCCACTCCGCTTGCCCAGGTACTCCA
>JBGSBI010000088.1:0-511 GCA_041730685.1 Aliarcobacter sp.
GAAAGCGACCAGATGACACCACCACGTGCAGCGAAGAGCTTGATTGACCAAGCCAAAGCCCATAACAAAACCTTCACGGTGGCGAAGGTCCCGATGGGGCATCACCAAATGAGTGAATCGCCAGAGGAGACCCTGGATGCGCTCAAAGCTTTCCTAGGCGTCAACGCTTAAAGCACATCGCGCAAACGCAGGTCCTGCCACTTCATCCACAGCCCTTCAGCCTCAGGGCTGCGCACCAATAGCAAGCGCTCCATCAAAGGCGCCAATGGGGTGCGGTGTGGGTCAGCCAGCATGACATAGCGAGCCTCTTGCACATGGGTTTGACGCGCATCCACTGACTCGCTCAATCGTGCAATCCAATCAAGATCCACCAAGGTCGCCAGCACGTCTTCTAGTTGCAGGGGGTCGAGCGCCAAGTCTTCACACAAGGTGCTCAAGCTCGCGCCGTGCTCATCCGTGGTGCGCGCCACTTGCAAGCGCTGCAACACTTCCAGTGCCAACTGGAAACGCC
>JBGSBI010000089.1:0-509 GCA_041730685.1 Aliarcobacter sp.
CGACTGTATCGTGGATGAGGTGCTTGCGCGTGTCCCGGAAATGCGTGACTGATAACTGGCCTGCAATTGCCTGGGCGCAGTGGCTTGCGGCCGGTTATACTGCCGGGTGGGAAGTTCGCTAGGCAATCGCGGTGTCTTTGGGCATCGAGGAAAGTCCGGGCCCCATAGGGCAGGATGCCGGCTAACGGCCGGGCGCCATAGCCTTCGGGTTAAAGCGACGGAAAGTGCAACAGAGAGCAGACCGCCGATGGCCGGGCGGATGCGGCGCAAGCCGGATCCGGCGGATCAGGTAAGGGTGAAACGGCGGGGTAAGAGCCCACCGCGGTGTTGGCAACAGCAACGGCACGGCAAACCCCATCCGGGGCAAGGCCAAATAGGGGGACGATGACGCTGCTCGCGGAGTCCCCGGGTAGGCTGCTAGAGCGGCGCGGCAACGCGACGACCAGAGGAATGATTGCCCGGTGGGCTGGTCTCAGGACTGGTCCGCTCGACAGAACCCGGCTTATCGG
>JBGSBI010000090.1:0-501 GCA_041730685.1 Aliarcobacter sp.
GCAAGGGCCTCGCGCGATTGGAGCGGCCGATGTCAGATTAGGTAGTTGGTGGGGTAAAGGCCCACCAAGCCGACGATCTGTAGCTGGTCTGAGAGGACGACCAGCCACACTGGAACTGAGACACGGTCCAGACTCCTACGGGAGGCAGCAGTGGGGAATTTTGGACAATGGACGAAAGTCTGATCCAGCCATTCCGCGTGCAGGATGAAGGCCCTCGGGTTGTAAACTGCTTTTGTACGGAACGAAAAGGTTTCTATTAATACTAGGGGCTCATGACGGTACCGTAAGAATAAGCACCGGCTAACTACGTGCCAGCAGCCGCGGTAATACGTAGGGTGCAAGCGTTAATCGGAATTACTGGGCGTAAAGCGTGCGCAGGCGGTTCTATAAGACAGATGTGAAATCCCCGGGCTCAACCTGGGAACTGCATTTGTGACTGTAGAGCTAGAGTACGGTAGAGGGGGATGGAATTCCGCGTGTAGCAGTGAAATGCGTAGATAT